>JAUXTH010000142.1 GCA_030679035.1 Methylobacter sp. | reverse complement strand
ACTGATGTTACGCAGTCAGTCGAATTTCGATCGCTTTAACATTAAAGTGTCGCTAGCGCGACAGTTGATTGAAGCGGGTTCTCGCACCCGAAGGCGAGTTACTTTCTTTTGCTTCGCCTCGGCAACTGCTCCTGCGTTGCTCTACCTCCTGCATCCATGCAGTCGAAAAGAAAGTATCCAAAGAAAAGGCGACCCGGTTGCCGCTTATTTCCTGCGTTCCTCGCTTTCGACGAGGGTTGACGAAAGGGGCTCCTGCCCCTTCGTCAACGTGCGGCATCCCTGCCGCACCACTACGGGCTGTTCTCGCCGAAAGCTCCGGTACTCGGCGCGGCATACGGGATTAATTTCGTATCATAAGCAAGTTTTCTTCGCTCTCACGCGCCGCGCTCATTGTTATACACAAGTGTCTGAGGTATACCGTCATTCCGGCAGGGATTGCCGGAAACCAGATCACAGGGATGTGAATGTTTGATTTAACAAAGCAATTACGCTTAGCAAGGCTTGTTGCCAGCTTTGGCATTGCCATCCATGGCTTCTGGATCCCGGCAATCCCTGCCGGGATGACGCTCTTTCAGAACGATGAGCGCGGTAGGATTAACGAATCGATTTTTGATAATTGACGCTAAAGTCATTCAGGTTGGACAGCGCTACAGGCAGGTCTTCGGTTTTTTCAAGGCTAAACGCATTAACCCCGACGCGCGATAAATAAAACACCTGATCCCGCATGAAATGACCTGTCGCTCGGATTTCGCCTTGATAGTTATAGCGGCCTCTAAGTAGCCATGCATGGGAAAAAATGCGGCCATCGGCAAAGGCGGGGAAATCCAGCTCAATTAACTGGATGTCTTTTAAATCGGCGGCGATGTCTTCAACCGCATCGGCGGGGCCAATCCTGACGCCTGTCTTGCCGCTAGTCTTAAGCAATTGCGGCTTGTCTTTTTTCCAACGGGCTAATGAAACGCTGATGTCACCGTCTTTCAGTTCTTCGTCGTCGGCGACATAACTCCAGCTGTCGTCAACAATCTGTTTGTCTTTAATTATTTGCATAGACTTGCTCTTTGAATGGGTTGATGCCAACGCGTTTTACCATGTCCAGGAAGGATTCTTCATCCAGGCGTTGCTTGATGTAAACATCCAATATGGTGGTGACGGCTTTGGTGACTTGGTCTTTGGCAATCGCAGGCCCCAGGCGTTCGCCGATAGCCGCTTCGTTTTCCGATGAGCCGCCCAAGGTCAGTTGATACCATTCAACGCCTTTTTTATCGACGCCCAAAATGCCGATGTGACCGACGCTTTGGTGTGCGCAGCCGTTCATGCAGCCGGACATGTTGATTTTTACATCGCCGATGTCATGGAGATAATCCAAATCATCCAGCGCATCGTTAATTTCTTTGGCGACGCCGATTGTTCCTGCATTGGCGAGCGAGCAAAAGTCGAGGCCGGGGCAGCAAATCATGTCGGTTGCGGTACCGTTATTGGGCGTAGCCAGTTTCAGCGCATCGAGCTGTTGCCACAATTCGAACAGATCGGCCTGTTTTACGTCGGCAAAAATCAGGTTTTGACGGTGCGTGCTTCTGATCTCGCTAAAGCTGTATCGGTCGGCCAGATCGGCGACGGCGTCAAGTTGCGTATCGGTCATGTCGCCTGGAGGTGAGTCCGGCGCTTTTAACGATAAGAATGCGGCGCGGTAGCCGGGTACTTTGTGATCGGCGGTGTTGTATTTAACCCAGGTCGCAAAGGCCTTGTTTTCAAGCTGGTGCTGAGCAAAGCTGGTGTCTTGCGCTGCATCCACCTCGTAAGCAGGCGGCGCGAACTGGGCTTTGATGGTTTCGATGCGGTCTGCGGCAAGTTCCAGGTTATCACGGATCAGCAGCCATTCTTTTTCGACCAAGGCGGAGAATTTGTCCAGGCCGGATTCTTTGACCAGAATTTTAATCCGCGCTTTGTATTTGTTATCGCGGCGGCCAAACAGGTTGTAAATCCGCAGTATGGCCTCCAGATAAGACAACAGGTGTTTCTTGTCCAGATAGGGCTTGATCACTTGGCCTATGACCGGGGTGCGGCCCAAACCGCCGCCGACCAGCACTCTAAAGCCGGTTTCTCCGGCATCATTTTTAACCAGATGCAGGCCGATGTCATGAAACTGGGTCGCGGCGCGATCATGCGTTGCACCGCTGACCGCAATCTTGAATTTGCGCGGCAAGTAGGCGAATTCAGGGTGCAGCGTCGTCCATTGCCGGATAATCTCGCAATACGGGCGGGGATCTTCTATCTCATCGATACAAACACCGGCCAAGTGATCGGTTGAGGTGTTTCTCAGGCAATTGCCGCTGGTTTGAATGGCGTGCATCTGGACGCTGGCCAATTCCTCGAGAATATCGGGAACTCTTTCCAGATGAGGCCAGTTAAACTGGATATTCTGCCGGGTGGTGAAATGGCAGTAGTTTTTGTCGTAGGTACGGGCAATATGAGCCAGCTTTCGGATTTGCTTGGAATTAAGCAAGCCGTAGGGGCCGGCTATCCGCAACATCGGGGCATGAGTCTGAATGTAAAGGCCATTCATTAAGCGCAAGGCGCGAAATTGGTCGTCTGAAATTTCGCCTTTTAAAAAGCTTTCAGTTTGCCGTCTAAATTGGGCTACCCGTTGTTCGATGAGGGTCTGGTCGGTGTCGTTATACTGATACATAAATGAGCGTTGAATGCTTGTCCAGGCGAGTAATTACAACCAATTATCATATACTGTGGGTCATAAAATGACAAAGGATATTGTATGATGCTACTATTGTCCGCTAAATTTTGGGTGTTTTTGATTAATTTTTTTGAAATAAAAGTTAGGGGGTTATTTTGGTTCGGTCATTGTTAGTCTTGTTATCTTTATTGCTGTTGCCGGGAATGGCGATGGCGGGCGGTTTTGAAAGTCTGGGTTTAACGGGAACGGAGCGCGGTATTTATACGGTTCTGATCTTTATTATTGCCTATGGCTTTGTGATGACAGAGGAGTTTACCCATTTGCGTAAATCCAAGCCGGTTATTTTGGCGGCGGGTATTATTTGGGCGAATGCCTCCGTTTTAGCGAGTCAAGCAGGTGTTTCCGTCGAGGATATGCATAAGGCTTTCGAATACAATTTAACTGAATATGCGGAGTTGATGTTATTCCTGCTGGTTGCGATGACGTACATCAATTCAATGGCTGAGCGCAACGTGTTTGAGGCCTTGCGCTCCTGGCTGGTAAGAAGACAGTTCGGCTATCGCAAGCTGTTCTTGATTACCGGCGTTATTACGTTCTTCTTGTCGGCAGTTGCCGATAACCTGACGGCGGCTTTATTGGTCGGCGCGGTGGTTATGGCGGTTGGAGCGGATAATCCAAAATTTGTCAGTATCGGTTTTGTTAACTTAGTGGTTGCAGCCAATGCAGGCGGTGCGTTCTGTCCTTTTGGCGATATTACAACTTTGATGGTTTGGCAGGCTGAGTACGCTGAGTTTTTTGATTTCTTCAAGTTGTTTGTTCCATCAATGGTGAATTACGGCGTGCCGGCTGCTGTGATGTATTTTGCAGTGCCTGATGAGCAGCCAAAAGCCACCTCCGAAGAGGCTGTGCAGTTAAAGCCGGGTGCGATTGTAATTTGCGTGATGTTCTTGTTGACGATCGTTACCGCGGTAAGTTTTAAGCAAGCTCTACACTTGCCACCGTTTATGGGCATGATGGTCGGCCTTTCTGCGCTGATGCTTTATGGCTATCGGTTAAAAAAGCATTATTGCGTTGAGGGTGAAGAGGGCTTTGATGTTTTCAATAAAGTACGTCATGCCGAATGGGATACCCTGTTGTTTTTCTTCGGTGTGGTATTTGCGGTCGGTGGTTTAGGCTATATCGGTTATCTTGAGCTGCTGTCCGGCGCGATGTACGATGGCCTGGGCGCGACAACGGCGAATATTTTAGTGGGCCTGATTTCGGCGATTGTCGATAACATTCCCGTCATGTTTGCGGTGCTGAATATGAATCTGGATATGGATCTATATCAATGGCTGTTGGTGACTTTGACTGCCGGTGTTGGTGGGTCATTATTATCAGTGGGTTCGGCTGCCGGGGTGGCCTTAATGGGGCAGTCTGATCATAAGTATACCTTTTTCAGTCACTTGAAGTGGACGCCTGCGATTGCCGGTGGTTACATAGGCAGTATTGTTGTTCATTATCTGATTAATGGTTGATAGCTTGAGTAAGCACCGCACTTTCTGTGCGGTGCTTTGTTCCGAGAAGGTCGATGGCTCGCAAGGGCACTCGGCCTTTTTTATTTATGTTTAGTCAAATATTCAGGGCATGAAATTTTCAGTGGTAAATAATACTGGCATCAGGCAGGCGCTGTTCAACAGGCGTATGCTGATTTGCGTCTTCACCGGTTTTAGCTCCGGCTTGCCCCTGTATATTCTAATCGCGCTGTTGCCTGCCTGGTTGAGATCCGAGGGCGTGGATTTAAAATCCATAGGTTTATTCGCGCTGATTCAATTGCCGTTTACCTGGAAGTTTCTTTGGGCTCCGTTGTTTGATCGTTACATCCCGCCGTTCGGTCGGCGGCGCGGTTGGCTCTTCATCACGCAAATGGCATTGCTGTCCTCTATTCCTGCATTTGGCGCGTTGCACCCGGATTTGGATTTATGGTCAATCGCTTATCTGGCCGTTGTGGTGGCATTTTTCAGTGCTTCGCAAGATATTGTGCTGGACGCCTATCGCCGTGAATTATTGCTGGATACCGAGCTGGGTCTGGGTAATGCAATACATGTTAATGCATACAAAATTGCCGGTTTGGTGCCGGGATCTTTGTCTCTTATTCTGGCCGACCATTTGCCGTGGAGCAGTGTGTTTTTAATTACCGCTTTGTTCATGTTGATGGGAATTGCAATGACGCTTTTCGTCAGTGAGCCGGCGCTTAAAAATGGAGCGCCAAAAACACTTAGAGCTGCGGTGGTGGAGCCGTTTCAAGAATTTATTGGCCGCAATGGATTAAAATCGGCGGGACTGGTGTTGGCCTTTATTTTCTTTTACAAATTGGGCGATAGCATGGCGACCGCGCTCGCTACGCCTTTTTATCTTGATATGGGCTTTAGCAAGACAGAGATTGGCCTCATCGCTAAAAATGCCGGTTTGTGGCCAAGTGTTATTGGTGGGTTGTTGGGCGGTATTTGGATGATTAATTTGGGTATCAACCGAGCCCTGTGGATTTTTGGTGTGGTGCAGATGGTGGCTATTTTAGGCTTCGCTTGGCTCGCGACGGTCGGGCACAGTCCGCTCTGGCTGGCAATGGTTATCGGCATCGAAGCCTTGGGGGTAGGGTTGGGCACGGCGGCCTTTGTCGCCTTTATCGCCCATACCACCCACCCACTGTACACTGCCACACAATTTGCTTTATTCACCAGCTTGGCCGCGGTGCCGCGCACCTTTGCCAATGCGGCTACGGGTTATTTGGTTGAGTGGTTCGGGTGGGCGGCTTTTTTTCTGTTTTGCTTTGTAATCGCGATTCCGGGTATGTTGTTGTTACTTAAAGTCGCGCCATGGAACGGTCAAGATAAGCCAGAGATTGTGTGACGTGCAATTAATTTTCATCGCACCCTGAAGAAATGTAAGCCTGCAAGTCGTAATCCATAATGAGCGGGGCATGATCGGAGATGCATTGATGCGACTGTGCTTTTGTTTCTTGTGTGCAAATACTGTCAGCGTTTTGTTGTTGCATCCAGGCAAAGAAACCTTTGTGTTCTGCGGAGCGGGTGCTGTTTGTATTTAAAGTAATAATGAGTATAAATATAAATTGAGTTGCGAACTTATAATGAAATCCGTATTATATGGGGTTCTTTAATAAAGTATGTGGCCCGTTTCGGGTAATGTGAAAGTGATATGAAACCAGAAATTCATCCAGAATATAAGCAAATTACAGTGACTTGCGGTTGCGGTAATAAATTTGAGACCGGTTCTGTATTGGGTAAGGATTTGCAGGTTGAGGTTTGTTCTTCATGCCATCCTTTCTATACAGGAAAGCAGCGCGTCGTTGATACGGCGGGTCGCGTTGATAAATTCCGCAAGAAATACGGCAAATAAAGCTTTGTGGTTTGTGCTGGGCTAAGTTCCTGGCATGGCACAAAAAGCCGTGGTAATGCGGCAGATAAATAGATTGCTGAAGGTTGGTTGCTAGGAAGGGCGCGTTAATCGTTTTTATTTTGCCATAGCAGCCATAAAACAAAAAAAGCCAGTACAACATGTTGTACTGGCTTTTTTTGTTTTATGGCTTGTGCGGTTATTGATCGATTCCGGGGCTCTTTAAATTATAAGGGGGCGATGGTTGCTAATGCCAATCAATGCTCCTAAATAGAGTCTAGTCCAGACAATCCCTCAATGGACCAATTGGCAAAATCAAGGGACCCTTCTTCATTATCGCCATTCTTGTAATTAATGCGACAGACATATTTTTTTGCGACTGGGCTTGCTGTGGCGCTGGTGATGTCGATTTCGGCGTTAATGACATACTGGTAATTACCCAGGCTCCAGGCATTAAGTGGTTTTTCAGGGAAGCCGATAGATACATCAGGTCCAAGCTTGGATTTGATGTGGTTATTGCAATGCATGTAGGCGAGTGCGGTTAATGGTGTGGAGATAGAGTTTTGTCCGCCCTGGTCTTTGCTGTCAACAAGAAACAAATCCGATTGAACTACTTTGTAAACAAAAGGCATGATGACCTCTTTTTGAAGTAAAAGTAGAGTCGATAGGCCGACGATAAAAATTAAGATGGAATATTTCTTCATGGATTTAAGGTGATTGAGTTAAAAAAGCTAAGTGAAATCAATTTTAATTCTAACAGGAATCAATGTTTTAAGTGTAGAGGAATTTGACAGGCAAAACCTGGATTCAAGGAAATGTATTTGGTGTTTGTTTTTGACTTGACAAGGCTAATTGAACTGGTAGACTGGCAGCTCGCTAAATTGACTTGGTGGCACTTGGTTCGCAGGCTTTATGCTTAAGAGCGGGTGGGAAAATGGAGTTGTAACTATAGCCCCTGGCCATAATAAGCTGGGGATTTTATAATTTTTGGAGGTAGAAATGGCAGCTACAACTGAATCAGTGAGAGCTGATGCTGCGGAAGCACCGCTGTTAAATAAGAAAAACATGATCCTTGGTTCACTGCTGTATGTAGTGTTCTATGCTTGGGTTCGTTGGTATGAAGGCATCTACGGCTGGTCAGCTGGTCTGGATTCATTCGCACCTGAATTCGAAACATATTGGATGAACTTTCTTTATATTGAGTTTGTTTTGGAAGTTTCAACTGCAGGTATCCTGTGGGGTTACATCTGGAAAACTCGTGATCGTAAAGTAATGTCAATCACACCAAGAGAAGAGTTAAGAAGACACTTTACTCATTGGACATGGTTGGTAATGTATGCTTTCGCTATTTATTACGGCGCTAGCTACTTTACAGAGCAAGATGGAACATGGCATCAAACTATCGTTCGTGATACTGACTTTACACCAAGTCACATCATCGAATTCTACTTGAGCTATCCAATCTACATCATTACTGGTGGCGCTTGTTTCTTATATGCTAAGACAAGACTTCCTACTTATCAGCAAGGTCTGCACCTTCAGTATATGGTTGCAGTTGTTGGTCCTTTCATGATTCTGCCAAATGTTGGTTTGAACGAATGGGGTCACACTTTCTGGTTTATGGAAGAGTTGTTTGTTGCTCCTTTACACTACGGTTTCGTATTCTTCGGATGGGCTGCTTTAGGTGTAATGGGTGTTGTGAACACAGAAGTTGCAGCTATTGCTAAACTTTTGAAAAAAGACTTAGCTTAATATAAGTCTTCGGTTGTAATTACTATCTCCTCGGCTGTTTCGCTTTTTTTCAGGGCGAAACAGCTAAAGTTAGATAGTCATTAATAAAAATAATTTAAATCCTTTAGGAGGTAAGCTAATGAGCGCATCTCAATCAGCTGTACGTTCACGCGCTGAAGCAGTAAAAGTTTCACGTACGTTCGACTGGCTAATTCTGTTTACATTGTTCTTCGTTGTACTTGGTGGTTATCACATTCACTACATGTTAACCGGTGGTGACTGGGATTTCTGGACTGACTGGAAAGATAGACGTCTATGGGTAACTGTAGCTCCAATCGTTTCAATCACTTTCCCTGCGGCTGTTCAAGCTGTGTTGTGGTGGCGTTACCGTTTACCTTTCGGTGCGGTAGTTTGTATCTTAGGTCTGCTTTTAGGTGAGTGGATCAACAGATATATGAATTTCTGGGGTTGGACTTACTTCCCAGTAAACTTCTGCTTCCCTTCAAACCTGATGCCAGGTGCGATTGTTCTTGACGTTGTGTTAATGCTGACAAACAGCATGACAGTAACAGCGGTAATCGGTGGTATGGCATGGGGTCTGTTGTTCTATCCAGGCAACTGGCCAGTTATGGCACCTTTACATGTTCCTGTTGAATACAATGGCATGATGATGACACTAGCTGATTTACAAGGTTACCACTACGTAAGAACTGGTACACCTGAGTACATCAGAATGGTTGAAAAAGGTACATTAAGAACTTTCGGTAAAGACGTTGCTCCAGTATCAGCGTTCTTCTCTGCTTTCGTGAGTATCTTGATTTACTTCTTGTGGCATTTCTTCGGTAAATGGTTCGGTGGTACTTCATTCACCCAAAGTTCTTAAGAACTCGGTTGTAGGAAATCACACAAAAAGACTGGTGTTAACAAGAGAAAATCTACTGTTGACACTGGATACTCTGAAAACTATAGATTCTCTATTATAGAGGAGGATATATGAAATTAATAAAAGACAAGGTTGCTAAATTATCCTTTGTCGCACTGCTGGTAACTGTTACAGCAGCGATGTTTTACGCACCAACTGCATCTGCTCATGGTGAAAAGTCGCAAGCTGCATTTATGCGTATGCGTACAATTCACTGGTTTGACTTGAACTGGTCAAAAGACACAGTGCCTGTTAACGATACTATGACAATATCTGGCAAATTCCATGTTTTCGCAGGATGGCCTGAAACTGTTGATTTACCTGAAATCTCATTTTTGAACATCGGTATTCCAGGACCTGTATTTATTCGTCAAGGTTCATGGATCGGTGGTCAATTGGTTCCACGTTCAGTTTCTCTGGAACTGGGCGAAACTTATGAGTTCAAAGTATTGTTGAAAGCACGTCGTCCAGGCGATTGGCACGTACATACTATGATGAACGTTAAAGGCGGTGGTCCAATCATCGGTCCAGGTAAATGGGTAACTGTTACTGGTACTATGGGATCATTTGTTAACCCAGTTACTACGTTGTTAGGTGATACTATCAACCTGGAAACATATAACTTGGGCAACACTTACTTCTGGCATGCTTTCTGGTACGCCTTAGGTTTGGCTTGGTTGGGATATTGGGCTCGTAAACCAATTTTCGTACCACGTCATCTTGCTGTTGAAGCAGGTAAAGCAGATTCTTTGATTACTGCTGGCGATAAGAAAGTTGCTTTGGGTTTTGCAGTAGCTACGATTGGTATTGTTGCTTTTGGTATGAGCAGCACAAACGCAGCGTATCCTGTAACAACTCCTCTGCAAGCTGGTTTGTTGCGTGGCATGAAACCAATTGAACTTCCTGCAAGAACTGTAAACGTTAAAGTTGAAGATGCAACTTACCGTGTACCAGGTCGTGCAATGCAAATGACATTGACTATCACTAACAATGGTGATTCTGCAGTGCGTTTGGGTGAGTTCAACACTGCTGGTGTTAGATTCTTAGATCCTAAAGTTCATGTAGATGAAACAGGCTATCCAGATGACTTGTTGGCTGAAGAAGGTTTGACTGTTAGCGATAACAGCCCAATCGCTCCAGGTACTTCAAGAACTGTACAAGTTACTGCTTCTGACGCTGCTTGGGAAGTTTACCGTTTAGCTGACTTGATCTATGATCCAGACAGCCGTTTTGCTGGTTTGTTATTCTTCTTTGATGAAGCTGGCGGCCGTCAAATGGTTATGGTAGATGCTCCATTAATTCCATCTTTCATCTAATGAAATAATTAGCTGATAACTTCGGTTGTCAGCTAAGGAATTGAGACCCTCGTTACCAATAGGTGACGAGGGTTTTTTTTTGAAGGGCAGTTTCAAGTTTGAACTGAAATAGCCAATGGCGTGTAGTGTGGCGCATCTTAATACCTCACTAACCCTTACCTACCTACCTACCTACCTACATGCATGCCTATTTTTCTCATACTCCATGCTCTTGGAGAGGTGTGTTGCCTCCAATAGATCGTTACGATTATCCACTCTCCTGCTGAGCTGTAGGGATGCGTAAAATAAATCTATGTCGTATATTATTTTGCTACGATCTTTACTGTTGTTAAATGTGATGGTGTGGCAGTTGTTCTTGTGTGAACGCATGTGCGATGTTAAAGCCGCTAAGCCACGCATGTCCATGTCCCGCCCGAGATCAATATTAAGGCTATTCGCAGTGTTACCAGTTCGCGTTTTGATTCCTGTCGATGACAATATCGACGCCGAATTACCGATTCGCGACTTTGGGATAACGATTTATGGGAGTATCAACGCTGACGCGTTTACTGTCCACGGTAGACTTCTTTTGTCCGCATGCATAACATTTGCGATATGGTTTTTGGCTTCGCAAATGCGGGTGCAGGTAAAAAGGAATGCTGGTAAATGACTTCATTGTTGATTTGCATCCATTCTCCAATTTAAACCGATTGCCAGTTTGTTCTGGTTGAGGTTTTCTCGACCTGTCCCATTTTCATTCGATAGGCTACGTGCATTGATGCAGGCTTTCTTCCGCTCAGTGTACGAAACGATTACGTCTGTTTTGGCTAAGAAATAGGTGATTTCTGACAGCTTGAGTCCATGAATTGCGCGCATTGACAAGTTGCTGTGCTTTTAGGCGGGGAGTTCATATTGATGCGTCGGCAAAAAAAATGGCCTGAAAATTTTAAACTTTCAGACCATTCATGAGAGATGAAGCTTATATATTGGCAGAGTAATTCTCGGTAGAGAGTTATCTAGTAGTCAATGAAGGTTTAATGGGTTAAGTCATTTCCAACAGTGATAACTTTCAACGCATTAGTACCGCCAGGGATGCCTTCCAGATCGCCTTGAGTGATGATGAATGTATCGCCATCAACAGCAACGCCGCGTCTTTTCAATTCCGCTATGATAGCTCTGTTTACTTCAGCATGATCGCTAAGGTCATGAATAAAAAGTACCGGAAAGACACCTCGATATAAGGTAACTTTACCAAGTGTTTCTTGGTGGGGGCTCAATGCAAAAATGGGAATGCCCGAGCTGATTCTGGACATCCATAATGTAGTAGAGCCAGATTCAGTTAACGCAGCAATGCCATGGATCTTGGTGTGGTTAGCTAGATACATGGCTGACATTGCAATGGCTTCATCGACGCGCTCGAACTGGATGTCGACACGATGCCTTGAAACGCGGACTTTGGGTTGTTTTTCTGCTTCAACACAAACACGATTCATCGCTTCAATAGCTTTAACCGGGTACTTGCCAGATGCGGTTTCTGCGGACAGCATGATGACGTCGGTGCCATCATAAACCGCATTAGCCACATCAAAAACTTCGGCGCGAGTAGGAATCGGATTGTCGATCATTGATTCCATCATTTGCGTGGCGGTAATTGCAACTCGATTGAGTTCCCGTGTGCGTTTAATGAGTGTTTTTTGCACGGCAGGTAGATTGGCATCACCAATTTCGACGCCGAGATCACCGCGAGCAACCATGACTGCATCCGATGCCAGGATGATTTCGTCCATGACCGCTATGGCTTCAGCCCTCTCGACCTTGGCCACGATTCCTGCATGACAACCTTCGGCAACCAACAATCGGCGTGCTTCGTGAAGATCCTCAGCGGTGCGAGGAAAAGAAATGGCGACATAATCGCATTTCATTATTGCAATCGTTTTAATATCTTCCTTGTCCTTGTCGGTTAATGCGGCCGCAGAAAGACCGCCGCCCAGCAGGTTGATGCCTTTGTTGTTAGATAAGTCTCCACCAACGATAACGGTACAGTTAACGCGCATGTTTTCAACATTAACCACGTCAAGTACGATGCGTCCATCATCCAGCAGCAGTCGGCTGCCCGGTTTGACTTCTAACGCTAAAGGTTCGTAAGTAATGCCAACCTGGGTATTATCGCCAGCCATCGGATCAAGATTGATATCGAGGGCAAAATTTTGCCCTTCATTTAAATAAACCTTGGTATCTTTAAAGCGGGCAATACGTATTTTAGGTCCTTGCAAGTCAGCCAGGATACCGACCAGTCTGCCGGTTTTCAGGCTTAGTTCGCGAACGGCATTGGCTCTGTTGATGTGGTCTTGCGCAGAGCCATGTGAAAAGTTCATGCGAACAAAGTCAAGGCCTGCCGCAAACATGCCTTCCAGCACGCCCGGTTTATCCGTAGCCGGGCCCAGTGTTGCTAAAATTTTGGTTCTTCTTAACATTATATGGGGAATCCGTTATTTTGCGTTAACTAAAGCAATTGTGGTATCCAACATACGGTTTGAAAAGCCCCATTCGTTGTCATACCAGGATAGAACCTTTACAAGGTTGCCATTCATGACTTTGGTCAATGCTGAGTCATAAATTGACGATGCGGGGTTATGATTAAAGTCGATTGAAACCAGTGGTAAGCTGTTGAACTCCAGAATGCCTTTTAAAGAGCCTTCGGATGCTGTTTTCAGGATTTGGTCGATTTCTTCTTTGGTGGTATTTCTGGCCGCTTGGAAGGTTAAATCGACGACGGAAACGTTAATAGTTGGTACGCGCATTGCGAAACCATCCATTTTTCCAACCAGTTCAGGCAATACTAAACCAACAGCCGCGGCCGCACCGGTTTTAGTAGGGATCATTGATTGCGTAGCTGAACGGGCGCGATGTAAGTCGCTGTGATAAACGTCAGTCAGCACTTGGTCGTTGGTGTAGGAGTGGATAGTAGTCATCAATCCATGTACCACGCCAACGGTGTCGAGCAATGGCTTAACTAAGGGAGCCAAACAGTTAGTCGTGCATGAGGCATTTGAAATGACGGTGTCCGATGCTTTTAGGACATCATGATTTACGCCGTAAACGATAGTTGCGTCAACATCGTTGCCGCCGGGTGCGGAGATAATAACCTTTTTTGCGCCGGCAGCGATGTGCGCGGATGCCTTGGCTTTGCTGGTGAATAAACCGGTGCATTCGAGAACGGCATCGATACCAAGCTCTCCCCATGGGAGTTTTGACGGATCTCTTTCAGAGAAAACCTTAATTTTATCGCCGTTGATAACGATGTTGTCGCCATCAACACTCACTTCGAAAGGAAATTTTCCATGCACTGAATCGTATTGAGTCAGGTGAGCATTTGTATTAGCGTCGCCCAAATCATTGATTGCAACAATTTGAATTTCATTGGTACGGCCTGCTTCGTACAACGCGCGAACGATATTACGTCCAATACGACCATAACCATTGATTGCAACTTTAATTGGCATAGATATTCTCCAGAGTGATGAAAATGAAATCTTACAAAAACGGATAACCCTAAAGTTTCCGAAAATCCAATTAATTATACCAAAAATTAAGGAGATTAGTCTATTGACATGGGAAACGAAGCTGTACATTTAGCAGACGCTTGAATGTCGGTCGATGATAAAACAACAAGAGAATTGCAAGGCGCTTGATGGTTTTAATGTGGGCAGGGGGGGGTGTTTACACATTAAAACGAATTTGATGTTGTAGGTCAATCTACCTGCTCTGAAAGTGTAATATCATGCCTACCCGTACTTTGCGCACTGTCTGGTAAGGGATTGGTTGCGGCTTAATTTAACAATATGTTTACGTAGTTAGGCATTAAACATTAAATTTGTTTTCTATTTTTTGTTTGTAATTTAAATAATGGATAGTTTGCAGCTGCTCTGGGTTATCGACACGGAATGCAGAGAGGGGCAGGTCAATATCGGTAATATGAATAGGATAACTAATCTTACCGCTCCTGAATTGAAGTATATGTTGATATGCGGCATAAAAAACTTGATTGCCATGGTCTAGAGAGGAAAATTCTTCTTCATTACAGTAGATTGTATAGATAATATCTTTGTTGGAGACCTCTCCAGTGATGCGCAAGCTTAATTTTTTGTTTGAGGATGCAACTTCCGGTTGCGCCGGAGTATAAGAAAAAATGCCCGCAGAACTTTTTGTAATTTCATAATATTCAATGGTCAAAAATGGCTCAAAAAGATTACGATTGATGATCGAGTCTAAAAAAATGGAGTATTGATTTAGCAGATAGCTAGGGTTTTCTTTGTTATGCCGCTGGGTATATAAAGTTCCTTTTTCGTCAACAATATAAATTCTGATGTCAGTCTTGCTTTCATAGTAAAAAAGCTGAACCACTCGCGGCCTATTCAGGGAGTAAATAAGAGGGATGGGCGTATTATCGAGGGTAGCCTGATCAAAATGAATGGTGCTGAACTGTGCCTGAGGGCTGGCTAATTCGTTTAATAACAGTTTTTTTGTCGGCAGTTCTCTGTAATGTAAGATTTTATTTTCAAACTGGAAGACATAAAACGAAGTTCCGCCAGGTAAAATATAACGATTATGATGATGTTTTGAAAAGAGTTTAACCAAGATGTTAAATACCGCCTCAACGCGGAAGAGAATGCCTCTGGCCCGATTCGGAGTGTGGCAAACAAATTTCAGAATGCTCGGAGATAGCGGTTTTTTGTTGTTATTAATGATGTCCGTTAAACAGTCAAATAACCCTTCTATGCCTTCGCCCTGACTGGTTGTGATTTCGCCCCAGCTGGATAGTGAAACTCTGTCTACAGTATGCACAAAACACTGTCGGCTCGCGCCGTAACTTAGCGCATCAGAACGCTCACTCATAACGACTAGGCGCTCGTTATCTGAGATCCCTAAGTTAATAACAATCAATGAATTCAATGAGGAATTCAGGGTTTGGTAGGTAGCCAGTGGGGGATCGTAATCAAAGTAATGGCTAAAAAAAAGATTGATCTGCCTCAGGGTTGAGCGCAGATCTTGATCTGATATTGCGAGCGAATGTGAGCTGAAATTGAGATGTAGTTGGTTGTGGTACAGCCCATTGATGAGCAGCCAGCAAAGAATCTCGATTAATGAACGGCATTTTTGTATGGGCTCAGACTCGGCGGCGTTAGTCATCTGTACGTATTTTGGATATAAAACCCATGCACTGTTGCTGCCGGAAAGGCTGTTTTCTAGGATAGATATTGAGTTTTCTTTCGAGTGGACTTCTGTGTGTGTGGTAATAATTTCAATTTTACCCGGCCTTTTTTCCAGAAATGAATGGAGTTTTCTGCCGATCAATTTCAAATCATTGCTGTTTTCCTGGCTTTGGGCGACATGGGCTTTGGCAAAGCCCATGATCATGCGATAACAGTGAGTCAATTGTTGCACAATAACGGCATGCTCCGATGTCGCTTTTTTTATGTTCCAGACGCGCAGATATTTAAGTTCATCGGTAGCAGATGCGGGCCAATCCCAACGTTTGGAGACCTGTTGGATATATAATTCTCTGGATGCTCGGGTCGTGGAATCCATGGTGTTGTCGGATGATCCCATCACTTTTAGATAAAAGCTTTGGCGAGCCAAGGATAATCTTCCATGACTATGCGCTTTTTGCAGATAGCGTTCGACTTTTTGGTAAATGAGCAAATACGGGTCGAGATCGGTGGTCATATAATCCCCCTGATAAACGGCCTTTTTTATGTTCTGGCAAAGCCATTCTGTATGAGGGTATTCGCTGGCATAGCACTCCATTAATAGCAGCTTCAATAACGATTTGTGCGGGGAGTGCAGGGCTTTGTAAAGGTGCCAAAGGGTTGCGCTGGTAAACTCTTCAGCCGGGACGGCATCGAAGCCGCCAAAATCGATAAGTTCATGTTCGGGAATGAAGCGTTTATCAATTAAATGTTTGATATAGTTGGTGTAATTGACCTCTTCATGAGGGGGAACCACCCACCAGGCAGGGCTTTTTCCTGCAATATAAATTGCGGTCCGGTAAAACTCTTCAAGCAACAGATAATGCTGTGTTTGTCCGCTGCTTTCTGTAGAAATCGGAGTATTTTCGCCGCGCAGAAATTGTCTGCTGTCCATTAGAAAGAAGTGTACTTCCAGCCCTAACGATGCTGCCCAGAGCTCTATCGCGGTAGCTTTTTTTTGCAACTCATCAAGGGCCTCGGGTGACAAGCCGGATTGATGGCATAGCCATATATCCATGTCGCTGGTTTTGGAAAATGCAATGCTGCCGACACTGCCCATTAAAAACAACCCTTCAATAGGATAAATGTGCGATGTTACGCGGGTATAGTTGAAGTTTCTTGCAAATTGCCGGGCGGCTTTTAGTGTCCTGTTGCTGGGATTGTATTCGGGCAGTCCGGCGGGTGTCGTCGAGGAAATAAAACCCGGTAACATGGCGAAGTTGCCATGAAAAAGCAAAGCTAACAAATCTAAAAATACTTCTTGGCGAGACTGTAGAAACTCCTGAACACGCTGTTCACGAAGCTGATTCAAGCGCTTAAAACGATTTTTGATCGTTTGAAGGTCTTGTATGCTGATCTCTTCGCCGGGTGAGCCTAAATGGATAGCTGGTTCTTGGTGCTGTCTAGTCATGGCGTAAGCTTTGTCGCGCTGTGTGGATAGCGCGTTTGACCGTGTCGGGGGCCGTGCCGCCAATGTGTTTGCGAGCTGCGACCGAGCCTTCCAGGGTTAAATACGCAAAAACATCATCAGTAATCAAGCTTGAAAAATGCTGTAGCTCCGACAGGGATAGTTCCGATAAGTCACGCTGACTTTCTAAACCTAAGCGCACTGCCAAGCCTACAACTTCATGTGCATCACGAAAAGCCATGCCCTTACGAACCAGGTAATCGGCAAGGTCGGTGGCTGTGGCAAAGCCGCGTTTGGCGGAGTTGTACATATTGGCTTTTTTGGCTTCGATATGAGGAACCATGTCGGCATAAGCCCGCAAGCAATTAATTAACGTGTCGGCGGTATCGAAAAGCGGTTCCTTGTCTTCCTGGTTGTCTTTGTTATAAGCCAGCGGCTGGCTCTTCATCAGCATCAACAGCGAAACCAAATGACCGGTGACCCGGCCTGATTTGCCGCGCACCAGTTCGGGTACGTCGGGGTTTTTCTTCTGCGGCATGATCGATGAGCCGGTGCAAAAGGCATCGGGCATTTCGATAAAGTCAAACTGGGCGCTGGACCACAAGATTAATTCTTCGGAAAAGCGCGATAAATGCATCATGATTAAGCTTCCGGCCGCCGCAAACTCGATCGCAAAATCACGGTCGCTGACCGAGTCCAGTGAGTTGGCGGAGGGGCGGCTAAAGCCGAGCAAATCAGAAGTCATCTGACGGTCAATCGGGTAGCTGGTTCCTGCTAATGCTGCTGCTCCTAAAGGCATGACATTGAGGCGTTTGCAGCAATCTTGCAGTCTTTCCCTGTCACGGCAGAGCATTTCAAACCAAGCCATTAAGTGATGGCCAAAAGTGACCGGCTGCGCGACTTGCAAATGCGTAAAGCCCGGCATGATGGTATCGCTATGCTGTTCCGCCAAATCCAGAATGGCTGTTTGCAGGCGCGTGAGCTGGATGGTGATCTGTTCGATTTCACTGCGCAGGTAAAGACGAATATCAGTCGCAACCTGGTCATTGCGGGAGCGTCCGGTATGCAGTTTTTTCCCGGCAATGCCGATTAAATCGGTTAGGCGGGCTTCAATGTTCATATGAACATCTTCCTGCTTGATCGACCAGACAAACTCACCGTTAGCTATTTCCTGCCTGATTTGGGTCAGGCCGCTAATAATGGCGTCGCGTTCCTGTTCGGTCAGAATGCCGCAAGAGCAAAGCATTTTGGCGTGGGCGATTGATCCCTCAATGTCCTGCTGCGCCATGCGCTGGTCAAAATCGACAGAGGCTGTAAATACCTCTACAAAGGCATCGGTTGCTTGGGCAAAACGAGCACTGGAAAGTTTGTCGGAGTTAACATTGGTCATGGTAGTTTCTTGCGAGTTGACTGGAATTATCAAATTATACAGCTAAAGCTTACACTCCTGCTAACGGTCCTTACTTACATCCCGGTAGGCAAAGCTTCCGCTCCCAGTTCACGCCCTTACCTACATCCATGTGGGCAAAGAATTTAAGATCGATTAACCTTCATCAACTTACACGGGTTACAATAAGATCATTTATTGTTGAAAATGAATGGTGTTCTTTTGACTGAAAAAATTATTCGTATTGCAACGCGCAGGAGTCCTTTAGCGCTGTGGCAGGCAGAACACGTTGCAGAACGTTTGGAGCGGACATTTCCAGGATGCAGGACTGAGCTGGTTAAGATGACGACTCAGGGTGATAAGATTCTTGATGCGCCTTTAGCCAAGATCGGCGGCAAAGGTTTGTTTGTCAAGGAGCTGGAGCAAGGTATGTTGGAAGGTTTAGCTGATATTGCCGTGCATTCGATGAAAGACGTGCCGGTAGAGTTTCCGGACGGCTTGCATCTGGCGGCCATTTTAACCCGCGAAGATCCGACCGATGCTTTTGTCTCCAATCATTATGCAACGTTACATGGTTTACCGGCTAATGCCAGAATCGGTACGTCCAGCTTGCGTAGACAATGCCAGATTAAAGAACTGTACCCCGATGCTGAAATATTGTCATTAAGGGGCAATGTCAATACCCGCCTGTCCAAGCTGGATAGCGGCGAATACGATGCCATTATCCTGGCTTCGGCCGGTTTAAAAAGATTGGGCATGGCTGAGCGTATTACCCAGTGCCTGGGGGCCGAGGTCAGCTTGCCCGCGAGCGGGCAGGGCGCAATCGGCATCGAATGTCGGAGTGACGATCAGGAAATCAACAAGATGTTGAACATGTTGCACGATAGCGAAACCGGGCTGTGCGTGACGGCGGAAAGGGCCATGAACGCGCGTTTGAATGGCGGTTGCCAAGTGCCGATTGCCGGATTTGCAATGGTGCAGGGAGAGCAGCTGTTCATGCGCGGTTTGGTCGGCAGTCCTGATGGCAGCGTGATATACCGGGCTGAACGAACTGGTGGTCTGGACGAAGCTGAAGCCATCGGCAAAATGATTGCTGAAGACTTGTTGGCTCAAGGCGCAGATAAAATTCTGCAAGCGCTGTTTGATTGACTATGGTTTTGAACGGCGCGCATGTTTTAGTGACGCGGCCTGAGCATCAGGCGGAAAACCTGAGCCGTTTAATTGAACAGCAAGGTGGAATAGCGGTAAGGTTTCCCGCGCTGGAGATTGTTTCGAAGGATGATGCTGTCCAGATAAAATCGATTCTGGCAAACCTGGACAGATTCCAATGGGTTATTTTCATCAGTGCCAATGCAGTAAATTTTGCTCTAAAGGCGAATAGTGGCAAAATAGAGGGAGCGGAATCCGTGCGTTTTGCCGCAGTCGGGCAGGCTACGGCGCAAGCCATGAAGCTGGCCGGGTTGCCCGTCGATTTGGTGCCTGAAAAGGGTTATAACAGTGAAGCGTTGCTGGCAATGCCGGGGCAGCAGCAAGTCGAAGGACAGAATGTTTTAATCGTTCGCGGTGAGGGCGGACGTGAACAGCTGGCAACCACGTTGCGCGGCAGAGGCGCAGAAGTTAATTATCTGGAAGTATATAAAAGAGTAATCCCTCTGATTGATAGCTCACCGGTTGTCGAGTTGCTGGAGCAACACCGCCTGGATGTCATTACCGTGACCAGTGCCGAAGCGTTGCAAAACTTGAGTTTAATGCTGGGTGAAAAAAATAATAAGCTATTGTCATTAATACCTTTGGTGGTAGTTAGCGATAGAATCAGGCGACAAGCCGCCGATATGGGATTTAATCGAATTACTGTGACGGATAGTCCAATCGATACAGCAATTCTTGAGACAGTAATAACGTGTGTGACAGGGGAATAGAGTGGCCGAATTGAGTGAACAACAAGAACAGGATGTGAGCGCGAATACTAAAACTCGCAAGTCGCGTAGCGGACTCTGGTTTGGCATCATCATGCTGCTCATTATCATAAGTTTGGCAGGCGCCGGTTTTTATCTTTTTCAGCAATTGCGCTCTCAACAAGCCGATTTAGGAGGAGAAGTTAATAAGGGAGACATGCAGCTAATCGAGCTGTCAAAACAGATTAGCGGTTATCAGGCGCAACTTGCAGCCATCCAATCCCAGCTGGCAACCGTAGAAGCTAATGTTGCCGGCAAAGACACCCATTTTACTAAAACCCTGGCGGATTTTTCCCAACTACATACCGAAAAACTGGACAGCACGCGGAACGAATTAAATAGCGCAATTTCGCAAGTACAGCGCCAATTAGGCAAGACACGCGGCGATTGGTTAATTGCCGATGCGGAATATCTGTTAAGCGTAGCCAATCAACGCCTGTATTTAATGGGCGATGTAAATACCACTCGTGAAGCGTTGGAAGCGGCGGACCAACGGCTCAGAGAAAGCGGGGATGCAGGGGCGTTTAAAATACGCGAGCAAATCGCCAAGGATATTACCGCGATTCGTAATGTTGCAGTGGCCGATATTGTCGGCATGTATGCTTCGATACAAGCATTGCAAGATCAGGTCGATAAATTAGCCCTGTATTTGCCTTATACCGGCAAGGCGCTGACTCAACCCAAGCCAGCACAGGAGACGGCGGATAAGGAAGGCTACAACCTGCTCGATCAACTGGGAAGCATGGTGACCATCAGGCACACCGAGCACCCGATCAAGGAAATATTAACGCCGGAAGAGGCGCAGTTTATTCGCGAGCAATTAAGAGTAAAACTGGAAATAGTCAAAATCGCGCTGGTTCAGCAAAATGAGCCGCTATATCAATCCAGTCTGGTCGATGCAAAAAAATGGGCCGAGCAAAACTTCGCCAAGAACGCCGAGACGAATAGCTTTATTGCTGAGTTGGACAAGTTTAATGCGATTAAAATCCGCAGCCATTTCCCCGACATTAGCCTGTCGTTGAAAATGCTCAGAGATATTACCAAACTGAGATTGGAAGTCGATAAAGCCATGCCGTCTGCTGAAAAATCCAAACCGGCTCAAGTCGAAAAGCCTGTTGAAGCAGAAAATCCGGCCGAAGCGGCAAAACCGACGGAGACAGCGCCCCCCGCTGAGCCATCAAAACCTGTTGAAGCAGCACCTGCCGCACATTAATCCAGAGAGTACATGATGAAAAATATAATGTATTTTCTGGGTTCACTCCTTGTTGCCGTTGCCGCCGCTTTAGTTGCCTATAAATGGCTGGGCGGATTTGAAAATCCCGGCTATGTGCTGATCGGCATCGGATATTGGTCTCTTGAAACCTCGTTAGTCGTTTTTACGGTTAGCCTGATCATGGGATTTTTTGTGTTTTATATCTTCTTCAGGTCTTTAGGCTGGCTGCTCAGATTGCCGGGGCAAATCAAAAATCGCGGCAAAAGCATCAAATTCAACCGTTCCCAGGAAGCCCTAATTGCAGGCTTGGTCGATTCCGCCGAAGGCAACTGGGAAAAAGCCGAAAAAGTATTGATCAAACATGCCTCGCACAGCGGTGCGCCGTTGATCCACTACTTGACCGCTGCCAGAGCCGCACAATCTCGTGGCGCCTATGACAAAAGGGATGAATACCTTAAAAAGGCAGCCGACCAGGCTCCGGGTTCCGATGTGGCGATAGGCCTGACCCAGGCGGAATTGCATTTGTCGGAAAAACAATTCGAGCAAGCCCTGGAAACGTTGACACGCTTGCATTCCATCGATCCGACTCATGCCAACGTTTTAAAGTTATTACATCAAGCCTATCAGCAGGCCGGTGATTGGGAAGGCCTACGCAAACTGATTCCGTCATTGAACACCAATAAAGTGTTGATGGAAGCCGAAATCAAACTGCTGGAAACCGAAACATTCAGCAAATTGTTAAAGCAGGCGGCCGAGCGGGGCAGCGTTAACGAAATTGAAACATTGTGGTCGGAAATCCCCGATTACATAAGAAACATGAAAGGCGTTTCGGCGATCTATTTTGCCGCGATGATTGATGCCGGAGCGGGCGCAAAGGTAGAAGGTGGCTTGTCCAGAGCCTTGTCGACAACCTGGGATCAAACGCTGGTGGTGTTGTTCGGCAATGTCCAATCGATTGACGTCGCAAGACAGCTTGAAACTGCCGAGCAATGGTTGCCTATGCACCCGCGGGATGCCGTGTTCCTGACCGTACTGGGCAAGTTGAGTATGAAATGCGGCGACAACCAAAAAGCGACAACCTACCTGACCAAAAGCCTTTCAATAGAGCCTACCGTTTCGGCCTATCAAATATTCGGTGACTTGCTGTTTGCCCAAGGCGATAAAGACAGAGCCAGCGAATGTTACAAGCAGGGCCTGGAGTTGGCGTCCAGCGAGATTGTTAGCCGGATTGATTCAATATCCTGATAGGCTGGTAAAAAAAATTTATTCACCACGAAGAGCACGAAGAAAATCCTATCCCGACCGTGATTAATCAGGATAGGATATGACAGCCCTTTACTTTACCTGATTACACGATGTTTCAGCTAAGTCTCGTTATACCGGCAGGGATTCGCTACGCGCTCTAACGGGTGCCGGTATCCAGGTCACAGGGAGGTGAATCAGCCTGCCATCTATGGATCCTAGGCCCCAGCAATTCCTGCCGGAACGACAGTTTTGGAATTGGCTGAAGTTCCTTACTCATCAGGTTACTTTATGGAGATAGCCCATGCTTGTATTTGGCATGACAATTATCACATTAAGCCCGCAAAGTTTTATGCAATCCCTATGAATATCATCGGCAGTTGGACGTGGAAAGGTTTAGGCGATGCGCTATTCAGTCCCAAAGCGACCGGCATAGAATCCAAAATAAACGAGGTTAAGCAACGCTTGCCGATTCCCGTTTTTTGGCTGCTGGGCAAAACGCAAGCCGGTAAAACATCGCTGATTCGAGCATTAACCGGTAGCGATGCGGCCGAAATTGGCAATGGTTTTCAGACGTGTACCAAAAGATCGCGGTTTTACGATTTTCCGTCATCCAGCCATCCAATGATACGTTTTCTGGATACGCGGGGTTTGGGTGAAACGTCTTACAATCCAGACGAAGACTTAGCTTGGTGTGCCAATCAGGCGCATTTATTGGTCGTGGTGCTACGAGCCTTGGACATGAACCAAGCGGAAGTGGTTGATACGGTGTTAACCATTCATAAGCAGCACCCGGACTGGCCTATCATAGTAGTACAAACCGCCTTGCACGAAGGTTATGCCGGCGATGCCGAGCATATTCAACCATATCCTTATCAACAAACACCCTTTCCGTCGCAAGTACCTCATGCTTTGGCGCAAGTGCTGTTACATCAACGCGACTGGTTTAAGTCAGTGCCCGTGCATTTTGTGCCGGTCGATTTCACGCTGCCGGAAGATGGTTTTGAGCCTGTCGATTACGGGCTGGATGCCTTATGGGACACCATTGAGCGTGTGTTGCCTGCCGGTGTAATCGGCCTATTGCGCGGTACCGAGCAGCATAAAGAATTGCTGGATTTTCACGCGCAACAAGCTCATCCGCACCTTATCGGATACGCAGTGCTTAATGTCGGCATGGGTGCAATTCCGCTGGCAGGTTTGCCGTTAGTGCTGGCTGTGCAGGCTAAACTGTTTCATAGCATCGCTTCAATTTATGGCCTGGAGTTGACCCGCAGGCTTTATGCCGAATTTACCAGCCTCGTTGGCGTCAGTGTCGGTATAGGATTATTAGGACGGGAATTGCTGAAATTTGTCCCTGTTTACGGTTCGGCGGTGGCGGGCGTTTATTCGGGGGCGATGACCTATGCGCTGGGCAAAGCTTTTTGCGTGTATTTGCATGGCGTTAAACGAGGCGCTTTACCTGACCATGCGACGTTAAAACAGGCTTACGACGAAGCCTTCAGCCACGCGCGTCAATTGCTCAAAAACAAGGAAACTTAGCTTATGCTTGTAACGCGCTTTGGCATTGTGTTGGCGGTGGTGTTTCTAATACCCTGGCTGGCGTTAATAGGATTGGGCGGCTACTGGTTATGGCAACACGGTTGGATTTATCAGGGCATGGGCATTTTATCGGCCAACATCGCGCTGGTCTATGGTCTGCTGCACTGGCGCAGGCGCAGCACAAAGCCGTTGTTTATAGAGACCATCGAGATTCAGCCTAATCCAAACTGGCCGGATAGAGCGCAACTGGCGTGGCAAGAACTTAAGCCATTAACCGAACGCTGGCAAACAGAATCGGATGTATTGACGAACTCAAGCAAAGCCCTAAAACTGACTAATGAAGTATTAACGCTGGTTGCGAGGCACTTTCATGCCGATTCCAAATACCCCATTTTAGAATTTCCGCTGCCGTATTTGCTCAAGCTGGTTGTGTTGGTCTGTGAGGATATTCAACGCGACGTATTAGACAAAATTCCCGGCAGTCATGCGGTTAGAGTCGGCGATTTATTACGCGCCAAGCAGGCCGTCGATACCTTGAATAAACTTAAATCGGTTTTCGATGTCGGGAATTGGCTCTTTAATTGGGCGGGCGCGGCGCTGGCTAAAGCACGCAGTGTATTAATCGGCAAAGGGCTGAACACCGTTACCAATGAAATATCGCAACGCTTGATCAGCGCTTATATTAACAAGCTCGGCTATTACGCGATTCAACTCTACAGCGGTCAATTAACCTTGGACGATATTGTGCCGACCGAGGTATTAACCGCCGCCTCAAAACAAGACATTGCGGAAAGTAAAGCGCATGACCAGTCGATAGAGCCGCTACGGCTGCTTGTTTTAGGCCAGGTCAGCAGCGGTAAATCCAGTTTGATTAACGCCTTATTCGGCGAAATAAAAAGCGCGGAAGGACTCTTGCCCACTACCGCAGAAATTACCCCTTACCTGCTCGAACGCGATGGCCTGCAACAAGCCATCATACTGGACAGCGCCGGTTACGGAGGTTTAATGCACGACCAAGCACCTGAGGCGTTAAAGCAGGAATGGTCAAAAGTCGATGTGATTTTGATGGTTTGCAATGCCGCGCAAGCCGCCCGCCAAGTCGATTCGCAACAACTGAACGCAATTCGCCACTATTTTCAGGAGCAATGCCCCAATCAAGCCTTGCCGGTTATCATTGCGGTGGCTACGCATTGTGACCGCTTGCGTCCGGTCCGGGAATGGAATCCTCCTTACAATATACAGCAGCCGGACAACGCCAAAGCACACAGTATCCGACAGGCTTGTGACGCGATGGCCCACGATTTGAGTTTACCACTGGACTGCATCGTCCCTGTTTGTCTTGCCTCTGAAAAACCCGCTTACAATATCGAAGACGGTTTGATGCCGCTGATTCACGAACATCTTAACGCGGCCCAACGGGTGCGTTTTTTACGCTGCTTGCGTCAGCAGCAAGCAGAAAGCTACTGGCGGCAATGGCGGAAGCAGGCATTACAAGCGGGACAAATTATTTTCAATATCGGCAAGGATAAAAGTTAAGCCGCGTAAATACCCTGTTCAAAGCCAAACCTATTTCGCTGGTTTTTGGCTATCCGGCAGATGCCGGAACTGCATAAAAATGTGGAGAAAAGGGGCGGGTTACCTTTCGTCGCCCATTAATCCTCCTGATTAGCCAGATGCTTCAGCCAACCAACCGTAGAGACGCGATTTATCGCGTCTCTAATCGTTGCGCCTTTTCTGGATTTTGGATCAAACTGGATAGCAGACGCGATAAATCGCGTCTCTACGGGTCGCATTTTTTGGAACTAGCTGTTGTGGTATATAGAATATTTGTCTCTGGCTGAAGCATCTGGCTAATCAGATTAATCCTTGATATTGCATCGCTAAATTAGGCTAACTGCTGTGCTAATTTGAAGCGAGGTAACGACGCTCGGCGTGAGAATGCTTTAATCAGTTTAATCATCAACTGTTAGGCCTGTTTTATTCACAGGTGTAGAATGCACAATCACTTTCATCTTTGGAGACATCATGAATTTTCATATTGAATATGAGCGTGAAGACGATGGACGCTGGTTGGCAGAGGTTCCCGAAATTCCCGGCGTATTAACTTATGGGGCTACTGCCGACGAGGCAATGGCTAAAGCTGAAATACTAGCTCTTCGCGCCCTGGCCGAGCGCATCGAAACCGGGGAAAGTCGCCCCATACCAATCAACATTGAACTTGTCGCCGCATGAGTCAATGGCCTTCGACGAAGGCCAAGCGTGTTCTTGCCGCGCTGCTTAGTATCGGCTGGGAAATCAAGCGTCAATCAGGATCACATCACACCTTAGCTCGAACCGGCTGGCCCGATTTCGTATTCGCTTTTCATAACAGCGAAGAAATCGGCCCTCGTATGCTAGCCCGTATTTCCAAACATACCGGGCTGAAGCCTAGCGACTTGTAGGACAGGATAGCTCTCCGGACGTTTCCGGCTTTTCGTATTGTTGTGCCGGAAACGCTTGTTTTCGCTTTCGCTCAAACCGGCTTATTTGGGTCTACAAGGCTGTTGTAGTTTGCTTGGTTATTTTAGATCACGGCGCCCAGATATTATTGCGATTATATTAACGACCGCATTAGTCGCTTCTGCGGACAAGGCGGCCAGCCTATATTCTGCTGTTCTCCTATGTGTTAAGTCATTAGCAAGATCTAAAGATGCTTTTGCGTGCTTTCTGATATTCTCATTAGTTTTTCCCGGGAGGGAGTGGGAAATATACGCTTCAAGCATTCTTTTAGCATCGGTTTTACTCGGAGCTACACCGTCTAGTGAATGGTGCTCACTCTCGATATATACAACTTGAGCTAACGAAATGAGAGTTTCTCTACCTAAAAGCCCTATTGACTGAAACTGCTCTTCGGTATTCGCACCTTTTATTCGATTTTTTATTTCATTTATACTTCGGTCAACCCGCTCCCAACCCGTTGGCTCGTCAAAAATTGGATTGACGGGATTTGATGAGTCTTTTTTTACAGCCTCTTCCAAGGGTAAAAAAAGTTTGTTTAAAAACACCCTGCGAGATTGATATGATGAGAGCTCTTCTGAACGCCATTTTTCATACCATTCCCATAAGTCATTAAATAAAATAGTATTTCTGATGTTTCTCTCAGCTAGTCCTTCAGATATCGTATTCAACCTTTCTTTGTATGTATCATTTACATTCTGAATGCGCTCGCCACCAGTTGAAACTGAGATCATCAAAGATTTTTGTAAATCGATAAGTTTCAGCAGTTCTTCACTCGAAATTTTATAGGATTTTTCTTCAATTTCGGTACTTAGCTTTGGTGATATAAGGACGTCTCCAATCCAGCATGACGGGTAAGCTCTAAAGATGTTTTCTGCTTTGTTTTTTATGTTCTGTTCTATGTCTTTTAAAACGGATTCATATTTAGCATAGATATCGATTGGCATCCTACAATAAATACTATAGATGTTTACGCCACCATCCCAGTTGTCATAGCCGGTTTGCTGAATAGAACACTCGCCATTAGACAATATAGCAAATTCGGGTATTAGCCCATCTCTTTTAACTAGATTTCCTAGTGTTGCGATAATTTTGGGCGCGTCTTGAATTAAGATGTCCATATAGAGTTTCTAAGTAATATTAGCCGGGTGGGCAAACAGCTTTATCGGTTGGCCGATTTTTGGTTGTCATCTATGGTTTATTCAAAAGTCATCGGCCATTGTCTTGCTGTATGAAAAACAGCCAAAATCTGAATTTGTTTTTCTTTCACACGATACGGCAAAATGTATTGGGTTCCAGTAATAACCAATTCGCGCGTTTCATCAATGCGGCCAATCCGTCCTATGAGCGGATTGTCTTGAAGCAGAATGGCTCGTTCCTTAATTTCGGAAAGTAAAACGCGGGCGGCGTTCGGGTTTTCTTCGGCAATATAGAGAAAGATGTCGCGTAAATCCTGGCGGGCCGGTTCGGTCCAGACGATTTTCACGCGTTAGCTTTGGCTTTACGCTCAATCAAATCTTCCATTTCTTTCATGACATCGGCATGATCGATTAACTCGCCTCGATTTGCCGCAGCGATGCCTTGGGTGATTTTCTCAACTTGCCAAGCGTGAGTTTCCAGATATTCCTTTATGGCTTGGTTGACTAGCTCATTCCGCGATTTATCTAGCGATCCAGCTAGGTTGTCCAGTTTATGTACGATTTCTGTTTCAGCTCTAATAGTAAATGCTTCGGTTGCCATTATTGCCACTCCGGTTTATTGAGGTTTGTTTGTAATCATATAGCATGCTTTATGGTTCTGCTAGAACTGAGCGAACGGATTGATTACTGGCAGCATAAACAATCTACACAGGTCGTCATCCCGGCAGGGATTGCCGGGATCCAGAAGCCAAGGATGGCAATGCTAAATAGGGCTACAAGTCTTATTAAGGACTCCCAGGCGGGACGGGGTTTGTAACCCCGTCCCTAACGTTTTTGCGATGCCTGAGTTAAGAGGCTAAACTTAATCAACGAAAAACGTTTCGGACGGGGCAACATGCCCCGTCCGGCGGGCGCGGTGGGCAGAAAATCTTAACCCACCCGACTAAAACAACGTATCCCACATCTCATCCACTTTTTTGACCACATCCGGCGACATCACAATCGTCCTGCCCCACTCCCGGTTGGTTTCCCCCGGCCATTTATTGGTCGCGTCGAATCCCACCTTGGAGCCCAAGCCTGAAACCGGCGAGGCGAAATCGAGATAATCTATCGGCGTGTTTTCCAGGATGGTCAAATCCCTGGCGGGGTCCATGCGGGTGGTCATCGCCCAGATCACATCCTGCCAGTTGCGGACATCGACATCGTCATCGACGACGATCACGAACTTGGTGTACATGAACTGGCGCAGGAACGACCAGGTGCCCAGCATTACTCGTTTGGCGTGACCGGCGTATTGTTTTTTCATGCTGATCACGGCCATCCGGTAGGAGCATCCTTCCGGGGGCAGGTAAAAATCAACGATTTCCGGGAATTGTTTTTGCAAAATGGGCACGAAGACTTCGTTTAACGCAACGCCCAGGATGGCCGGTTCGTCGGGCGGTCTGCCGGTGTAAGTGCTGTGATAGATCGGGGCCTGGCGCTGGGTGATCCGTTCGATAGTGAATACCGGAAAATCGGCGACTTCGTTGTAATAGCCGGTGTGGTCGCCGTAAGGGCCTTCCGCGGCGAATTCACCGGGATAGATAAAGCCTTCCAGCACGATTTCGGCACTGGCCGGAACCTGCAAATCGTTAATCAGCGATTTGGCGACTTCGGTTTTGCTGCCGCGCAGTAAACCGGCAAACGCGTATTCGGACAGGGAGTCCGGCACCGGCGTGACGGCGGCAAGTATCGTCGCCGGGTCTGCGCCCAAGGCCACGGAAACCGGGAACGGCTGGCCGGGATGGGCGGCCTGGAATTCCTTGAAATCCAGTGCGCCGCCCCGGTGCGCGAGCCAGCGCATGATGACTTTGTTTTTGCCGATGACCTGCATCCGGTAGATGCCAAGATTCTGCCGTTCCTTGTTCGGGCCTTTGGTGATGACCAGAGGCCAGGTAATCAAGGGGGCCGCATCTTCCGGCCAGCAGGTCTGGATAGGGTAATCGCCAAGATCGATTTCATTGCCTACCCTTACCAGTTCCTGGCACGGCGGGGACGTGACTATTTTAGGCGCCATATTCAGCACTTGCTTGAAGACCGGGAATTTCTCCCAGGCGTCTTTCATGCCTTTGGGCGGCTCGGGTTCTTTCAGGTAAGCCAGCAACTCGCCGATGCCGCGCAACTCGGTGACGGATTCCGCGCCCATGCCCATTGCGACGCGGCGCGGGGTGCCGAACAGGTTGGCCAGCACCGGAATGTTCGCGCCTTTGGGGTTTTCAAACAGCAACGCGGGGCCGCCCCGTTTTAAGGTGCGGTCGCAAATTTCGGTCATTTCCAGATAAGGATCGACTTCGACGGTAATGCGCTTTAGTTCGCCCTGTTTTTCCAGTTGCTTGATGAAGTCGCGCAGGTCTTTGTAGATCATGCCGCGATGCCGTTATGTCTGAGTAATGCGTCGATGGTGGGTTTGCGCCCGCGGAAGTTGATAAACAGTTCCATCGCGTTCTGGCTGCCGCCCTTCTCAAGGATGTTGGTCAAGAAAGCTTTGCCTGTTTCCTGATCGAAAATGCCTTTTTCCTCAAACAGCGAGAAAGCGTCGCTGGACAACACTTCCGCCCATTTGTAGCTGTAATAACCCGCTGCGTAACCGCCGGCAAAAATATGCGAGAAGCTGTGCGCAAAGCGGTTGAATTTTGGCGGACGGACAACGGCGACCTGTTCCCTGACCTGTTCCAGGGTTTCATAGATGCGGCCGCCTTTTTCGGGGTCGTAGTCCCGGTGTATCCTGAAATCGAACAGGCTGAATTCCAGTTGCCTGACCATGATCATGCCCGCCTGGAAGTTTTTTGCGGCGATCATTTTGTCAAACAACGCATCCGGCAATTTCTCGTCGGTTTGATAATGGCCCGACATCAGCGCAATCGCTTCCTTTTCCCAGCACCAATTTTCCATGAACTGGCTGGGCAGTTCGACCGCATCCCATTCCACGCCGTTAATGCCGGAGACGCCGAGATGATCAACTTGCGTCAGCATATGGTGCAGACCGTGGCCGAATTCATGGAACAAGGTGGTCACCTCGTCATGGGTCAGCAATGCGGGTGTGTCTCCGGTCGGCGGGGTGAAGTTGCAGGTCAGGTAGGCGACCGGGGTTTGGATGGTGTCGTCGAACTTATCGCCAGGGATGGTGTGTATGCCGCCAGCCAGTTGGGAACTGGCGCGGCGCTTGCGGCTTACGCAATCGTCCATCCAGGCGCCGCCGCGTTTTTTGGCGCGGGCGTAAAGGTCGAGATAAAACTGGCCGCGCAGAGAACCGGTTTGGTCATGAATCTGGAAAAAACGCACGTCGGGATGCCAGCTGTCGAAATCGCTGATTTCTGCTATTTGCAGGCTGTACAGTTTTTCTACGGTCGCGAACAGGCCGGGCAGGACGCGGGTGATCGGAAAGTAGGTTTTAACTTCTTCCTGCGACAGCTGGTAAAAATGCTGGCGCATTTTTTCCGAAAAATAGGCCATGTCCCAGGCTTGCAGGTCATGAACGCCGTAGTGTTTGGCAAATTCACGCAGTTCGGTTAAATCCTTGCGTGCATGTCGCCACGATCTGTCGGCCAAATCTTCCAGGAAAAGGGTCACGTCATCCGGCTTTTCAGCCATTTTGGTCGCCAGCGACAGTTCCGCGTAATTGTTGAATCCCAGCAAACGGGCTTTTTCATGGCGCAAAGCCAGGATTTTTTCCATGTTTTCGCTGTTGTCCCACTGTTCGGCGTGCGGGCCCTGATCGGAAGCGCGGGTGGCGAAGGCTTCGTAGTGTTCGCGGCGCAATTCGCGGTTGTCGGCGTAAGTCATGACCGAAATATAGGACGGAAATTGCAGCGTGATCATCCAGCCGCCTTCGTTATGGCTTTCGGCAACTGCTCCAAGCGTTGCTCTACCTCCTGCGTCCTTGCAGTCGTCGGCGGTCTGTTTGGCTTGGGCCAAGGCGGATTCAGGCAGTCCGGCCAGATCCTGTTCGTCCCTGATCAGCTTGCTCCAGGCGTTGGTCGCATCGAGCAGGTTTTCTTCATAGTTGCTGGCAAGAGCGGATAATTCCTGACTAATATCCTTGTAGCGTTGTTTTTTTTCATTATCCAGGTCGATGCCGGATAATTTGAAATCCCTTAAAGCGTTGCGGATGATTTTTTGCTGGGCGGTGTCCAGCGTCGCAAATTCATCGCTGTCGGCAATAAAGCGATAAGCCTTAAACAAGGCTTCGTTTTGGCCCATTTCAGTCGAGTAAGCGCTGAGTTTGGGCAGGCAGGCGTTGTACGCGTCGCGCAGTTCGTCGCTATTGACTACGGAATTCATGTGGCTGACCGGGGACCAGGCTTTGTTGAGCTTGTCGTCCACATCTTCCAAGGGCTCGATCAGGTTTTTCCAGGTGTAATGTTGTGTGGCTTGAAGATGCTGTTCTACCGACGAGCGGGCATCGTTCAATAACTGATCGATAGCAGGGACGATGTGTTCCGGCTTTATTTGGGAAAACAGCGGCAGTGTGGAGTTGGCTAATAAAGGATTATTCATAATGGTATCAGGAAAGAAAGTTCATGGCTGCTTTGATGCGATGTTGCGCCTTGTGCAGTACGTCCAAGGAAAAGTCGGCGGTCAGTTTGCCGTTCGTAAGTTTAGTGTAGGCGGGTATGGAGTTCAGGTACGGGATTTCCTTTGCCCTGTTGGTGCCGAAATAACTGTGCAGTTTGGCCAGGATGACGATATCAATCAGATTTAATTTATCGTCCCCGCTTTCGTAGAACCAATCTTCGGCGTACTTGGGGATGCAGGCTAACTCAGGAGCAAAGCCCAGGGTGTGCAGCACCAGTGAGCCGACCGAAGGGCTCAGAAACGGAATGGCCGACTCCAGTACGTCTAAATTCGGGTATTCATCCGGATACTGCTCGGCAAAATGCAATATCGGTATCGTACCGATGTCACAGACCAAGCCGGCTAATAATGCATCTTCCGGGTTAACAGTGCCGTTTTCCTGTGCAAGTATAAAGCTCAGGCTGGATACATAGAGGCTGTTTTTCCACAAGTGTTGCATTTTTGCCATCAGTTGCGGATTTTTGCAGCGGAATAATTGTTTTAGACTGATGCCCATGACCAGTTTGCGGGTTTGATCCAGGCCAATTCGGGTAACCGCCGCATGGCAGTTGGTAATCGGTGATACGGGCGAGTATAGCGGGCTGTTGGCCAGTTGGATCAGTTTGGCTACGATGGAAATGTCCACCCCGATGATTTTAACGGCCTCATTGATGCCTAAATCCTGCTCCATTGCTTCTTTTAATTTTAATGCGACATTGGGCAATGAGGGCAGACTTAATTTATTTTCCCGGTAGGCTCCTGAAAAACTGGCGAAAAAGCGGTTATCGGCAATTTGTTCGGGCAATTCAATATCAATGAGTTCAACGGCAACAGACTGCCGGATATCTTTGCCGGACCATCGGCAGATGAATTCTCCTGAAATCGCCAGGATAGTGACGTCTGTTTTAGCGAAAGCGGTTGCTCCGCATAACTTGCCGCTGTTGAGCGGCAGATTGGCCAGTGATGATTCGGCCGACAGGGTGTAGAGGTTGTCGCTATCCGGTTGCATATCAAGGCTCCCGCTGAGCAGATAAAAAACCGAATTGGTTTTTTGGCCCAGCCTGAAAATGACGGAACCTGCGGTATAGCTTAGCGTGGTGTGAACAAGTTGCTGAACATAGGCATCGTCCATGTCTCGAAGTGGAGCCAGTTTTTTTAATGTGGTCAACGGTAGTTTTTTATGTTCGGTGGAGACTGGTTCCGAACAGGTCAGCGGGGTATTTGGAGCGATGGGGGCAGGAGTGGGGATGTTTGGTTTTTTTTCCGGGGAGATGCTCTTGGGTTGTTTGGAAAATAGTTTAGTAAACCAATTCATGATGACCGCACTGATAAATGTATTGTTTGGGAAGTATGATATTACAATGGCTAATGATGTGTGTCCTGAGTGTCAAAGTATAGGGCTGTTTTGGATAGACGATCGTGCCAGCTACGCTGGTTCTTATCAATAAGAATCCACAAGAAGCCCAGCCCGAGAAATCCCCAGGAGATGATGGCGGCCGTGAATCGGAGCAAAGCCTGTTTCCAGCTGATGGGTTTCTTGTCCAGCGTGAGGACTTTTATCTTCCACGCACGAAGGCCTAATGTTTGCCCGCCATGAGTCCAGAACCAGGCGTAAAACAAGAAGCTGACCAGCAGTAGATACAGGGGGAAGAAGAATTGCTGGGCAGTGAAGGCCTGGCCTCCATTTAAGGGGAGCAATAGCGCGGTCGCGACAAACAAAACGGCGATCAGCAACAGCAGGTCGTAAACTATTGCCGTCAGACGACGTAAAAAACCAGGCTTGGAAATGGGGGCATTACCTGGTTTTTGCGGCGTATTCTTTGTTGGCCGGGCCAATTAAATTTTAAATAAGGCTAATTTTTGACCGAAATACATGCACATCCCCATTAACGCGCCCAGCATTACGAGAGAAAACAAGAATGGCGGTCTATGAAACAGAAGAATGAAAAAATCTGTTGCAAAAAGGCTGGTTAACAAAGGTTGGTCAATTAAGCTATTAAGAATCTTTTTGAACATAACAATTCCAGTCAAGCACGCTAAATGTTTGTGCGAATGTTAAAAAAATGGTTATCTGATCTTTTATCTGGTGTCTGCAATAGGAACTAAATTAGAATTGCGGGTAAAAATCAGAGTGATGATTCTACTCCATTCAAAAGGGGAATGTAAAAGAAACTTGCCGATTGGGTTAGAATTCATTAGCAATGATATAATCAAAATAACTAGAAAAATAAACAAGGTGTGAAGATTATTTTAAACTTCTTTAAGAAAATTATTAAGCCTGCACTGAGCAGGACCGAAGTATCAGCCAGGAATGATGCGGGATCAGCGGACACAAAAGCTAAAATATATTCGCGTGCGGAACATAATATTTCACGATCCCAGATCAGTGAGAATGCGCTGAAGGTTTTGTATCGCCTGCAAAAAGAGGGTTTCGATGCTTATCTTGTCGGCGGCTGCGTGCGTGATTTGTTGCTGGGGCGAGAACCCAAGGATTTTGACGTCGTCACCAATGCCGATCCTGATCAAGTCAGAAAAGTGTTCCGCAATTGCCGGTTAATCGGGCGCAGGTTTCGTTTGGCGCATGTGCATTTTGGCCGGGAAATCATTGAAGTGGCGACTTTTCGTGGCGCGGGAGAAGAGCAAAACGACAAGCAGATGCTCAACAAGGAAGGGCGATTATTGCGGGATAATGTCTACGGCACGATCGAGGAGGATGTCTGGCGCAGGGATTTTACCGTTAATGCGCTCTATTACAATATCAAGGATTTCTCGGTAGTGGATTATGTCGGCGGCATGGCTGACCATAAAACCGGGACGCTCAAGCTGATCGGCGATCCCGAAATGCGCTTTCGTGAAGATCCGGTGCGCATGCTGAGGGCGGTGCGTTTTGCCGTCAAACTAGGCTTCAAGTTGGATCGTGAATGCGAAAAAGCGATACACAACGATGCCCAGTTACTGGCCGATATACCGTCCGCCAGGCTTTACGACGAAGCGATAAAGCTGTTTTTATCCGGCTATGCGCTGCAAACTTTTGAAATGCTCAGGCATTACGGTCTTTTTCAAGTGCTGTTTCCGGCAACGGAAAACAGTTTGGCGGTTGAAGAAAGCGGCTTTCCCAGATTGTTATTGATTAAAGCGCTGGAAAATTCTGATAGCAGGATAGCCGAGGGCAAAACGATTACGGCTTACTTTTTATTGGCAGCCTTTTTGTGGGAGCCGGTGCGGATGCTGGCCAAAGCAAAAATGGCGAAAGGCGAGGTTGAATTTGTCGCCTATCAGGATGCTGCCAGTGAGATCATCTCCAGTCAGATCAGAAGTACGGCCCTGCCGCGCCATATCAGCATGGCGATGCGCGAGGTTTGGAATATGCAACCTAAATTTAATGCGCGTTTCGGTTCCAAACCCAGCCGTTTGATCGGGCATCCCCGTTTTAGAGCGGGCTACGATTTTTTGCTGTTGCGTTCCGAGACCGGCGGTGCCGATCCCGAGCTGGCCGAGTGGTGGGCCAGGTATCAGAATGCCGATGAGAATGAACAAAGAAAAATGACCCAACCGCCGCGCAATTCCCAAAATAAAAAGCCGGAGCGCAAAAGAAGTTATCATCGAAAAGGTAAAGAGAGTGCTCCAAAAACAGAGTAGTAAAGTATTTGGCTATGAAAAATCCAGAAACTGAATGGGTAACGGCTTATATCGGCTTGGGTAGCAACTTGGCAAATCCTGCCCTGCAAATAAAATCAGCGCGCACGGCAATAACGCAAATAGCCGGAGTCAAGGAGCTGGCATTTTCCAGTTTGTATCATAGCCCGCCCATGGGGCCGCAAGATCAGCCTGACTATGTTAATGCGGTGATGTGTGTTGCGGCCGAGTTGCCGCCGATGGATTTATTGCGATGCCTGCAACGCATTGAAAACGATCAGGGCCGGGTCAGGAAAGATCAGCGTTGGGGCGCAAGAACGCTGGACTTGGATGTGTTGATCTATGGCGACCGGATTATTGAGCTGCCTGATTTAACCGTACCGCACCCAGGCTTGGCCGAACGGGCTTTTGTCCTGTATCCCTTGTACGAGATCGCCCCGCAGTTGTTGGTGCCGGGAAAAGGTCATATTGCCGACCTGCTTGATCGGTGTCCCATGAATGGACTGAAACGGCTGGATTGATTCCCGCCCTAGTAAAGCCTGCATCCATCTGAATACAATGAATCAATATTCTTCCTCAGCTACGCTAAAACCGTTGTCGATTACCGATCTGGCCGCCATGAAACAGCGCGGTGAGAAAATCTCGTGCTTAACCGCCTACGATGCCGCATTTAGCGCAGTAATCGACAAGGTTGGCGTTGATATGATGCTGGTCGGGGATTCGCTGGGCATGGTTATCCAGGGGCATGATACAACGCTCCCGGCCAGTATCAGGGACATGGTTTATCATGCAAGGTGCGTCAGCAAGGCCAGGGCGCGGGCGTTTATCATCGCCGATTTGCCGTTTATGACGTATCCCACGCCTGCCGTCGCGGCCAAAAATGCCGCCAAATTAATGCAGCTTGGCGGTGCGCAAATGGTTAAGTTGGAAGGGCCGAGAATCGACTGCGTTAGTTTCCTGGTCGATCAGGGCATTCCGGTTTGCGGGCATTTAGGTCTACTGCCGCAATCGATCAATCAATTGGGCAGCTATAAGGTTCAGGGCAAGGAACAGGCGGCTGCCGAAAAAATGCTTGCCGATGCGCTAAAATTGCAGCAAGCGGGTGCAGGGGTGCTGGTGTTGGAATGCGTTCCGGCAAGTTTGGCTAAAGACATCAGCGCACAGTTAACGATTCCTGTGATAGGCATCGGTGCCGGTGTGGATTGCGACGGCCAGGTGCTGGTGCTTTATGATATGCTCAATATCGGCACCGGCAAGCGCCCGCGTTTTTCCAGGAATTTCATGAGCGATGCAGCGAATATCGAGGATGCCATTGATGCCTATCACCAAGCCGTCAAGCAGTCCCGGTTTCCGGCGGATGAACATAGTTTTTAAGATTTATGCATATAGTTAACACCATATCGGAATTGCGCGGCGCCGTTAAAGCGTGGCGGTCAGCAGGACAGAGCGTTGCATTGGTGCCGACGATGGGCAATCTGCACGCGGGGCATCTGGCACTGGTCAATGAAGCCAAAAAAAAGGCGGATCGGGTGGTGGTCAGTATTTTTGTAAACCCGACCCAGTTTGGTGTTGGCGAAGATTTTGAGACCTATCCCCGCACCGAACATGAAGATCAGCAAAAGCTCAACGCGGTCGGCGCGGATTTGTTGTTTCAACCGGCTGTTTCAGAGGTCTATGCGCCGGATGCTAAAACGACCGTGTCGGTAACAGGTCTGTCCGAATGGTATTGCGGTGCGTTCAGACCGGGACATTTTGACGGTGTTGCGACCGTTGTTTGCAAATTGTTTAATATGGTGCAACCGGATACCGCCTTGTTTGGATTAAAAGATTTCCAGCAGTTGACGGTGATACGGACGATGGTCAGGGATTTGAATATTCCTGTTGAAATAGTCGGTGTGGAAACGGTTCGGGAGGCCAGCGGTTTGGCGATGAGCTCCAGGAACGGTTATTTAACCGCCGAGGAAAAAACGGTCGCCGCAAAGCTGTATCAAGCCTTGTGCGCCGCGCGTGATGCTGTTTTAGCAGGGCAGTCTTATCAGGAAATAGAACGCACGGCGTTGCAGTTTTTGCAGGAGTCCGGTTTTACGCCTGATTATTTTAGCGTGTGCAGGGCGAGTGATTTAACAAAAGCAGGCGAGGATGATAAGGAGCTGGTTTTGTTGACTGCGGCACGCTTAAACAAAACCCGGCTAATCGATAATGTTTGTTTTTCCAGATAAGCTATAACAGGATTTATAGGGTTTGGAAAGTGCTAAAAGTTGATGCATTGTTGCTAATAATGGATAATGCGCGGTTCTCAAAGGTATTTATAGTGTTTTATTATGCAAATCACGATGCTTAAAGCGAAATTACATAGGGCTACGGTGACCCATTCAGAATTGGGTTATGAGGGTTCTTGTGCGATTGACAGCAATATTCTCGACTTATCGGGTATCAGGGAATACGAGCAGATACAGATTTACAACATCAACAATGGCGCGCGTTTTACGACCTACGCCATTCGCGCCGAAGCAGGGTCTGGGTTGTTTTCAGTCAATGGCGCGGCTGCCCGTCTGGCCTGTCCAGGCGACCTGATTATAGTTTGCGCATTTGCAATATTGGATCAAAAGGAAGCGGAAAGTCATAAGCCTACCCTGGTTTATTTTAATGAAAAGAACGAGGTTCAGCGTTCAGCCAGCTCCATTCCCGTTCAGGCCGCTTGACGGCCGTCTTATCCGCGCTTTTATGCGGATGAATTAGAAGGCTACCTAGTTTAAATGGGGCTCGGTGTTGGCAGTCTTCTGCATCCCTGCAAGCAAAACTGCCGCTAAAAAGCGGCAGTTACAAGGTAGCACTTCAAGTCTGCGGCTAAAAACCAAGTAATGCGTTTTTAAGCAACTTCAGTCAGCGTTATATTTTGCTCTATTTGAGTAAGCACTTTTTGCAAGCCTATTCTCTTTGCGCTGTTAATCACCAACGGAGCCCTGATGACGCCTTTAATGGCAGGTTGATCGGTTGTCGCTCCAAGAAGAGATAACGCATGTGTTTTTAGTGATTTAATAGCGCTATGCTGATCGGATGCGTCTTTATGCAGGATTAACAGCAGGAGTATGTCTGCGGCATCTTCAATTCCCAGAGCGGCTTCTTCGGCATCGTTTAATACAAAGCTGTAATTGATATTGAAAGTGGACGGTTGCGCTACTGAAAAGGTAAGGTTTTCGTCATCCAAGGATTGCAGCCAGAAAATCAGGGGGCTTTCGCCTTCCTGATGAAACAGTTTGAAACGGGTTTGATCTTCAAAGCCAGGGATTCCGTTCGGAAAGCTAATGATGGTGCTGGGGTCGATGGATTGTTCGCCGAAAAAACTTGATTTAATTTCCATAATGAACTCGGATGAAAGTGGATGTAAAAGTAAATATATAGTCTATAGCCGTCAGTATAGCAAGAATAAGCTATTTACCAGGATTTTACCCAGTCGCCAACTTTGACGCCCAGTTCACGGGCAGGAACTTCCAAACTGCCTACGGCGTAACGAGGCGCGATACTGCGGATGGTTAAAACGCCGACCGGCTGCTTGTCCTTACCTACAAAACCATAGCCGCCATCGAGATTTAAGTCCTCACCGCTGGAGCCATAAACCACCAGTTGATCGCCGACATTGAGTTTTTCCTGGGCACCCGCATCAATAACCACCTTATCATTCTTGATTTCAACGATGCGTGTTGCAAAAGGGTAACAACTTAAGGACTGGCGAACATCAGTGCTTGCCTGCTCTATGATTTTAGCTATTTTATTTCCGGTTGTTGTGGCGTTAAAGCGCTCGCTGCCTACCGAATAAGTTGACGGTATCCACACATCGCCGATGACATCATCAATATAACGCTGCTGGAACAGTAAGGCGCCGGTAAGTCCGTCGTGGACATAAACATCAATACCAATTCCGCGTCTGGCTACCGCATCGCGCGCCAGACTTCTGACGTATGCCAAAGGTCCTGCGCCTCTCATGTATTCTGTGGATTCGATCTCCAGATCCCTGATTACGCCTGACAATACAAATTGCATGCCATTTGAAGCAGCTATTTGCATGACTTTTGACGGTTGATAAGCTCTCCGGTCTTCTAGTTCGGGAGCTACGTCTGCTCTTGGATATAAATTGACATGGGTAGCGTTACTGCCTATAAAATCGCCGGACTCAATTAAAAGATTATTAATTTCGCGTGGGATGCCGCCATATAAATCCGTCGTTTCATAACCAGACACCTGTCCTTGTTTAACTAAAGGGAAGGCTGTTGCGATAATACGCTTGCGATAGCGGGGTGCGCAGGAGCTGTCGGCAGATAATTCCACCATGGCTGCAACATGATAGATATTATCGGCGGTCCATTCCTTGATAACTTGAGTTTTGCTCACGGCGGCGGCGGTGCGCATGGACATCGTGTCCAGTGAGACGTTATTTTGATCGACTAAAGTCCGGCTGCGAATATCAACAGACGATTGCATGGAAGCTTGGCGGATGGCGTCCTGTAGGGCTTGTTTTCTAGCTAATAACGGCATGCCTTTGCTAATGGCAGCCTGGCCTTCAACAGTGACTACATGGGTTCTAGCTTGAGATTGAGCCTGAGGTTGAACATCGGCGCACGATAGATTTAATAAAATGAGCGAAGTCACTATGCATTTGAATAATATTTTTGTCATTCATCAAACCGGTTCTTTGCTGAGAATAATTACTGTCTTACATAATAGCCCTTAAACGCCATATATGGTAATTTTCAAAGCGTGTTTCGTGGCAGTAACCGCTTTATAAATTTAGGGGCAGGAATGCAAAGAAGTTATGTCGACTAAAATCCCGTAGGCATTAGAGCAGCCTTAAATACCAACTGCGATGCGTCCTGAATTGATCCTCGTATGGTTCCAAAAGAGCTACGCTGACTAAATCCCTTGGTATTAGGGTAATTGTAACAATCTATCGTATTGCAGCCTGGATTAAGGCTTGATACCGTGGCTGGCTTAGGATTGAAGCTGGGAGCCGGAATTTCCTGGTTTTGTTGAATACATTGATTAATCAGTTCGCTTGGGCCGTTAATGCATTCATAAAATCTGGGCGTCAAATCAAGCTCCACAACCGTTTCAAACGTATCATCGCCCGCGTAGGTATCGCTACCGATAGCCGAGGTTCTTTTTACCCTTGCGCCGCGCAAATACGCATTAAGATAAACCTGGTAACTGTCATGGGTGACTTCCATGCTTTCGACCGCAGTCTGACCGCGCAACTGAATACCGTTAAGCTGCTCGGCCAAGCTTCGGTAAGCATCCATCTTGGAAGCCCGCATGGCCATTAATTTAATTTGCGAACGTGAATACCTGTCGCTCTTTTCCACTGTGCCGTAGCCTATCGCGCTTAGGGTCTTGTGCGGTAATAATTCATAGGGAGGCGCTTTGGCGGTCGTGCAGGCGGTTATCAATAAGCTGATGGCTAACCCTGCTAATATGGGTTTTAATTGTTTAATGTTCACGGCACATACTCCTGTGTTGGTTTGCTAATGTAGCGGCAGATAAACCCATTACTTAAGTTTTTTAGTTAGCTATTTTTATTGCAGGATATGACCGCGATTAGACTGCATTGCATCACTGGCCTGTTCTCCTGTATCCTGCACCGCATGCAAATAAATCTGATTTCAGTGGGAAACCGCATGCCGGGCTGGGTGCGGCAGGGCTACGATGAGTATGCCAAGCGCTTGCCCCGCGAATGCGAATTGGTGCTTAAGGAAATCGCGCCGGGCAAGCGAACCAAAAACAGCGATGTCGCTAGAATTGTCAAAGAGGAAGGCGAGCGGATGATCGCGGCTGTCCCGCAAGGCTCGCATATTGTAACATTGGATATTCCCGGCAAACCCTGGACGACACCTGAATTGGCAGATGCGATGCAACGCTGGTTGGAAAGCGGTCAGCATGTCTCGTTATTAATCGGCGGGCCGGAAGGTTTGGCCGATTCCGCCAAACAGCTGGCGCGGGAATCATGGAGCTTGTCGAAACTGACTTTCCCCCATCCGCTGGTGCGCATCGTTGTGGCCGAGCAGTTGTATCGTGCCTGGAGTATCCTCCATAACCATCCCTATCATCGCTAATGACTGCACAGATTATTCTCGCCTCAGCCTCGCCTCGTCGAAAAGAATTGTTGGATCAGATTAAGGTGACTTATAAAGTTAATCCGGTCGATCTTGACGAGACGCCGAGGCCCGACGAAACGCCGTTGGACTATGTGCAGCGACTGGCCGCCGAAAAATCTGCGGCCTGTATCGCGCAACTGGGCGACGGCTTGCCGGTATTGGCTGCCGATACCGCCGTGGTCTTGGGTGACCTGATTATGGGCAAACCTAAAGATCGGGATGATGCGCTTGCCATGCTGAGGCAGTTATCCGGTAAAATGCATCGGGTTTACAGTGCAATTTCGCTGAGGGGTAGGGAGCACGGTCAGGCGGTCAGCATTACAGAGGTGACTTTCAGGGTGTTGACGGAAGGCGAAATAGCAGTCTACTGGCAAAGCGGCGAACCGGTCGATAAAGCCGGCAGTTATGCCATTCAGGGCCGGGGCGGCGTATTTGTCGAGTCGATCAGCGGCAGTTTTTCCGGCGTGGTTGGTTTGCCGTTGTTTGAAACTGCGGAACTTTTATCCAGGCAAGGCATCGGGTTGTTCAAATGAGTGAAGAAATTTTAATCAACGTTACCCCGCCTGAGACGCGCGTTGCGGTTATTGAAAACGGCGTCTTGCAGGAATTGATCATTGAGCGAACCCGGCAGCGGGGATTGGTCGGTAACATCTATAAAGGCGAAGTATGCCGGGTTCTGCCCGGTATGCAGGCGGCTTTTGTCGATATTGGCCTGCCCAGAGCCGCGTTTTTGCATCTTTCCGATTTATGCGTCAAGGATCTGGAAAAAAAAGGTTCGGAAAATATCGAGCATTATCTGCATGAAGGTCAGCATATTATCGTGCAGGTGGTTAAAGATCCGTTGGGCAGCAAAGGCGCACGGTTAACGACGGAAATATCGATTCCGTCGCGGTTCCAGGTCTTTATGCCTTATGCCCAAAATTCCGGTGTGTCCCAGCGGATTGAATGCGAGACCGAGCGAGTCCGGTTAAGAGCCTGTCTTGACGCGTTCAGGCTGGAGAACAAATGCGGCGGCTTTATCGCAAGAACGGCGGCGGAATGCGTGGATGAGGCGATATTGATCGCCGATATGACGTTTTTGCTGAAACTGTGGGAGTCGATAGCCGCCAAAATCGCCGACGCCAAGCCCAAGCAGTTCATCCATAAGGATTTGCCGCTGAGCATCAGAACTTTGAGAGACTTATACCGGGAAGGCATAGAAAGAGTTCGGGTGGATTCGAGGGAGACCTACCACCGCCTGGTTGAATTTGCGGAGATTTTCGCGCCGGAAATCGTGTCGGTTATTGAGCATTACACCGGCGAGTGCCCGGTGTTCGATATTTACAGCGTCGAAGATGAAATCCAAAAAGCGCTGGACCGCAAAGTCAACCTGAAATCGGGCGGGCATCTGGTGTTCGATCAGACCGAATCGATGACCACTGTCGATGTGAATACCGGCGGCTATGTCGGCGGCCGCAACCTGGAAGAGACGATATTCAAAACCAATCTCGAAGCGGCGCAGACGATTTCGAGGCAGCTGAGGCTAAGGAACCTCGGCGGCATCATCATCATCGACTTTATCGATATGCAGAGCGCCGATCATAAAAAGCAGGTGTTGCAGGCGTTCGAGCGGCATTTGGAAAAAGACCACGCGAAAACCAACATCACCGAAGTATCGGTGCTGGGCTTGGTGGAGATGACCCGCAAAAGGACAAGGGAAAGCCTGGAGCATATATTGTGCGAGCCTTGCAGCGCCTGCGGCGGCCGGGGCGTGTTGAAGACCGCAGAATCGATGTGCCTGGAAATATTTCGGGAAATTATTCGCGAAGTCAGGCAGTACAAGGTCAAGAAGATCCTGGTTCTGGCATCCAATGAAGTCGTGGAAATGCTGCTTGATGAGGAAGCCGATATGCTGGCTGAACTGGAAGTCTTTCTGGGTGTGCGCATCAAGTTCAGGGCCGAGGCTGAGTATAATCAGGAGCAGTATGATGTGGTGTTGCTTTAACCTTGAATATTGAACCTTTAGCCTTGCACCTTTAACCTTTTTAATGATCCATCATATTAAGCGTGCCACGCGGCATCTCATTTTCTGGTCTTTGATCGTGGCGGCTATCGGCTTGACCGGCGTGCGCCTGGTATTGTCGGAGATTGAGCATTATAAATCCGATTTGGCGACCAATATCAGCGCACTGGTCGGTACACCGGTAACTATCGGTCATCTGGGCGCAAATATGCGCGGTGTTAATCCGCAGCTGGTGTTAACAGACATCGCCATTTCATCGGTTGCCTCTGCCGGGAGCGAAAAACCCGCTATCGAGTTTAATCAAATACGCCTGGGCATTAACTTGCTGGATATGCTGGTTAGCCAAGACTTATTATCATCGTCCTGGGTTACTTTGGTGGGCGCCAAGCTGTCCATTAAGCGGCAACAGGATGGCAGTATCGTTATTGTCGGCTTAAAAGCCAGTGATGGGCAGCCGCAGTGGCTGTTGCAGGGCGGAAGATATGAAGTCGTGCAAAGCGAAGTCACCTGGCAGGATCAAACAAGCAATAGTCGGCCGCTGCTGTTCGATGGGGTGGATCTGGCGATCCGCAACGATGGCGAGCGTCACCGACTTAATATGTTGCTCAAGTTGCCGGAAAAAATCGGCGATACATTAAGGCTGTCGATGGACTTTGAGGGCAATGTTTTTGAGCCTTCAACTATTCAGGGGCGGGTTTATATCGATGGGAAGTCCGTCAATTTGCCTGAATTGGCGGCGCTTGGATTGTCTCAGCCTCATGCATCGGCCTGGGATCGAATCAATATCAATGCCGGTACCGGCGATTTTAAAATCTGGGGCGACTGGCGACAGTCGCAACTGGTGTCGATGGATGTGGCGGCACATATTCAACAAGGGATTTTGGTTCGGCAGGACAAGCAGGCGTTTTTTGTCAATGAGCTAGACACCCGGTTGCACTGGGGGGTAAATCAGGCCGCCAACGACCCAAACAAGCATTGGCAACTTGATGTAAACGAGTTTTCCCTGGAAACTCAGGACAACCCCAAAGGTGCGGTTAAGAAATGGCCTGCCGCCGTGTTTAGCGTTTCCGGTCAGCGTATGGATGATAATGCATTGCCTAAAATAGCGCTGTTTATTGAGCGACTGGACTTGCAGGAAGCATCCGGGCTGGCGCAGTTTTTCGCCCCCTTGCCGGATGAGCAGGCCAAGCTGCTGACGCAGGCTCAGCTAAAAGGAACGCTGGAGAATTTCTCCTTGTTCGCCGACCTGGATGCAAAAGCGGTTGCGCTAAACGGCAGGTTTGCCAACATCGGTGTCGCTTCGTTGCTGTCGGTTCCCGGCATAGAGAATCTGACCGGCCGAATAAAGGGCAGCGAAAAGCAGGGCACCATTACCCTTGCGACTGAAGATGCCTGGCTGACCGGGCCGGATCTGTTCCGTGAACCCTTGCCAATCAAGCGGCTTCAAGGGACATTAGCTTGGCAGCAAGCTGCTGAACATGCTTGGTCTGTGTCCAGTCAGTCGATTGAACTGGATTCCTTGAGCTTCCAGAGCACAACCAAGTTTCATATCGATATTCCCGAAACAGGCAAGCCTGTGTTTATGGATCTGCAAAGCGTATTTGCCGGTGAAGACGCAAGCGAGGTTAAGCATTATTTGCCGGTGGGTATTATGGATGAAGAAGTCGTCGCCTGGCTGGACCGTGCCTTTGTCAGCGGACGCATGACCAACGGCGGCTTGCTGGTCTACGGTAATCTGGGCGATTTCCCGTTTACCGATGCGCCGGGCGTTTTTGAAGCGGTATTTACCGGTGAACAGTTCGATCTGTCATACGATCCCGAATGGCCCGATATAACCGGTATGAATGCCGAGGTCATGTTTAACCAGGGCGGCCTGAAGGTGAATGTCCTGCAAGGGCAATCAGATAACGTGATCATTAAACAAGCCGAAGTCACCATTCCTTCGCTGAATACCAGCAAACAATTGCTGATTCAGGGCGAGGGCGAAGCGGGGATCGATCAGGTTTTGGCTTTCATGCAGCATACGCCGCTCAGTTCGCGGGTGGATTCGGTGCTGGAAGCCATCACCCCGCAAGGCAATACCCAGATAGCGCTGGATCTTAAAATTCCTTTAACCGATGGTGCGCCCACCAAGGTCGATGGAACGGCGCAATTGAAAGATGCCAGGCTGACGGTCAAATCGCTGGCTCTGCCGGTCAGCAAAATCAACGGCGAACTCAAGTTCAATGAGCAGGGCGTTTATAGCAACATCATTCATGCCTCCGCTTTGGGCCATCCGATACAAATCGGCATTAAAAGTTCGGAAAGCCAAACCACCGTCAATGTGGCAGGTCGCGCCGGGGTTGGCGACCTAAAGGCGCAATTTGACCTGCCTTGGTGGGAAATCGCCAAAGGAGCGACTGACTATCAGTTAAAGCTGGAGTTGCCTTATGGGAACGTAGACCCAACGCTGGTTGTTGAGTCGATGCTATCCGGCGTATCGCTGGATTTGCCGGAGTCCTTGGCCAAAACAAAAGAGCAAAGCGTGCCGTTGTCGCTGACGTTCAGTCTGGACGATAAACTGTTATTGCCGGTGCTGTTAAATTACGACAATAAACTGAAAGCGGCGATTTTGTTGGATACTACACAAAAGACCATATATTCGGGGCATGTACTGATGGGGGCCGGTGAGGTCGCTCAGAGCCAGGACGCAGGATTAAAGTTGGAAATCAACCGCGACCGTCTGGCGCTGCAAGACTGGTTGGGGTTGGCTGCGGCTCAGGGAGCGGGAGATGGGGTTAGGGAGCTGAAGATTCATAGCAATCATGCTTTGTGGAAGAATACCGATGTAGGCGTTTTCGATCTGGCCTTGAAGCATACAGGCAACAATTGGGCCGGGGTGATAGACAGCCCGATCGCTAAGGGAAAAATCCAGATTCCTGCCGATTTCACCAATCCGCCGGGAGCTGATTTGCACGCGCAGCGCCCGAAGGGTGACGGGCAGGGACAGCCCGGCATGACAAGCACTGACAGAATCAGTCTGGACATGGCGTTACTGGATCTTTCGGCATTAAAGCAGGCAGGGGTGAAAGAGGCTTCGGCCCCGCAGACCTTATCGCCGGAGCTTATGCCGTTGCTGACCGTCACCAGCCAAAAAACGCTGTGGCAGGCGGTTGATTTGGGCCGGTTATCATTGAAAACCGAGCGCATACCGGGCGGCATGGGTTTTAAGAATGTAGAACTGGCCGGGGAAAACCAAAAACTGGTCTTGTCGGGCGACTGGAAAGCAAGCGGCGGGGGATCAGTCACGCATGCTGAAGGCCACCTGGATGTACCCAGTGCCGGGCCGCTGTTGGCCCAACTCGGCATTACCAAGGATTTGAGCGAAACCGAAGCAGCTGCTGATTTCAGCGTTGTATGGAGCGGGGCTCCGTACCAGTTCTCGCTGGCGGGATTGAAAGGCAAGGTGGATGTTGATTTTAAAAACGGGCGTATTCTAAGCATAGAGCCCGGATTCGGCAGGATATTGGGCATGCTGGCGGTGGCCCAGTGGATAAAGCGGGCGCAGCTGGATTTTAGCGATATTTATCAGGAAGGATTGACGTTTAACAGCATCAACGGGCATTTTAATTTGGCAGGCGGAATCGCATCGACTCATGATTTGGTCGTCGATGCCGTTCCTGCAAAAATTGCCATCAGCGGGGATACTGATCTTGTCAATCAAACTGTTGATCACATTGTCGATGTCACGCCTAAAAGTGCCGACGCCGTGCCTATTGCTGGTACAATTATGGGTAAAGTAGCGGCCTTGGTTGGACGGTCTTTGACGGGTAAGAATCAGGAGGGATTTTTCTTCGGTTCCCAGTATCTGGTAAAAGGAGCCTGGGGAAATGCCCAAATCATTCCGATGCATAAAAATGATGGATTGTTACAAAAAACCTGGGATGGCATTACTAGCTTTCCATGGCTAAAACAAGAAGAAGCTACGCAGCAGTTAGAAAAATAGAACGCGGATGACGCTGATGATTAAGATTAAATAAGATTTTTATCGAACACACTCAGCGATCATCATATTTATCTGCGTCATCCGCGTTCTATTATATTTGATGGCTAAGTAGTTACAAATTAATAGAGAGAACAACATGAGTAGATGTGCGGCCATACAAATGGCATCGAGTCCCAATGTCAGCGCCAATTTGCTGGAAGCCGAAAAGCTGATTGCGGAAGCGGTCAAAGCGGGCGCAAAACTGGTGGCGTTGCCGGAGAACTTTGCTCTGATGGGCGATCATGAACTGGACAAAATCAAAGCAAAAGAAGTCGATGGCTCAGGGCCTATTCAGAGCTTTTTGTCATCGGTTGCTAAAAAATATGGGGTCTGGGTGGTTGGCGGCACCATTCCGATAGCGGGTGACGACAGCAATAAAGTGCGGGCGGCATGCCTTATCTATAACGACCAGGGCGAACGGGTTGCACGCTACGATAAAGTGCATTTGTTTGATGTCAACGTTCCAGGCAGCAACGACGTTTACCGGGAATCCGACTCTATTGAACCGGGTGCTGAGATGCTGGTGATTGACACGCCTTTTGGCAGACTGGGCGTCGCGGTTTGTTACGATCTGCGCTTTCCCGAGTTTTTCCGCAAGATGGGCATGGATATACTGGTCATTCCGTCGGCATTCACTGCGGAAACGGGAGCCGCGCACTGGGAACTGCTGCTGCGTGCGCGTGCCGTGGAAAACCTGTGTTATGTGATTGCGCCGAATCAGGGCGGCTTTCATCTTAATGGCCGTAAAACTTTCGGGCATAGCATGGTTATCGATCCGTGGGGCGTGGTGTTGGATTGCTACAAAACGGGCGGCGGCTTTGTCTCCGCTGAAATAGATATGGAGCGTCTGGAAAAAGTGCGAGGCGCATTCCCTGCTTTGAACCATCGTCGTTTTTTTTGAGAAAGCTATGCGCGTAATAGTTAAAAGTTTATTGCTGATTGGATTTCTGGCTTCCTGCTCAACCGCCCAGGAGGAAAGTCGATACCGCGACACCGAAAGTCTTGAGCGCCCGCCAACGGTGGCTAACAGCAGTCCGACCAAAGAGCAGCGTGTTGTCGACACCAGCTCGATTCCGAAGAAAAAAGATAGAACAGGGTTAGGCTCGGCCGTTTACCAGAATTCACCAACGCAACTGACGATCAAGCAGCCTTTTGGCGACGCCTGGAACACCTTGGCTCGGGCATTGAAGCAAAGCGGCATCAAAGTAACCGATCATGAGCGCGATAAAGGCCTGTATTACGTGACTCAGGATACAGCAGATAGAACCGGCTTTTTTGCAAAAGCGACTGCGTTTTTAAGCGACGACCCCACTATTTATCTGCTGACCGTCAAGGACGACGGCGAAGAAACAACGGTGACCGCGACAATCGCCAATGCGAGCGAACAAAGCAGCGCGGCTCAGGACGGTACGCCGCGCCCTTCTGCCGAAGGCGCGGAAGACCTGTTGCAGTTGCTGTTTAAAACGTTGCGCGATAAGCTGGAAGAAGAGTGACTACTCAGCAACAAAGAATAGAACGCGGATGACGCAGATTGCTTATGATTTAATAAGATTTTTTAGTGGTTAGTTAGCTTATATTTGAACTGGGACACCCGTGCACGGATTAAACTGATAAACACTGATTTAAAAATCCGCGTAAATCTGTTCAATCTGCGTCATCCGCGTTCTATTAATCACGCTGAGTAGTTACTAAGATGAAAGGCGAAATATATCATTCTACTTCTTTAGCCTTTAGCCCGGTACTCTTTACCCCAAACCTTTATTTTTGATTAATTGATGGAAATTTTAAACCTTGCAAGACAAGCAATCCTAATACCTGCCGGTATACAGGATAGCGATATTGAAAAGATTATGGGCCGGTTGCTCAGTTCGCCGGTTGATGCGGCGGATATTTATTTTCAATCCAGCCATTTCGAATCTTGGGTCATGGAAGGCGGCATCATTAAAGAAGGCAGCCATAGTATCGAGCAGGGTGCCGGAGTGCGTGCGGTATTCGGCGAAAAAACCGGCTTTGCCTACAGTGACCGGATTGAACTGCCGGTGCTGCTGGAAGCGGCTAATAATGTTAAAGCCATCGTCCGGCAAGGGCAGGATGCAGACCCCTTGCATTGCAAGATCACCACAAAATCCGCCGATTGGCCGAAGTATTACGCGACGCAAAATCCGTTAAAATCGCTGGAAGATCAGCAGAAAATCGATTTATTGCGCCGGGTGGACAGCGAAACCCGCAAACTGGACAACCGGATTGAAGAAGTCATCGTCAGCCTGGTCGGTGTTCATGAACATATTTTAGTGGCGCGACAAGACGGTTCTTTGGTTGCCGATGTGCGACCTTTGGTGCGGATGAATGTAACGGTCATCGTCGAGCAAAACGGCCAGCGCGAACAGGGCAGCATGGGCGGTGGCGGGCGTAGCGATTACAGCTATTTTTTAGATCAGGATACCGCGTTGGGATACGGCCGCGAAGCCGTCAGGCAAGCGTTGGTCAACCTGGAAGCCGTCGAGGCACCTGCCGGTAATATGACGGTGGTGCTGGGCTCAGGCTGGCCGGGCATCTTGCTGCATGAAGCCATCGGTCACGGCCTTGAAGGCGACTTTAACCGCAAAGGCACCTCGGCATTCAGCGGCCGCGTCGGCGAGCGGGTCGCATCGGATTTATGCACCGTAGTTGATGACGGCACCTTGCCGGGACGGCGCGGCTCGTTAAGCATTGATGATGAAGGTACGCCGACAGAAAAAACTGTATTGATCGAAAACGGCATACTCAAAGGTTACATGCAGGACAATCTCAATGCCCGGTTAATGGGCGTCAAGCCTACCGGCAACGGTCGGCGCGAATCCTACGCCCATCTGCCGATGCCGCGTATGACTAATACTTACATGCTGCCGGGGCAGCATGATCCTGAAGAAATCATAAAATCGGTAAAAAATGGTTTGTATGCCAAAAACTTTGGCGGCGGGCAGGTCGATATTACCTCGGGCAAATTCGTCTTTTCCGCCAGCGAAGCCTATTTGATTGAAAACGGCAAAATAACCCGTGCCGTTAAAGGCGCGACACTGATCGGTAACGGCCCAGATGTACTAACCAAAGTGTCGATGGTCGGTACCGACTTGGCGCTGGACAGCGGCGTCGGCACCTGCGGCAAGGACGGGCAAAGCGTGCCGGTCGGCGTCGGGCAGCCTACGTTGAAAATTGACGGATTGACGGTTGGCGGAACCAGCGTTTAGGTGAAATTCACTCAGTATTTTCTTTGCACCAGGAACAGGGTGGATAGGTCGCCCATAAAAATTGAATGGATTGAGAATGTTGTTGCCTACCCGATTAAAACCCAAAGACAAGTAGATGGACGTTTTAAAAAAATGGGGATTTATTCAGGAAGAGGGAAAATATCTAAGGGTTATTTTGCTGGAAGATGAAGAGACGGTACATAATGCTTTCTTCGATAGAGGATTTAAAGAGGTGGACAATGAAAATTAAGTATTTTGAAGATACCGATACAGCATTGCTGGAGTTCTCAGAACATCCTGTTTTCGAGACTAAAGAAATCAATGAAAATATTTATCTGGACTTGGACAAAGATGGAAATTTGATTGGAATGACCATTGAGCATGCAATGTCGCAAGCAAATATTAACGAAGTTTCATTCCAGCAGATAAATCGTCAAGTCGCATAAAAGCAAATTAAGAGAACACAGTGCAAAATCACGAACAAATCAACAGCTTAAAAAACACCGTTCAGAGCATCTTGGACGAAGCCGCAAAGCAGGGCGCCAGTGCCGCAGAAGCGGGCTTGAGCCAGGAAAACGGCTTGTCCGTATCGGTGCGTCTGGGCGATGTCGAAACCATCGAACATCATTGCGATCAGGGGCTGGGCGTGACCGTTTATTTTGGCAAGCGCAAAGGCTCTGCCAGCACCACGGATTTGTCGCCCGCTTCGATCAAGGAAACGGTCAGTGCGGCATGCAGTATTGCCCGTTACACCAGTGAAGACGAGTTTTCAGGGCTGCCGGAACCGGAGCTGCTGGCTACCGAATTCCCCGATCTTGACCTTAACCACCCGTGGGATATTGGCGTTGATGGTTCTATTGCGCTGGCCATTGAATGCGAAGATGCAGCGCGCTCTTATCATGCCGAAATCAGCAATTCCGAAGGCGCTTCGGTCGACACTCACCAAGGCATTCGGGTGATGGGCAATTCGCTGGGTTTCCTTCAGGGTTACGCCTCAACCCGTCATTCCTTGAGCTGTTCGGTATTGGCGCAGCGCGGCGACAGCATGCAGCGCGATTACTGGTACACCGTGGCAAGAAACGCGCGCGATTTGGAATCGGCAGCCGACGTGGGCAACAAAGCGGCCGAGCGCACACTTCGCCGCCTGGAGGGTCGCAGCTTAAGCACGCGGCAGTGTCCGGTGCTGTATTGCGCGGAAGTGGCTTCCGGTTTGCTGGGGTCGTTTATCGGTGCAATCAGCGGCGGCAATCTATACCGCAAGTCGTCATTTTTGCTGGATGCATTGGATACCCAGGTTTTCCCCGAATTCGTCCGCATCCACGAGCTGCCCCTTTTAAAAGGCGCTTTGGGCAGCAGCGCTTATGACGGCGAAGGCGTCGCCACCCAAACCCGCGATATCGTCAGCGACGGTATTTTGCGCGGCTATGTGTTGAGCACCTATTCCGCCCGCAAGCTGGGACTGCACAGCACCGGCAATGCCGGTGGCGTGCATAACTTAACCATTGATCCGGGCAAGCTGGATTATCAGGGCTTGTTAAAAGAATTGGGCACCGGCTTGCTGGTCACCGAGCTGATGGGGCAGGGGGTCAATATGGTGACCGGCGATTATTCACGCGGTGCCGCAGGGTTCTGGGTGGAAAACGGCGAGATCCAATACCCGGTTGAAGAAATCACCATCGCCGGTAACCTGAAAGACATGCTTAAAAACATCGTTGCGGTGGGCAATGATGTCGATTATCGCGGCAATATCCGCACCGGTTCGATACTGGTCGAGCGGATGTCGATTGCCGGGGAATAATTTGCTTCGTCCACGAAAAGCACAAAAGACACGAAAAAAGTCCAAGCTATTAAATTAAGCGCTGTAGGAGCGGGCCATGCCCGCGATGAAGCCGCTAAAACTCTGTACTGCTGCCAAAATGTCGCGGGCATGGCCCGCTCCTACGTTGTCAATGCGCTTAATTTTTTCCTTTCGTGTCTTTCGTGGACAATTTGCGGTTTTGAGCTTTACCCCTTCAAAAACCGCAACGTTTCATGGTCAACATCAACCTTGATGGTGTCCCCGGCGACAAAGTCCCCGGCCAGTATCTTCTGAGCCAGCGGGTTTTCAAGCTGTTGCTGGATGGCACGTTTCATCGGCCTTGCGCCGTAAACCGGATCAAAGCCCGCCTCGCCTAACAAATCCAGTGCCTCTTCTGAAATTTCAAAGCCGATTTCGCGATCCAGCAAACGTTTGCGCAAGTAGTCGATTTGAATGCCGGAAATAGCCCGAATTTGCCCGCGACCCAAGGAATGAAACACCACCGCTTCATCAATCCGGTTGATGAATTCGGGGCGGAACTTGGTGCTGACAATTTCCATGACCGACGTTTTCATCACCGAATAAAGCGCTTCGCCCGACAGCGATTGAATAATATCCGAGCCCAGGTTGGAGGTCATCACGATGATGGTGTTCCTGAAATCGACCGTCCGGCCCTGCCCGTCGGTCAAGCGACCGTCATCCAACACTTGCAACAGGATGTTGAACACATCGGGATGGGCTTTTTCAATTTCATCCAGCAAAATGACCGAATACGGTTTGCGCCGGACCAGTTCGGTCAGATAGCCGCCTTCTTCATAACCGACATAGCCCGGAGGCGCACCGATCAGCCGCGCGACCGAATGCTTTTCCATAAACTCGGACATATCGATGCGCACCATCGCATCGGGCGTATCGAACATAAACTCGGCCAGCGCCTTGCACAGCTCGGTTTTACCGACGCCGGTCGGCCCTAGAAACAGGAACGAACCATTCGGACGGTTGGGGTCGGATAGCCCGGCCCTGGAACGGCGGATCGCATTGCTGACTGCTTTCAGCGCTTCTTCCTGACCGATCACCCGCTTGCTGAGTTGCTCTTCCATGTGCAACAGCTTGTCGCGCTCGCCCTCCATCATTTTCGACACCGGAATGCCGGTCCATTTTGACACCACCTCGGCGATTTCTTCTTCGGTGACTTTGTTGCGTAACAAGGTCATTTTATGTTCTTCAGCTGGTGCGTCCGAATGCAGCTGCTTTTCCAGTGCGGGAATAATACCGTACTGTAACTCGGACATCTTCGCCAGATCACCGGCGCGGCTGGCCGCTTCCAGCTCGGTTTTGGCGTGTTCCAGTTTTTCCTTGATCGATGCCGAACCCTGCAACGAGGCTTTTTCCGCCTTCCAGATTTCTTCCAGATCGGAATATTCTTTTTCCAGATCGGCGATTTCCTCTTCCAGAATTTCCAGACGTTTTTTGGACGCGGCATCGGATTCTTTTTTAAGCGCGACCTGCTCGATTTTTAATTGGATCAAGCGCCGATACAGCTTGTCCATTTCCTCCGGCTTGGAATCGATTTCCATGCGGATACGGCTGGCCGCCTCGTCGATCAGGTCGATAGCCTTGTCCGGCAACTGCCGGTCGGAGATGTAGCGATAGGACAGGTTCGCCGCCGCAATGATGGCCGGGTCGGTAATATCGACGCCGTGATGCACCTCGTATTTTTCCTTCAGGCCGCGCAGGATGGCGATAGTGTCTTCAACCGACGGCTCATCAACCAGCACTTTTTGGAAGCGGCGCTCCAGGGCCGCATCTTTTTCGACATATTTGCGGTATTCATCCAGCGTCGTAGCACCCACGCAATGCAATTCGCCGCGCGCCAGTGCCGGTTTCAGCATGTTGCCGGCATCCATTGCGCCTTCGGCCTTGCCCGCGCCGACCATGGTATGCAGCTCGTCGATAAACAGAATCACCTGGCCTTCCTGTTTGGCAAGATCGTTTAACACCGCTTTCAGGCGTTCTTCAAATTCGCCGCGAAACTTGGCGCCGGCAATCAATGCCGCCATATCCAAAGCCAATACCCGCTTGCCCTTGATGCCTTCAGGCACTTCGCCATTGACGATGCGTTGCGCCAGACCTTCAACAATCGCGGTCTTGCCCACACCCGGTTCGCCGATCAACACCGGATTGTTTTTAGTGCGGCGCTGTAAAACCTGGATCGTCCGGCGGATTTCATCATCCCGTCCAATAACAGGATCAAGCTTGCCTTGTTCCGCGCGTTCGGTCAGATCAATGGTGTATTTTTTCAGGGCCTGACGCTGCTCTTCGGCATTGGGATCATCCACCGCCTGACCGCCGCGCATTGCATCGATGGCTTTTTCGACCGTCTGTTTAGTGATCCCGGCTTTTTTAAGCATGTCCTGAAGCAAGCTTTTTTCTTCAAAAATAGCCAATAAGAACAGCTCGCTGGAGATGAATTTGTCGTTGCGTTTTTGCGCCAGTTTATCGGTTAAATTCAGCAGTCGCGATAATTCATTGGAAATCTGCACATCACCGCCGGAGCCGCTAACCGTTGCCAGACGATCCAATTCCCTAACCAGCTCGGTACGCAACAACTGGGTGTTGATGCCCATATGGGTCAGCAGCGGCCTGATGCCGCCGCCATGTTGATCCAGCAAGGCCAGCATCACATGGGTCGGCTCAATGAATTGATGGTCTTTGCCCAAGGCCATGCTCTGTGCATCAGCCAATGCCGTTTGAAACATGCTGGTTAATTTGTCCATACGCATAATAGTTGCCTCATTAAGAGTTTTTAAGTTACCGCTAACATGGGGGATAGTCCGACTGTTTTCAACCTCCACGTGGTTTTAGACTTAACTGCCTGAGAACCCGGTATGAGAAACAAATTAATTTATATTGAATGTGTTTCCCGCTTTTGTTACTCTGGATAAAAATACGGGAAATGAAATAAATTTTTATGAAATACAATGATATAAACATTATAGATAAGCTTGATCAGCTCCAGTCCGCGTTTTTTTATTCGACAAAACTTGCGGAAGCAATTGGAATTTCAAGAAGAACGCTTCTCAACTGGCGGCAGAAGCCTGAGTCGATCTCGGCCAAGAGTCGTCTGGATATTGATGTTTTGTATTGCCAGCATTTTTTGATTCCTGAGTGGGATGCGCCCAAGCAAAGCTTTGAAGCCGTTTTGTTGCCGGATGATATGGTTCACAACGAAGCGCTGTTTTTGCCGTTTTTACGCCGCTTGAGTTATGGCACGATTGAAATCGAAACCGATATGGCGAAAACGGATTTCGATAAGATTATTGACGAAAAAAAGCTGCCTAAGAATATAGACAGGCAGGCTTTTCTTGAAGGCTTTAATGCTTTTATGACGCATAAGCAACTCTGGCAGAAAATTGTGGAGCATGGCGAACCGGTGCCGATCACCGAACAGAGCATCAAAACCCTGCATGCCGATTTTATGCGCGGCGTTTATGACAATGCGGGATTTTATTCCACCAAGACCCGGGTAATGGGGCAATTGGAAGACGTGCGAACCACCGAACCGGAAGATATTGAAGAAGAAATGAACCGATGGGTTTACAAAGAGGCCAAGTCAGCTACGCTGGAAGCTATTGCCAAAGCACATGCTTATTTTATTTTGATTCATCCGTTTGGCGATGGTAATGGGCGCGTGGGGCGCGCCTTGGTGATGGCGCAGTGCTTGAATGCCAGATTAATGCCGCCGGTATTTGATGGCGAGAACAGGGCGATGTATTACGCGGCGATGCAACATGCAATGAAGCATGGGCGCTATGCGCCATTGGTTAGGCTGTTTTATGAGGCGGCCAAGCGGAATTAAAGGGTTGTATATGACATGTTGATGTTGCCCCGTCCGAAACGTTTTGCGTGGATTTTGGGCAAATTGACGTATACCGGCGTTAAGCTCATACTTTGAAAAAGTAACTTGATAGAGGGCAATATGAAAGCAACCGCAAAAGACCTTAGAATTCATTTAAAAGGGCTGCTTGATGCTGTAAGCAAGGGAGAAGATGTCGTCATTGCTTTCAGGGGTAAACCTTGTGCTCGGCTTGTGCCTTATGAAAAAACCGATAAGTCGGCTGATGTGGATAGCAAGAATGATTTGTTCGGGATATGGGCGGATCGTAACGATATTGAGTCGGTAGACGAGTATGTGCAGAACCTGAGAAAAGGCAGCTCCCTTTTAGGCTGCTCGAAAATAACTTTTATTTAACGCAGGGGATATTATGATTTTCCATATAACACTCGAACCGGCTGAAGATGGTTGGATCGTTGCTGAATGCCCTGCACTGCCAGGGTGTGTTTCGCAAGGCAAAGATCAAGAAGAAGCTTTGGTTAATATCAAAGAAGCGATTACCGCCTGGTTGTGGGCCGAAGATCAAAAAGCGGTTTCCGCTTTACAACAAGACGGCACTCAAAAATTGGCACAGATTATGGTAACCGTTTAGTTAATGGGCAAACTCGGCAATATTTCGGGCAAGGATGCGGCCAAGGCTTTCGAGAAAGCGGGCTGGCAAACCATCGGGCAAGTCGGAAGCCATCGTGTTTTGGTTAAGTCTGGCGTACGCGTTAACTTGTCTGTCCCGCAACACAAGGAACTTTCAATCGGTACGTTACGCGCTCTTATTCGGAATGCGGGTATGACCGTCGAAGAATTTATAAAGCTGCTTTGATTGCTGATGCAAGTTAAAAATTGGCTTTAAGCTTGTCCCAAACCGGATGGGACAACCACGCCCCGTCCGAAACGTTTTGAGTTCATTAGCTGTAACCACTTTGATTAGATACTGCGAAAACGTTAGGGGCGGGGTTGCAAACCCCGCCCCGCTTGAGGGTAGTCAGACTGTTTTCAAGCGGGGCTTGGGTAGATTCAATAACAAACGGTAATTACGTCTAAGATGGACAGATACGTTATCTATAGTCTTTGTCCTATCCATTATCTGCAATGGTCTAGGATCACTAGTTAGGAATAACTACTAGTAACTACAAAAACTAAAGCTTAGTTATGGGACTAAACAACTGCTCTGCCAGTAACGACAAAAACTAATACTTTATATAGTACATAGCTGCTTGGGTTGTTGTTAATAGACTGATCAATGAGTTGTAACATATTGAAAAATAAGTATTTTATTGTTTATTAAAACGCGGTATCATACTCTTTCAATCAATGCTGCTTCGGAGAAATAAAATGATACAAGAATTTACTTGGCAAGAGTTTTCTGCCGATTACACCGAAATACTCAAATCTAAGGGCGTATCCTTAACGGGTGCCACAAAATCGGCGGAATTTCTCAAAGAAATGCCAAAAGATGTCAAAAATTCGCCCGAAGTTTTAACGCTCCTTTTAAAACAGCTTGACATCTGGTTTACTCACACAAAAAAGCAAAAAGAATTTGAAAAAATCTATAGAACATTAAATAAAAAAATTAATAGTAATTTAACAAGACTTGATCGACTCTATATCTTGCTAACGTCTAAAGCTTAAAAAGTAAAATTAATTATCGGGTACGTTTAAACGTACCCGATATTGCAACGTGTTGACTATCCGTTGTATATCGTGTTTTTAATTAGGATTATTTATGAAAATTTATAGGGGCCCAAAAACCAAACCTTTGTGCAGTGGTGATTCGATTGATGATTCACACGACTTGGTTGATACAATTGACTTATCTAAAGATTCTAAAGCTTGGGAAGCTAAGAAGATAATTAAAGTAAATCTTACTAAAAAACCTGATTCTGAGCGTGAATCTGTAGCTCATATATGCCTTGAAGAGGCGGATGTAATTGCATTACATCAAGAATTGTTATTAAGTTTGCGTGAAAGAGCGAGTAAAAAAAATGATCTTGAAGAGGCATTAAAAAAAATAATAAACGTAAGGGGGGGTATATTTTTCCCCTGCAATGATCAGGATATTGTTAATAAAAATGAGCAGATTCAAAAATTGCGCGAACAAATTAAACAAATTAAAGAAATTGCTCAATCTGCATTAGACAAATTGTAGCCCGCTAGATCGGACATGCTGTTTATGCCCGACATCAACATGCGCAAAATGTTGGGCAACGAAAAGATGTTGCCCAACCAACTCAAACCAACATCAACTCCTGCAAAACCTTAATCTCATCCCTGATCTTCGCCGCCTGCTCGAATTCAAGATTTTTCGCATGCTGATACATGGCGTCTTCCAGTTGTTTCAGTTTTTTGCTTGCCTGCTTGGGTGTCATGGCCGCTTTATAGTCGGCGGGGAATTCAGCTACCTTGTCTAGCAGCTTGTTGGCGCTGGTCATGCCTGCACCGGGTATCGAGACTTGCATAATATCGGTGACCGACTTGAAAATGGTCTTCGGCTCTATATGGTGCTCGATATTAAACTGGTGCTGTTTTTCGCGGCGACGGTCGGTTTCATCTATCGCCTGCTGCATCGATTTGGTGATTTTATCGCCGTACAAAATGGCCTTGCCGTTGACGTTTCTCGCCGCCCGACCGATGGTTTGTACCAGCGACACGACCGAACGCAGGAAGCCTTCCTTGTCGGCATCCAGTATTGCAACCAACGACACTTCCGGTATGTCCAGCCCTTCGCGCAACAGGTTGATGCCCACCAGCACATCGAACTGACCCAGCCGCAAATCGCGGATGATCTCGACCCGTTCGACAGTATCGATGTCGGAATGCAGATAGCGCACCCGAACTCCGTGTTCCGACAAGTATTCGGTCAAGTCTTCCGACATTCGCTTGGTTAACGTGGTCACCAGCACTCGCTCTTTTACGACAACGCGCTTATTGATTTCCGATAACAGATCATCGACCTGGGTGGTTGCCGGGCGCACTTCCACGACCGGATCGAGCAAGCCGGTCGGCCTGACCACCTGCTCGGCAAACACCCCGGAATGCTCTCGTTCGTATGGCCCCGGCGTTGCCGACACATAAATCCGTTGCGGCGCTTTCAACTCGAATTCATCGAACATCAACGGGCGGTTATCCAGCGCGGAAGGCAGCCTGAAACCGTATTCGACCAGCGTTTCCTTGCGCGACCGGTCGCCCTTATACATCGCGCCGATCTGCGGCACGGCGACATGGCTTTCGTCGATAATCACCAGCGCATTGTCGCGCAAGTAATCGAACATCGTAGGCGGCGATTCGCCCGCGCTTCTGCCGGACAGGTAGCGGGAATAGTTTTCGATGCCGGAGCAATAGCCGACTTCCAGTATCATCTCAATATCGAACAGCGTCCGTTGCTCCAGACGTTGCGCTTCGACCAGTTTATCCAGAGAACGCAATTGCTCCAGGCGCTCCTTGAGTTCCACTTTGATGGCTTCAACCGCTGCCAATAACTGCTCTCGCGGCGTGACATAATGGCTCTTCGGATAAATCGTGTAACGCGCCAGCCGCCGGATGATTTCGCCGGTCAGCGGGTCGAATAACGACAAGCGCTCCACTTCGTCATCGAACAGCTCTATCCTTAACGCTTCGCTGTCCGATTCGGCCGGGAACACATCGATCACCTCGCCGCGCACCCGGTAGGTCGCACGGCGCAGGTCGATGTCGTTGCGGGTGTATTGCATTTCTGCCAGCCGCCGCAGGATGTCGCGCTGGTTAATCATGTCGCCCTTGACCAGATGCAACACCATTTTGAAGTACGATTCCGGCTCGCCCAAGCCGTAAATCGCAGAAACTGTGGCGACGACGATCGTATCGTCCCGTTCGATTAAGGCCTTGGTCGCCGATAAGCGCATCTGTTCGATATGCTCGTTGATCGCGGCATCCTTGTCGATGAAGGTGTCGGAGGCCGGAACATAAGCTTCCGGCTGGTAATAGTCGTAATACGAGACGAAATACTCGACGCTGTTTTCCGGGAAAAACTCTTTCATCTCGCCGTAGAGTTGGGCGGCCAGGGTTTTATTGGGCGCCATAATCATGGCCGGACGCTGGACCTGATTGATCACATTGGCTATCGTGAAGGTTTTGCCTGAACCGGTCACGCCCAGCAAAGTCTGATGCACTTCGCCGTCATTCAAGCCATCGATCAAGGCTTGTATCGCGGTAGGCTGATCACCGGCAGGCTGGAAACGGCTGTGGAGTTTGAACTTCTTTTTCACTTGGATTTCTCAATAGACTGATCGTACTTCAAATTTTATTGTTTCCATGCTCCGGTGTTCATCGTTATTCACAACTTTTTTAAAACACGTCATCCCGGCAGGGATTGCCGGGATCCAGAAGCCATGGATGGCGATACTAAAACGGACAGCAAGTCTTACCAGAGGGGATTGCTCAGTTAAATCAAGCGTTCACATCCCTGTGCTCTGGATCCCGGCAATCCCTGCCGGGATGACGGTCAGTCGTGTTCAATAGATACTTGCGCATAACGAAGAACACCAGAGCGTGGCAACGATACCAATAATTTAACACCTGAATTTTAGTAAGCCATTATACATAATGTATAATCCCCTCCATCTTTGACATTGATTTTACACGGGGAAACATGAGCATCAAACTTTCTAACAGAGTCCAGGCAGTTAAACCATCACCTACTTTGGCGATTACCGCCAGAGCCGCGCAAATGCGTGCTGCGGGCAAAGACATTATCGGCCTTGGCGCCGGTGAGCCGGATTTCGATACCCCGGACCATATCAAGGCCGCTGCGGTTAAGGCTATTGAGAGTGGTTACACCAAATACACCGCAGTCGACGGCATAGCCAGCCTGAAGAAAGCCATTATCGCCAAGTACAAGAACGATAACGGTCTTGATTACCAAGCCAACCAGATCCTGGTTTCCTGCGGCGGCAAGCAAAGCTCATTCAACCTGACCCAGGCCCTGCTTAACCACGGCGACGAGGTCATTATTCCCGCGCCGTTCTGGGTTTCCTACCCCGACATGGTGTTATTGGCCGACGGCGTGCCGGTTATTATCGAAACCACGCAGGCGCAAAATTTTAAAATAACGCCTGAACAATTGCGCGCCGCCATTACCGATAAAACCCGGTTAATCTTTATCAACAGCCCGTCTAACCCGTCCGGCGTTGCGTATAGCCTGGAAGAGCTTAAAGCGCTGGGCGACGTGCTTAAGGATTTCCCGAACATTATTATCGCAACCGATGATATGTATGAGCACATCCTTTGGAAGAAAGGCACGTTTGTTAACATTTTAAATGCGCATCCCGAGTTTTATGACCGCACGGTGGTCATGAACGGCGTATCCAAAGCTTATTCGATGACCGGCTGGCGTATCGGCTATGCCGCAGGCCCAGCGGATTTGATTGAGGCGATGACCACTATCCAGTCGCAAAGCACATCGAACCCGACGTCGATTTCACAACACGCCGCCGAAGCCGCGTTAACCGGCGATCAAAGTTTTATCGATAACATGTGTATTGAATTTAAAAAGCGCCACGATTATGTCGTTGCCGAACTCAACAGCATAGACGGCGTTGAATGCCTGGAAACCGACGGCACTTTTTACGTGTTCCCGAACGTGGAAAAGCTGATTGCCAGACTGGACAACATCAATGACGATCTTGATTTTTCCGAATATTTGATCGAAGAAGCAGGCGTTGCGTTAGTGCCGGGTTCCGCGTTCGGCACCCCAGGGCATATCAGAATTTCGATAGCGACCAGCATGGCTAATCTGCAAAATGCGTTGGAGCGGATTAAGAAGGCGATTTAAATTTAAGTAGGGTACGCTTCGCGTACCTTTTCGAGTTTTTTGAAAATGGTACTCAAAGCGTACCCTACATGACTTGAGGTGCCGAAAAATGAAATATACCGTTATCTTTCACCGTACCGAAGAAGGTATTAGTGTATCGGTTCCAGGGCTTCCTGGATGTTGGTCTGAAGGCGATACTGATGAAGAAGCCTTGGAAAACATTCAGGATGCTATTCATGAATACTTGGCGGCGGTGACGGAAATGAGCCGGGATCAGGAAACGCACGAAATCGAAGTAGCGGCATAGTCGTGTCGAAACTCTCTGGGGTCAACCATCTTGACGCAATACGCGCTCTTGAAAAAGCCGGTTTTCGGATAGTCAGACAAGGTAAACATATCGTCATGAGTAACGGGGAACGGCTTTTGACCATCCCGCGCCATAATCCCGTCAAGGCGTTCACGATGGGCGGCATTGTCAAAGATGCCGGTCTTTCCATTGAGCAGTTTAAGGCATTGCTTTGAGGTAACGCACCCAGATCGGAGATTTAAACCATGAAGCTGAGCTACGATAAAGAAACCGATTCGCTGTACATTCATCTGTCCAATGCGCCGTCAGTGGATTCCGACGAGGTCGCTGATGGCGTAATGCTGGATTTTGACGGCAATGGCACGTTGGTTGGGATTGACGTGCAACACGCCAGCCAAAAGGCCGATATTCAATCCGTGTCATTATTGCATTTGCCTTTGCATGATTTGCAGATGGCTTGAGGCTAATAAGGTACGCACATACCCTACATGCCTCTATATTATTTTAAAATAAGAAAATGAAAGACAGAGAGATTTTATGAAGAAAATAATTATAATTATATTAATCTCAACATTATTAACTGGCTGTGGTAGCACTTTAGCTACAGTAGCTGCGATATCAGCTGGTGTTGTGGTGGCTGCGATTATTACGGCACCTAAAGGATATAAATTCATTGATTCTAGCCGTGGCACTGAAGCCCCTTATGTGCCGTCAGCCGTACAGAGTATGAATAAATTTAATCAAATTGATAAAGAAGTAGCGAGAGATGTTGCATCTCGGACTGGTGGTTACAGCGCAGAAAGGGCGGCTACAACAGGGCATGGTTATGAGCCTACTTCACCGCCTACTCATAATAGATTAGAAATATCGTCAGCAGATACGTCAACGTCAAGTTATTCAGAAAGCTCATCAGTAAGCACACATGAAGATGCGTCAAGTGGTCCTTCGCCAACATATAAACCGCAAGTCGTTAATATTCCAAAGGCTGATTTAGTTTGCCCTACTGGTTATACATGGCACAATCCTGCTGGTACAGGTGCTCCAGGTGGGACATGCTATAAAGATTCAAACGGACAAGCAGAACTATCGTCAAATAACGCAGATCTTAATAATAATAAACTAGACGGAATGTTTAAAAAAGTACAGGCGGATACATCAACTGATACCTCAACGCCTACATCAACAGAAAAGAAAACAACATCAGAAAAGCAACCAGCTAAGACAAAATGGGGCTCGATCCAGTATGAGGCTCTTGCTATCTGTCGGCAGAGTGAAAAGTCAGGTAAATGGTGGTGCGACGGTCCTGGACAGGAACTATTATTAGTTGATAGTCCATCTGTTGAAGATGCGCTGAATGGCGTTGGCTGCTCATCAGGAACATCAGCGGCGGGCGGAACTACTAAGGGCGGTAAATCGGCAGATGTATATCGTTGTGGGTATGGTCTGAATTCTTGGGATAGAGACATCAAAAAAATACATGGACTTACGACTGCCCAAAGATCATATATGTGCCCAGAGTTAAATGGCGGAAATTGTACAACCATCTACGATGGTCAAGATAAGAGTTAAACCACGAAGTGTGGACAGCTTGATAGGATGGGCTTCCTTCGTCCCCCACCCTATATTAACCCACTACTTACCAACTCCCCGTATTTTCCATAGAAAGCCACGGTTCCGCAGGTGCCAGCGGCGCGCCTTTTTGCAAAAGCTCGATAGAAATCTGATCTGGTGAGCGTATAAACGCCATATGCCCGTCACGCGGAGGACGGTTGATGACTAAGCGGGACAGGGTATGTACCCCGTCCCAAACGTTTAGCAATAAGTGTTGGAGTTGTCTATGGTTAGGCAAAGGCAAGGAAAACATTACGGATGGGGTGAATACCCCATCCGGCCTTCGATGTCTAATATGGCATTGGTTTCATCAATGTGCTGCTGAGTGGCAATATCCTGCTCGTTAGTGTCATCCAAACGGTTGAAATCCACTCGACCTTCAGGCAGCGATGCCGGATTTTCAGGATCAATACTTATTTTTACTGTTTTCATGGTGATTCATTCCACATTGATTAGCCTTGCTCATTTGAGAGCGCGCAATTTGCGTGTAACGTTTTTTTTCATTTTCTACATTATCAATGCTTACGGCGCTATCGCTTTCAATGTATACGGCAATGGCTTTTTCTTCGGCAGAAAATTTAGCTGTTATGCTTGGCTCCTTCCAAGAATTTCTCATTGCTTTAGATAAGTCCAAGACATTTTGAATGTCATCACCCTCATCAAAATTCTTGTCAAATTCACTGGCTTTCATATAAGGCTACCCCCTCTTTTCGTGATCTGCGGACGGATATAATTCTAAAACTAAGCAAACGTTCATGAGTCGCTTAGATTCCTACCAACTCCCCGTATTTTCCATAGAAAGCCACGGTTCCGCAGGTGCCAGCGGCCCGCCTTTTTGCAACAACTCGATAGAAATCTGATCCGGCGAGCGTATAAACGCCATCCGGCCGTCACGCGGCGGACGGTTGATGACTACACCCGCATCCATCAATTTTTGGCAGGTTTCGTAAATATTATCGACTTCATAAGCCAGATGGCCAAAGTTACGGCCACCCTGATAATCCTCGGCAATTGCTCCATGCATTGCTCTACCTCCTGCGTCCATGCAGTCGTCGGTATCCCAGTTATAAGTCAGCTCCAGCAGCGGCGCGTGCATCTTTTTGGCTTGGTCGGCATCCTGCGGCGCATGCAGGTAGACCAGCGTAAATCGCCCGGCCTCGCTGTCCATCCTGTGGCTTTCGACCAGCCCCAGTTTGTTGCAATAAAAATCGAGGGATTCATCCAGGTCACGAACCCGAACCATAGTGTGTAGATAACGCATAGCGATGGACTCCTTCAAGATAAATTAAACAACTCCAGCCACGCCGGTTAATCTTCCAGCTCATGGCCGCAGTATTTGCAATAATCGGCATCGAAATCATGCCCCGTCTGGCCGCAATCGGGGCAGGCGTCATTCCTGACTTTTCCCGCCGTGTAAGTTCGGATCAACTCGGCGCTATAGATGCCGGTGGGTACCGCGATAATACCATAGCCCATGATCATGATCGTCGAAGCGAGCAGTTGGCCCAGCGGCGTTTGCGGCGAAATATCGCCATAGCCGACCGTCGTCAGTGTCACAATGGCCCAGTAGACCGATACAGGAATGCTGGTAAAACCGGCTTCCCTGCTTTCCACGACATACATTAGCGAGCCGAACACAATCACTAGCATGAATACAGAATAAAGAAACACCATGATTTTTCGCGAGCTTTTATGCAATGCAGCCATCATGATGTCGGCTTCGTCCATATAAGCCGACAGCTTGAGAATACGAAAAACCCGCAGCAGCCGCAAAATGCGTATCGCGAGCATGGCCTGCGAGCCGGGGAACAGCAGAATCAGGTAGCTGGGCAGTATCGAGATCAAATCGACTAGGCCAAAGAAGCTCTTGAAATACAGCCAGGGCCGACGGACGCTGATCAAACGCAAGCCGTACTCCAGTGTAAACAGCAGTGTAAATAGCCATTCAATAATATATAAGGCTTGCGCGTGTCGGTTTTGGAACGCTTCGACGCTATCGAGCATGATCACAATCACGCTGAGCACGATGCTGATGCTCAAAGCGACATCGAACGCCTTGCCCATAGGCGTCTCGGAGCCGAAAATAATCGTGTTGAGCGATTCCCGCCACGGCGCTAGGGCTTCGCCGTCATTATAATCATGGAATGTCGTTAATGCTTTTTGTGTGCCCATGGCTTTTTAGATTTGTCCGTATCGGAAACAATCGATTGTATGATCATTGACCATGCCGGTCGCCTGCATATAGGCATAGCAAATGGTGCTGCCGACAAATTTAAAACCGCGCTGTTTAAGGTCTTTACTCATCGCATCGGATTCCGGCGTAGTGGCAGGGAGGTCTGCGTGGTTTTTGCGCGCATTGCGCAGCGGTTTGCCGCCGACAAACTGCCAGATATAACCATCGAAACTGGCAAACTCCTGCTGAACTTTTAAAAAAGCCTGTGCGTTGGTGACGGCCGCACTGACCTTCAGCTTGTTTCTTACGATGGCCGGGTTAGCCAGCAGCTCGTTGATTTTTTGGTCATCGTACCCTGCAACCGTTTCGGCATCAAAATTATCGAAGGCTAAGCGGTAGCCGTCGCGCTTGTTCAGGATGGTCGACCAGCTTAAACCGGCTTGTGCGCCTTCAAGAATCAGGAACTCGAACAGCAGCCGGTCGTCATGTACCGGCACGCCCCATTCATGATCGTGATAATGTTCTTCAGATGGGCTGGACAGCGCCCATGTGCATTTTTTCATTAGTGTTCCTGATGTTAAAGTTTAAGCGCTGGTTCCCAATCTCCAGATTGGGAACCGCGAAGGCGAAGCTCCAGCTTCCCAAACTGAATTCCCAAGCTTGAGCTTGGGAACTAGCGTAAACGCATCGTATTACTTGCAGGCAAAGCCTGCACTCCACTATTAAGTTGATGTCCGGCGGGTTGACAATATCCACCTCAAACCGCATCATCGATACAGTTTATCTACCGGCTATTTTAATCCATGAGCAACGACAACCTGCAAGTCCGCCGTATCGCTATCGATACTTATCATGAAAACGTCGCTTATCTGCATCGCGAGTGCGGCATATACCGGGCTGAGGGTTTTCAGGCGCTGTCTAAAATCCAGGTTAGCACCAACGGTTCCAAGGTGCTCGCCGTCCTTAATGTGGTTGATGACAGCTCCATCGTGCAGCCGGGGGAACTGGGCCTGTCCGAGCAGGCATTCGCGCAGCTCAATGTCGCTGAGGGCTGCCTGGTCACCGTCAATCATGCGGAAGCGCCAAAATCGATGGATGCGGTGCGCCGCAAAATCAACGGCGAACGGCTCAGTCAGGACGACTTTAACAGTATAGCCAATGATATTGTTGAAACCCGTTACTCGAAAATGGAAATGGCTGCGTTCCTGGTCGCGACCGGGCAAAACAATCTTGACCGCGATGAGCTGTTTTTTCTTACCCGCGCGATGCTGCAATCCGGCGAAACGATGAACTGGCATGAATCACTGGTTGCCGATAAGCATTGCATCGGCGGCATCCCCGGCAACCGCACTTCGATGATAGTCGTGCCTATTGTTGCCGCGCACGGCATGTTGATACCGAAAACCTCCAGCCGCGCGATCACCTCGCCGGCAGGCACCGCCGACACCATGGAAGTGCTGGCCGAGGTCAATCTAACGCCGGATCAGCTGCACGACATCGTGCGCAAGGAACGCGGCTGCCTGGCCTGGGGCGGTACGGCCAGACTCGCGCCGGTCGATGACATGCTGATTTCCGTTGAACGCCCGCTGGGTATCGATTCGCAAGGTCAAATGGTGGCATCGATTCTGTCCAAAAAACTGGCCGCCGGTTCCACGCATTTGCTTATCGATATTCCGGTCGGCCCCACTGCGAAAGTGCGGCACATGAATCAGGCTTTGGCTTTGCGTAAGCTGTTTGAGTTTGTCGGTGACCGGCTCAATATTCATCTGGAAGTGATGATTACCGACGGCCGCCAGCCGATAGGGCGGGGTATAGGCCCGATACTGGAAGCTCGGGACATTATGCAGGTGTTGGATAATGACCCTGATGCGCCGTACGATTTGCGCCAGAAGTCCTTGCAGCTGGCAGGACGAATCATTGAATTCGATCCCGATGTGCGTGGCGGCCAAGGCTATGCCATTGCCCGCGACATCCTTGAATCGGGCCGGGCCGGCGCCAAAATGAACGCCCTGATTCAAGCACAAGGTGCAAAAACGATCGACCTGCATCCCGGTAGTCTTTGTCATGAGGTTGTAGCCGATTGCGATGGCGTCGTTACCAGTATCGACAACTTTCAAATGGCTAGAATCGCCCGGCTTGCCGGTGCGGCGATGATGAAAAAGGCGGGCGTCGATTTGTTAAAAAAACTTGGCAATCCGGTTAAGAAGGGCGAGACTCTATATCGTATCTATGCCGAGTTTCCGGCTGATTTTAAATTTGCCCAGGATTTAGCCGCCCAAAATAACGGCTACACGATGGGCAGCGAAGAGCAAATCATTAAGTCGCTGATTGCTTCTTTTTAACCCGGAACAAGTCCAGCCCATGATGATACTCGCCTTCCCCGACTATTTAAGCCAGGCGCAACGATTGGCGGCTCGTCTTGATGCGCCGCTGGCCGAGGTCGTCCTGCATCATTTTCCTGACGGCGAAAGCTTGATTCGCCTGCCGCCATCATTGCCGGAACACGTTATCGTCTGCCGCAGCCTTAATCAGCCCAACGACAAGCTGATCGAGCTGTTGCTGTGCGCCACCACCTCGCGGGAATTAGGCGCCAAACGCCTGACCCTGGTTGCGCCTTATCTAAGCTATATGCGCCAGGATATCGCCAATCAGCCCGGCGAGGCGGTCAGCCAGCGCATCGTCGGCAAGCTGCTTGCAGACTGGTTTGACGATGTGCTGACCGTAGACCCGCATTTGCACCGTATCTCGTCGTTAACCCAGGCGATTCCGATAAAAAACGCGATCAGCCTGACCGCCGCCGATCAAATCGGGATTTTCCTAAAACAACAATTCAACCATGCGCTGCTGCTCGGGCCGGACAGCGAATCGGAACAGTGGGTCAAAGCTATCGCAGGCAACATCGGTTTCGCTTACGCGATTGCCGATAAAAACCGGCTCGGCGACAAACAGGTCGAAATGAGCTTGCCGGACCGCGATTTTAGCAGCCAACCGGTGGTCATCATCGACGATATTGCCAGCACCGGGAGGACGCTTGCCAAAGCAGCGGGGCTGCTGCAAGCCCAAGGCTGCCAGGACATCTACGCCGTCGTCACCCATGCGCTGTTTTGTGACGATGCTTACGCACATATCCTTGATGCCGGCGTCAAAACCATCTGGAGCACCGACAGCATCGACCATCCGACTTCCTGCATCAAACTTGACGCTTTGCTCGCGGACGCGATTAAGGCAATTACTTGATAAAGCGTTGACATACCTCAGACCAGTTAATAGACTGGGTTCTTTTTTAACCGCAATGATAGTCCGCAAGCTTGCAGAACATTGCTGACTGATTTACCAATTTTAAGAGGACTCACTTATGCGTATTAAAAACTGGCTGATTGCCGCCTTATGTCTCGTATCACCCTCCCTCTACGCACATACCGGCGGACATGTTGAGCACAGCTTGATCAGTGGTTTATTGCATCCTTTAACCGGCATCGATCATTTGTTGGTGTTAATCGCGGTGGGCTTGATTGCGGCCAAACAGGGCGGCAAGGCGGTGTTTGTATTTCCAGCTGTTTTTCTGGTATTGATGGCGGGCGGAGCCTTACTTAATGCTTATGGCGTTCAAATACCGTTTGTTGAGTCATTAATCGCCTTATCGTTGGTGGCGTTTGGTTTGCTGGTCACCATCAGCCAAAAACAACGTTCTAAAATACTTTTTCTGGGCGTATCATTTTTTGCCGTATTCCACGGCTATGCCCATGCCGCAGAAATTCCGGCCGATTCCAGCGCTGTGCAGTATTTCTCGTCGTTAATGTTGATGAGTCTGGTCATTTGCTTGGTTGGCTGCGTTATTGGACTAACTACAGGCAAGCGTATCAACACTCTGTTTTCATTGATATGCTTAAGCAGCGGCTTGTATTATTTAGCCGCCGGTTAATGATCAAGATAGTGCTACGCTAAAATAAAGAGCTGTTCAATAAGTCATCCGGCAAAAGCCGTTTTCAAAAGAAATAATCCCGCATAAATCGGGGCGGCTTGTCCGCCCCGTCATTTCCTGAACCAGGATAAGTAACCTTGTGTAACACCAATAAAGATGTAGTCCCGGTAAGAATCGATTATATCGATGCCTGGCGGTTTCTGGCCGTTGTGATGGTCATTCAGTCGCATATTTTTGTTTATAGCGGCTTAAAGATAACTCTGTTAGCCCCTTATTTAGACCCGCTGGATCGGCTCGGTGAGCTGGGGGTTTTGATCTTTTTTGTGATCAGTGGCTTTGTGATTTGTTCGGGTCTTGTAGCCGAAAAAAGCAGGACGGGAACGATTTGTTTGTCCGCATTTTATGTGCGTAGGTTTTACCGGATCATTCCGCCGCTTTGGCTGTATCTATCCAGTCTATTGATGCTTAGAATGGCTGGCATTATTGAAATTTCGCCGCAACAAGCGCTCACCTCGGCCTCGTTTTTATGCAATATGCCGTTTCCTGAGGGATGTTCGTGGTTTGCAGGACATACCTGGACGCTGGCTTATGAGGAGCAGTTCTATCTGATCTTTCCGCTGTTGATGCTGTTTGTACCGCTGATTAATAACAGTTTGCGCTTTGGCTTGGCAATTGGCGGCCTGATCGTTGGTTCGGTGTTATTGAGCAGGGCAGGGCATCTGTTTTTTGGTGAATATTTGATGTACTTTATTTTTCTGCTCACCGGCTGCTGCTGTGCCTTGTTGCCTGAAAATATCATCAGCCGCATTCGCCAGATGCACATCGCCGTCTGGTTAATCGTTATCGCGCTGCTGCTGGTTGGTATAGGCTATTTGCCGGATGGCATCGAAAAGCAGGTCAAGGTGGTTTGTTACCCTGTACTGATTCTACTGATGGTGCTGGGCACGCCTACACAGGTTAAGTCGATTGCTGCTGTGTTTAAAAACAGGGGGTTGTGCTATTTAGGCAGAATATCCTACACGGTGTATTTGTGGCAGGAATTGGTGACGGGAAATTATGTCGGCTGGTTAACCTTTGTTTACATAGCTGCTGTTTTTGCGTTCGCGATGATTTCGTATCGGTACATTGAGCTGCCGCTTCAAAGAACAGCCACGTTGATGTCTGATGACCTGAAAGCGGCAGCGGTCGCCGCATCGTTAACCGAATATAAACAAGATCAACAATGCTAAACCCTCGCCCGAAAGACCGAGGGTTTTATGCGCTTAACTATTCCGCTTTCGCTGCAAAAGTATGCACCCATACTAGGGCGTCAGACTCCCAGGTCATGCCTGCGTGCATTTTCAAGATAATATCCCGGTACATATCAAGACTGGGGTAGCCCTCTGCCTTGGCATCGGCATCGGTCATATCGCCTAGGCGCTGACGTTTTAAATCGGTAACAACAAAAGTCATCCCGTCCAGGTCGAAGGTTTCGCCGGGCCAGCCATAGACGCCGTCACGACGTTGCTGTGTTTTCATTCCGGCTTTTGTCGCTTCTACCAATTTCGCATGAGTGACCAGCCGGTCTATCGAACAGGTTTTCTCTGGGTAAGCTTCCATTGTTGATCCTATCTATCGCAAAATTTCCATTATACACCAAGCGATCTTGTCCTGTAGCGGCGCGGCGGCGGCTTACCAGTCATATTTAATTCAGCCTAAACTAATTCCGATGTCGGCCGATATGCTTATGTAAATATATTTTATCTAGGGGGCAAAGCTAATGATCATCAAAAATTCCGCCATCCAGTTAAACAGCCAGCATCAATTTTTAAAGAGTTATCAAGAATCCGAGTCGTTACGGGCCTGGAAAACCGAGGTGCAGCCACCAGCGGACTCGCTTAGCCTGAGTGAGTCCGCCCAAACACTTAAAACCGAGAAACAATCATTGGATCTTAGCGGCTCGCTTGATGCCAATGAGAGTATTAAGTTTCTTATTGTAAAACGCATGGTTAAACAAATAACCGGGCACGATTTTAAACTGTTTTCGCCAGCAGCATTGGCGGCCAATACCGATGCCGACCTCTCGAATGTTGATATAGAAGCAACCCCGCCGCCTGCAAATCAACAGCCCTCTGCGGGTTTCGGTCTTGTTTACGAGCATCATACCGTTTACCAGGAGTCTGAAAGTGCCAGTTTTTCTGCTGCCGGCACCATTGAAACACAGGACGGCAAAAGTATCGATTTTTCAGTCAAACTGAATTTGAGCCGTGAATTTCGATTGGAAACCAATCTCACCATCACGGCTGGCGACCCCGAAAAGAAAGTCGATCCCCTCGTTATCAATTTTGACGGCAATGCGGCGGAATTGTCGCAAACACGTTTTGAATTCGATCTTGATGCCAACGGCACGACTGAACAAATCGCCACGCTAAGACCAGGCAGCGGTTATCTGGCGCTGGATAAAAATCAGGATGGCGTTGTCAACAATGGCTCTGAACTGTTCGGCCCGAATTCCGGCAACGGATTTTCAGAACTGACGAAGTATGACAACGACAACAATGGTTTTATTGACGAAGCCGATCCGATCTATAACAGCTTAAGAATCTGGCAACGACACGAAGATGGCAGTCAGCAACTGATTGCATTGGGAGATAAAAACATAGGCGCTATCTATCTGGGGCACGCCACCACGCCGTTTCAGTTGCGCACCGCCGATAACAAATCACTGGGGGAAGTTACCGATACCGGCGTTTATTTAACTGAAGACGGCAAAGTCGGAACCATTCAGCAAATTAATTTGAGTGCATAAAGTTGTTGAGGTAGGTATTCGTACCAATAAACCTGATAGGCATATTTTGTTAACCTATAAGTGACAAGAAGGGCTGGATGCCAGGTTTTTGTCGCATTATCTCTCTTACAAAGACCACCTGGGCTTAATCCCCCTTTCTCTCTGAGGTGGTCTTTTTTTTGACCGCTATCCTGTGTTCGGAATAGCCGTCCGATTGCTTGCATTATTCCCGCAAAAGAATTTTTACTTTTCCGTAAGCTAACAACACTTATTGCCTGTGTTTTTTGCCATTAGAACGGGATGTCGTCATCATACGGCGCATCAAAATTATCATGGCTAGGGGCTTGTTGGGCAGACGGTTGGCTTTGCGATTGATAGCTTTGTTGCGACGGCTGGCTTGACTCGTTTCTTTTTCCGACCAAGTCGATAATGTTGGCGTTAAGCTCCAGGCTGGTTTTAGTCGAACCGTCTTGTGCCCGATATTCACTTTGACTCAGTTCGCCCGAGACAAACACCTGTTGGCCCTTTTTCAGGTAATTTTGCAGCTGTCCTTCGGCGCGCTTCCCCCACACTGCACACCTGATCCAGAGTGTTTGCTGCTTATCGCCAAAGCCGATATTGTTGGCTACGGTAACATTCAATACTGCTTGACCTGAGGGCAAATACCTGACTTCCGCATCGCGGCCGACTGTGCCGGTAAAACTAAATACATTGCTCATTTTTCATTCCATTCACGGTTAAATTAATCATACGGTTATTATCAACTGGTTCCACCAAAAAGAAAATGCTAAACCTCGGATCGGTTTTAATTATTGCCGGGCAAAATTCAGCTGCTTAATAGAATGGTGTTGACGGTGCGCACTGTTTCGTTGGGTTCAGGGGCAAGGATAAGGATAAGGATGTTTTGCATCCCAACCTTGTGCCTTAGTTAATGGAAGAAAGTATCGTCTTCGTCTTCGTTATCGCTATCCAACAAGGGTTCCCCCGGAATCCTTTTTTCTTCCATTGCCCATTCCCCCAGGTCAATCAATTTACAGCGTTCGGAGCAGAAGGGTTTGGATAATTGTTCAGGAACCCAGGGTACCGAACAGCCGCAGTTAGGGCATTTTACAATGAGCGGTTTATCGGATGCCGACATCAGAACAGGCAACAGGTTAAGGAAAAGGGAATGTCGTCAGGACTTTGCGAGGGGCGTTTGTTGTCAGAAGATGGCATCATGAATCGGATGGTGCAACGGTGTTTGCCGCCACTGATTTCTGCAAAGCAGCGGATGGATTTATCCAGGGTTACTTTAAGCAGTTGGTGGGGTTGGTTGGTGTCCAGCAGAAATTGAAAAAAGCCGGCTTCAGCAAGCTCTTGAGTGGGGGAGCTGCAATTACGTATAAAATTAAGTATCAAGTCAATTGCGATACGAATGTCGGCAAATGGACTGATCCAGTGTTCCATATCTCTTAAGCGAATGGCTTCATCCTGCTCCAGCCAGTAATGGAATTCGGGTAAATCAAAAGAACAGGTTCCGCCTGGGATAGAGCTGCGTTGCGCTATGCTCTGGAATAAGTCGCTTTCCATGACATGGGTGCCGATTTTTCCGTTAGTGGCATAGAGTTTTTTGCTGGTTTGATTTAATTGGCTAAGCAGTTCTTCCAGTTTTTGGGTGTCGACGCTCTGGTTGTTGGCGATTTTATTCAGCACATTGGCATGGCGATCCAGTTCTTTCAGTATTTCCGATTTCAGGTCATTGCGTCTGAAAATGGTCATGATGTCGAGCAGTGCGCTAAGTGCTGCGCGTTTATCGGCGACCGTCTCTCCCGTTAAGAAATGGTTGAATTGCTGGAAAAGCTGTTCTAGCCGTATGAAAACCCGAATGCGTTCATTGAGTGGAAATTCATAGGTAATAGTGGTATTCACAGACAAATTAATCCCGGCAGGCGCTGATTGAAAGATACAAATTGTGCAGTTTTTTTACCTGTTCTGCAAGTCTATAATCAGTATCTGAGTTATCAATCAGGTCATCGGCTTGCGCTTTTCTGAAGGCGCGCGATACCTGGCTGTCAATTATGGATTGTATTCTTTCAATGGATAGGCTGTCCCTCACCTTAACGCGTTCAATCTGTGTTTCAACAGGGCAGTCGATAACCAGTATCCGGTCAACAAAGTGCGTCATGTCGGTTTCGAATAATAATGGAATGCTGATGATGCAATAGGGAGCAATCAGCTGTTCAAGTTCAGCTTGCAGGGTCTTGTAGATTAATGGGTGTAGTATCGATTCAAGTTTTTGCTTCTGTTTCATATCGGAAAAAACCTGTTCCCTGAGATTTTTTCTATTCAACGAGCCATCCGGGTTGAGGATGGCAGTGCCAAATGTCTGTTGTATCTGCGTCAATGCAGGTTGCCCTTTTTCGACCAGCCGATGGGCTATTTCGTCAGCATCCAGCACTGGGACATGTAGGCCAGCGAAAATTCCGGCAACCGTCGATTTTCCACAGCCTATGCCGCCGGTGAGCCCGACTTTCAGCATGACCTTACAGGCCTGCGGTCGACAAATAGAGTTGGTTGAGGTCATTTCCCCATAACAGCGCGATCCAGCCTGCGGCGGCTAAATAGGGGCCGAAGGGGATGGGGACGGTGTGGTCGTGTTTGACAAAAATGATCATACCTACCCCAATGACCGCGCCGACCAGCGAGGATAATAAAATAATAATCGGCAGATATTGCCAGCCCAGCCATGCACCGAATAAAGCCAGCAATTTGAAATCGCCATAACCCATGCCTTCTTTGCCGGTCGCCAGTTTGAACAGATGAAAAACAGCCCAAAGAGCTATATAGCCGGCAACAGCGCCGATGATGCTGGCGTGGGCGTCGGTATATACATTAAACAGGCTCAGACACATCCCCAGCCAAAGCATGGGCAGGGTGATGGAGTCAGGTAATAACTGATGGTCAATATCAATGAAGATTAACGCAATCAGTGACCAAGTCAGCAGCAGGGCAAAAGCGGCTTGAGGCGTGTAGCCGAAATGCCAGGCCACTATGAATGAGCTTACCGCCGTGAAGGCTTCTATGATTGGATAGCGCATTGAAATGTGGCAGCCGCATGTTGCACATTTGCCTCTTAAAAAAAGGTAGCTGATGACTGGAATGTTTTGGTAAGGCTTGATAGGCGTATTGCAGCCGGGGCAGCGGGATAAAGGAAAAACCAGGTTGAAGGGTTCTTCTGCGGCCTGCGCATCTTCCGGACTGAGTTGCAGATATTCCGTGCATTCCTTACGCCATCCTCGCTGCATCATGATCGGCAATCTATAGATGACAACATTGAGAAAACTCCCGACAAGCAAGCCGGTGACGCCGGCCAGAGTTGCAAATAGAGTGGGTATATTTAAAAGTAAACTAAGCTGCTGCATCTGTGTTTTTGAGGGTTGATATTTTAGGGTGGGCTTTTGTATGAGGCTCGATTTTAGATTGTTTCGGCTTAATTTGACAGTCTTCCCTGACTGACTTGAAACAAGACGGTTTGAGTCGTTACGTTGTGTTTATTAAATTTGAATCATCTTGGCAGATAAATCGATTGTCAGATCGCGGAGCCCATTTTGAAAATGGGTAAATACATCGCGACAATCAGGCCGCCGACTAAAATACCCAAAATAACCATAATAATAGGCTCCATTAAGCTACTCAAATTATCGACAAGGTTATCGACTTCTTCATCGAAAAAGTCGGCAACTTTTAAAAGCATAGAATCCATAGAACCTGATTCTTCGCCGATAGCCACCATCTGTATCACCATGTTCGGCCAAAGGTTGACTTGCTGCATGGCAAATTGAAGTCTTTGTCCGGTTGATACGTCATCGCGCATTTTTAAAACGGCTTCGCTGTAGATGATGTTGCCGCAGGCACCGGCAACCGATTCCAAGGCCTCTACCAACGGCACCCCCGCTGCTGACATGGTTGCTAAAGTTCTGGCAAAACGCGCAACGGCAGACTTGTTTAAAATAAGGCCGACTACCGGTATTTTTAACAGGGCTTTATCCAGAAAGTGATTAAATGCCTTGGATCGTTTTTTAAAATAGCCGAACACGTAAACGGTGCCGACAACAATGCCAAGAACAACATACCACCATGCCTGCATCCATTCAGACATATGGACAACCATCTTAGTGAAAGCGGGCAAGTCTGCGCCAAAGCTTTTGAACATGTCGTCAAATACCGGTACCACAAAGATCAGCAGGATAGTAGTGACGACAAAGGCCACGACGATGACTGCGATTGGATAGGTCAGGGCCTTTTTGATCTTTTTCTTCATCGACTCGGTTTTTTCTTTGTAGGTGGCAATTTTATCCAGCAGAGTTTCCAATACCCCTGCCTGTTCGCCTGCTTCAACCAAGTTACACGTTAACTCATCAAAATACAGTGATTTTTTGTTAAGCGCCTGGGCTAAGGTGTCGCCGCCTTCAATATCGGCTTTGATACCCAGTAGCAGGGCTTCCATGCTTGGATTGTCGTGGCCTTTGCCGACAATATCGAATGACTGAACCAAAGGCACACCCGCTTTAAGCATGGTGGCTAATTGTCTCGAAAAAACAGCTATATCGCCTGGAGTGATTTTTTGAACTTTTTTGGTGAATAGCGGTTTGGGTTTTTTCTTGAATTTAATAACGCGATATCCCTGCCGCCGCAGCTCGGCTTTCGCGATGTTTTCGCTTTTTGCAGAGATTATACCCCCGGCTTTCTTTTTTGCCTTGTCGGTTCCCGCCCAGACGAAATCTATTTGTTCAGCTTGTTCTGCCATGTTTATTCCTTGGTGATTCGGTCAATTTCTTCCAGGCTGGTCACGCCCATGCGTACTTTGTTTAAACCTGATCTACGCAAATCATTAAAACCTTCAGCCAAGGCGCATTCCGCCAGTTGATCGGTATTGCCCCCGTTGAGTATCAGGGTGCGCATTTTGTCAGTCAGCGTCAGGACTTGATAGACGCCGACCCGACCTTTATAACCATTGGTGCAATGCTCGCAGCCTACAGCACTGAATATTTTAAGATCCCTCAACTCTTCTGGATTAAAGCCTGCATCAAGGAGGACTTTATCGGGAAAGTTGGCGGGGACTTTACAGTGTTCGCATAGCCGTCGGCCCAAACGTTGCGCCATAATCAAATTAATCGCAGAAACAATGTTGAAGGCGGGGATGCCCATTTGCAGTAGTCGATTTAAGGTTTGCGGGGCGTCATTAGTATGCAGGGTTGAAAGCACCAAATGTCCAGTTTGTGCGGCTTTAACGGCAATTTCTGCGGTTTCCAAATCACGGATTTCACCCACCATGATGATGTCAGGATCTTGCCGTAAAAAAGCGCGTAAGGCACTGGCAAAAGTTAGGCCTGCTTTAGGGTTCATATTAACCTGATTGATGCCCTCTACGGTAATTTCCACTGGGTCTTCGGCAGTGGAGATATTGCGCTCCATGGTGTTAAGGATATTCAACCCCGTATAGAGCGTAACCGTTTTACCGCTACCCGTCGGCCCCGTTACCAGCACTAAACCGTAAGGCTTATTAATAGCTTCAAGGAAAATCCGTTGTTGTTCCGGCTCAAAACCCAGTTTTTCGATGCCCAACTGGGCGCTGGTGGGATCCAAGATACGCAAAACGACTTTTTCGCCAAACAGCGTAGGGCAAGTGTTTACCCGGAAATCAATCGCACGATTTTTGGATAAGGTCATTTTGATACGACCGTCCTGTGGAACCCTGCGTTCAGCAATATCCATTTTGGACATGACTTTCAGGCGGGAGACCAGCCTGTTGGCGATGCTGGGGGGAGGGGCGGCAACCTGGCGGAGTATGCCGTCCGATCTATAGCGGATGCGGAAAGTTTTTTCGTAGGGTTCTATGTGTATATCGGATACCCCCTGTTTTATTGAGTCCAGCAGTATTTTGTTGACGTAACGAACAATGGGCGCATCGTCAATATCTGAATTAACATCGGCTTTAGTGGTATCTTCTTCGCCCCCGGTGATGTCCAGATTTTCCAGATCCTCATCAAGCATGTCGGTCATTGAGGTATCGGCGGCTTCCAAGGAGGCTTCGATAGCTTTGATAAGCTTGTCTTCTTCAACCAGAATGGCTTCGGGATTAAGACGGCTGTGGAACTTGATGTCATCCAGCGCGTGAAAGTCGGTTGGGTCGGAGACTGCGACAAACAGCGTTTTGCCTCGTGTGAACAGGGGGAGCGCATGGCATTTGCGGATCAACTTTTCATTGACCAGATTGATAGGGAGCCTACGGTAGTCAATGGCATCCAGGTCAAAAAAAGGTACGCCAAATTCTCTTGAGGCTTGGGATGCCAAGTCTTTGCTGCTAATGAGTTTATTGGTAACCAAGTAGCGTATTAACGGGACTTGGTTTTTTTGTGCTTCCTGGCTATGGATTTGCGCATCAGCCGCTGTTAGCAAACCTTTCTCGATCAAGCACCGTGTAAGTCCACTAAATTGTAAATCTGTTGATGCGGTATTCATAGGATGCTTGCTTGGTCAGTTGTTTAGGCAAATATAGATTAAAAAGGGGCAAGGTACAAGGCTAAAGGGGGCGCTCACCTTTGCCCTTCGCCTTGCGCCTTTCGTCGGCCTTTCTTACAACGCCCGGATTTTACGTTGCTGCTGTTCAAGGTTGTTCAGCATTGAGCGTAAATCGGCCAGCTTGGCTTTTTCTTTATCGATTACTTCCGGCGGAGCTTTATCGACAAACGCGGGGTTATTTAACTTGCCTTCGATCCTGGGCAGGTCATTATTGATTTTTTGTATTTCCTTTTCCAGTCGTGCCAGTTCCGCTTCCTTATCGATTAGACCTGCCATTGGAATCAGGATTTTCATCTCGCCAACCAAGGCAATAGCCGATTCCGGCGTGCTGTCATTAGGGGTTAACCATATAATCGAATTCAGCCTGCCCAGTTTTTGCAAATAAATCCGGTTGTTGTTTAAGCTCTGTTGATCAGCAACAGAACCGTTTTGCAGAAATATCGGTAGCGGTTTGCTTGGGGCGATATTCATTTCGCCGCGAATGCGGCGGACACCCAGAATAAAGTTCATCACCCAGTTGGTTTCGGCGATCGCGTTGCTGTCGATTTGCGCTTCATCGGCAACCGGGTAGGGTTGCAACATAATAGTATCGGTATGCACACCATCATTGGCGATAATGCCCGCCAACGGCGCAACCCGCTGCCAGATTTCTTCGGTGATAAACGGCATGATAGGATGCGCCAATCGTAAAATCGATTCCAAAACCGTCAGCAGGGTTTTGCGCGTGCCGCGTTGCAGTGCCGCATCATCGGATTGCAGGGATATTTTTGCCAGTTCCAGATACCAGTCGCAGTACTCATTCCAAGTGAACTCATAAATGGCCTGCGCCGCCAGATCGAAGCGGTAGTTTTCGATCGCGTTACTGGTTACAGCCGTTACCTGATGCAGTCGAGAAGTAATCCAGCGATCCACCTGGCTGTATTGGCAAGGTGCGTCAGATAAACCGTTATCCTGCTCTTCGGTGTTCATCAGCACGAAACGTGCCGCGTTCCACAGTTTGTTGCAGAAATTGCGATAGCCTTCGGTGCGCGCAAGGTCGAAACGAATATCCCGTCCCGTCGATGCCAACGAAGCGAAGGTAAAGCGCAACGCATCGGTACCATAAGACTGAATGCCGTCCGGAAAATGCTTGCGCGTATCCTGTTCGATTTTCTTAGCCAAATGCGGCTGCATCATGCCGGAAATACGTTTTGCCACCAAGGCTTCGAGCTCTATGCCGTCGATGATGTCGATCGGGTCGAGCACGTTGCCTTTGGATTTGGACATTTTTTGCCCTTCGGCATCGCGCACCAAGCCGTGGATGTAGACTTCCTTAAACGGCACTTCGCCCTGGAACTTCAGCCCCATCATGATCATCCGGGCGACCCAGAAGAAAATGATGTCAAAGCCGGTCACCAGTACGCTGGTCGGGTAATGCTTGGCCAATTCCGGGGTTTGCTCCGGCCAGCCCAGCGTAGAAAAAGGCCACAGCGCCGATGAGAACCAGGTATCCAGGACATCTTCGTCCTGTTTAAGCGCATAGCTTTCGGGCAGGTTATGCTTGGCGCGGATGTCCTGCTCGGAGCTGCCGACGTAAACATTACCCAGCTCGTCATACCAGGCCGGGATACGGTGTCCCCACCAGATTTGCCGAGAGATGCACCAGTCCTGAATATTGCGCATCCATTCAAAATAGGTGTTTTTCCAGTTATCCGGCACAAACTTGATGTCGCCGTTCTCGACGGCTGCAATCGCAGGTTCCGCCAGAGGCGCAACCTTGACATACCACTGGTCAGTTAATAAGGGTTCGATCACGCTGTTGGTGCGGTCGCCGCGCGGCACCATCAATTTGTGGTCGACGATTTTTTCCAGCAAGCCTGCCGCATCGAGATCGGCGACGATTTGTTTACGCGCGTCAAAGCGGTCTAGGCCGATGTATTTGGTTGGAATCAGCTCGTTTTCGCCTTCGTCGTTGCCGCGTATCGCTGCGTCAACAGTGAAAAGATTAATCAAACCGCCATGCGGTAAGTCTTGAATAACCGAATTATGGCGGTGGCGCGACCAGACTTCGTAATCGTTAAAATCGTGGGCAGGAGTGATCTTGACGCAGCCCGTGCCGAATTCAGGATCGACATACTCATCGGCAATAATCGGAATTCTGCGGCCGGTTAGAGGCAGTATCACGAATTCACCGAGCAGATGTTTATAGCGCTCGTCGCTTGGATGTATCGCTACCGCTGCATCGCCGAGCATGGTTTCAGGACGGGTGGTCGCAACGATCAAATGCCCCTGTCCATTCGACAGCGGATAACGCAAATGCCACATAAAGCCGTTTTCTTCTTCCGACAACACTTCCAGATCGGAAACCGCAGTATGCAGAACCGGATCCCAGTTGACCAAACGCTTGCCGCGATAAATCAAACCTTCTTCATAAAGCCGGATAAACACTTCCTGCACCGCATCGGACATGCCCTCATCCATCGTGAAGCGTTCTTTTTCCCAGTCCAGCGAAGAACCCATGCGCCGCAATTGACGGGTAATGGTGCCGCCTGATTCTTCCTTCCATTCCCAGACTTTTTCCAGGAATTTTTCGCGGCCCAAGTCATGACGGGTCTTACCTTCGGCATTACACAAACGCTCAACCACCATTTGTGTGGCGATGCCCGCATGGTCGGTACCCGGCTGCCACAAAGTGCTACACCCTTTCATCCGGTGGTAGCGGGTCAGCGCATCCATGATGGTGTCCTGAAACGCATGGCCCATGTGCAAACTGCCGGTGACATTGGGTGGTGGAATCATGATGCAATAGGATTCGCCTTCCGGCTTGGCCGCAAAATAGCCTTTTTCTTCCCAAGTTTGATACCAGCGTTGTTCGATTGAATGCGGGGCGTATGTTTTTTCCATGGATGCGTTATTGTTGTCGTGTAAGGTAGCTATTTTAGCAGGATTAAGGTGGTGGATTTGATTATGGGTTTTGTAGCCATTTGGCGATGTTGTTTCTTATTTTATTAAGTCTGAGAGCATCAAGAGTGCCCAGCTTGCCTACAAAAATGTTTTCAGTAACAACGGCCAACCTGCTTGTACGTATCAGGCTGGACTGCTTTAAGCCTGTTTGCTGGAAATCCGGCTCTTCCAAGTTAATAATTTCATCCAGGCCTGGAATTACTTGATGAAGCTGGCTGGAAATCATGCAGATAAGCCAATCATCAAATTTTCCAGGCAGTTTCCGAAGTATAAGTGCAGGGCGAAGTTTTCCGTCTTGTTGATCTACTTGAGGAAAACGAAAAAGAACAATCTGGCCTTCTGAAATCATCAGTATGTTTCTTTCAAATCAGAAACAGAATAATTGGAAGCCTCGTTTTCCATGCCTCTCATGGCAGATGCAATAGAAAAACTATCCCAATTGCTGGACGCTTCTTTTTCTGTTTTTAGCTTGAGGTATTCTACAAAATCAAGCACTTCCTGCTGTTTTGATTCAGGCAGCGAGGCTGCTGTCGCTAATATTTTTTCCGATAAATTCATATCTGTCTCCAGTTAAACCTAAAAAATCAGGTTAGGTTAGCGATAGTATAAACCAACATTTACGGCTACCAATCTTTATGCGTCGTAACCGTCATACCTGACTGCTGATACTGCCGATAGCGGTTTCTACCGGCTTCTTTGGTTGTTTCGCTGTTATCCAGTATTTCAAGAATGCGCTCGGTTTGCGGCTTTAGGTCAGGATAACGCGAAGACAGGTTGAACAGGGTTTTCTGCCAATGTTCGGGCGCAACCAGCGAGCCGATCAAAATGACTTTTTCCGTATCTGGCAACTCCCCGCTATATATCTGGTGCGGAATAAAGCTGCCCGCCCTGAAAGTCCAGAGCAGGTCGTCTATGATTCGACTTTGTTCGGCGTCATCGGTCAGCACGTAACAAAAACTGCCGCTACGATAGGCCTTCTCGATCAGCTTGCAGGCGAACAGGTATCGGTCTTCCAGCGATTCTGTCGGCAGTATGTAAAAGCTGACTTCAGCCACTGATGGTTTGCGTCCGGCTAATCAGGTATTGGATTAATAGTGAAACAGGACGGCCGGTCGCGCCTTTGGTCGGGCCGGTGCGCCAAGCGGTGGCGGCAACGTCCAAATGCGCCCAGCGGAATTTCTCGGCAAATCGCGCCAGAAAACAAGCGGCAGTAATGGTGCCCGCGTCTTTGCCGCCGGAATTGCTCATGTCGGCGAAATTGGATTTAAGCAGCTCCTGGTATTCTTCCCAGAGCGGCAAACGCCAAGCGTTGTCGTTGGCTATCTCACCGGCTGTAACCAGCTCGTTACACAAGGCATCGTCATTGCCGAGGACGCCCATGGCTACGCGGCCCAAAGCGACTCCAACCGCGCCGGTCAGAGTGGCGATGTCTATCACCACCTCGGGGTTGTAGCGTTCCGCATAGGTTAATGCGTCGCACAGCAGCAAGCGGCCCTCGGCATCGGTATTAACGATCTCAATGGTTTTGCCGGACATGCTGGTCACTATATCGCCCGGTTTATTAGCGTCGCCGTCGGGCATGTTTTCCGATGACGGAATCAGGCCGATAATATTCAGCGGCAGCTGCATTTGCGCTACGGCGAGCAAGGTGCCCAGAACAGTCGCGCCGCCGCACATGTCGTATTTCATTTCTTCCATGCCTGCGGCCGGTTTTAATGAAATGCCGCCTGCGTCGAAGGTCAGGCCTTTGCCGACCAACACGATAGGCTTGGCGTTTTTCTCGCCGCCTTGATAACTTAGGGTAATGAATTTTGCAGGCTGGCGACTGCCGCTCGAGACCGACAGAAAAGAACCCATGCCCAAAGACGCCATGTCGGATTCTTCCAGTATTTTCACGTCCAGGCTGGCGTATTTTTTACTTAGTGCTATCGCCTGTTCGGCAAGATAGGTCGGCGTACAGATGTTGCCCGGCAAATCGCCCAGATATTTGGTTAAATCCATGCCTTCGGCAACGGCCTTGCCTTGCAGCAATCCGGCCTGGGCTGAAGCGCGCTCGGTTTCCATCGCGGCAATGGCGATTTTTTGCAGCTTGCTTTCGGTTTCTTTGTCGGACTTGGTGTGGGTGAACTGATATGCGGCATCGTTAAAGACTTCGATGATATGCCGAGATTTCCATTGCCAGTCGCGGTCAGTCACATCGCATTCCGCCAGACAGCAAACCACCGATTTGATTTGCGGTTTTTTCAGGCTGTTGACTGCGGCCAGCAGGGCTTTTTTATAGTTCTTGCCGGATAAAGGCTTGTTCTCGCCCAGACCGACCAGCAAAATGCGTTCGATCTTGCTACCTGGAACCGCATTGATTAACACGGTTTCGCCGTTCTTCCCGCTCAGGTCGCCGCGGCTGACGATGCTGTTAATCAGTCCGTTGGTGCTGTTGTTAAGGGCGGTTGCCGACGGACTGAGTTGTTGATCTTGATAAACGCCGACAATCATGCAATCGCATTGCAGTTCTTCTAGTGGCGCGGTTTCTATTGAATAATCCATGACGTACTCGTTTGTTTGTTGAATAGAGTGTTATCTTGAGCGGGCTTGAAAATAAGTCGCTACAAGATGGGCCGTTTAGCTGGGATTATACAACACAAAGATTGGTTTTTGATTGGGGAGACAACGGTTGGCAGGGCAATCGCACTTAAATAAGCTTGGATTTTATAATCACTGGCTAATCAATTGCGTATAAATGTGGTTATTTTAACTTTCAGGTTATTGGAGCCGCGACTTTAGTCGCGCCAGTAGTTATTTCCTTCACAACTGGCGTTATGACTCGTGCGCGACTGAAGTCGCGGCTCCGTTTATGTTTTTCCCTGATTTTTAAAGCAAAACTTAAAATCACAAAGTAGAAGTTGCACCATATCGTTTTATTTAAGCGCGATTGCCCTACAACGGTTGGCGACAAATTGGCTTAAAGCGCTTGGTTTTATCAGACTTTTTTTGGGAATGAAGTAGTGTCGCCTTTGTTTGGACGCTATGATCTATTGGTTTATACTCGGTTTAACCAAATCCATCACACGACAACCCTATGAAGAATATACGGCAAGTTAGGTTTTTTTATAAGAGACTATTTTTGTCGTATATATCACGTTGGGCACAACCAATGAGGCTATCTTTCCGTTCCACGCTTTTGTTGATTCTGGTTTTGCATATAACATTCGTCAGCGCGGCTGAAACAACCACATCAGATATTCCAACGCTCCCTATTGCAGCCCGAGTCGAATTGTTGCGTAGCTATCCATCACTGAAACAAGAAGCTGAAGTGGCCTTGGGAGATTTAAACGGAGATGGTACTGCCGATTGCGCAACCATTTTTCAGTACGTTGCGGATGGCACTGATCAAAATCGAATTGCTGTTCTGTATGGACAGAAAGACGGACGGTTTGTCCTTGCTGTCCAATCAGCTCCTTGGGAGCCGCATATGCGACGCCTTGAGTACATAGGCATCGAGAAAACAACGATAACAATTACCGCCAGCTCAGTAGGTTATACAGATTATTCGGGCACGGCATACAGATTTGTTGTGCGCGAAGGGCGTTTTGTTCTGGCCGGTCTTGAATATGGCGAGGGCGAGATTGGTCAGGAAGAAAAGCTTGGTATAAGTGCTAATTTTTTAACCAATCAGATAGAAAAGTCCCGAATGGTGCATGGTCACCGCAAAACTTCTCGTATGAGTCTCAATGGCAAGTACAGAATTGATCTTCAAAACTTTAATCTTGCAGAGGCTACTGACGGTAGAGAGTTAAAGTGAACGGTGTCCCCGTTCGGCTGTCGGCCTCAGCGAGACTACTCAAAAACGTCGCTGTAAGGCGTAGCAATGTGCGCCGGAAACGCCTATTTTCGCTATCGCTCAAACAGGTTTATTCCGGCTACGGGGCTGCCTTGTACGTCCAGCTTGTCTTGGCTGCCAAGCATGGTAAACTGGACGTCAAATCAAAAACAAGAGGTAAGCTCATGACTGCCACTACGTTTGATACCCATAAATTTGTTCGTACACTCAAGGATGCTGTCGTACCGGAAAGCCAAGCCGAGGCTTTCTCAGAAGCGTTTAAAGAGGCGCAGGGCGAAGCTGATCTGGCAACTAAACGCGATATTGATGATTTAAGACGCGACATTGACGTCTTGCGCCACGATATGGATTCGCGTTTTATCCAAACGGAACAGCGATTGGTCATTAAGTTAGGCGGTCTTATGGCGCTTTCCATTGGCGTTGTTGCCGCTTTGGTTAAGCTGCTTTGAGTATTATCTAGCCCTGCGTTTAGCCTAAGCTGGAATAAGTCTGTTTGAGCAATAGCGAAAACGGGTATTTCCAGCACACCTTCCAATGCCGTTAAGTTAAGCGTTGTAGGAGCGGGCCATGCCCGCGATGATAGAGTTACAATTGCCCCGAATGTCGCGGGCGCGGCCCGCTCCTACGATGTCCAGTGGCCCCCCTCTACGTGGCGATTTTCGATCCCTGCACGGCCAATACACCCGAACGCCCCTCTATTTCTGACATAACCAGTTCATGGCATGGCAATGTAGCGGTATCAATATCGGCGACATAATCAGCCAGCGTACCGATGTCATCTTCGGCTTTTTGCCACAGTTGCAGCAGCTTTTCCATGACCGGCAGCAGTTTCATGCCTTCGAGTTCAGCATGCAGGGTATACACATGGCCTTCCGGGGCGGGCTTGCGGCTTGCGGCGTATACCGCTTCATGCACGTTGGCTTCGGTGATGCCGTTGCAGCCGATCAGTTCATCCAGTGTCGGCAGGGTGGTGGGGATTTGCGGGCATTGAAAGGTCTCGCCTTCCATCTGCGGGATAAACGGAGACTGGCCGCGGCAGTCGCTGGCATAACGAAAACCCAGTTGCGGCTCCAGTTGCAGCGTGTGTTTGTTCAACTGCCAGCCGGCCGCGCCATGCACTGTAGGTTGGTGGCCGAAAACCTCCTGAAATGAATCGATGGCCGCCTGCATTTCTTTTCGGGTCCACTCGGCATCGCGGTTGGCGACGAAATCCTGCCAGCGGATGTGGTCGTAGCAATGCACGCCGACTTCATGCCCAGCCTTCTCGACTTGGCGCATGATGTCGCGCCCCCTGCGGCCGATATGCGGGCCGGGAAGCAAGGTGCCGTAGAGCAGGGTTTTCAGCCCGTAGTGGCTGAGCACCGAGGTGCGCTGAACCTTGCTGAAAAATCCGGGCCTGAATATCCGGCGCAGCGCCCGACCGGTATGGTCGGGGCCGAGGCTGAACAGAAAGGTGGCTTTCACGCCGTAGCGTTGATACAGATCCAGCAATGCGGGTACGCCTTCCAGCGTACCGCGTAGTGTATCCACATCGACTTTCAGCGCGATTTTCATTGATCGATCAGCGCTCTAGCGGTGGCAACTTCATGGCTGTAGGCATCGAAAATGTTGCGCAAGGCGTTTTCCACGGTGACTTCAGGTTTCCATCCCAGTTCATCCATGGTATTGCCGATCCAGGGCACTCGGGTTTTAACATCCTGGTAGCCTTTTCCATAGTATTCATTGGCGGTGGTGTCGATTAATTCGACTTTGGCGGCCAGTTCCTTATATTCGGGATGTTCTTTGGCAATTTTCAGCATCAGCTCGGCCAGTTCCCTGATTGACAGGTCGTTGGCCGGATTGCCGATATTGTAAATACTGCCGGAGGCCTTGCCGTTCTCGTTTTTGATGATGCGTACCAGAGCGTCAATACCATCGCTGACAAAGGTAAAGCTGCGACGTTGCTGCCCGCCGTCGACCAGTTTAATGGATTCGCCTCGGGCGATATGGCCCAGAAATTGGGTTACCACGCGTGAACTGCCTTCTTTCGGCGTATGGATGCTGTCGAGGCCGGGGCCAATCCAGTTAAAGGGTCTGAACAGCGTGTAATCCAAGCCTTGCTCCTGGCCGTAAGCGCAGATAACCCGATCCAGCAATTGCTTGGAGCAGGAGTAAATCCAGCGCGGTTTGTTCATCGGTCCTAATACCAGTTCGGATTCGTAAGGATGAAACTCATCGTCCTTGCACATGCCGTAAACTTCTGATGTCGAAGGGAACAGTACGCGTTTTCTATATTTAACGCAGGCGCGGATAATCGGCAGGTTCGCCTCGAAATCCAGTTCGAATACCGCCAGCGGGCGGTTTACATAAGTGGCGGGCGTCGCGATTGCAACCAGCGGCAGAATCACGTCGCATTTTTTAATGTGATATTCCATCCACTCATGGTTAATGGTGATGTCGCCTTCAAAAAAATGGAAGCGCTCATTGTCGCGAAATGACTCAACACGGTTGGATTGCATGTCCATACCGTAGACATGCCAATCGGTGGTTTCGAGTATGCGTTTTGAAAGGTGATGGCCGATAAATCCATTGACACCTAAAATGAGTACGTTCATAAGTTCCTAGTGGGTTAGATTAAAAAAATGGTTACTACTCAGCAGCCAAAAATAGAACGCTGATGACGCAGATAATTAAGATCAAATAAGATTTTTTTGAGTTATCTGTGTTCATCATATTTATCTGCGTCATCTGCGTTCCATTGTATTTAAATGGTGCTGGGTAGTTATAAAAATTGTTAGTTGTTTAGCGTTGGTCGCATCGGTTCCCTACCGCTTGCGACACTTCCACCATCCCTGGCGGTTGGAAATAACTGCTCATTACCGGTGATGGCTTCGAGCGATGCCTGATCCAGCGGTGTTCCGTCACAGCTAAGTTGTTCAATGCGGAAACGTTTGCCATCGGCGCAGTCGGCGTAAAAATGGCCGTCAGCCCAATAGATGCAAACTTTGCCCGAGTTTACAGCTGTTTCACCGCTGTAATGACTGCCGAACAGAAAAAACCGCTTGCCGTTACTGTCGAAGAATGCGCCCGGATAAGGCGGCGCCACGGCCCTGACCAGATTATGGATAGTCCAGGCTGATTGCTGCCAGTCGATACGGCCGTGTTCCGGCTTGCGGCCTCCGAAATAACTGCCTTGGGTAAGATCAAGCGGCTTGAGTTCTATGCCGCCGGTTAGCAGCAATGGCAAACAGCGATCCAGCAGCGTTTTTGCGGCTGGCGTAAGCTTCAAGAAAACATCGTGCGCCGTATCGTTGGGCAAAATAGCGACGGCTTCCTGGTCAATCAGCGAACCGGCATCGGGCTTTTTCACCATTTGATGGAGACTAACGCCGGTTGTCGATTCGCCATGCAAAACCGCCCAGTTGACCGGCGCGCGGCCGCGGTATTTGGGCAGTAACGAGCCATGCAGGTTATAAGCGCCTCGGGGCGGAATCGCCAGCAGCTCAGGACTCAGCATGTGCCGGTAATAAAAGGAAAAAAACCATTGCGGATGAAGGTCGGCAATGTGCTTGATTATGTCCGCCTGATTGGGATTGTCCGGCGTTATCACAGGAATCCGATGCTTGTTTGCCAATTCGGCAACGCTGCCAAACCAGATATTTTCCTCGGGGTCATCCTGGTGAGTGACCACCAGTTTAATTTCGACCCCGGCTTGCAACAGGCATTCTATGCCGGTAACTCCGATGTTGTGGTAGGCAAAAACGATGGCTGAGGGCTTCATTAAGGCTTATCGCCTTTGGCAGTATCTAGCACAGCCTTGACCAGATAACGCGGGCGCGAGCGGGTCTGGGAATAAATCCGTCCGATGTACTCGCCCAACAGGCCGATGCCGAACAACAGGATGCCGATCAAAAAGAACACAATAGCGAACAGCGTAAAAACGCCTTCCGCTTCCGGCCCAACCATCAGTCTGCGCCAACCCAGATAGAGCACAAAGAGCAGCGAGAATATCGAAACGCCGATACCGATCAGGGAAAACGCCTGCAACGGGGCAATGGAAAATCCGGTCATCAAGTCGAAATTGAGATGGATTAGCTTGAACAGGGAATATTTTGATTCCCCGGCTGCGCGTTCTTCGTGGTCAATAACGATTTCTGTCGGATTGCCTGCATAGAGATAGGCCAGCGCCGGTATAAAGGTATTGGTTTCGGTAGTGGCTAAAACCGCATCGATAATGTCACGGTGATAACCCCGCATCATACAACCTTGGTCGGTTATGTGAATGCGGGTGATTTTTTCGCGTAAGCGATTCATCGCCAAGGAAGCCCAATGCCGCCAGAGACTATCTTTACGCTGCCGCCGGATCGTGCCGACATAATCATAACCTTCATCCATTTTCAGCAGCAGATTGGGGATTTCTTCGGGGGGATTTTGCAGGTCAGCGTCGAGGGTAAGGATGTATTTTCCTCTGGCACGTTCAAAACCCGCGATCAACGCCGAGTGTTGTCCGGCATTGGCGCGCAGGAACACGACGCGGGTGGTGTCGGGGAACAATTGAAACTGTTTGCGGAGTAATGCGGCTGAGTGGTCGTGGCTGCCGTCATCGACAAAAATGACTTCATAGCGGTGTTTAAGGCTTTCCAAAACGGGATAGAGTCTTTCAAACAGCAACGATAAAACGGCTTCTTCGTTATAGACAGGGATAACGATGGATACTTCCGGTGCTTCAAAATTGTTCGTCATTTAAATTTAGAGGGTATGGTTTTAAATCGGTAAGTGTGAATAATAAATATGGCGCATCAAATTAATAGATTTGATTGTAATATAAAAAAGCTTGGTAGGGTACGCTGTGCGTACCTTTTTGCCATTCAATGGTACGCACAGCGCACCCTACCTACTTTACTAATGAGTGCCATTCAGCAATGAGAGCACTGCCGAACAGACCAGATCAACGTCTTTTTCTTCCATGCCGGGAAATAACGGGAGCGTTAAGGTTTGCTCACCGATTCTTTCGGCATTGGGGAAGTCGCCTGGCTTGTAGCCATATTGACGATAAAGCGAGAACAGATGCATAGCCGGATAATGGATGCCGGCCGTGATGGATTGCTGCTTGAGCACTTCGAGGGCTTGGTTGCGGTTCAGTCCGATTTTTCCCCAATCGAGCAGGACGCAGAACATATGCCAGCTATGGCCTTCTGCGTCGGTAGGCAACACCAGCGCGTCGTGTTTTGGTAGTTGCTGAAAATAACGTTCAACCAATACCCGGCGTTTTTGGTTAAAGCCGTCCAGTTTTTTCAATTGCACCAAACCCAAAGCCGCGCCGACATCCGGCATGTTCATTTTGCCGCCCCAGGCCGGCACATCCATGCCGCCCTCTGAGTCTCTTTCGATGCCGTGAAAACGGATGCCTTCAATTTTTTTCAGTAAAACAGGATCGTTGATCGCAAGCGCGCCGCCTTCAATCGTGGTCATGTTCTTGTTGGGATGAAAGCTGAAGCAGACCGGATTGCCCGAGCTGCCGATCTGGCGGCCTTTATATCGGGTGCCGATGGCTTGGGCGGCATCTTCAAGCACCAGCAGATCATACTGCTCGGCCAGCCGATAAATCGGATCCATGTCGACAGCGCGACCGGCAAAATGCACAGGAATAATGGCTTTGGTGTTGGGTGTGATCGCCGCCGCAACCGCAGCCGCATCGATATTGCGGGAGATCAAATCGACATCGACAAATTTGGGCGTGGCGCCGCAACGAACGATGATATTGGCGCTGGCGACAAAACTCATCGCGGGGACGATAACCTCGTCGCCCGGGCCAATTCCGTAGGCGAGCAACACGGCTTCCAGCGCGCTGGTGCCTGAATTGAACACCCGAAGCTGGACATCGCCGCCGATATAATCGGCCAACGCGGCTTCAAACGCGGCAACTTTGGGGCCGGTTGCCAGCCATCCTGATTGCAGCACTTCTTTGATCGCTGCAAATTCTTCGTCATCAAGTGTGGGGCGAGTGAATGGAAGCATCTTAACTCCTTGCTAAAACGTAAACGCCCAGCAGGACGATGCCCATCCCGATCATGCGTGCAGGATTCATGGCTTCGCCGAATAACTGCCACGCGAAAAACGCATTGACCACATAACCCATGGACAACATCGGATAGGCGATGCTGACATCGACTCTGGATAACGCCAATATCCAGACGATCACGCTGATGCCGTAACAAACCAAACCGGTCCAGAGGAAAGGTTCAGAGGCCAGTCTCAAAAATGCTGTCGTGGACGAGGAAAAATTCAGGCCGATGGCACCCATTTCCTTGACGCTGGCTTTAAGCGCCAATTGCGCGACCGCATTCAGCATGACGCCGGTCAGAATAATAAAGAAGCTAACAAGACTCATCGGCGGGCCACTGCGATATAACGGGAGTTTTCATAAATGGTGTGCATGGGTATCTTTTGTTGTTGCCATTGGTCGTAGGTCGACTGATTGATCACGCTGATTGCCTGCTCTGAATTTAACCATAAAGGCAAGAAATCCGCCTCATTTAGCCATTTTTGCGGCTCCTGGTTGATCCCGAATTCCAGTTCTCCGGTAAAGCCCACCAGTTTAATGGTTCTGTCTAAATAATAAGGCAGGGACTGGTCATAGCGGTTAATGTCATAAATCTCCACAAAGTCCTTACCGCTCTGATCGATATAAGATTGAATCGCCTCAGACATAACACGGCTGGAACGTAACTCGCTGATGCTTTGATAGCCCCAAGAAAGCATTTGTATGCCAAGCAGAGCGCAGATGGCAAAAGCGGAGATAGCCAGGTTTTTATGGCGTCTTAGCAGCAGCGTAGAAATTCCGGCGGCTCCTGCTAAAACAGCCGTTGAAATAATCCACGGACGGAACAGCGTCAAATGTGATGCTAATCTTCCTATCTTGGCTGTGTCGTCAGCTTTCCAGATAAAGAAAATAAATATAATAGTGGCGATAACTATAGCCACTATGCCGTCGACAATAAAATGCTTGCGCTTGGCCATGTTCTCGCCAACTAACAGCGCCAGCGTTGGAAACATCGGCAAAATATAGCCCGGCAATTTGGAGTGCGAAATTGAAAAAAAGAAAAACACAAAAATCGTATAAACCCAAAGCAATCGTGAGGCTTCAAATTTTCCGGCTTCAGCCCGCCAGGAAAAAGGCGGTTTAATCAAGCCGGTTAATGCCGAGAACAGCCAGGGCATCGCCCCTATTGCAAAAACGGCGAAGAAATACCAGTTGGACTTGGTGCGTCCGTGAACATCGCTGGTAAAGCGTTCGAAATGTTCATGGATGAAAAAGAAATGGGGGAACTCGGGATTTGCCTGGCTGACCGCAACAAACCAAGGTGCGGCTATCAACAAATACAGCAGCAAGCCTTTGCCCATATGCAAATGACGCCACAAGGCCCAGTCGCGTTGCCAGAGGGTGTACAGAACAATCGCGGCGCCTGGAAGTACCAGTCCGATCAGTCCTTTACTGAGCGTTGCGCCGGCAAGCGCAGCCCAAGCCAGCAGCATCCAGTTTCGCTCCTGTGTTGGCAGATGCCGTACTGATTGAGCCAGTGCCAGTGCGCTGACAGCGATGCCCAGCAGAGCGCTGACGCCCATATCCAGGCTATTGGCGTGGCCCATACCAACATAAAGAACCGTACTGATTAAAAATAGAAATGCGAAATAACCGGCGCTACGTCCATAAATTCGGCTGCCAACAAAACCGACCCATAAGGCGCCGATAAATCCGAGACCTGAACACCACACCCTGGCTGCTGCATTGGTTTCGCCCAATAAGGCCATGCTGATCGCGGAGCCCCAATACTGCAAAGGCGGCTTTTCAAAATACTTGAATCCATTCAGGCGTGGGGTAATCCAGTTGCCGGAATTGAGCATTTCCCTGGCGATTTCAGCATAACGCCCTTCATCCGGTTCTATCAAGTCACGGTAACCCAGCAACAGAAACCATATAAATCCGGCAGCAACTACGATTGCTCCATTTATCCGGCATTGACGGGAAGATGCTGGTGACATGTTTTGGTGTTCCTTTGAGAGCTGCTGAGTCAAGTAAATGCAGGCAATGATAATACAATCTGGCGGTTTGCACACCTTTTATCAAAGTGAATAGTTAAAAATATAATATTAATCAACGCGTTGCCGCGCTGTTATGGTGAAGGTTATAATGTCTCAATGATGTGCGCAATGTCGGTGCGCTCACAATGAGCTACTCCTAATAGCGCTGTTTCTATAAAATGGTTCATAATTTACAAGCTCAAGGCAGAAGTCGATACGCTTTTGACCTTGTACATTTTACTTTTGTTGAACAATACACTCGTTTTTGACTGGGGAGACACGCTTGGAAGCGAATTGGGCTAAAGGCTATAAAATAGGGCGGCGTAAGTTGGTCACCGTTCTGGACAAAATGGTTTCCTTGGACTTGATAAGGACACTGCTGGCGGTTTGGTCGGTGATTGTCGTGATTATTGTCAGTCGGCAGTTTATCAGGATTCTGGACAAGGCTGTCGAAGGACAGGTATCCAATCAAACCTTGATGATCGTTTTGGGCTTGAAAACGATTATTGCCAGCGCTGCTTTTTTGCCTGCCGCCTTGTTTATGGCGGTGTTGATGGTCTTGGGCAGAATGTACCGGGATCAGGAAATGTCGGCAGTCGCTTCCGCAGGAGGCGGTTCGGGAATGGTTTATCGGGCTATATTCCTGATGGTTTTCCCTTTAAGCGTATTTGCTGCGGGCTTGTCATTCTATGTCTCACCCTGGGCGGAAGCCATGATGGAGGATATGCTGCATCAGGATAAGGAATCGGCCGATACCAGGGGCGTTGCCGCAGGAAAGTTCAGTGAATACAGCCAAGGGGACTTGGTTTTTTATGTGGAAAATATTGATGACGATAAAATAATGCATCAGGTCTTTGTTCAGCACAGGCAGGGAGACCGCTTGGCGATTATTAATGCCGACGTGGGCACGATGAAAGACTTGCCTGACGGGCGCTATGTCATTCTGGAAAACGGTGAGCGCGTACAGGGACAACCGGGAAGCATAAATTATGTGTTTGAACGATTCGCCGAATACGCAGTGAGATTGGAGAGCAAAGAATCGGCCACTACTTTTGGCAAGGAGTCTATATCCACCAATGCATTGGCGGGTTCCGACCAAATAACCGATATTGCCGAATTACAGCGCCGGATTTCTATTCCGTTGGGGATTATGTTGCTGAGTTTTATTGCCGTGCCTTTGGCTCAGATGTCGCCTCGCGGCGGTGTATACGGGAATATGCTGGTCGGCTTTTTAATCTATTTCAGCTATGGCAATCTTATCCGCGTCAGCCAGAGCTGGGTGATAAGTCAAACCATCCCACCCTGGCTGGGCATTGTTGGTGTCAATACATTGTTGTTGCTGATAGGCGGAATCTTATTGGCAAGATTATACGGATGGCAATGGCTTATTTTGAAAGTTCGGGGGAAGGGTATCTAAGTGAATGTATTAACCGGCTATATAATCAGGGAAATTTTAAAAGGTTCTTTTATTGCTGTTTTATTGTTATTGACCTTGTTCAATCTGTTTACCTTCAGTGATCAGCTAAAGGATCTGGGCAAAGGGCACTACGGCTTAACAGAGATCTTTTATTATCTGGCTTTGGGATCGCCTTCCGTTTTTTATGAGTTAATGCCGGCATCTGCGTTATTGGGCAGTCTGTTTATTTTGGGTGCGATGGGCAATAACCGCGAACTTATTGCGATGCGGGCGGCTGGCTTATCCATTTTGGGGATTATCAGAGCGGTTATGCTGGCCGGTGCCATTTTAGTCATTATTTCAATAGCGGTCGGTGAATTTGTTGCGCCGGATGCCGAGCGGGCGGCGCAGCTAATTAAGGTTACAGCCCAGAATGAGCAGGTTGTGATGAATGCCAAATACGGACTCTGGCTGCGTGAAGGCAAAAAATTTATTAATGTACGAAAAGTGCAGGATGACGGAAGTCTGGCAGACATCAGTATTTATGAACTGGATGAACAGCGTCATTTGCGTTATTCAACCCATGCGGACAAGGCTGTTTTTCAAGGCAATCAGCAATGGAAATTGGAGCAAATCAGGCAATCGGATGTCTCATTGCAGCAGATGACGGCAAGTAGTCAAAGTGATCAAATCTGGCAGTCAACCGTTGCCCCTGATTTATTGGAGATTGTGGTGGTCAACCCGAAGAATTTGTCCATGTACGACCTGGCGATGTACATTGATTTTTTAAAGGGTAATCAGCAAGAATCGCAAGAGTTCGAGCTGGCTTTGTGGGGGCGCGTGGTCAATCCATTGGTTGTTTTCGTTATGTTGCTGGTGTCTGCACCGTTCGTTATTGGCGTTAAACGCGGTGTTAATGTTGGCGCAAGGATGATGATAGGCGTTGTGATCGGCATGAGCTTTAATATCATCGATAAAATTGTTGGGCATATGGGCTTGATTTACGATCTTAATCCGCCGTTTATCGCAGTTGCGCCCAGTTTGACTGTTTTGGTGCTGGCGCTGTTTGCGTTGAACCGTGTGGAGGCGTAATTCAAAGCCGGTTTTGCCTACATGGACAGATATTTGCTCCTGCAATATCTGCATTCACCACATCCCTGTGGATTATGTAGGTAAGGGGCGTGAGCAGGAGCGGAAGCTTTGGATTCCAAAATAATTGAACAGTGATTGAATGAGGTTAGGATGGCAGTCAGGAAATTTAACGATAAACAACCCAAAATAGGCAAGTCGGTTTTTATCGATGACAGCGCCGTGGTGATTGGCGATGTTACCCTGGGCGATGACGTCTCGATTTGGCCTGCGACGGTGGTCAGGGGCGATGTGGAACGCATTACTATTGGCGATGGCACCAATGTGCAGGACGGTTCGGTCTTGCATGTCACTCACGCCGGAAAATATACGGCTCAAGGCTATCCGTTAACCATCGGCAAGGGCGTTACTATCGGGCATCGGGCGGTGGTCCATGCCTGCACCGTGGGTGATTATTGCCTGATCGGGATAGGCGCGATTATCATGGACGGCGCCGTGCTTGAAGATTATGTGATGCTGGGTGCGGGAGCACTGGTTCCTCCGGGGAAAAAACTGGAAAGCGGCTATCTTTATGTGGGCGTGCCTGCCAAACAGGCTAGGCCTTTAAAGGAATCCGAAAAGGAATTTCTGGAATATTCGTCCAAGCAGTATATTCAGTTGAAAAATGAGTATTTAAGCAATGAAAATGTAACTGCTCAATAACACGTAAAACCACAAAAAAACGGCCAAAAGGAGCATCACCACGAAGGCACGAAGGACACGGAGAAAAGCAAAGCTAAAAACTTCGTGCTCTTCGTGTTTTCGTGGTGTTTCGCTTTAAAGCCGCCTTTCTGAATTCAACATCTCAATAACAGGCCTGGTTTTGGGTCGAACTCCCCGCCAGATAAAAAAAGCTTCCGCCGCCTGCTCAACCAGCATGCCCAGTCCATCCAGGCTTTTTGCCGCGTGATTTTCCAAACCCCAGCGCACAAAAGCCGTCGGTTCGTTGCCGTAGGCGAGGTCGTAACAGTTGCCGTTTTCAGCCAGTAAACCGGACGGCAATGGCGGTAACTGGCCGCTCAAGCTGGCTGAGGTCGCGTTTAATATCAAGTCGAACTGCCGATCATTTAAATCATCAAAGCCGCAACCGGCAATGGGTCCTTTGCCGTGAAATTCTGCTGCCAGCTTGACGGCTTTGTCCACGGTGCGGTTGGCGATAACCAGGGTTTGCGGGGATTGCTCAAGTATTGGCAGTATGATGCCCCGGCTGGCTCCGCCTGCCCCCAAAAGCAATATTCGGATGCCCGATAAAGCGATGCGATAATTGGCGGTCAAGTCGGTTACCAGGCCGATGCCATCGGTGTTGTCGCCCAATATGGAGCCGTCCGGCTGGAGCGCGAGCGTGTTGACGGCTTTGCTCAGTTGGGCGCGCTCGGTTTTATGGTCGGCGTAGTTCCAGGCGAGTTCTTTGAGCGGCACGGTGCAATTTAGCCCCTTGCCGCCTTCAGTAAAAAATGTCGCAACGGCTGCCTGGAACTGTTCGGCAGGGACGTCTTTAGCAGTATATTCAAGTGATTGCGCGGTTTGTTCGGCAAAAAGCCGATGAATGCGCGGAGATTTGCTGTGTTTAATAGGATGCCCAAACACGGCATAGCGATCAATTAAAGTCATAATTGTGCTTTTCTCTCCGTCCATAATTCCCATGCAATGGTCACCGCAACAATCAAAATGGCGATGCCCAGCTCTATCCAGAGAAAATGCGGGGTATAGACCGAAATAACAGCAGCAACGCCCAGGAACAGACCAACCAGGCTAAAGCGCCAGCCTACGCGCAGGCCGTCTAGTATCGTCGAAAGCGATAAGATCAGCAGGATAATCAGACCTGCATCTTCTTCTGCTATCCGTCCAGACTGATGGATTAAAAATGCCCCGCCAACTACCAGCAGCGATGTCGTCCAGTGCATCGATTGTTCGCGCAGGATAATCTTGAAATCGTCGCTACGGTGCTTGGATTGAGCCCAACCGATAATCATCGCAAACAGGCCGAACAGCAGCATCATAATAAGCCAATAGCCGTAACCGTCGGCGGGAGAAAAGTCCATGATGCCGATGCCGACCAGCGACAGGATCAGCAGCAAAACCAAAATGGCTTCCTCAATATGAAATCTTCTTTTCTCGGTGATTTGGATATCTTCTGACATGAAATAGGCTCCGCTTTAGTTATTGTTATTCTTGCAGCCACATGGCTACATCTTTGGCGTAATAGGTCAGGATCGCATCGCTACCGGCCCGTTTAAAGGCCAGCAGAGATTCCAGCACGACTTGTTTTTCATCCAGCCAGCCGTTCATAGAGGCGGCTTTGAGCATAGCGTATTCTCCGCTGACCTGGTAGGCAAATGTCGGTACGCCGTACTGGTCTTTTACCCGGCGGATAATATCCAGATAGGGCATGCCGGGCTTGACCATAACCATATCCGCGCCTTCCAGCAAATCCAGCTGTATTTCGCGTAAGGCCTCATCCGAATTGGCCGGGTCCATTTGATAGCTGTATTTGTTGCCCTTTCCTAACATCCCTGCGGACCCCACCGCATCCCGGAACGGGCCGTAAAAGCTGGAGGCATATTTGGCGGAATAAGCGAGTATCAGTGTGTTGATATGGTTTTCCGATTCCAGCGCCTGTCTTATCGCGCCGATGCGACCGTCCATCATGTCCGACGGCGCGACAATATCGGCTCCGGCTTCGGCATGAGACAGCGCCTGCTTAACCAATACGGCGATGGTTTCATCATTCATCACGTAGCCATCGGAATTGACCAAGCCATCCTGTCCGTGGGTAGTGAAAGGATCCAGCGCCACATCGGTAATAATGCCCAATTCGGGAACGGCTTTTTTTAAAGCCCTTACGCTACGCTGAGTCAGGCCATCAGGGTTATAGGCTTCGGCTGCATGTTCCGATTTTTTATCGGCAGACGTCACCGGGAACAACGCTATCGCAGGGATGCCCAGATCATAGAGCTGATGCGCTTCTTCTAACAGTAAATCCAGGGAGAGTCGTTCCACTCCCGGCATGGATGAGATGGCTTGCCGTTGGTTCGAGCCTTCGGTGACAAACATCGGGTAAATCAGGTCGTCAACAGACAGGCGGTTTTCGCGCATTAAACGACGGGAAAAATCGTTATAACGCATTCTTCTCATGCGTGTTTGAGGAAAATTGATGTTATTATATGTCATCTTATCCTTAGCTCTAAGGGTTGGGAATAATCAAATTACTGCTCTAAGTCATTAAGGCTTGGCTTTTATGCGGTTTATTGTATCAGGGAAATTAGCACACTGATATTTGAAGATACAAAGCATGTACCGGTTTAATTTTAGAGGTTTTTTATGAAAGCAAAACAAGTTGCAATATTTGGTTTAATTGCTGTGTTAATGGGATCAATGCCTGTAGCTAAGGTGATTGCGGCTGATTTGTTGCCTCCGCAACAGGCGATACAGGTGGCTTCGGCGCAATTGCAGGAAAGGTTGCAGGATAAATCTTTTACCAAGGATTTCGCCAAGATTACACAATTCGTTAACGAAGTTATTTATCCGCATACTGATTTCGACAGAATCTCGGAATTAGTCCTGGGGAAAATCTGGAAAACAGCGACTGTTGATGAGCGGGAGCGTTTTAAGCATGAGTTCCAAACACTGTTGGTAAGAACCTATTCCCGTGCTTTTGTGGAATTTAATGACTGGTCTGTTCGTTTCCTGCCTCTTGAAATGGAAGACGGCGCGACAAAAGTTATTGTGAAAACCGAAGTGTTACAACCCGGCATTCAGCCTATCGGCGTAAATTACCGGATGCTGTTGGCGGGTGGCGAATGGAAAGCCTACGACATTATGATTGAAGGTGTGAGTCTGGTAACCAACTACCGCACCACCTTCAGTAATGAAGTTCAAACCAAGGGTTCGTTAAACGCAGTTATTGACGGACTGGTTAAACGCAATGCTGAAGCATTGGCGGCAAAACCGGCGGCGAATTCCTGATTCATTGAAAAAACCAGATGTAGGGGCGACCGGTCGGTCGCCCTTTTGCTTTCTCCGGCTGTCCCGCCCAGCGCGTTTTTTGTTTGTTAAGTCATGAACTTCCCGAAAGACTCCATTTACGCCAGTCCAATTGGCGAAGTCGGCGCGTTTAAATTCGACGAAACCGTAGCCGGCGTCTTCCCTGATATGATTCAACGCTCTGTTCCCGGTTATAACGCAATTATTTCCGCGATAGGGCTTTTGGCCGGACGCTTTGCCTGCGAGCATAGCGTTTGCTACGATCTGGGCTGCTCTTTGGGTGCCGCGACCTTGTCCATGCGCCACCAGATTGAAGCCGAAAACTGCCGCATCATTGCCGTCGATAATTCCCCGGCGATGGTGACGCGTTTTCAGGAAATATTACAAAAAGACCAAGCGCCGGTTGCGGTCGAGGTGCTGTGCGCAGACATTCGTGAGGTTGCGATTGAAAATGCCTCGGTGGTGGTTTTAAATTTCACGCTACAGTTTATCCCGCTGGAAGACCGGCTCGATTTTTTGCAAAAAATCTATCAAGGACTGTTGCCCGGCGGCATTCTAATCCTGTCCGAAAAACTCAAATTTGATGATGACCGGCAGCAGGAATTGCAGACGCAAATGCATCACGCCTTTAAAAAGGCACAAGGCTATAGCGATCTTGAAATCAGCCAAAAACGCACAGCCCTGGAAAATGTGTTGATTCCTGAAACCTTTGCCCAACATCAAAACCGCTTGCAGCAAGTCGGTTTCAGCAGCGCCGAAGTCTGGTTTCAATACTTCAATTTTGCCTCGATCATCGCGCTGAAATGATCGATTACCAACCCTTATACAATGCGCTGATCGATGCCAAGGCCGAGGCCTGGGCCAAAATTCTGCCGCAGCAGCTGGAGCAGGGCTTTGACCCAACCAGACATGGCAATTTGGCGGAATGGCAGGCGCTGATCGATAGCGTGCCGCACATACCTACCGTACATCGTGTGCTGGATACTGATACGGTGCAAATAGGCAGAGCGGATGAGCTGCCGGACGAGTATTGTGGAGGCGACTTTATTCGCCCAGGGCGAATAAAGTCGCCCCTACAAAGCCAGTTAAAAGCCCTGCATCCCTGGCGTAAAGGTCCGTACAACTTGTTCGGCATCCACATAGACACCGAATGGCGCTCGGACTGGAAGTGGAACCGGCTGAAAGATCATATCGCGCCGCTGGAACACCGGCTGGTTTTGGATGTCGGTTGCGGCAACGGCTATCATTGCTGGCGCATGCACGGCGCCGGCGCAAAAACAGTGGTCGGCGTCGACCCCATGATGCTCAATGTAATGCAGTTTCAGCTGGTCAGGAAATTGTATGGTGAAGCGCCGGTTTACGTTTTGCCGATGGGTATAGAAGACATGCCTTATGGCCTTAAGGCATTCGATACGGTATTTTCGATGGGCGTGCTGTACCATCGTCGTTCGCCTATCGAACATCTAATGGAATTAAGAGACTGCCTGCAACCGGGCGGCGAACTGGTGTTGGAAACCCTGATTATCGACGGTGGCTTGGGGCAAGTATTATTGCCGGAAGACCGTTACGCCAGAATGCGCAACGTCTGGTTCCTACCCAGCTGTGACACTCTGATTAGCTGGTTAAAACGCTGCGGTTTTAAAAATATCCGCCTGGTCGATGTCACCGTAACCAGCATTGAAGAGCAGCGAACCACAGAATGGATGACTTTTCATTCGCTGAAAGATTTTTTGGATGCAGAAAATCCGCAACTGACTTGCGAAGGCTTGCCGGCCCCGAAACGGGCTATTGTTATAGCGAATGCGGCTTAGGCGGGAATAAATAGACGACTCAAGCCTGTCCTGAGCCCTTCGGTTTTGCTGAGGAGAGCCTTTTGTTGAAAAGGCGGTAACGCCAGTTCTTACTGTCGTTTGAACGGGTTTATTCTGGTCTTCAGGGATAGACTGTTTTATCCATGCGTCTGCATAAGAAGCATAGAAACCAATTGTTAAACCAGAAAAACGTTGAAAGCGGATACATCGGTATCCACTTTCAAGGACTTTAAATACGCAAAGTATTAAATTCTACAAGTATATATGGTTAGAATGTCTCCCCCAGATGTATTGCAATTGGCAGCTCCTACAGCCTGTACAGCCTCAGAGCAAGTGGTATTAGGATCATTTAATACAGTTTTAATGCCGGAATGATTCCCCGTCATTTCCCACGCCTTAACTGAGCTTTGACTAGAGGTAGGGGTAGTGGCGGAACTGCAACTGCTGCTTGAGCTGCCTGAACTAGAACATGAAGAATTACTGGAAGTATTGGTTCCTGTATTTGCATTTGCGCAAGTGAATATCACTACATCCGCTGGAGTGCTGCTGGCACCACCTCCCGTACCTGGTAGTGTTGTAGAAGGAAAATCGAAAGCCATAACATCGCTGCTCAACAAAATGAACAAAGCGATACTGCTGAAAGAGAAATATATTTTTGTATTCATCTTCTACCTCCTTAAAGATAGTAAAATTATTAAAAAATAAACATACGCGGGAGGTTCGATTATTTACTCTTTGGCAGCTAATTTCTATTCGTATAATCACTTAGTGACATTTAGGTCCAGGCAATAAATTTAAGAGGGTAATCCGCTATGTTAGGGCGCTCGCAGCGTGCTTTTGAATGCTGACGGTATGATGTCCAAGCTTTATATATGGCGTTATGGCAGGTATATCCAACCTAAAAAATTTCCAAACTCCCCGGTAAAAAAAACTCACTCACCAGCATTTGCCGTTGCGCAATGGCGTAGACGGTTCTTCTGCCCCAGATCGGCTGGTCGATATGGGCTTCAGCTATCGCAGTTTGTGTCCAGGTCGGCGGGTTAATCAAAGTGACATCCATTTCAATACGTTCCAGTTTCGGATAGGAGAAAATCACTTCCCCGAGCGGACGGCTGCCTAGATGAGCCAGGTTGCTTTTAGCCACTTTGATGGTTTTTGCAGGGATGATGGTTCTGGCTAAAATCAGCGGCTTGCCGTCGGCGTGGAGCAAAACTTCACGAATCAGGCTGTACTTGTTTTCGTGCAATTTAAGCAGTCTGAGTTCGCTTAAGAATGGCGTGTTCCATTGCTGTAGCAGGATTTTGACGCCAACGGCATCGCCGTAATAATCGCGCAGACGTTGGGTCAGCGATCCCGGCTCATAGGTCCATGACTGGACGTTTTCGGGCAGAGTGTGACGGGTGCCTGAGCGGTTTTCTACCCATAAGGGTTCCCGGTTAAATAAAAAGCTTTTGTTGGGCAACGGGTTAAACCTCGGAATATTCGGTGGATGCGCCCAGCCAGCGGTCACACAAGGGTTGTATGGCCTGGGGCGCTTGAGTGAAAAAATCGTCGCCGATTTGTTGAACGGTTTCCAGCAAAGCGGAATCCCTGGCCAAATCGGCAATTTTAAAGTGCATTTGTCCTGTCTGCCGGGTGCCCATGACTTCGCCGGGGCCGCGCAGTTCAAGATCTTTTTCGGCAATGACAAAGCCGTCGTTACTGTCCCGTAAAACTCCAAGACGATGGCGGGCGGTATCGGACAAAGGCGCTTGATACATCAGCAGGCAATAGCTGTCGTCATTGCCGCGACCGACCCGGCCGCGCAATTGATGCAGCTGGGAAAGCCCTAAGCGTTCCGGGTTTTCGATAATCATTAATCCGGCATTGGGCACATCGACGCCGACTTCAATGACGGTGGTGGCGACCAGTAAATCAATCCGGTGATTTTTAAAGTCCTGCATGACGGCGTCTTTTTCGGCTGATTTCATGCGTCCGTGTATCAGTGCAACGCGTACATCCGGCAAGGCCTGGGTCAGCGTTTCTGCGGTTTTTTCCGCCGCCTCGCACTGCAAAACTTCCGATTCTTCAATCAGTGTGCAGACCCAATAGACCTGCTTTTTTTTGCCGACCCAGTTGTTAATCCGGTCGATCACATCGGCGCGTCGTTCGGCGGGAATCACGCTGGTGACGATCGGTTTTCTGCCCGGCGGCAGTTCGTCGATAATGGATATGTCCAGATCGGAATATTGCAGCATGGCCAGAGTGCGGGGAATCGGCGTGGCGGTCATCACTAACTGGTGCGGTCTGATATTGTCTTGCTGACCTTTTTCTCTTAGCGCCAGCCGCTGATGTACGCCGAAACGGTGCTGTTCATCGATAATAATCAGGCCGAGGCGATGGAAGTTCACGGCGTCCTGAAACAAGGCATGAGTGCCGATGATAATATTGGCCGTGCCGTCTTCCAGTGCTTGTAGGGCTTCTTTCCTGGCGTTGCCTTTGAGCTGTCCGGTTAAGTACACCACGTGGGTCTCGAAGCCGTCAAACCAGTCGCTGAAATTGCGCTTATGTTGTTCCGCCAATAATTCAGTTGGGGCCATCACCGCAACCTGATAGCCCGCCGTTAACGCCAGTAACGCCGCGTAAGCGGAGACTATGGTTTTACCGGAGCCGACATCGCCTTGCACCAAGCGCATCATCGGGTGTTGTTTGCGGCAGTCGGCTTCAATTTCTGATATGACCCGTTGCTGCGCGCCGGTCAGTTTGAACGGCAGGGAGCGGATGAAATGCCTTGTGGCGGTGTTACTCGTTGCCGTTTCAGGAAAAGAGGGGGCTTGCCAAGCTTTGGTTTTATTTCGGGTTATTCTTAAGACTAAATAGTGTGCAAGTAGTTCTTCAAAAGCCAGCCGCTTTAGCGCGGGTACGCTGCCGTTTTGCAAGGCGATGGTAGACACCGATTCATCCGGCGCATGCAGGGTTTGAATCGCATCTGCGAGGGCAGGGTAATGGTATTGCTTTAAGATCGATTCGGGTATCCAATCGGTTAGCAGTTCGGGCTGCTGGTTGCATAGGTCTAAAGCCTGTCTGACCGCCTTGCGTATAACATTCTGGCTGAGGCCTTCGGTTAGCGGGTAAACCGGGGTCAAACGCGTTTCCGTAATGCAGGCGTCAGGGGTGGCGATGACTTTGTAGTCAGGATGAACCATTTCCAGTCCCGCATAACCGTAGCGCACTTCGGCAAAACAGCTGATTAGTGTGCCGGGTTTCAGCGTGTTGTGCTGGTTGGCGGTAAAGTGGAAGAACTTCAGGTTGATAAAGCCTGTGCCGTCGCTGATGTGGCAAACCAAGCTTTTTCGGCCTCGGGGTAAAACGTCGATAAATTCAACCGTGCCGCTGATCAGCGCAGTCATGCCCGGTTTTAGCGAGCCGATTGGGTAAACGCGGGTTCGGTCTTCGTAACGTAGCGGCAGGTGGAAAATCAAATCCTGAATAACCCAAAGGCCGAGTTTTTGCAATCGGTTTGCGGTTTGAGCGCCTATTCCAGTCAATATGCCGACCGGTTGATTCAGGAGGTTCATGCGGCTTGGTAGTTATAAAGATAGAACACGGATGGCACGGATTTGATTGATAAGCACGGATAAAACGGAGTTGGAACCGGCGCACCGTTAGATACACATCGATTCTCGTGGACGGTGTTCATTGGCTTTAAGGCTTATCCGTTTAAATCCGTCTTATCAGTGTCATCCGTGTTCCATTCAAGAAGCCGGATATTCCTGCGGCTTTATAACCATGATCGCATCCATTTCCACATCGGCGGCTTTAGGCAACGCGGCGACGCCGATAGCGGCGCGGGCGGGGTAGGGAGGATGGAAATAACGGCCCATGATTTCGTTGACTATCGGGAAGTGCGATAAATCGGTCAAAAAAACATTCAGCTTGACGATGTCCGAGAAATCGCCGCCCGCAGCGGTTGCAACCGCTTGCAGGTTATCGAACACCTGGGTGATTTGCGCAGTAATGTCGCCTTCGATGATGGTCATCGTTTCAGGCACCAACGGTATTTGTCCTGAAAGATAAACCGTGCGATCAACCCTGACCGCTTGCGAATAGGTGCCGATGGCTTTAGGCGCTTTATCTGACTGGATGAATTGTCTGGTCATGGTTGATCCTTTAGGCTTTAACGCGAGTAAGTTTTAATACTATCGATAACTCTTTCAGGCGGCGCATGATTTTGGCCAGATGCACTCGGTCCTTGACGGTCAAGGTGATTAAATCGACGCAAATGCGGTCATCCTGATCGACGACGGTGACGTTCTCAATATTGGAATTGAGTTCGGAAATAGTCGAGGCGATGGTTGCCAGTGAGCCGCGCTGATTGAGTACTTCTATGCGGATTTCAACGGGGAAGTCGCCGGCGGCGTCCGAACTCCATTCAACATCCAGCCAGTTGGTTTGTTTTTTCCTGACGAGACTGCTGTTGCGGCATTCGTGATGATGCACGACGATGCCTTTGCCGGGGTTGAAGTAGCCGATGATCGAATCGCCCGGAATCGGCCTGCAACATTTTGCCAAGGTAATGACCATGCCCTCCGTGCCTTTTATGATAAGCGGATTTTTTTGGGCTTGGTCGCTGTCATCCAGTTTGATGGTGGCGTTAATATCATCCTGGGCGATGCGTTTGGCGATCAAGAACGGCATTGTGTTGCCCAAGCCGATGTCTTCAAGCAATTCATCCAATGATTGTTTGGATATGACCTGGAGCAAGGCTTGTATTTTGCTTTCGTCGATGTTTTCCAGATGCAAATGCAGGGTTTGCAGTTCTTTTTCCAGCAAGCGGCGGCCCAGGCTAATGGCTTCCTGCTGTTTAAAATGCTTCAGATAGTTGCGAATGCCGGAGCGGGCTTTGGCGGTAATCACATAGTTGAGCCAAAGCGGGTTGGGCCGGGCCCACGTAGCGGTAATGACTTCGACGGTGACGCCGTTTTCCAGCTTGGTTTGCAGCGGCACCAACTGCTTGTCGATTCTGGCCGAAACGCAGGCATTGCCCAGGTCGGTATGCACCGCGTAGGCAAAATCAATAATGGTTGCGCCGCGCGGCAGCTTGATAATGGCACCCTGCGGGGTGAACACGAAGACTTCCTGCGGGAACAGATCCACCTTCAGATTGTCGATAAATTCCAGCGAATCCCCGGCGGATTTTTGGATTTCCAGCAAATCCCTCAGCCACTCGTTGGCGCGATCCTGGAATGATTCGGTTTTATCGTCGTCGGACTTATAAAGCCAGTGCGCGGCGATGCCGGATTCCGACATACGGTGCATTTCATGCGTCCTGATCTGAATCTCAATGGGCACGCCGTAAGGCCCCATTAATATGGAGTGCAGGGATTGGTAACCGTTGGCTTTGGGCAGGGCGATGTAATCTTTAAAACGTCCTGGTATCGGCTTGTACAGGTTATGCATGACCCCCAGTACGCGGTAGCAGGTATCGACATCATCGCAAAAAATCCTGAATGCATAGACATCAAAAACATCGGCCAGGGAAATCTTTTTATTGAGCATTTTTTTATAAATACTGTAAAGATTTTTTTCCCGTCCGGCCACGTCGCAATTTATAGCGGCTTGTTCCAAACGGTTTTTGATCGTGCTTTCTATGATGTCGACAATTTTGCGGCGGTTGCCCCGCGCTTTTTTTACCGCATTGTTTAGCACCGTATGCCGCATCGGGAACATCGCCTCAAAACTCAGCGCTTCGAGCTTTAGCCGGATACTATTCATGCCCAGGCGATTGGCGATCGGGGCGTAAATGTCCAGGGTTTCACGGGCGATGCGGCGCTTTTTTTCATACGGCATGGAACCGAGTGTCTGCATGTTGTGCAGACGGTCTGCCAGTTTGACGATGATGACGCGTAAATCCTTGGCCATAGCCAGAAACATTTTGCGGACATTTTCCGCTTGCGTTTCGGCGTGAGATTTACTGTCGATTTTGGTTAATTTGGTAACCCCGTCGACCAGATCAGCGACTTCTGCGCCGAACTGATCGGTCAGTTCTTTTTTACTGACCAGGGTATCTTCAATAACATCATGGAGTATGGCGGCCATGATGCCGTTGGCGTCCATGCGCATTTCAGCAAGGCTGATCGCGACAGAGACAGGGTGGCAAATATAGGCTTCGCCGCTTTTACGAAATTGCCCGGCATGAGCGGCCGCGCCAACCTCATAGGCATGGACGCATTGGTCAATTTGGGTTTGATCCAGATAGCCGGACAAGGTCGTGCATAAACGCCGGATCAGTTTGTCCTGAGGGCGTTCCAGCTCGATCGTGTCGACTATTTCCAGCATAGGCTACAAATCAGAATATCGGGTTATGTTGGTGCTCATGCGCTTCGCCGACACGGTGAAGCAGCGCGACGTTTTCAGGTGTGACATGACCTGCTGCAATTTCGCGTAATGCGACAACCGTATCTTTGTCTTTGCCGCGTGGGACAAATTCAGTCGCACCGTGGCTCAGTTGGCGCGCTCGGGTGCTGGCTAATAAAACCAGTTTGAAACGGTTTTCAACATGTTCCAAACAATCTTCGATAGTAACTCTGGCCATTTTTAATCCTGATGCGTAGTGGGTTGGTTTTCGTAGCTATTCAGTTATTAAATTAGGATGGAACGCAGATGACGCAGATGGTTATGATCAGCGCAGATAATTTTAAAACGGCGATTAACTAGTTTTTCTAGGCTAATCCCAAAAATCTTATTCAATCATAATCATCTGCGTCATCAGCGTTCTATTTTTTCTAACTACTGAATAGGTACCAATTTTTCTTAACTGCGTGATTTTAACACAGAAACAGCCGGAAGTTCTTTGCCTTCAAGAAATTCAAGGAATGCACCGCCGCCGGTCGAGGTGTAAGACACGTCATCGTTAATGCCGTATTTGTCGATAGCCGCCAAGGTATCGCCGCCGCCTGCAATCGAGAAAGCAGGGCTTTCGGCTATCGCGGTTGCCAGTGCTTTGGTGCCGTTGCCGAATTGGTCGAATTCAAATACACCGACCGGGCCGTTCCAGACGATGGTGCCGGCGGTTTTTAATATCTCGGCGTACTGTTTTGCGGTTTCAGGGCCGATATCCATAATCATGTCATCCGCTTCGACATCGGCGACTTTTTTAACGGTAGCGACGGCGGTTTCGGAAAACTCCTTGGCGCAAACCACGTCAACAGGGATGGGGATGTCGGAACCGTTGCTTTTGGCGGCGGCGATCAATCGTTTGGCTTCATCCAGCAGATCGGCTTCGTACAGCGATTTGCCGACAGGGAAACCCATGGCAGCAATAAATGTATTGGCAATACCGCCGCCGACGATTAACTGATCGACTTTTTCCGACAGGGATTTTAACACTGTCAATTTGGTGGACACTTTAGAACCGCCGACAATCGCGACCAGCGGTTTGGCGGGTGTTTCCAAAGCTTTGCCCAGTGCATCCAGTTCGCTGGCTAACAACGGACCCGCACAGGCAATCGGGGCAAATTTAGCCACGCTGTGGGTTGATGACTGCGCCCGGTGTGCGGTGCCGAAAGCATCCATCACGAAGATGTCGCAAAGAGCCGCCATTTTTTTACCCAGCGCATCATCGTTTTTGCCTTCGCCGGCATTAAAGCGCACGTTCTCGCACAGCACCACTTCGCCCGGCTGGATGGTGATGCCGTCGATCCAGTTCTTTTCCAGTCTGACCGGCTTGCCCAGTAACTCGGCTAAACGTTCGGCGACCGGTTTCAACGAAGACTCTTCGTCGTATTGGCCTTCGACAGGGCGACCCAGATGCGACATCAACATGACCGCAGCGCCCGCTGCCAGGGCTTTTTCAATGGTCGGTACGCTGGCCTGGATACGAATGTCGCTGGTCACTTTGCCGTTTTTTACCGGTACATTCAGATCCTGACGGATTAACACCCGTTTGCCTGACAAGTCCAGATCTACCATTCTCTTAATTGACATATTACGCTCTCATTGTTGTGGGTTGATTGTTTAATTCTAAAAAAAGCAGTTTGTCCACGAAAGGCACGAAAAATAGCAACTACCCCAGCCACTTTCGTACAAACGTACTGATTGTTCAAAGCTAGCTTTGAACTCCGGCATCCACATTTTCTGGAGTCCAAAGCTGGCTTTGGACAATTCAAGACAGGCTTTGCCTACGCGAGTAGTTACGAAAAATATAAAATTTTCGTGTCGCCTAGAGGCGCCTACTTTTGGTTTTCGTGCCTTTCGTGGACAATGCCTGTTTGGTTAATCTTACTTCCATTTGATCGAGCAGCCGATACTGTTGATTTGCTCTTTGGGGCCGCGGCCGGTTTCGGCAATCAGCTTCATCGCTTCAAATAATTCCCGCTTGGTGCCTTCCGGTGCGGTTTCCTTACGGCTGGCATCCAGCCGTCCGCGGTATTGCAGTTCATAGTCGGCATTATAGCCAAAAAAGTCCGGCGTACAGATGGCGCCGTAAGCCTTGGCGACCTGCTGGGTTTCATCCAGTAAATAAGGGAAGCTGAAACCTAACTGCTCGGACAGCTTTTTCATGTTGTCGAAAGAATCGGCAGGGTATCCAACCGTATCATTGGGCATGATTGCGACTGTTTCAACCCCTAGGGCTTTAAGTCCCCGTGCATCCCTGACTATCCGGTCTTGCACGGCTTTGACATACGGGCAATGGTTACAGATGAACATCACCAACAGGCCCTTTTCGCCCATGCACTGTTGCAGTGTCCAGGTTCGACCGTCAACGCCGGTCAATTCAAAATCGATGGCTTTTTTGCCGAAATCACAGATCGGCGTTTCCAGTGTTACCATTTTTGCACCTTCTATTATTGATAGAACACGGATGACACAGATTAGACGGATTTAAACGGATTTTTTTATCCGTGATTATCAGTTAAATCCGTGTCATCCGTGTTCCATTTTTAAATGCTGTTGAGCAGTTACCTTTATTGAAACAGCACAGCCGCACTGATGAACGCCGCGCTGATCAGCATCGCCCAGACAGTTCTGCGGTGATTTCTAGCCATTTGCCGACGCAACAGTATCAATTCCTTGTTTTGCATTTCTGCTTGCTGCTTGGCGTTCGCGGCATTGTCCAGCGCTTTGTAAATCAGCGAAGGAATCTCGGGAAATTGCTCGGCAAATTCGGGAAACTGTTTGATGATTCTGTCGATTTTGGCTTTAGGGCCGACGCGCTGATGAAACCATTTCTCAAGAAACGGCTTGGCGGTCTGCCACAAGTCCAGATCGGGATACAGCTGTCGCCCCAAGCCTTCGATATTGAGCAGGGTTTTTTGCAGCAGCACCAGTTGCGGCTGGACGTGCATGTCGAAACGGCGCGCAGTCTGGAATAAGCGCAGCAACAATTGGCCGAAAGAAATGTCTTTCAGCGGTTTTTCAAAGATTGGTTCGCAAACAGTGCGTATCGCGGATTCAAACTCTTCTATCCGTGTCGATTCAGAAACCCAGCCGGATTCAACATGCATTTCGGCCACTTTGCGATAATCGCGATTGAAAAAGGCCAGAAAGTTTTCCGCCAGGTAGCGCTGGTCGGACAATGACAAGGTGCCGACGATGCCGAAATCAACGGCGATATATTTGGCCGGCAGATCGACGAAAATATTGCCGGGATGCATGTCGGCATGAAAAAAATTGTCCCGGAACACCTGGGTGAAAAAGATTTCCACGCCACGCTCGGCAAGCAATTTGAAATCAGCGCCGCCCGCTCTGAGCTGCTCGATTTCGCCGACCGGTATGCCGTGGATTCGTTCCATGACCATCACTTTCTGGCGCGTTAAGGGCCAGTGGATTTCCGGTATATAGATGATGTCGGAATTCTCGAAGTTGCGGCGCAATTTGGCGGCATTGGCCGCTTCCCTGACCAGGTCGAGCTCATCCAGCGTGGTTCGTTCAAATTCGGCAACGACATCAACGGGGCGTAATCTTTTAGCGTCAGCCCAGAAGCGCTCGGCAAAACGGGCCAGTTCGTAGAGCAGTCCTATGTCCGAGCGGATGCGTTTTTCAATGTCGGGACGCAGAACTTTAACGACCACGCTTTCGCCGCTGTGCAGGACGGCGGTATGGACTTGAGCGACTGACGCCGAGGCCAGCGGCTCCGCATCAAACTCGGCAAACGCCTCGCTAATCGGCATGCCGAGTTCTTTTTCAATGATGCTGCGGGCAATGTCATTGCCAAAAGGCGGAACGCGGTCTTGCAGCTTGACCAGTTCGTCGGCGATGTCCTCGGGCAACAGGTCTTTGCGGGTGGATAAGGCCTGGCCGAATTTGACATAAATAGGCCCCAAATCTTCCAGCGCGCGCCTGATTCTGACGCCGCGAGAGTCTGATGAGTTTCTAAGCCAGTAGTTGGGGGAGAAAACCGCTAAATAACGAACAGGTCGGAATAAATGGGTTTTTAAAACGATTTCGTCCAGGCCGTGAAAGACCAGAACCCAGTTGATATGGATCAGGCGCAATAATAATTTAGGGTGGATCACGGGTTACCTTTGTTTGTAGGGTGGGCAGTGTTTTTAAACCCATCAACTAAATTCACCACGAAGGCACGAAGGACACGAAGTTTTTAGCTTGGTTTTTTCTTCGTGAACTTCGTGCCTTCGTGGTGAAAAATTAAAATTTATTTTGCAACGTATTTTTTAGGCGTTCAATCCTGCTTTGCAGACGGTCAAAATCGGTACGCAATTCATCGACCTGGGCATAATAAATATCCACTTCAGGCGCTGACGGCAAGTCGCGGGTTTCTTCCTGCAAGAATTCTGCGGCATTCAGTCTGAAGGTCTCAACCGAATCTTTACTCCAGCTTTGCCCGGCACGGAAAAAATTAGCGACTTTGTGCGCAATAATGTCGCCGGTGAACTGCGACAGTTTTTCTTCGAGATCAATGTCCAGTTTGGCGAACAGTTCCTGGAACTTGCGGCCGGTTTGCATATCGCCTTCTATCTTCACCTCGCCCGAGAAAACCGAGCGCATCGGCGTTGAGCTGAGTCCCATCAATCCCAATGCCCAAACCGAGCCGGTCAGGCGGGTGTCAGCTTGGTTGGGAAACTGATCCAGGCACTGAATGGAATCGGTCGTAGGGCACAGGTAAATGGTTTCATCAAACGGCTGAACATTAACGGCAATGACTTTGCCCGCCAGCGGGGTCAAGAAATAGCCGCTGTCCTGATCCAATGCAAGATATTGATTAAGCGCGGCTTCCAGTGCGCCAATCAGCAAGGGTTTGATGGCCATGCTAGATTTTATAACCTCTGTGAACGGCGACGATGCCTTGCGTCATGTTGAAGTATTCGCAACGTTCGAGACCGGCGTTCTCCATCATTTTTTTCAGCTCATCCTGTTTGGGATGCATGCGGATCGATTCGGCAAGGTAACGATAGCTGTCTTCATCTTTGGCGACAATTTTGCCTATCTTGGGCAGCAGCTTGAACGAATAAAAATCGTAGACTTTTTCGGTGATTTTATCGACCGGATGCGAAAATTCCAGCACGATGACCCGACCGCCGGGTTTCAGGACGCGGTACATGGAGCGCAACGCGGCATCCTTGTCGGTGACATTACGCAAGCCAAAAGCGATGCACACGCAGTCAAAAGTATTGTCTTCAAAAGGCAGGCATTCGGCATTGACTTGCGCATAACGAATATTGCCGACCAATCCTCTGTCGATCAGCCGGTCGCGTCCGGTGCGCAGCATTTCCGAATTAATATCAGCCAACACTATTTGGCCTTCCGCACCGACGCGTTTTTCGAACAACGTGGTTAAATCGCCGGTGCCGCCAGCTAGGTCAAGTATCTGATCGCCTTTACGAACATTGCTAAGCTGCACCGCAACGCGTTTCCAGATGCGGTGGATGCCCAAGGACATCAGGTCGTTCATGATGTCGTATTGTCCGGCAACGGAATCGAATACGCCGCGTACCAGATTGACCTTGTCTTCTGTGGCTACTTGTTTAAATCCGAAGTGGGTGGTGTTGGTGGTCATTTGTTGTGCCTGTTTGTGATTAATATATCGTTCCCACGCTCCGGCGTGGGAATGCATCCGGCAACGCTCCAGCGTTGCGAAAATAAAGTTAGTTTTGTGTCGGCTCTTTGCGTTTATATCCGGCAGCTTCCAAATTATGAAGATAGTCAGCCCATAAAGTCTGATATTCAGCGCCCAATTTATACAGTAAATCCCAAGTATAAATGCCGCTGTTATGTCCGTCGCTAAAAACCGGGGCTATTGCATAATTACCTATCGGCTTGATCTCCTTAATGGTGATGTTCTCCTTGCCGACCTGTAGAACTTCCTGTCCGGGCGCGTGACCGACCGCTTCTGCCGAAGGCGTGTAAACGCGCAGATATTCGCACGGCAATTTAAACACGCTGCCGTCATCAAAGCTGATTTCCACAATGTTGGAAACCTGATGCAGCTTGATTTCAGTCGGGTGGGTGTTGCTAGGTTTTGCGGTTAGGCGCATGTAGGTTCGTAGGTCTAGTGTTATGGAAAAAATCGATAAATTTCTTTTCTGTGCAAGAACCGAACAAGCACAATGGTATTTTCTTCTAATACAAAACCTAATCGATAAGCCCCAACTTGAATGCGATAAAAATTTTGATAACCTTTCAATTTTTTGACGCCTGTTAAGTTCGAAAGATTAGAACTTTGTTCCATTGTGCAAATAAGGGTAGCAATTTTTTCCCTGAAATCTTTAGGGACAGTTTTTAAATCCTTGACGAAGCTGGTCTTTATTTCAATCCGCATATAAAGCTTTATCAAGCTCTTCTCGAGATACCGATTTGCTTAAAAGTCCTTCTTCTACCGCCTTACCCAATGCAAAATCTTCGTCGTCCTCTGTATCGGCAATTGAAATAATAATGTCTTTATCTTTAAACATGATTTTGACCGATTCCAAAAAATTGGCATCAAGATCGTTTGTGTTTAACTTGTAATTAATGTGCATGGTGAGCCCCTTTGTAACTACGCGATTTACAACACACCTTCTTCCAACTGTTCCAAATAAATAAATTCGGGCGCTTTAACGCCTGCTTGCTTTCTTATTTCAACCAACTTGTCCGATTCAAAGAATGCCTTGGCGTTGGAAAGTGATGTCCATTTGGAAAAGTGAACGATTTTATTAGCGTTGTTATCCAGTTTTAAAACCTGATAGCTCAACTCGCCCGCGCTTTTTCTAATGGGGGCAGCATCATCAAATATTTTTTTCCACGCGTCATAGTCTTCGACTTCGTGAATGATTAGTACGTATTCCATTTTTATATCAAAAGCCTCGGCTACAAAATATAACGACTCAAATCCTCGTCTTCAACAAACTCAGCCAAATGATCAGTAACATAAACGGCATCGATAACAATGTTGTTGCCGATAAGATCAGGGGCATTATAAGAAATGTCTTCCAACAGCCGCTCCAGAACGGTGTGCAACCTTCTGGCACCAATATTTTCGGTGGTTTCATTGACCTGCCAGCCGAACTCGGCAATACGCTTGATGCCATCTTCAGTAAACGACAGCGATACGCCTTCGGTACCCAGTAACGCAATATATTGCTCGGTTAACGAGGCATCAGGCTCGGTCAGGATGCGCACAAAATCATCGGCCGAAAGTGCATCCAGTTCGACGCGGATAGGGAAACGGCCTTGCAGCTCGGGGATTAAATCCGACGGTTTGGTCAAGTGGAACGCACCCGAGGCGATAAACAAAATATGGTCGGTTTTGATCGAGCCGTACTTGGTGCTGACCGTGGTGCCTTCAACCAAAGGCAACAAATCCCGCTGTACGCCCTCGCGGGAAACTTCGCCGCCGCCCAGCTCGGAACGTTTGCAGATCTTGTCGATCTCGTCCAGGAATACGATTCCGTTTTGCTCGACAGATTCTACTGCGCGCACTCGGATGTCATCTTCATTGACCAGTTTGGAGGCTTCCTCGTCCTGTAAAACCTTCAAGGCTTTTTTGATTTTCATTTTGCGGGATCGGGTTTTGCCCGAACCCAGATTTTGAAACATGCCTTGCAGTTGGCTGGTCATTTCTTCCATGCCGGGAGGCGCCATGATTTCAACGCCCATCGGTGCAAGATGCACGTCGATTTCGATTTCCTTGTCGTCCAGGTCGCCCTCGCGTAATTTCTTGCGCATTTTTTGGCGGGTCGATTCTTCCGTCTCGGACAGCATGCCGCCATTTGCTCTTGGCAGCAGAATATCCAGAATCCGGTCTTCGGCGGCGTCGAAAGCCTTGTTTTCAACCTTTTCCATTTCTATCGTGCGGGTCATCTTGACGGCGGTATCGACTAAATCGCGGACAATGGAATCGACATCGCGGCCGACATAGCCGACTTCGGTAAATTTGGTGGCTTCAATTTTAATGAACGGCGCATTGGCCAGGCGCGCCAGACGGCGGGCGATTTCAGTCTTGCCGACGCCGGTGGGGCCGATCATCAAAATATTTTTAGGGGTGATTTCTTCGCGCAGGGCAGGGTCGACCTGTTGACGGCGCCAGCGGTCGCGCAGCGCAATGGCGACAGCTCGCTTGGCATTGGCCTGGCCGACAATATGCTTGTCCAGTTCGCTTACAATTTCTTTGGGAGTCATTTGGGTCATTCGTTTACTCGTTAGGTTCGGCGTCGAGTTCTTCAATACGCAAATTATGGTTGGTATAAATACAAATATCGGCGGCAATATTTAAAGACCGTTCGACAATTTCGCGGGCGCTAAGATCTGTATTTTCCAGTAAGGCGCGCGCGGCAGCCTGGGCAAAAGCGCCGCCGGAGCCGATCGCCATCAAGTCGAATTCAGGTTCGATCACATCGCCGGTGCCGGAAATAATCAACGACGTTTTTGAATCGGCAATGGTCAGCAACGCTTCCAGTTTGCGCAAGGCGCGGTCGGTTCGCCAGTCTTTCGCCATTTCCACGGCGGCGCGGGTCAAATTGCCGCGGTGTTTTTCCAGCTTGCCTTCAAAATGCTCGAATAAGGTGAACGCGTCCGCAGTCGCACCGGCAAACCCGGCGATGACTTTGTCATGATATAAACGGCGCACCTTGCGGGCATTGCCTTTCATGACCGTGTTGCCCAAGGTGACTTGGCCATCACCGCCGATTACAACTTTGTCGCCCCGGCGAACGGAAAGTATAGTTGTTCCTCTAAAGCTCACGTTAACATCCTAAAATTACTAATATATAGCGCCAATTTTACATGGTCTAAATTTATAATGTGCGAAAAAATAAAGGCAGAGTCATATTAATGTGCTGGAGTCGGTTTAGCGAAGGTTCAGAAAAATATGCTACGCTGAGCAAAACAGTCAGAAAAGGGGCACTCTAATGGACGCACTGGATCAAATATCAACAACCCTGGCCTTAACAATGGGGCTGGCGTGGGCCAGCGGCATTAACTTGTACGCGACGTTGTTTACGCTGGGTTACCTTGCCAATACCGGCAATATCGACCTGCCGCCGGACTTGCAGATAGTTGCCGACCCGATGGTCATGGCTGCGGCGGGACTCATGTATTGTGTCGAGTTTTTTGCCGACAAAATGCCGGGCGTGGATACCGGTTGGGATGCGATACACACATTTATCCGCATCCCCGCCGGCGCCATGCTTGCAGCCGGAGCGGTTGGCGACCTGAATCCCGCCGTTGAATTGGCCGCAGCTATCATCGGAGGAAGCCTGGCGGCAGGTTCGCATGCGACCAAAGCCGGGAGTCGGGTGTTGATTAACGCCTCGCCGGAACCCTTTAGCAACTGGATTGCCTCGATCAGCGAAGATGTGATCGTGATAACCGGCGTTTGGGCGTGCATCAATCATCCTGTGCTGTTTTTAATCGCGTTGGCGGGATTTGTCGTGCTGATGATCTGGCTGCTGCCCCGGATATGGGCGGGCGTGAAAAAAGCCTTCGGTTTTATTATCAACTTGTTCGGCAAAGAAAACGCTCCGGCCGGGCCAAATCCACCCCAGTAATAAACATTATTTATTGACTGTCGGCACGTAATCGAGTCTAATGGCGCACTTTGTAGTTCCGCCCAGGTAGCTCAGTCGGTAGAGCAGAGGACTGAAAATCCTCGTGTCGACGGTTCGATTCCGCCCCTGGGCACCATGAATTTCCTTGAAAAGGCCGGCCAATGAGTCGGTTTTTTTATGTCCTAAATTTCGTGTCCGGGTTATTTCCTGTACACCAAGTTCCACTACAAAAAGTCCTAGTTTCAAATTGGGCTATGTTAGTCCAGTAGCTTTTGAGGCTATAAAAGTCGCTTAGCTAAGTGTTCGTGAAATTCAGGCAAGATCAACACCCCAAAAGGCTTTTTCAAAGCGCCGTTAAAACAATAAGGCCAGAAACTAAGATGAACACACTCGCTCAACTCCATGCCGATATTGAAGCACGCGTACAAGTCATCCGGGACGACCATTCCGATTGGCTATGCGGCTTGGGTTGTGATGGTTGTTGTCGACGACTCGCCGAAGTACCATTGCTCACCGCAGCGGAATGGGATTGGCTACGGGAGGGGCTGGCCGCGCTGCCCCCGGAGCGGCTTCGGGAAATCGGCCAGGACATCGCCGAGCTGGCCGAACAGACATCGCGGCCCATTGTCTGCCCGCTGTTGGATCGGTCGGCAGGAGCCTGCCGGGTCTATGCCCACCGCCCGGTGGCTTGCCGCACGTACGGGTTCTACGTCCAACGTGACAAGGGGCTTTACTGCAAGGACATCGAGTCACGCGTGGCTGGCGGCGACTGGGCCGAGGTGGTGTGGGGCAACCAGGATGCTATTGACCATCGCCTCTGCGGTCTGGGCGATACCCGCGAATTGACCGAGTGGTTCGTGCGCTGGAAGAAGGGCGGGGGCACGGTTTGAAATTAGCTGACGGCCACTTAATCGTTTGGCCAAATATTTTGAATAGTGCTTAAGCCGCTAAAATCCATAAGGTGAGCGCATTCGCTGTGGGATGCCGAGAAGTGATATAGTGCGGCCTTTTGGAATCTTAATTAATCCACAGAGGACGATAGGATCAAAAACGTATGATTACTCCCATCAATCAGCAGCTGCTCAAAAAGCTTAGTATGGAGGCCATGGTACTGCCACGCCGTCGTAAGAACCACAATTTTCATGAAAATAGTGAAGCTCAAACGCACCGATTATTAAATGCCATAGAACCAAACTCATATGTTATGCCACACAAACATAATGACCCAAATAAGGGGGAAACTATAATTTGCCTTGCTGGTAAATTGGGCGTAATAGTTTTCGATTCAACGGGTAACGTTGAGCAAAAGCTAACATTAGAGGCGGATAGTGAGACTGTTGGAGTTGATATTCCTTGCGGTATTTTTCACACGGTACTTGCACTGAAAAATGGAACTGTGTTCTTTGAAGCTAAAGCCGGCCCATTTGTTCCAATTAAAGTTGAAGAGCAAGCACCATGGGCTCCAGTCGAAGGTGATGATTTAGTTACAAGTTATCTCACAACGCTCTATGCGGTGTTTAATTAATTCGAAAGCCCAAAATTTATATTCCATATCTGGATTGATTCCGCCTCTGGGCACTATGAAGTCCCTCGAAAAAGCCGACCAATGAGTCGGTTTTTTATGTCCGAAGTTTTTTAATCCTTCATTGGTTTGAGCTTGGAAACTAGCTAATCCTGGGCGAGCAAACCGACATTGCCGCCTATGGCCGCGGTGTTTGTTGTGACCGTCTGCTCGATGGCGAAACGGCGCAAATAGTCGGGGCCGCCTGCTTTCGGGCCGGTGCCGGACAGCCCCGTGCCGCCGAATGGTTGCACTCCGACCACTGCGCCGATCATATTCCGGTTGACATAAATATTGCCGACTTTTACGCCCTGCCGGATAGTATTGATGACCGCATCGATCCTGCTGTGTATGCCCAGCGTCAAGCCGTATCCGGTCGCATTGACTGCTGCAATGACCTGATCAAGTTCCGATTCGCGGTAACGGATCAGGTGCAATACCGGCCCGAACACCTCCTGGGTCAGTTGCGACAACGACCGCAGCTCTATCAGGCTGGGAGGGAAGAAACTGCCCTGCTCCAAACCGTCAGGTAGCGGCAGTTGATAAAGCAGCTGCCGCTGTTTTTGCATGGCTGCCAGATGTGCGGATAATGGAGACAGTGCGGCGTGATCGATGATCGGGCCGATGTCGGTTTGATAAACGCCGGGGTTGCCGATGGTTAATTCCTGCATCGCGCCGATCAGCATGGCTATCGTTTTATCGGCAATTTCCTCCTGCACGAATAAAACCCGTAACGCCGAACAACGCTGACCGGCGCTGTTGAAAGCCGAGACGATAGCATCCTGCACCAGTTGTTCAAGCAATGCCGAGCTGTCGGCAATCAGCACATTCTGACCGCCGGTTTCGGCAATCAGCGGCACAATAGCTTGATGATGCCGGGCTAATTGCAGGTTAATGAACTGCGCCGTCGCGGTGGAGCCGGTAAAGACAACCCCGGCAACTCTGGAATCGGGCAGTAAATACTCTCCAAACACGCTGCCGCCCACTGGCAGAAACTGCAACACCGATTCGGGTATACCGGCCTGATGCAGTAACTGGATGCAGCGCATCGCGGTTAATGCGGTCTGACTGGCCGGTTTGGCGATAACCGTATTACCGGCGGCCAGCGCCGCCGCTATCTGGCCGATAAAAATGGCGATCGGGAAATTCCACGGACTGATGCAGACATAGACGCCGCGGCCGTAATGATAGAGTAAGTTTTCCTCGCCGGTAGGGCCGGGCAGCTGGATTGGTTCGCCGAACAAGTCCAGCGCGGACTGGGCATAATAGCGGCAAAAATCGACCGCCTCCCTGACTTCCGCCAACGCGTCTTTAATTGTGCGTCCGCCTTCCCGACTGCACAAAGAAACCAGCTCAAAACGATGTAATTCCAGAAGATCGGCCGCCTGTTTCAAATACCCGGCGCGTTTTGCGACGGGGCAAAGCCGCCAGTCGGTAAATGCCTGGGACGCTCCGCTCAACGCCTCTGCAATAGCCGCCGGTTCTGCGAAAAGCACAGAGCCGACCGTCAAGCGGTTATCGTAAGGATTAACAATAAGCCGCTCCCTACCTGAGCAGGGACACCCGTTTATTAACGGCATTGCCGTCCAGTGTTTGTCCGCCAACGCATCCAGATTTTGCTGCACCGATTCCAGTTGCTCGGGGTCGGCCAAATTTAACCCGGCGGAATTAAGCCGCCACTCGCCGAATAAATCACGGGGCAATACGATTGGAGATTGATGGGTCGATATTTGTGCTGCCGCCACCGGATCGCTAACCAGTTCGTCGACGCTAATATCGGGATGGCTGATCTGATTGATGAAAGAGGTATTTGCGCCGTTTTCCAGCAAACGCCTGACCAGATAAGGCAACAGCTGATGATAATCGCCGACCGGCGCATAAACGCGGCACGGAATCCGCCAGTTTTGCACTTCGATGATTTCCCGGTAAAGCCTCTCGCCCATGCCGTGTAAACGCTGGAATTCGTAGCCCGGATGCTGCTGGCCGAATTGATGGATAGCGGCGACGGTATGCGCGTTATGGCTGGCGAACTGGGGATAAAATGCATCCGGTCTGGACAGAATAAACTGCGCACAGGCCAGATAGGATAAGTCGGTCGCCGACTTGTGAGTGAACGCCGGGTAATCGGCTAGGCCGTTTTCCTGCGCCCGTTTTATTTCGCTGTCCCAGTAAGCGCCTTTGACCAAGCGCAACGGAATCTTCCGTTGTTGGCTTTCGGCCACTCCGGCCAGCCAGCGGATGACCGGCAGCGCTCTTTTTTGATAGGCCTGCACGGCCAAACCGAGTCCCGGCCAGCCGTATAAATCGGGATGATTAAAAACAGCGGCAAAAATATCCAGCGACATGTCCAGGCGTTCGGATTCTTCCGCATCGACAGTGAGCGCAATATTGGCGCTGCGGGCTGTCTGTGCCAGCGCCAGCAGTTTATAGGTTAATTCCTTGACCGCACGGACATGCTGCAACGGCTCGTAACGGGGGCATAGCGCCGATAACTTGATCGAAATCCCCGGATTGGCGTAAATATCGGCAGAGGCCGCGTGCCCGGCCAGCGTATTAATCGCCGAATGATATGCCTGGAAATAATGCTCGGAATCGGCCTGCGTTATAGCCGCCTCACCCAGCATGTCGAAAGAATAGCGGAACACCGGATCCTGCCCGCTCCGCTGAACGGCTTCCTGCATGGACTCCGCAAACACAAACTGCAACGCGAGATGCTGCATGGCCTGCTTTATTGCGGTGCGTATTAACGGTGCACCCATCCTGGATAGCAATTGTTCGAAGACAGCATGCCCATGATGTGCTTCAAAGTCCCCGGCAAATAACAGCGCTTTGGTGGCTAAATTGACCAGCGGGGAATCGCTATGCTGTAAATGACTTTGCCAGTCTGCGCCGGTGAGCTTTTCCTGCAAAAACAGGTCTTGCGTGCGGCTGTCGGGAATACGCAGCAAGGCTTCGGCTATCCCCATTAAAACAACGCCCTCTTGGGAATCAAGCTGATACTCCTCAAGGAACGCTTCAATCGGGGTTTGCCGGTATTTATTTTCCCTGACTGCGGTAACCAGGGTTCTGGCGCAATCGCCTATCGCTATCGGATCGTAATTGTCTAATGCCGCTGATAATTCAATGACGAGGTATTTTTCCTCGGCCAGATAAGCCTGGTTAACGGCTTTTCGTAATTCGGCTAAATATTTTTGAGTCATAGCGGTAACCCATGGGCAAGAATTTCCAGTCTCTTGGCGGGTAACCTTTGAAACCGGAAATTGGATCAAAAAAATACCGATCAATTGGTTTCATTGTTCCATAGCAGGGACGCAAGTCAATCGTTTTGCAGGGCGATGTTATTCAGCTGTCGATAATTTCAAGGCAGGCGATCATCGTATGCCGGATGATAAACAAAGTCATCGCTATCGGGTAAAGCGTGTAATGGCGGGTGACCAGCAGGCTAACCAGCACAAACCCCACAAGCACACCGATGTTGAAGCGGGTGTTTTTTTCCAGATAACGCAGGTGTACGATAGATTCCAGATCGAAATATTCGCTTTTGTTGATCAGAGTTAGCGTCACGATCGAGGTAAAAAGCGCGTAATACAACGGGAAGAAAAAGAACATCGGCGCATCGCTACTGAACTGCGGCTCCCAGTAGGCGTACCAGACCAACAGGCAGCTGGTCGCAAAGCCGTCGTGCCAGATAACGGTGGGGACTTTTTTCAAATACCCGGCCAGCAGGCTGGCCGCCATGATCGTCAGGCCGATACCCAAAGCCACGGGCGTGGCAAGTAGCTTTAGGAAATCGTTATGATTCTGTACCAGAACCGCCAGCGACATACTGCAAAGAATAAATCCGATCATGATTGATAATGTCCCGTGAATTTTTTCTGACTATAACACTGCAAGTGGAGGGGAACAAAAGTTCGAAGCCCCCGCCATTGCGTTATTGATGGTTCTTGGTATTCTGGCACGTCTTTGATTTGCACTGTCTTCACTTTATCAACCACACCATACTCTAATCACCTGATGAAAATCGGCATACAAACCTGGGGTTCCAACGGCGACATTCGTCCGATGCTGGCGTTGGCCGATGGCCTGCAAAAAGCGGGACACTCTGTGACGCTGGTGGTGAGCAGCATCGATAACCACAGCTATCAAGGCATCTGCGAGCAGCTGGGAATAGGCTACCGGCAAGTGCCGGAGCATGTTGATTTCGATATGCAGGATTTTGCCCAGCGCTCGTTCAGGATGAATACCCTGCAATGGCTTCGGGCCTTGCTTGATGAGGCGTTTTTCCCTTACGAGCAGGCCGTGTATCAGGCAGCTTTTCAATTAACCGCCGATAACGATTACCTGATCGGCCATCACTTTCTCTATCCGCTAAAACTGGCTGCGCTGCAACAGCAAAAGCCGTTTTTCAGCGTGACCTTTTGCCCTGTTGCGATACCCGATCCTGTCAATCCTCCTTTTAGTTTTCCTGATTTGGGTCGTCACATCAATCAATTGAGCTGGAAGTTAGTGGATGCCGTGTTCAATTGGGTATTGAAAAAACCGTTGAGTCGATTATGGCTGCAAGCCGGGCAGACGCCGCCAGACCATGCGTTGACTGAACTGCTGACCTCGCAGCAACTCGATTTGATCGCGGCCGACCCGCTGTTTTGCCGCTCAAGCGAGCATTGGCAAGCGCATCACCAGGTTTGCGGTTTTCTGAATTTAACTGAAGATGCTCGGCACTGGACGATTCCAGGCCCGCTGGCCGAATTTCTGGATTGTGGCGTAGCGCCGGTGTACATGACTTTCGGCAGCTTGCAACAGGCGGTGCCTGACTGGAGTATGGAGCTGTTTTTGGAAGCGGTGGCTTTGGCCGGTTGCCGGGCCATAATCCAGACCAGCTCAACGGGCTATCCTGCGGCCAGCCAGACGGATCAGGTCTATTTCATCGGCAGGCATCCGCATCAACCTCTGTTCAAGCAATGCGCGGCGATCGTTCATCACGGCGGTGCAGGCACTACCCATGCCGCGACCCGATCAGGCTGTCCATCCGTGGTGGTGCCGTTTATGGATGAGCAGTTATTTTGGGCCCGGCAATTGCAAATGCTGGGTTTGGCGGGTAAGCCTTTGCCTGCTAAAAAAGTGACTGCGGCCGCTTTGGCTGAGGGCATACGAGCTGTGCTGGATTCAAAGACTATGCGAGACAATGCTAAACAGGCAAGTCTAGCGATGCAAGGCAACGATGGAGTAGCGAGGGCGATTCAATTGGTGGAAGCGCAATTTGGGGCGCTGCCATTAAGTTAAGCGCCGTAGGAGCGGGCCATGCCCGCGATGAAGCCGCTAAAGCTCTGCAAATGCTGCCCAAATGTCGCGGGCGCGGTCCGCTCCTACGGTGTCAATGTGCTTGACTCAATGGCAGCGGGTCGACTTTTTCGCAAAATGTGTCGATTGCTTAATGCGTTGAGTCCATCAGCAACACCGACTTTCCGGCGGCGGCCAATATACCCGCAGATATTCACGCTGCCAGATTTGCCCGGTGGCTGCGCGTTGCTCGCGGGTGGTATAAGAATAGCGGTATAACAGAGCGCGCAGATAAACCGGCGGTTTTTCCGGGAAAGGGTTGTCCGCCAGCAATGACAGCACTTGCGGCGATCCTTCCTTCAGCTTAGCCATAAACTTGGGGAACCATGAATCCGCTGCCGGTTTTTCCATGGCCGCGAACCACATTTGCCAGTCCAGCCTCGGTTGATGGGGAATATTCCATTTTAGAGGTTGGTCAAGGTTGACCGGCTTGTATTTGAAGTGATAGGCCTGCCAGTTCTTGCCGTCATTTGAACCCTCGGCAATAATCTCAGGGCGCTCGGTGGTCATGATCGCAAAAGGGCCGTAATCGTTGACCAGCGAAAATGTCGATGTCAGTTGCACCAAGTAATTCAACGGCGCAACAGGCGCGTGCTTGGCATGGTAAATCCAGATATGTGTCGCACAGATCAAAAGCACCAGGCCCACCCAGAACTTGGCGGCGGTATTGGCAATAGCGCCAGGGGTGGATTGTTTTTGCCGAATAGCTGAGATAAGCCGCGTCGGCAGCCTTTTCTCAACATCCTCGTCGTCAAATAAAAACAGGCACAACAAAATCGTCAGCACGTTAAAAAAATTGTAACTGCCGGTAAGGATAATGCTGCCTTGCAGAACGATAAAACTCCAAGCGGCAAACAGGCGAAAGCGCCGGGGCAGGAACACAAAAAACGGCACAACAAGTTCGATGACCAATACCGCCGCAACGCAAAACTCATTAAACCATTGCGGCAGGTAATAGGCGTAATAAGCAAGCGGCGACGGCAAGGGCTGGGTCTGGTAATGATGGCTGAGTGCAGTCAGGTTAGACCAGGAAGGATCGCTACTGGCCAGCTTGACCACGCCGCCCATAAACATGAAGCGGGCGATTAACCAACGGTATAAGAAAACGATCAGTTCCGAGCCCCAGGTCAAAAATATCCCCAGAAACCCCGCCTCAAGCAAAAACGCATCCCATTGGAACGCGGTAAAGTCCTGCCCGGCTACAGAAATCGACAAATACAGCGCGTAGCAGAGCACCAAAGCCATTCTGGCAAACATATTCGCCAGCAATAAAACAGCCGCCGCCATGCCCGCATAACAGACCGACACCAGCGTCTGATCCGAGGCATCAATCCAGAAGAGGGTAGGGAACTCGATGTATTTGCTATAAGGAAAAAGCCGCGCTATTTCCGTCAATTTGGACGGGATCGGGAGTATGCCGTTCTCGCCGATCAAGCCCTCTATTTGCACCGCCATCGAGGCAAAAGCGGCAAAATAGATGGCGGCCAAACCGCGCAAGAAAACCCAGCTCACCAGATAATGCGGCGAGCTATAAGGCTTGTCGAGCAAGGCAAAAAACCGTGACTGGAGAGACAAAGGCGTTGCTCCTGTTATGGGGGCTTTTGGCAGCCCAGTTGATTTTTACGTCAATCGCCCATTATGAAGACCTGAAAAACTCAGAATACAGTATCTCTTGCTTGATAGCCATGATAAACCCGTACAACTACTTACAAATACAGGTGTGGCGACAACGAGTGTGAGGCGGGGGGCTGCAATCAATTCAGATGATGTCTTGGTGATCAGGCAGTCGCAGTCCTTGCGGGTTAATAGTAATTTTACCGCCGGGTAGGGGCATGCTGGGTCAACCATTGTTCCAGGGTCAACGGCTCATCCAGCGCAGGTGTGATAATAATGTGCCTTTCAGCACAGGGAAAGTTGTTAGAGACATCCATAAGTCTTCAGTATTCCTCTCGCTAAATATCCAATCCCATAGGATTAGGTGTTAGCACTGATTGTTTTATCGACTCAGGTCTTATATCGTTTAATTAAGGGCGTCGTCGAACTGACGTAAATCAGAAAGGCGTCTGTCGGCGATCGTAAAGAGGTGTTTCGGCGGAGCCGGAAACCATTTATGGATTGCGCGTCTTTTCCACTATTAGATTTTGCAGGTATTTATTGTGCTTGGTATAGAAAAATAAAGGAGTCACAGAACTTAATCGGCATGCAGTTATACATTGCGTCTCAGCCTCATCTTAAATCGAGTACTTTATTATGCGTTTCATTATTATTGGACTGTCTATTATATTTTTTACTTTATCAGCCATTATCACGGTTAAGGCACTGGGACTTCCGGATCAGAAAACTTCTTATCAGGACAACCGAGAAGACGTAACGTCTGAATCAAACAACGTCATAAAGAAATTGACGGAAGATCAGGATGCCAACAGGGCCATTGTTGCAGACCTACAGGGGAAAATTGCCCAGCTTGAGGACCAACTAAAAACAAAAGAACAAGTCCTTGAAAGCATCAAAACCACAGATACCGAAAACAAGCCGCGGACCCTGGCGGTCTTTGGCGGCGGGACGTTTCGTCCCGGCAAGATCGCCTTAAATGACGTTGCTTTACCTACGATTGAGAACTTTGTCGGGGAAATATCAGCATCTCAAGACAGTCGCGTCATTATAGAAGGTCATACCGACAATATACCGACCGGTAAGCTAGACGTTGACAATATGGATCTTTCATTACGCAGGGCAAGAGCCATCGCGGATATATTGGTTTCTCATGGTGTATCGTCCGACCGGATATCAGTAATCGGTTATGGTGACGCCCGCCCGATAGAATCGAACGACACAGAAGAGGGCCGAGCAAAAAACCGCAGGGTCGAGGTAAGGCTTATGCCTAAAGAAGGAAAGAATTAATGAATATGTACACAGAGCACTTTAACCTTAATTTACTCCCATTCGAGAATGTACCGGATCCACTGTTTTTTTATGACTATGGGGATCATGCCCTTATACGTAAACAGATATCCGGGTCTTTACATAGCGGCCGGGGATTAATCGTTGTAATCGGGCCGATCGGTTCCGGCAAGACGACCCTCAGCCAGATGATAAAATTCGATTTTCCTGAAAACATCAAATTAATATGGATGGGTGAGCCGCCGGCAAACAGCACTAACCTCTATCTGTTTATCGCCCAGGAACTCGGATTACAGCCGTCATCGACTGAGAAGACCTTTGTTTTGAGGGACATCAGAAATGCCCTGTTAAAGATCAATTCTGAAGGGAAGAAGTGTCTGATCATCATGGATGAGTCACATCTGATATCAGACGATGTTATCAACGGCATCCGTTTGCTGAACAATCTTGAAGAAGGATCAATTAAACTCATCCAGTTGCTGCTCCTCGGTCAGGAAGAATTGATGGAAACGATAAACAGACCTGAGATGGAACCCTTTAAACAGCGAATCGCTACACTCGAAATTCTGGGAAAGATGAATGTCGATACAGTGCTCGAATATGTCTCGCATCGCATTCAGGTGGCCGGTGGTACCCCCGCCCTCATTTCAGATACAGGGTGGGAGGCGCTCTCCGTCGCATTTAGTACCGGTGGGACGCCGCGTACGATCAACTCATTGTGTGACAGGTCATTCAACGTTGCTTTTGAACGGGAAAAATCAGTCGTTGACGCGCGGGATATCTATGAAGCAACGCAGAGAATGGGATTAAGAACAGACGTCTTTCATTACATTTGTTTGCTAAATACTAGAGAAAGAGAAATAGAATTAAAAAGTCAGGAATCGCAGCTAACAGCAGATAAACCTGTTCCGGAAACGGCAGAACAACCCGCACCGTCTATTACCGGGAAAGCAGAACAGAGCAGCAGGGAGACGGAGACGGTAAACGAAGTTCCTGACATTTCCGCAATAAGGATGGGTGTGGCCGAATTGTCCCCAGTAGATCAAAAAGGTTTAAAAGTGCCTGTTACGTTACTGGTATTATCAATAGTCGCACTTACGTTAAGCGTTTTATTCTTTTACCATCGGGCCGACTCCACAGGATTTCCGGGCGGTCTCATGGATTTATTCAACGCTGTAAAGCGCAATCCGTAGGACGCAGTAGCGTTTATCACGGCGCAATACGCGATAAAGCCGCTATTGCGCCCTATAAGCCTTATTGTTCTTATTGTTCTTATTGTTCTTATTGTGGTATTTTTTTGTATAACGAATCACAACTGAAACACGCAAAAGTCACGCAAGACTTCCCGCGCCGATGCGTCAAAGTAGCGTTGTGCGAACAGCCACCCGCTCCATTGCCACATATCTCAATCCAAACAGCATCATGCCATCAAAAAATTAGCCATTCTTTAAGAGACGCTGGATTAAGAAATATTTTAAGCTGGTTTTGAATGGCAACAACATCTTTCTGTAATTCTTGAATATCTTTCGTCAGTCCTGGCATCTTAGTAAAAGAGCTTCCAATTGATTAATAGGTCGCAGGCTCTCGTCGACGGTACGTGAACCTCTCAATTCATACCGCTCCCATCAGGTTTATGTTGTACATTTTCATGTCGAAGTAATGACGCATCGTCTATAGTTGTTCTATTTCCTACAACTGTCGTTAAAAATTAGGTAAGCGCGTGAAAATTCAAGCTCGATTATTGTTGTTAATGCTATCCAAGACTACATTCGCAATGCTTATCGCCTTGTTCGTCACCTCGAATTTGACACGGGATGCCTTGGAAACGGCAGCGAAGGAAAAACTGGTTGCAGTATCAGAAGCCAGAGTGAGTGAGTTGAGTCGTTGGTTAGATACGCTACAGGCATATATCAGCATTTTTTCGGTCTCAACGACTACGATTACGCTGTTGGGCGATTTGAGCGCGGAATTTCACAATTTGGGCGACAATGCCCAAATGCTATTGCAACAAAATTATTTAGCGACTGAAAACGATAACCGAACTAGGCAAATGCCCGCGTCAATTGCCGCGTATGACAAAATACATCGTGTCACCCAGTTGTACTTTAACCGTCGCCATAATGCTTTCGGTTTAGACGATATATTTCTGATTGATACCCAAGGTAATGTGGTATTCAGTCTGAAAAAAGCCAACGATTTTGCCACTAATTTACGCTCAGGTCCTTGGCGGGATTCGGGGTTAGCGCGAGCGGTCACACCGTTGCTGCATGATGCTGTTCCTGGGCAACTCAGTTTTTCTGACTTTTCACAGTACGCGCCCGATAAAATGCAGCCTGCCAGTTTTATTGCGATGCCGGTATTCGATGAGGAAAAGCAGCGGTTTTTAGGGGTGGTGGCGATTCAATTGCCTATTGCCAAGATGAGTGAGTTGATGTCAGACAAAACGGGCATGGGGGAAACTGGCGAGGTCATTGTGGTAGGTAAGGACGGTTGGATGCTGACCGATTCCCGTTTCAGCAAGGAAAGCACCATTTTGAAAAGACAGATTAACACCAAGCCCTCAGAAACCGTGTTGTCCGGTAAAACGGCTACCCTGATCGCGCCGGATTATCGCGGCATTGAAATCATAGCAAGGGTTAAACCGTTTACCCCTTTTGCCAACGCGCTGGGCGATAAGGTGTTGTGGGGTATTGTCACTAAAATCGAGCACTCTGAGGTATTACGCGAATACTATAATCTCCAGCGCGTATTATTGTTTACCACTGCGGGGTTAATCTTATTTGCCGTCAGTTTGGGGATATGGGGCGGACGCACTGTAACACGGCCTTTGATTCGCATTACTGATGCATTGACGCGGTTGGCGAATGGCGAACAAATCAGCGTGCCCGAATTAAATCGTACCGACGAAATTGGTGAGATCGCCAAGGCGGCAGAAACCTTTCATATCATTGTTCAACAAGTGGAACAGGAGCATTGGCTCAGTGAAAATGTCACGTTATTGACCAGTGCGGTGTCGGTGGAAAGTTCAGTCAACAAGGCGGCAGAACGGATTTTGCATTTATTGTGCGATTTGTTGGACGTTCCCGTTGGCGCGGTTTATATACTGGACGAAGGGCGTTACCAGCGCGTCAGCACCCATGGTTTGGCGCGCAGTAATCAAGCCGAGACCAGTTTTGAGCAGGGCGTAGGTTTATTGGGGCAGTGTGCGAAAAGTAATCAAGCTTTGGTCATATCGCCGGTACCCGATGGTTTAACGATTATCAGCACCGGCTTGGCAGAATTCGCCCCACATGAATTAATCATCTATCCCATTGTTCATAAAAATGAAGTGTTGGCGGTGCTGGAACTGGCAGCGACCAGTTCATTGCAAGCAAAACAACACGCATTTCTCAAAGCAGCCTCCGCTGCCTTGGGCTTGCATTTTGCCAATTTGCAAGCCGCTGAACATAATTCCCTATTGTTGGCAGAAACCTGTAAACAAGCCGCCGAGTTACTCGCCAGTTCGGGTTATGCGCGTAGTTTAATTGAATCCAGTCTCGATCCTTTAGTCACTATCGGTGTGGACGGCAAAATCATGGATGTGAACGCGGCGACCGAAAAAGTCACCGGCGTGGGGCGCAGCCAACTGATTGGTAGTGATTTTTGCGATTATTTTACCGAACCGGATGAAGCGCGTGCCGGTTATAAGCAGGCGTTCTCTAAAGGTTTTGTCACCGATTATTCACTGGCCATTCGCCATGCTACCGGCAACATTACCGATGTGCTGTATAACGCCAGCGTTTACCGCGATAGCCAAGGCGAAGTAGCGGGGGTTTTTGCCGCCGCCCGTGACATTACCGATAAAAAGAAAGCCGATCAAATAATGCTCGAACAGCAACAGTCTTTGTTACAAAGTAACGCTGAAATGCAGGCAATTACCGAAGAGTTGCGTAGTCAATCGGAGGAAATGAAATCGCAGAATGAAGAACTGAAATCCAGCCAAGAAGAATTACGCGCTCAACAAGAAGAAACCTCGCTGAAAAATCAATTGTTGGAAAAGCAAAGCAAGCAACTGCAAGACGTCGTTACCGACGTCAAGGCTAAAGCTGAAGAGCTGCAACAAGCTAATCAGTATAAGTCGGAATTTTTAGCCAATATGTCGCACGAGTTGCGAACACCGCTAAACAGCATTTTGATTTTGTCCAAGAGCTTGGCTGAAAATGACGAACACAATCTTTCTGCGGATCAAATCGAATCGGCCAGCGTTATCAGTGAAAGCGGTATACAACTATTAACGTTGATTAACGATATTCTCGATCTGTCTAAAATAGAAGCGGGAAAATTAGAGCTGATGAAAGAATCTTTTTCATTGAATGAAATGACAGCCTATATCCGGCGGGTATTTTTACCACAAGCAGAAATAAAAAACTTATCATTCACCATAGACATTGCAGCGAACCTACCTGAACATATTTATACCGATAGGCAGCGGCTGACGCAGGTGCTGTCAAATCTGCTGACCAATGCCATTAAATTCACCGAGGTAGGTTCAGTAAAGGTTCTGATCAGCCAAATCGATGACGATTTACAGATCGAAGTGGTTGACACCGGTATAGGCATTCCCCCCGATAAATTGGAACATATTTTTGGTGCGTTTCAACAATTAGACGGTTCAACCAGCCGCAAGTATGGCGGCTCTGGTTTGGGCTTGGCAATCAGCCGTAATTTGGCGCATCTGCTGGGCGGGAAAATCACCGTTATCAGCACGATAGGGAAGGGCAGTCAGTTTATTTTACGTCTAAGCAAACTGTTTACGCCGTCTGAAAATCAGGCTGAAGCGCATTTGCCTATAGCGACGCCTTCTGCCGTTGCCGCAGTCACTACGACTGGGGGCGGTAGTATCCTGTTGGTGGAAGACGACACTCGTTTATTGGCAATTCTAGGTCGTATGATTGCCGCCTTAGGCTTTACCCCCATAGCCGTCGAATCAGCTGAACAAGCGTTATCGACGCTTGCGGAAACACAACTTACCGGAGCCTTTATCGATTTGGGCTTGCCGAAAATGAGCGGCATGGAATTGTTGCGTCAGATGAAAGCCAACGAGGCTACCGCCAAGATTCCAGTGTTTATAATGTCGGGTGCGGTCGATACCGGAGAGGCAAAAAGTTTGGGCGCGCTAGGGTTTCTGGAAAAGCCCGTCACCCGCGATATTATCATCGACGCACTGAAAACGATGGTACAAGTGACGCATGATTTGGCCGTGCCGCAGATTTTATTGATTGAAGACAATCCCGTTGATAGAAAATTTGTCGAAAATCTGCTGAAAGATACAACGCTAGACATCGTTGCTGCCGAAACCGGTGGCGAGGCGTTGCAACTCTTGCAAACGCATCGTTTTGCTGTGGTCATTCTCGATTTACAACTACCCGACATGAGCGGGTTTGATTGGCTAAAACAAGCGCAACATCATTTGAATCCGCCGCCTATCATTATCTATTCGGCACGCGAGTTAACCGAAAACGAAGTGTTCGAACTGAAAGGCGTGACCGAGAGCATCGTTACTAAGGATGCGTTAAGTGACCGTTTGCGTGAGGAAGTGTTATATGCCTTACGCTATACTGACAGCCCCGCTTCGACATGTTCGGAGCAGACAATGGGCAAAAAATTACTGCTGGTTGATGATGACGCGCGCAATCTTTATGCCCTCACCAAGGTGTTAAAAAGTAAAGGCTTTGTGGTCGAGGTCGCGCCTGACAGCATAAAGGCATTGGAACTATTGGGCCAAACAACATTTGATGTCCTGCTTACCGACATCATGATGCCGCAAGTTGATGGTTATGAACTGATACGCCGTGTTCGCGCTTTAAATTATGACAAGTTACAGATTATCGCGATCACCGCCAAAGCGATGCAAGGTGACGACGCGCTGTGCCTGCAAGCAGGCGCGAATGCCTATTTAGCTAAACCTGTTGATGTTAATGCCTTAATCGAACTGATCAATACACTGTAATGGCTGCTTTAATCAAATGGAAAAATCATCACATTGAGGATGTGGAAGTCAATCTGTTGCTGAATGCTCTTAACGAACGTTACGGTTATGATTTCTCCGGCTACGCCAGAGCATCACTGAAACGTCGTTTGTTAGGGTTAATGCATTATTTTGATGTTGGGCATTTATCGCAACTCATACCTATAGTGCTGTATGACGAGGAGATAGCGCAAACCGTCATCAACAGCATTTCTGTACCGACTTCAGAATTTTTTCGTGACCCAGGTGTTTGGTATTATTTTCGCACCACTATTTTGCCGCAACTCGCGAGTTTTCCGCGTATCAATATTTGGCAGGCAGGCTGTGGTTACGGACAAGAAGCCTACAGTTTGGCCATTCTGCTACATGAAACGGGCTTGTTAAAAAGAAGCCGCATTTTCAGTTCCGATATTAATCCGTTATTTCTCGATAACGCACAGAGGGGTTGTTGGCCGGTAAGGTACAAACAACAATGGAGCGATAATTATGCACAGGCAGGCGGCAGCGGTGACTTTGCCGATTTTTTTATTGAAAAGAATAATGACATTGCTATTCGCGATGAATTTAAACAGCCGATAGAGTTTATTCAACATAATTTAGTTGTTGATGATGTTTTTAAAGAAATGCAGTTGGTGATATGCCGTAACGTTTTGCTGTATTTTGGCAATACCCTGCAAGAACACGTGGTTGATTTACTGGCGCGTAGCCTGGAGCGTGGCGGCTATTTACTGCTGGGACGAGGCGAAAATATTGTAGACTTGCCGGAAAAACATCCGCAGCTGGAACTGCTGGACAGTTCATTGCAGCTATATCGTAAACTCATTGGTGTATCCTGATGTATAAAATGTTGGTCATAGGTTTGTCAGCGGGTGGTACACCGCTGGTAAAGCAACTATTAGCGGCCTTACCTAAAGAATACTCCTTGGCCGTTGCGATAGTGGCTCATCTGCGGCAAGGTTACGAAAGTAATCTAGCACAACTGCTGGATGCAGTAACCGATTTACCGGTGACGATGGCAAGAGACAAAGAGCCTATTGTTGCCGGGCATGTTTATGTCGCCCCGCCCGATTATCACCTGCTGGTTGAGAAAAACCGCCGATTTGCCTTTTCCTTGTCAGAAGACGAACCCGTAAAATCCGTGCGTCCCAGTATTGATGTGTTATTTAAAAGTGCAGCGGAAGTGTTTGAAAGCAGCTTAATCGCCGTCATACTCAGCGGCGCAAATTCTGATGGCGCAGATGGTATGGCGGTCGTTAAACAACTGGGTGGTTTGTGCATGGTATTAAACCCACTCGATGCGGAATTCAGTACCATGCCTAATGCCGCCATTAAGAAAGTCGATGTGGATTATATTGCCGGCATAGAGGACATTATCAGTCTGTTGGTCTCAGTGGATGAAAGATTGTGATGGAAAAAGCCAAAATTCTCATTGTCGACGACAATCCAAGCAACCGTTTTGCCATACGCACCATTCTGAAAGGCATAGATGCCTTGCTGCACGAAGCCGGTAATGGGTTTGATGCTTTAACCATGGCCATCGAAACGAACTACGCGCTGATTTTACTCGACGTGCAAATGCCCGAAATGGATGGCTATGAAGTCTGTGAGCAACTACGAGCCGATGCTCGCACTGCGGACACGCCGGTGATTTTTTTGACCGCGGCCTATAAAGAAAACAGCGATAAAATGCGCGGCTATAGCGCGGGAGCGACGGATTATCTGACTAAACCCTTAGACGATCACATATTGAAAGCCAAAGTCCATGTGTTTCTGCGCCTCTATAGTCAATATCAAGAACTGCAAGCAAATAACGCAGCGCTAAAATTAGCCGCCTCAGTCTTTGAAGCGCAACAGGGTATTATGATTTCCGATGCCGATAACATCATTATTCGCGTTAATAAAGCCTTTACTAAAATAACCGGCTACAGTTCAGAAGAAGCCATTGGTAAAAATCCCAGTTTTCTCAAGTCGGGTCGTCACGACACAGATTTTTATCGCGGTATGTGGCAGAGCATTCAAAATTTGGGGGCATGGCAAGGCGAAATTTGGAATAGGTGTAAAAACGGTGAGATTTATCCCGAATGGTTGAGTATCACGCCGGTTAAAAACGATGAGGTAATCACCCATTACATAGGCACGATGACCGACATCAGCGAATACAAAACGGCTGAAGCACAAATTCACCAACTGGCATTTTATGATCCACTGACGGGATTACCCAATCGCCGCTTATTGTTAGAGCGTTTGCAGCACGGCATTGAGATGTGTGTACGCGATGACAAGCTTATGGCGGTAATGATGCTGGATTTAGATAACTTCAAACCGGTTAATGATAGTTTAGGGCATTTGGCCGGGGATGAGCTGTTACAACAAGTTGCCGGCCGTCTATTAGAATGCTTACGTAATGCCGACATGATTGCCCGTTTAGGCGGTGATGAATTTACCGTGTTATTGGAAAACATCAGCCATGCCGATGACGCAGCCTATGTCGCCGAAAATATTATTGCCGAGCTAAGCAAACCTTTTTATTTGGTTCTTGAACATAAGGAAGTACGCATTGGCGTGAGCATCGGTATTAGCGTGTATGAGCATGGCACAACGGCACAATTACTCATGGATCATGCCGACGCCGCCTTGTATAAGGCGAAAGACAATGGACGCAATTGCTTTGCTTATTTTTCTGAAGATTTAACGATTGCGGCGCGCAAACGTATCGAATTGGAATCGCGCTTGCGACTTCTCATTGAGCGTGAAGAATTACTGGTGCATTACCAAGCGCAAGTGGACATTGCCACTGATAAAATTATCGGGGCCGAAGCCTTAATACGTTGGCAAAAGCCAATAGAAGGTTTTATCTCTCCTGGGCAATTTATTGATTTTGCCGAAGAAACAGGGTTTATTGTCACTATTGGTGCCTGGGTACTGCGTGAAACATGTCGTCAAGGCAAGGAATGGTTGGATGCAGGGTTGGCCCCCTTAGTTTTGGCGGTCAATGTTTCGCCCCACCAATTTCGTCATAGCGATATAACTAGTCTGGTTGCTAACGTGCTGGAGGACACCGGTTTCCCCGCGCATTGTTTGGAATTGGAACTCACCGAAAGCGGCTTGATGGACAATCAAGACAAAACGCGACTTATTCTGGATAAACTACGCCAACTAGGTGTTCATATTGCAATTGATGACTTCGGCACAGGCTATTCCTCATTGGCTTGTCTCAAACATTTTCCCATCACAACACTAAAAATCGACAAAAGTTTTATCGACGACATCCCTTACAAACAAGACGGCATGGCTATTGCCTCAACCATCATAGCTATGGGGCACATTCTGGGCTTTAAGGCCTTGGCCGAAGGTGTAGAAATACCTGAGCAACTGGAATTTTTGCAAGCAAAAGGTTGTGATAACTATCAGGGATATATCAAAAGTAAACCCGTGCCGGCGAATGAGTTTGCCCAGTTATTGCGTGATCAACAGCGGGATGAGTAACGGAGTTTGTAACGCTGAGCAATCCCCATTTTTCAAGATGACGGCTAATCTTTTGGTGGTAGGGGGCAAACTTGTAATCTGGTATGAATATCGACGTAAAATTCTACCTTATTGATAAGCAACCCAATGACGATATCGTGCATCAAAACTGACGCTGATGGTGGCAAATTTTGGAAGCCTGTTTTACAGGTATTCGTGTCAATATTGGCAAACCTTACTTTATCGAGTTTGTTGATAAAGAGTTAAATATCTTTTGAACGGTTGCTTAAGTTAGATATTGATCCTGTTCTAAATATTTGCGGCATAGCTAAAACGCTAGTATCCTTCAATTTTTTATGGTTTATGAAAGGTAAAACGTAAGAAAAAGATGAATGAAGAAAATGGAGTTATCTTTATTATTGATTTTTTAATGCTGACAATGGGGGCGAAGAATCTACGTTTTCTCGCTTCTATATGTGAAAATAGGCAAGATTATTTTTTATATCATAGCCTTAGCGGTATTGAAATCTCCATTTCCGATTTCTGGGACAAAGAGGTTTTTGGAACAATTTTTTTTGTTATTTGTTGTATTTCATTCATGATATTTATCGTTCTTGTCAATTATGCTACTGACTATATTTATTCGATTTGGTTTCTTGTTGGTTACTGCTTTTATATATTCAAAGTGCATGGCGGCTGAGTTTGATTGTTTGATTGAGCCTGCTCAAATGGTTGAGTTAGGTAGCTCGGTCACTGGCAGGATAGATCGCGTTGATGTTAAGCGAGGCGATTTGGTGAAAAAAATGCAAACCTTGGCAACGCTTGAGTCAGATGCAGAACGTGCAGCTTCCGAGTTAGCCAAGTTCAAATCTCAGCAAGTAGGTCCTATTCGAATGGCTGAAAGCAAAATGGGATTTTCTAAAAAGAAACTGAATCGACGTCAGGAGATGGCGAGTCAAAAATTAATGGCTTTGCAAGATAGCGAAGATACGGAGGCGGAGTTTCGTTTGGCTGAGGCAGAACTTCAAGTTGCCAAAGAAAATCGCCAAATAGCCAATTTGGAACTTCAGCAACAAAATAGCTTGCTTAATTTACGAACAATTAAAAGCCCCGTAGAAGGTGTTGTAGTCGATCAGGGCGCGTTTCAAGGGGAAGTTTTTGAGTTGGGTTCAAATAAAAAATATATTTTCAAGGTTGCAGAAATGAACCCGCTTAGGGTTCGTGTCATTTTACCGAAGCAGGTGTTTGGTGAGCTTAAACACGGAATGAGCGCAAATGTTACGCCGGAGATTCCTCAGGGCAGTAAATATTCCGCCAAGGTAAATATGGTTGATCGGTTGATTGATGCGGCAAGCGGGACTTTTGTCGTGTTTCTTGAGATGCCGAATTCAAAACTCGAGATTCCTGCTGGAGTGAAATGCAAAGTCGATTTTCCAGAGTTAGGTAAAAATGTTAGTAAGTAGTTGGTTACAAATAATAACAATTAATTGTCAGAAATCGAACTGATTCCATAAGAGGTTGATAATGCGTAAGTCTATTCAAAGAAATGATCGTCCTGAGCGTCGCTATAATTTTACTCTATCGCCTCTAATGTCGGGTCTTAAACAGGCATTTGGGACTTTTCGAAAACAGTCAAAACCATTATCCGCTTCACCAACCAAGAAAAAAGAAGAGCCAAGTATTAATTCATCTATTCGCTTTGAAGCAATCGAGCCTCGGGTTCTTTTGTCCGGCGATGTGAATCCTGCTGCATTGACCATTGCCGGCAATATTAGCGTTCAAGGTGAACAAGATCATTATGAGTTTACCGTTCAAGATCCACATCGAGTGGTGTTTGACAGTTTGACCAATCGTTCAGATTTGAATTGGCAGCTTGAAGGCCCGGCAGGGCAGGTGGCGAGCCGAAACTTTAACAATACTGATTACTATACAACCTCACCCGCTTTCGAGCTTGCAGCTGGTCAATATAAGTTGACGGTAGATGGGCAGCAAGATGCAATAGGGGATTATTCCTTGCGCATCATCGACGCCGATGCGGCTACGGATTTAACGCCTGGAACAAATGTTAATGCAACGCTTGATGTGGGCAGCAAAACGGCGGTGTATAAATTTACTGCGACTGCGGGAGATAGCTTTTATTTCAAAGCCGACGGTTCATCCGCTTCAGCCGATTGGCGCTTGATCGATCCCTATGGTCGTCAGGAAGGCAGCACCTATAATCTTGGCTATGATCGGGATACGTTTGCAGTACAGCATTCAGGCGAGTATTTGCTTTTGGTTCAAGGTGCGACTGGCAATTCATCGACACTGAGTTATCAGTTTAATTTACAGCCTGTGGTTAATAGTACACAGGCGCTGGCGCTCAATGCCGTTGCAACGGCCAATATCGATCAAGCGGGTAAAAAAGCAAATTTTACATTTGATATTAGCGAGACCACGGCAGTATCGTTTGATAGATTAACGGATGTTGATTTTTTATGGTCATTAACAGGCCCCCAAGGAACGCATGTGGCCTATCACTATTCTTATCAATCGTTTGATGGAAGTGATCGTCTCGTACTGACACCAGGAAGCTATACGCTTTCAGTAGATTTAAACGGTTCAAATACAGGAAGCATACCGTTCCGCTTATTAAGCGAGACTTCCGCGCAGCCCCTTACGCTGGGGACGGCAACTACAGGCATACTTGATTTGGCGCGTGGTTCAACGTCGTATAGAGTCAGCCTGACTGAAGGGGATAAGCTATTCTTTGACGGGCGCTCAGTTGCTGGCGGCTCTATAGATTGGCGATTGATAGACCCCTATGGTGTCCGCTTAGCCGGTTCAAGCTTAACTTCAGCCATCAATCCATTTACTGCAAAAGTGACTGGAGAGTATTGGCTGTTTCTGGATGGCGCAGTTTATAACACTGCAAACGCCAGCGTGAGTTATGACTTTTCATTAAACGTAGTTCCCGAGATTATTAAAACGCTTACCATCGGTCAGTCGGTTCCAGACTCGATACCGATTGCGGGTCAGGCAGTTGTCTATGAGTTTAATCTTGCGGCTGCAACACAACTGGTTTTTGATTCGCAAAGTAACCGGTCGGATTTGCTCTGGTCCTTAACTGGGCCTAGAGGCGCAGAAGTGACTGATCGCTATTTCAGTCAAAATGAGTATCAAAATAACATATTGGCGCTTCCGGCAGGAACTTACCGCTTGGCGGTAAAAGGTAGCGGTAACGCTGTCGGCGCTTTCTCGTTTAATCTTTTGGATTTGGCTAATGCGGCTGCGATTACTTTAGATACGCCGGTTACAGATAGCTTGCAGCCTGGAAACAGCACCAAGGCCTATCGATTGGATGCTGTCGCCGGTCAAAAGATCGCCTTTCATAGCAATAGCGTTACCGGCGGAAGCGCTACATGGCGTTTAATTGATCGCTTTGGCAGAACTGTCGCCAGCCAGTCATCACTAGCCGGCAATTCAACTGAAATTACGTTGGATTCGGGCGGCGCTTATACTCTGCTTGTTGAAGGCGCGCTAAATACAACTACTCCAATTAATTTCAATATACAACTTAATGCGACAGGGAATGTTTCGCCTATTACTCTGCCGGATGGGGAGCTGCTTAACTTCGGTTCAGTCGTTGCAGGTAGTTTGCCGACCTGGGACGCTACCAAAGTGTATCGCTTTACATTGGGTAGCGATAAACAAATCGTGATGGATACACAAATTAATAACGGTAGTGTTGTTTGGTCGCTAGTCGGACCCCGTGGTAATGAAATTAATCTTCGGCCGCTTCTTGTTAGTGATGCAAACGAGGTCTACCCGGTCTTGAATTTGTTAGCTGGAGATTACGCATTAACGCTTAAAGGTGCTTCTTATTCTGGTGGGTATGATGGAAACGGTGCTTACGCTTTCCAATTACTTGATACCACAACTCTCCAAACAGTCACGTTTGGGCAGCAGATTTCTGCGGCACGCTCGCCAGCCAACTCAACGCTAGGTTTCAGGGTAAATGCGACGGCAGGCTCTAATCTGGTATTAAATAAAACTGACTCTAATGGCGGGGTATGGCGTTTAGTTGACCCCTATGGAAAAGAAGTGACTGGCTTTAGCAGTGCCAGTATAGGTACGACGTATTCAATTCGTACGACAGGCGAATATACGCTGTTAAATGAAGGATATTACTACGCTACCGGCACATCCAACATTACCCTGACCTTAAGTGAGCAAACATCAGCCAGGCATGAATTAGTTTTTAATGATCAAATGACGGGTAGCCTTGCGGGTCGCCAAAGCATAGCCGAGTACAGTTTTACGCTGGGAGAGCCCTTAGCCACGATTGTTTTTGATGCACTGGATGTTACATCCGCAAATGCCGCGAATTTGCAATGGAGGCTATCAGGGCCTAAGGGGGTGGTTTCCGATTGGAGTAGTTTCACATATGACTATGATAACTACGCAATCAAAGCCCTTCCGGCAGGGTGCTATACCATAGCTCTGCGAAATACTCAGGATGTCAGTGCGGATTACAAGTTTCGCGTACTCGGGACTGATGCGGGAACCGTTGTGCAGCTAGGGATTAGCGTGAACGATACCTCAGATGTCGGTCAAACCAAGTTATATCGTTTTAATGCGAGTGCCGGAGAGCACTATTATTTTGACGGACAGAATAATTATTCCGGCGCCAATGAATACAATACCTGGTATCTGGTAGATCCATTTGGCCGCAATGTTATTTCTGGCGTGACATATAACGATATTCAAGATATTGCCCTGACTATGACCGGCGAATATTTGTTAGTCGTATCTCCGCGAACAAACTCTTACTCACCCGTTAATTCACCGCGCAATATCAAATTTAATCTGGTGCCTAAGCTGGTGGCAACAGCGGCACTGCCCCTAAACGAACCGGTCGTCGGCAGCATTGCGCAACCGGGGCAGACGGTAAAATACAGCTTTACTTTAGCCACGCCCACCTCATTGGTGATTGATACGGGGGCTGAAAGCAATGCCGGGGCATTATGGAGCCTTACCGGGCCGCGCGGCAGTGAGGCGTCTTTACATAATTTCAACAATACCCAGGCAACGGTTATGTCGTTGCCCGCAGGCAATTACGAATTCACCGTTAGCCGAACTGATTTAGCGACAGAAACATTCAATTTCCGCTTGCTTGAGTTAAGCCATCTTCCTGCGCTGACAATCAATCAAAGCACGCATCCGACTTTAACGGCTGATCGTTACAACCAAGCCTATCAGTTTAATGTTGCTGAAAATGGCAAATTCCTGTTCAACCCGGAAACTTTCGACAACTCCCGTGCATGGCGCATCGTTAATGCGCTCGGCAATACCGTCTCCAGCGGTTCGATGGCGAATGCCAGTGAGCCGTTTGCCTTGGTTAAAGGGCAATATATTTTTATCGTCGATGGCAGTCAAAATCAGGACTCGACTGCCGACTTCAGCTTGTTGCAGTATTCGCTAAAAACGACGGCTATCTCGCTCGATAGCGATGTGCTAGGGGCGCTGGATGTGCAGGGGCAGCGCGCAGAGTACGATTTTCATTTGAATGCCGCGACAACTATCTTGTTCGATAGCTTGGCTGAAAACCCGGACATCAGGCTGCAATTGATCGGCCCGAATGGCACTGTGTTCTCCGGCAGGAGTCTTGGCAGTTTCGAGACCTATGCTTCAACGCTGGCGCTTAGCGTAGCTGGCGATTACAAGCTTATCGTGTCATCGGTAAACAATAGCGTGGCTGACTTCGGTTTCAGACTGTACGACCTGAGCGCTATGCCGTCCCAAAATCTGCCGGGCGCGCAGACGCTTAATTTAAACCCCGGCAATTCAACCCGGCTTTATGCCTTCGATGCCCTGGCAGGCGATTACCTGACCTTCAAGAGCACCGGGTTGAATGCAGGCCAAGTAAACATGTATGTGATTAACGGGCAGGGCGGAATAGAAGTGTCGCCGCAGGATGCTCTGTATGATTTTAGCGTCACCTTATCAGCCTCTAAAAAATACTATCTGGTTATTGAGGGTTCGGGCAACAACACCGCGCCGCTTGAGTTTGGCGTCGATGCGCATCTCGCAGGCAATGATATTTTTCCGTTAACGTTGGATACGGAAGTTAGCGGCACAATTGAAAGCCTAAGAGTCACCGATACCTGGAACTTTACCTTGGCTAGCCAAACCAATATTCTGGTAAACGGGCAAGCGGATAGCGCAGTGGCATGGTCGATATACGATGATTCAGACCGGCTGATTGCCAGCGAGAATACGCTGGGCAACTTGCGCCTGGTCAATTTGAATGCGGGGAATTATCGCGTGGTCGTACAGGCCTTGCCGAATGCCGTTTCAATACCTGCTGCCTATGCGTTCAAATTGCAAAATGCTTCAGCCGCGCTCGAATTGCAGGCAACAGGCTCATTGACCAACACACAGACTACTATAGGCGCGGATGTCTACAAAATCTCCGTTCAGGCAGGACAACGAATTCTGTTACAGGTTACCGAGTTAAACGGCTGGCCCGGAACGGTTTCCGTTTTTAATGCAAACGGTCAAAAAATTATCAGCGATAGTTTACTGGGGACGACCCTTGACTTCGGCACGGATACTAACCCGCAGGAATTTTTAATCGTTATCGACAGCGGATTTTCCAGTACAAATCTCCTTAACTACACGCTAGGTACCGAGTTAATTTCCGTCGACATTAACCCCGCCGTGATAGCGCTCGCTATCGGCAGCATTATCGATACCCAGTTAAACGCTTACGGTTTGTTGAACTATCAGTTCGAATTAACTGAGCCGACCGACTTGTGGCTGGAGGCGCTGAATACGGTAAGCGGCCTGAATTGGCGTATAGAAGATGCTCAGGGGGTTGTCGTGTACTCCGGCGCTTATGATGTTGCCCAGAGCAGTCGAATCAGCCTCGCATCGGGAAGTTATACCTTCAGGTATAAATCGCTGGACTATGCCACCAATGTCGATGCGGCGATTTCCTTCAAGTTGGCGAATCTGAATACGGCAGCATTACCGTTGAATCTGGATGAAATAGCAAACGGTACGCTAAGCGCCTATGGCTTGCTGAACTACCAATTTACCGTGAACACACCGACGATGGTGTGGCTTGACGCGATAAGCAGTCCTAATGGTGTGGATTGGCAGCTGGAAGATGCTCAAGGAAACAGCGTTTATTCGGGAACTTTCGGTCTTCCCCAGATCGCGCCGATTAGCCTTGCCGTCGGCAGCTATACGCTCAAATACCGTGCGCTTGATGCGCTAGGCAATGCCAATGCGGCGATTTCTTTTAAGCTGGCGGATATAAGCCACAACGCGTTACCGATTACTTCCGGCGAACGGGTACAAGGAACGCTTAGCGGCGGTAATAGCTTGGCTGCCTATCAGTTTGATGCAAGTCAATTTGATACCTTTCAGTTAAAAGTTAACTCAGCGGCCAATAATAATACCTTGAGCGGCGCACAAGACATTCCCAGAAGCGCTTTCGGCATCTCGCCAAGTGTAGATGTGGGTGATGCAACGTTACCCAGAGTAGAAATAAAAGCGGCCCACAATACCGTCAATGATGTTGATTTTTATGCCTTCCATCTGATGGCAGGCGAAAGGTTGATTTTAGATTTAGATTATATCTCTATAGACACTATGCTCTACATCTATGACGCCAACGGTACTCGGTTAGCGAGCAACGATGATAGTTCTGCCGGTTTGGGTGGCGGTGGAACCACTGTCACACGTAGCTCCTATCTTGAATATGTTGCGCCTGCAACGGCAACCTATTACGCGGCATTTTCTATATACCCGCAGAACCCGCTCACGCCAACAACCGAAGGGGCAGTTGCCGGTGAGACTTACACACTCAATGCGAGTATCAGGCCTGTTGCATCATCAACAGGGTTCGGTGTTTTGCCGATGACACTGAATGAAACAAGCAAAGTAACCGCCCCGTGGCATTTGTATACCCAAGCTGGGCGATTGGTGACCAGTGGCGATGTTAATGTTAATAGCGTTCCCTATACATTGCTGGATGCCGACAAAGGATTGTGTTACTTAGTGATAGATGCCGCTACGAATCAGGTTGAGCCGGTAAATTACGATTTTTCCATTAAGTTGGATACAAACCAATTAACATTCAATTCTTTAATCGACGTTACTCTTCCTCCTAGGGGGAGTATTTTTTATAACTTCCACTTAGATGCGCCATCCCTTATTGATTTTGACAGCTTAACCACTAATGATCGTTTTACATGGCAGCTAACTGGCCCGTCAGGCCAAATATTTAGCGAGAGCATGACATATAGTGCTCATCCAATACTTAATCTCCCCGCAGGAAATTATCAATTAAACATCACGAGTAGCTCCAGCATCGACAGGGTCGGGGCATTCCGGGTCGTAGATAACATCAGTGTGACGCCGATTTTACCGGGTAATGTAGTAACAACCAGCTTGGCTCCATCCAATGGCTTACAGATGTATAGCTTTAGTGCGACTGCCGGAGAACGTTACTATATCGATGCCTTGTTGACCCAATCTTCTCCTGAACCTTATAACAGTGCTTATAGCATTTATAATAATAGCGCCGTTCCTAGCTGGAAACTTTTAGACCCACTGGGGCGCGCAGTGTTCCCGGAAACAGGAATGGGTTCTATGGGGTTAGTGTTTACCGGTAGATGGGACGCATCAGGGCAAGCGCTATATTCTGCAACCTTCAATGGTTCTGACCGGGAACCGGCGGCATTTACAACCACCGGTTTGTATACCTTGGTATTGGAAGGCGTAAATAGCGAAACAAGACCGGCGGCCAATGTCGCTTTCAACATAGTAAAAGTCCCTGAACAACCTACTGTAGTGCTCGATAGCCTAGTGCTTAGACCTGCGCCGGATTTGACAGTCAACAGTGTGAATTTAAGTCCTACGAGTGGCTTGCATAGCGGCGACTTGGTTGATGTAAGTTGGGTTGTTGAAAACCGTGGCCTTGCCGCAACATCAAGCAACTGGAACGACCGGGTTATCGTCAGGAACCTGGATACCGGCTTGATCGTGGCTAATGTGACAGTTCCCTACGATGCAACGGAGCTTGGCAACGGATCGATTGCTATCGGGGACGCGCGGGTCAGGAGTACCAGCATTCAACTGCCTGACGGGGTCGGCGCAGTGGGCCGATTGAGTTTCCTGGTGCTGACGGATGCCGATAACGTCATTAAAGAAAGCAACCTGTCTGCCACAGCGGAGAGTAATAATTCACTGGGCACGGAAGTCGATGTCGCTTTAGCGGAATATGTCGATCTTGTCGTTGAAGGGCTTAGCCTCAATCCATCCAGTGATTTTCAACCGAACCAAACCGTGCAAGTCAATTGGGTTACGGCGAACAGGGGTAATAAAGCCGCCGATCATGCCTGGGCTGAGCGTTTGGAGCTGCGCAATCTTTCCACCAACGAATTAGTCGCCACCGCATTGCTGCAAGATTTACTGGCGGACGGCCCGTTAGAGACCAATGGCGTTCGTCAGCGTAGCGCCCAATTTACCTGGCCCGGCGGCGTGTCGGCGTCGGGGCGTTTTTCATTGCGGATTATTGCCGATAGCAGTAACGATTACGTAGAAGCCAATGTCGGCGGCACCGGCGAAAGCAACAATACCTTGGAACAAATCAGGCTGGCCGGGCCGGATATGAGAGTAAAAAATCTCCGTATCGACAGCACAAATATTGAAGCGGGCGGATTGGTCACTATCCAGTGGGAAGATTGGAATGACGGTTCCAGTTCAACAGGCAGTCCATACGACGACCGCATTGTCGTTAAAAACATCAACGCCAACCTGACCTTGCTCGATACCAGTATCGCTTACAACCCGCTAGCGTATACCAATAATGTGGCAAACGGCGCGATTCTCCCCGGCGAATACCGCCAGCGCAGCTTGAGTTTCAGGTTGCCTGAAGGCTTAAAAGGCTCGGGGGATATTGGCATCACCGTGACCGTCGACCAAAATAGCGGCGGATTGGGTGCGCTCTATGAGACTAACCTGTCGAATGACGCAGAAGCCAATAACACGGCTTCAGTAGCGCTTACCTCGGCGAGTAAACCGTATTCCGATCTGGTGGTGGATAATGTTATTGCGCCGCTATCGGGCGTGGGCGGCGATGCCGTTCAAGTCAGTTGGCAGGTCGCCAATCAGGGGCAGGCCGATACCACGGACAGCTGGAACGATGAAGTGATTTTCAGCCGGGACGCTATCATCGGCAATAGCGATGATTTAGTGATCGGCACATTACGGCACAATGGCAAGCTACAGTCCGGCGAAGCCTATTCCCAAAGCCTTATCGTTAACGTCCCGATACGCAATGATGGCCGTTACTACCTGGGTGTACGTAGCGACAGGTTGTTAGAAACGCTGGAACCGGATACCCGCGCCGACAATGACAGTTCGGCATCCGCTATCGATGTGGCGGCGCCCTATGCCGACTTGACCGTGGCTAACGTCACAGCCCCTGAAAGCGCCCTTAGCGGCGAGAACATCCTGATCACCTGGGAAGTCAGCAACAACGGCAATGCCAAAACCGATCTGGCGCTATGGAACGACCGCGTGGTGTTATCCAGCGATACCAGCTTGAGTAACGACGACATCATCCTGTCCGGTTCGATCACTCATGCCGGACAGATAGGCGTAGGGCAGGGCTATATCGGCAAAGCCATCCTGACTTTGCCGCGAGATTTGGTCGGCGACTATTACGTGCTGGTCGACACCAATACCAATCGTAGTGTGACCGAAAACGGCCATACCGCCAACAACGTCGGTGCCGGCGTTGCCAAACTGAGCGTAGTTTTAGCGCCGGTCGCCGACTTGACAGTCAGCGACGTGAGCGGCCCTTCGGTATTACGCCCTGGCGCACAAGCCAGCGTCAGCTACACCCTCAATAACCTGGGCAATAGCTTAGCCAGCGGACCCTGGCGAGATCGAATCTACCTCGATACCGGCGCGGGCGGCTTAGTCGAAGTCGCCAATAACTTCTATCTCGACACCCTGCAAGCGGGAACCAGCGAAACCAGAACCGTCACCTTCACCTTACCGGCTGGATTTGCCGAAGGCGACTTCCGTTGGGTCGTCAAAACCGATACCGACAACACCATTTATGAGCGGACTGCCGAAGGCAACAATAGCGCGAGTTCGGCTGCAACAGTCCATGTTGCGCGCGTCGATCTGGCACTGCTTGGCTTGACTGGGCCTAGTCTGGTCGAGTCCGGGTCAAGCGTTCATCTGGAGTGGTCGGTCATCAATAACGGCAGCGATGCCGTAGGCAACTGGACCGATCAGGTCTTCCTTGCAAAAAACGGTACGCTGACCAAAGTCGCCGAGATAGCCCGAAACGGACAGCTGACAACCGGTGAAACCTACACCGCGACAGCCGACTTTATAATCCCCATTGAATTGAATGGCGAATACGAACTGGTCGTCGTGGTTGATGCCAACACGACATTTGATGATCGATTGCAAGGCAATAACCGCTCCTCGTCGGCGCTCCATATCGACTTAGCCGCATACGCCGACTTGGCGGTCACTCAAATTACAGCTCCAACACAAGTGATCGATGATCCGGCACCCGTCGATATAACCTGGACTGTTGCCAACCAGGGTACAGGCGTCGGCAAAACCTCGGCCTGGACAGATCGCGTGGTGTTCTCCAAAGACGATACCTTTGGCAATGCCGATGATGTCGTCATCGGCGAATATATCCATGACGGCGCACTTGCTGCGGGTGAATCCTATAGCCGTAGTGAACGAATCTTGTTGGCTCCCGGAACAACCGGCAGCTACAAATTATTCATCATCAGCGATGCCCGAAGTAAAGTGTTTGAGAATTACTTTGAGAGTAATAACGTCTTGCAAGCCGCTCAAAGCCTTGACGTGATGCCGATACCTTATGCCGATTTGCAGGTGGAGTCCGTTGCCACGCAAGGGGCGGCTGCTAGCGGACGGCCCTTAAGCATCAGTTGGGAAGTGGTTAATAACGGCATCGGCATCACTGATATCGATAGCTGGAGAGATAAAGTCTGGCTAAGCCGCAATGCTGACGGTACCGATATCGTCGCCGACTTCGGCGCAGCCAGTCATCTTGGCAAATTGGCCGTCGATGGCCGTTATACCCGCAGCATCAACGTCATGCTACCTGAAGGCATCGTCGGCAACTTCTACATCAACGTCAGCACCGGAGGGCCGTTCGAATTCATTTACGACAAAAACAACACCGGCAGATCGGTATCGATTCCGGTTGAACTGTCCAAGTCGCCGGATTTGGTCGTTGAAAGCATCGCTCTGCCTGCCGTCGCTAACGAAGGCGGCTTGATCGACATCAGCTGGACTGTCGTCAACCAAGGCGATGCCGCCGCATCAGGTCTCTGGGTCGATACCGTACTACTCGTTCCGCTCGGCGCTACCGGTCAGACCGTCACCCTGGGCAGCTTTACCTACGACCGCAACCTGGAATCCGGGATACGTTATACCCGTACCGAACAACTGCGCTTGCCCGCTAAAATAGAAAGCTTATATCGCATCAAAGTCATATCTAACGTCAACCTCGGCAAGAGCGGAAACCAAGTCTACGAATACGGCGCGGCAAGAGACAACAATGCCCTGGATTCTGCCGACACCATCCAAGTCAGCTTGAATGATCGCCCTGATTTGCGGGTGAACACCGTTATTGCGCCCGAACATGTGACCGCAGGCACAGCGGCCGGTATCCGTTACACCATCAGCAATCAGGGGCCGACAGCGGCTACCGGGCGATGGACGGACAAAGTATACCTATCGCTTGACGGTAACCTGAGCGCCGACGACAGATTAGTGGGTCAATTTGAAAACGGTTCGGCTCTGGCAACCAGCGAGAGCTATGCCAACGAGACCGGCCTAGTCGATATTCCCATCACCTATCGCGGCGATGCCTACTTAATTGTGGTTGCCGACGGTAACTACAATGTTGACGAGTATCCCAATGAGACTAACAACGTCAGGGCTACGCATTTTTATGTAGATCCTATCCCTTTTGGCGACCTTGTCACCAGTGATGTCGCGGCGCCGGATCAAGCTGTATACGGTTCCAGTATTGAGGTTCGTTACAAGGTCAGCAATAAAGGCAGCGACACAACGCGAGGCGAGGCTGCGGCTGTCAATAGCTGGACTGACAGCATCTGGCTGGCGCGGAACAAACTTAAGCCTGGGGCATACAAAGGCGACATTCTGCTGGGTTCGTTTACCCATGTGGGTAATCTTGGCGTAGATCAGGATTATCTGGGTACTGTACAGGTGAAAATCCCCGATAACGTATTGTCAGGCGATTATTTTATTACCGTATGGAGCGACACCTATAACGTCATTCTTGAGGACACCTTAGCGACCAATATTAACGCCGACGACCCGACAGCCATCGACAATAACAACTACAAAGCCAGCGCAATCAGCGTGTTGGGCATCACTCCGCCGGATTTGGTTGTGAGCGAAGTGTCAGGGCAGGATGCAGTCGATTCAGGCGGTAGCTATAGCTTCAATTACACGGTAAAAAATAGCGGCGACATTTTTACCGGGGATTGGACTGATGTTGTTTATATCACCGACAACCCGGACTTCAAGGCTGCAAAAGAAGTCTGGGAAATCGGCAGATACACTCAAACGCGCAGCTTGGGCCATAACGAGCAGTACAGCGTAACTCAGACTGTCCAGCTTGCTCCATCAGTAAAAGGACGCTACCTGGTTGTCTGGACGGATGTCCCTTCCCCTATATCGCGAGTTGCTGAAATCAATGAGAACAATAACACAGGGGCAAGCTTGTCGGTTGTTACAGATCGCCCGGCTGACTTGCAAGTCATCGATATTCGTACAGAGCCGGAAAACTTTTCCGGGGAAGACACAACCATTACCTGGACGGTCAATAATCTTGGCGATGCGATTTGGGCGGGAACCAAGAGTTGGAATGATGCGGTTTATATCAGCAAAGATCCCGTTTTTATTCCTAAGCGTGCGACCTTGCTGGGTGTTTTTGAACACTCGAATATTCAAGGGCTGGCGGCAGGCGGAAGTTATACCACTGCAACAAAAGTCAAACTGCCGCCCGGCACCGATGGCGATTATTATATTTACGTTATTGCCGACAATCAGAATAAGGAACCAAGGGCCGAGCTCCAGCCAGGAAAAAATGACGCCGCATTGACTTTCTATGGGGGTAAAAAAATTAGAGAAACCTATGGAACAGGCACCGTTTATGAGGCTGATCGTAACGCCAACAACATCCTGCGCGGTTCGCTGAACATTACCTATCGTGAGCCGGATCTTAGGGTTGACAATATTATTCTGTCCAACCCTAATCCGTCTTCAGGCCAGCAGCTAACGGTTACCTGGACAGTCAGCAATCAGGGCACACGGGAAACCCGTACCCATGGTTGGTTTGACGGTCTTTTCCTTTCGCGCGATGCCTCATTGGATGCAAGCGACTATCCGCTGGTAGATAGCGAAATTCCTCAGAGTCCAGAGCATACCTTACGGGTTAAATCCGTCTCCTTCTACGAAAATGACAAGCCGAAATATCTAAAACCGGGCGAATCGTATACCTATTCGACGGTGGTCAACCTGCCTGAGTCTATCAGCGGAAATTTCCAGCTTACCGTTAAGGCCGATACCAATGTTTTCCTGGATAAAAACAGAAGTGAAATAAGCACAGTCCGAAATGATCTCGATGTGGTCATAGATGTGGGGGGAGGTGGCTTGGTGCCGGAATTCCAGGCAGAAGGCAACAATGTATTATCAATTAATTTGCCTATCAACTTAGCTACCCCGCCGGATCTGCAAGTCGCTTCCGTCACCGCGCCGGTATCCGTGGTAGCCGGGCAGAACTTCACCTTGAGTTATCAGGTCATCAATGCAGGCGGCGATACGCCCAGCGATCAACGCAGCTGGAACGACTTGATTTATCTTTCCAAAGACCGCTTCCTGGACATTAACAAGGACAGTTACTTAGGCTATGTGAGTCACGCAGGCGGTATGTCGGCTGGCGGAAACTACGATGGTAGTTTGACTGTCAGCGCACCGCGAAACCTCGAAGGCTCCTATTATGTTTTTGTTATTACCGACCCTGCACGGGCTTGGGGAGTGGGCGAAAATGGCAAGGTGCGCGAATTCGGCAAGGAGCAAAATAACGCAACTGCTGCAATACAACCGATTTTGATAGAAACGCCGCCGCCAGCAGACCTGATCGCTAGCAATGTCCTATTGCCTGCCGTTGCAAAGGTTGGCGACGACATTCAGGTTGACTACACCATCACCAACGATTCCATCAATCCCGCTTACGGACGCTGGACCGATGCGGTTTATCTGTCCAGTGACAGCAACTGGGATTTAGGCGACATCCTGATCGGTAAAGTCGACCATAACGGCGGCCTGAATGCCAATGGCAGCTACAACGGCAGCCTGAAAGCCAAACTGCCGCCACTCAAAGAAGGCAACTGGCGGGTGATCGTCAGGCCCGACCTTTACAACGAAGTGTTCGAGGGCAAGATAAGCTACACCGCCACCGGGCTGAACTTGCCGCCTCAGGAGGCCAATAACCGTACCGCTTCAGCAGCAACCTTGCAAGTACAAGTTCCCGAATTGGCTGTAGCCAGCCCCTTGGAAACCACATTGGCCCTTAAGCAAACCCGACTGTACAAAGTCAGCGTCGCAGCCGGAGAAACCTTGCGCGTACAGCTCGATTCTTCAGCGGAACAGGGCGCAAACGAGATCTATATCCGCTATGGCGACGTACCGACCAGCTATCTGTTCGATGCGTCATACACTAATCCGTTATCGGCCAACCAACAGGCCTTCATCCCCAGCACCCAAGCTGGCGACTATTATATTTTGGTAAGGTCGAATCAAGGCGCTGCCGATACGCCGGTCACCTTAAGGGCGGACTTGCTACCGCTGTCCATTACCAAAGTGACGCCGGATCAAGGCGGTACCGGCGACGACAACCACCGTTGGGTGACCTTGGATATTTACGGCTCCCATTTCAAAGCGGGAGCGCTGGTCAAGTTATCCCGTCCAGGCGTTTTTGAGGTCGAGCCGACGCGCTGGCAAGTGCTGGATGCGACGCATATCCGGGCGATATTCGACTTGCGTACTGCGCCGCACGGCTTATACGACGTCAGCGTAATCAACCCTGACGGACAGCAAGTCACCGATGCGATGCGCTATCTGGTCGAGCGCGGTATCGAAGCCGATGTCACCATCGGCATCGGCGGCTCGCACACCGTTAATCCGGGCGACAGCGCCAACTACACCGTCTCCCTGCAAAGCCTGACCAACGTTGATACGCCCTATGTCCGTTTCGACGTGGGGGTGCCGGAAATGGGGTATAACGACTATGTGCTGGACGGCCTCAAGTTGCCCTATGTGGTTTTCGGCAGCAATATCGGCGGTCAGCCGGATGGCCTTACGCTGGATAGCGCAGGCAACATCCAAGCCTACGGCATCACCCCGACCAACGGCACAACACGGAGCGATATTCCCTGGGCGCAACTCGACGGCGCGCAAAATACCGCAGGCTTTAATCTGGCTCCCGGTTATGCGTTGGATGTTTCAGCAGGCGGATTCGTCGGCGCAACCTTCAACGTCCAGACCTACCCCGGTTTGAAGGAATGGCTGAATTACGACTTTGAAGGGCTGCGGGACAAGCTTTACGCCTTAAGACCGGAATGGAAGACGCAAGGGTTGCTGGATGGAGGCGTGCAAGACCTCAATAATATTTCACCGGGCCTGACGCAGAAATTCCTGTCCAAAGCCCCTGAAACACATGTCACCAAACTCGAATGGCTGGCAATCCCGTTCCGTTTTAATGTGCTTGGTACGGCAACGCCCATTACGCGTGATGAATTTATTCTGGATCAAACGCAACACGCCCAAAAATTGCGCGATGCTATTTTGGCTGACAGCCAAGCGCCGTCCGGATTAAGCACGCTGGCCGCAGACCAAGACCAGTGGGTTATGGGTTGGCTGGGCGCGCTTGAGAGCGCCGGGTTATTGCGTCCATTAGACGAAGCGCCGCCGATCCGCGAGAATCCAAAGGTTGTCAGCCTTAATGCAACCTTAGCCACAGGAATCCTGCTGGCAAAAGCAGGCGAAAGCTACCGTACGCAAGCCGATATACAGGGATTTTTTGCCAAGGTTCAACAATGGTACGGCGATACCGCCAAATATGCAGGCGATCCTAATGCCGCCAAGGCGGGCATCGACTATTTTGAAACGCGTGAAGACAGCGAAGGTAATAGCGTTGACGTTCCCGTGCCGAAATTAGCCGATCCCCAAGCCTTCGATCTGAATGCGGCGCAAGATACCCATTTCATCAACTTCAATATTTTCGCCGGCGGCAGCACCGAGCTTGAGTATTTGCGGCATATCGGCGTGCTCGACGCGGAGTTTAGACCCGTCTCCGGTCAGGTATTAAGCCTTTCCCAGTACCTGCAACAATCGGCCCAGCAAAGCGCCGATGCCAATGCTTTAGTCAGCGTTCGCGGCCCTCAGGCAGTAACCGGCAGCGACGGCAATAGCTACGTCCCGGCCGATGTAGCGCTGCCTTACACCGTATCGTTCACTAACCCGACCGAGGCTGGTATCGGCCAGTTGCGCCTCGTCAGCGAAATCGATGCCGATCTTGACATCCGCAGCTTGCGTCTTGGCGATCTTAAACTGGGCGACATCAACATCCATCTGCCCGTAGATCGAGCCAACTTCCAAGGCGATTTCGATTTTACCGGCAGCAAAGGCTTTATCCTGCGTGTCAGCGCAGGCATTGATGCGTCGACCCGAATAGCCACCTGGCTATTGCAGGCTATCGATCCCGACACCGGCGAAGTCCTGCAAGATAACCTGCGCGGCCTGCTGCTCCCGGCAGCCGATGCCAATGTCGCCAACGCCGAGCAACTGAAAAAAGGCTTTGTCAGCTATACGGTGCGGGCAGCGGATACCGCGCCATCAAAAGCCGAGATCATTTCCTCGGCGCGACTTTTTGTCGATGCAGCTCCACCTATCGATAGCGCAAAGAGCTTGGTGACGCTGGACGCCAAAGCGCCAAGCACCGCACTGGCCGTGACTTCACTGGGCAATAACGCCCAAGGTGCGCCCAGTTACGATGTAAGCTGGACAGCAAAGGACGACGATAGCGGCGTTAAATCGGTCACCGTTTACGTGGCCGAGAACGGCGGGGACTTCAAGATTTGGCTGCGCCAAGTCGATCCGTCAAGAACCCAGGCCATTTTTACCGGTGAGACCGGCAAAAGCTACGAATTCCTGGCCGTGGCGACCGATAAGTCAGGAAACCGTGAAACGGCATCCTTAACCAACGCCGTGCTGCCCGACGACGGCAGCCGCCAGGAAATACTCGATGCGCTTGGCGTGAATCAAAGCCTGAGCCAAACCGCCGAGTTCCCGCTAGCCGCCGCAGATCGCAGTTATGCGGCCAACGCGCTGTTTCAGGAAGCGGGCAGCCAGCTTCCCGGACAGGTCGCGACTGTGAAAAAATCCGATTTGCGTAGCGTATTAGCCCCGTTCACCTTGCGCGGATTTGCCGACGGCTACCAAACCAGTGCAGCCGACATCGGCGCATTAGCCATGGTCGAACTCGCCGACCACAGCATCCTGGCGAGCGCCGGCAGCCTGCGTAACGAAGTATTCCATTACGGCAAAGACGGTGGCCGCAGCACCACGCCCTTATTTACCCTGGACTCCCCGGTTCTTGACATGGCCGTCGATCAATTCGGGCAACTGTGGGTGATGACCGGCTCGCAATTGCTGCAGGTCGATGCAAACACCGGCGAAGTGTTGCAGCGCCTTAACGGCCTAGGCCAGGAACCATTGACGCACTCGCTGGCAATCCAGCCCGCGACCGGCGACATCTATGTTTCCTCAGGCAACGGCATAGAAATTTTTCATCCCGGCGCAACCGATGCGACTAAAGCTTGGCGGCATTTTAGCAACCAACGCGTCAGTGATCTGGCGTTTGCCCCGGATGGCCGTTTATGGGCAGTGACCTGGACAGGCAGCGAAGTAACCTCCGCCCAGCCCAATCCGACCACCGACATCGTCAGCTTTGTCATGAGCGGCCGCACGGTAGGACGCCCTGAGCTTGAATACCGCTTGTCCGGCGTGATCGACAGCATCACCTTCGGTGCCGATGGCTCACCGCTGGAAGGCTTGCTGATAGCCTCCAGTAACCTGCAACAGCGTCCGGTGATTAATGGACAAAGCACATTAACCAATGTGCCGCATAAGGCCTCGGTATGGATGGTTCAACTTGCCGACAAGCGCGTTTTGCAACTGGCGGACGGCGGCACACGCGGCGAAAGCATCATCACCACCGCCGATGGCCGCATCCTGATTGCCCAAACCGGCCATATCGACGTGATAGCGCCGCGCAAAGCTCCGGTCATCAAAGCCATCACCGTGCCTGACGGCGCGTTAGTTCCATTGCCGATGGCGCAGATTGGCGTCGTCTTCGACCAGGACATGTGGACAGGCGAGTCCGGCACAGAAACGACGGATCTTGCCAGCGTATTGAATCCGGCAAACTTCACTTTAACCATCACTTCGACTGGGCTCAGTACAGGACTAGGCGCCAATGCAGGTGCAGTGATCACCCCGCAAAACATCCATTGGGACGCCGCGACAAAAACCGCCTGGATAGACGTGCAAGGACTCGAAGCAGGCCAATACCAACTCAACATCAGCAGCAGCCTGCAAAACAGCGCCGAAATCCGCCTGGAGCAAGGCACCATCAGCACCTTTACCGCCTTGCTCGACATGACCAGCCAAGTGCAGCTTGAGTTCAGCAATACCCGCGCCGACCGGGCGACCGGCGAAGTCAGCTACGATGTCAGCCTGACCAACATCGGCACCGACGACCTCAAAGGCCCGCTCACTTTGTTACTTGATCCAGGCCGTTATTTCGGCGCATCAATCGATAGCGCCAGCCTAGGTAGCGGCGACCAATCGGATTTATGGACTATCGATCTCAGTTCGGCCTTATTGGCAAGCGGCGGAAAATTTGCCGTAGGCGCTACCATAACCCATCAAACCATTAGCGTCATCCCGGCGAGCCTGTTCGCCACCCGCGCAGGCATGGCCGACCTGGTCAAATTCAACCTGGGCCATGGCGTCTATGCCGTGCCCCAGGAGAATTTACCCCCATCATTAAGCGTTGCCGGACTCACCGATGCCGATACCTTGGATGCGGCGACGCTAGGCCAACCCTGGACAGGACAAGTCGAAGCCATAGATCCCGACGGCACCGTGATGTACTGGGAGTTAGTGCAAGCGCCGGAGGGAGTTACGCTCACGCCGCCAACCGATCTCCTGTCGGCGGATGACGGCTATCATTCCGTAGCGACATTGAACTGGACGCCTTCGGCACTGGATTCCGCCAACACCGAGATTGTCGTGCGCGTTCAGGACAGTCGTGGCGGCGTTGCTACACGCAAGTTCCAACTGCAGGTCTCTGGCGGTAACAACACCCCCGTGGTTGATGCCATCACGGATATTACCCTGAAAGAGGGCGAAGCCCTGAGCTTGCCGATCATCGCCGCCGATGCCGATGGCGATGCGCTCACCCTGATCATCCGCAACCTGCCTGCGGGGGCAGTGTTTGACGCTGCCAGCGGCATATTGAGCTGGTCGCCCGGCTATGATCAAGCGGGCGTCTACCAAAACATCACCGTGGTCGCCAGCGACGGCAAAACAACAAGCAGCCGACACTTCAACCTGACCGTAGAGCAAGGTTACGCCAAGCCGGTTTTAGGCTCGGTTACACAGCAAACGCTGAGAGAAGGGGACAGGTACGCCTTGCAACTGGCGGGTCATGTGGCAGGCAGCGAAGCGCTGGCGGACGGCACCACCGTGACGCTGGAATACAGCGCGCCCTGGCTGCCCGGCGGAGCCAAACTGAACACCGAAACCGGCTGGCTGGAATGGACGCCCGATTATAACCAGCATGGCATGTTCCATATTCCGGTCACCTTGACCGCAGTCTGGAATACGCCCGGTAGCGATCCGGTTATCACCTCGGTCACCAAGGACGTGGTCTTAAACGTCCTCAACGCCAATGGCGCGCCGGTATTCGATGCGGCCGAAACCTGGAATATCATGGAAGGCCAGCCGTTACAAATCAGCGCTTTCGCCTTCGATCCCGATAACCCGGATTTCGAACCGCGCATTCGCTTACAAACAGGAGGCGCTGCTACCGGCGCTGAGACCACGGCGGCGACAGTAAGCTATCAGGTAGCAGGCTTGCCGGAGGGCGCAACATTCGATCCCGAAACATTAGAGATACTCTGGACGCCCGGATTTAGCCAAGCAGGCACCTACAGCATCACCGTAACCGCGACCGATGACGGCGATGGCACAGGTATCCCCGCCGTCAGCCAGCTGGTGCTGCCGATTGTCGTGGGCAACGCCAACCGAGCGCCGGACATTGGCGACATCAGCAATGCTTTCGTCGACAAAGGCAGCGTCATTGAAATCCCCGTATCGGCGCTTGATGCAGACGGCAATCCTATCCAGGTCAGCCTCTTAGGCCTACCGAGATTTGCCAGCTACAGCCAAAATCCGTCCAGCGTAAACGGAGCCGCTTCCGGCGTGATTAGATTTGCGCCGGGCGCAAACGACCGTGGCGATTACACCATAACGGTGGTTGCACAGGATAATGGCGATCCCTCGACAGGCTCAGGACAGACGGCCAATAATAGCGTGCTCACCCAAGCCAAGAGCTTCGTCCTGACCGTGCGCAGCGAAACCGAAGCGCCGGTAATTACCGCGCCGCGTCAGGTTGTCGCCGTCGTAGGCCAGCCGTTGACTGTGGCACTGCTGGCAAACGATATGGATCAAGACGCGCTGACCTGGAGTGCCAACGGTCTTCCGATTAATGCGGAAATTCTTGCTGCGACCCAATACGGTCACGCGACATTGACATGGACGCCAACAGCGGACGACATCGGCTCCCGCGATATTGAGCTGGTGGTGACCGACAGCGGCCTTGCCCCTGAAAATGCAGGCTATGTGCAACCTGCCAACCCGGTGCCCAACGTGTCCAAGCATACGGTGCGCGTCGTTGTGCGCGCTGCCAATACCGCGCCTGAAGTGCTGGGCGTGCAGGTTAATGGTTCGCACGTTACCGATACCGGCGCAACAGCCCCGATTCAAATCAATGCATCTGAAGGTGTGCCGCTCACGATAGAACTGTTCGGCCGCGATACTGATGCCGACTTAATCGACTGGGCTGCGTCAAGCCTGCCGCGCGGTATGACGCTGGATGTGCCGAATACAAGTAACGGCAATCTCGCTGCGCTGCGTTGGACACCGGATATGTTTACGGCTCAGGACAGCAATACCGGCACCGCCGGACAGTGGCGGTTTACCGTCCTCGGCAGTGACGGCGCGACGCAGTTCGAGCGCAGCTTTGAAATCAATGTCGCCAACGTCAACCAGACTCCGCGACTGCTGCCCATGCCGTTACAACTGGTGAATGAAGGCCAGACCGTCAACTTCACCATGCATTCATTCGATGCCGATAATGACGCCGTCAGCATGGGCCTTGTTTACGACAGCACCACGCCGTCCGGTGTGGTATTCGACAGCGCAACAGGGTATTTTGAATGGACGCCAGATCAAAGCATCGTCAATGGCGCGATTGAAAACGACCATCCCTACACCTTTACCTTCCGGGCTACCGATGGCAGCGCAACGACCACGCAAACCGTACAAGTGCGGGTATTTGATGTCAACCGGCTGCCGCAACTGACCGCGACCAATCACGCGCTGGTTATCGGGCAAACTTTAAGCTTACCGGTTGAGCTGGGCGCGGCCGCCAACCCCAACGGCATCAGCGCAAACGACCCGGACGGCGCAGAGCAAACTGCTGCCTTAGCAATCAGTTTCGCCAACCTGCCGGAAGGGGCCAGTTACGATGCGCAAACGCGCCGTCTCAACTGGGTTCCAGGCCCCGGACAGATCGGCGACTTTACCGTAACAGCCAAGGCCAGCGACGGTAAAAACACCACGTCCAGAACCTTTACCTTGCGTGTAGTGGCCGAAGCTTCGGCCAACCAACCCAAAATTGTCGTTTCTACGACACCCAGCATGCCCGCACTACCAGGGCAAACCATCATCACCAGCGTCAGGGCCGATGCCTGGAGCGGAATCGCAGGCATCATCACCGAAGTGCGCGGCAGCGGTTTAGGCGATGCCGATACCTGGCAGACGGTAGCGCTCGACAGTGCAGGACGCATGAAACTTTTTCCCACCCAGCCCGGCTTGATTGAAGTGCGCGTCACCGCAACGGATCGCGATGGCTTTGTCAGCACCGAAACCCATACCGTGCGCATTAAAAATCCGGCCGATACCACAGCGCCGCTGTTGGCCTGGACCGGCTCGCTCAGCGGTGCAACAGTCGCTACCCAGCCGGTGGAAATCAATCAGATGACAGCCCTGAAAGCGGGTTTAGTCGAGCAGCAACTGATGGGCTACAAATTGCAAATAGCCCCGGCGATGAGTGATGTAGGGTACGCTGCGCGTACCATAATGCCGAGCGGTACGCACAGCGTACCCTACTTGGCTGATGTCTGGCAGACGCTTGCCGAGCACCAAGACAGCGCAAACAGCATCGATCGACAGCTTGACCTAGTCAACATTGATCCTGCCAAGCTCGCCAACGGCGTCTACCGATTGCGCTTGTCGGCGTGGGATTTGGTCGGCCGCACGACCGAAATTGAAGCCAGAATAATCATCGATACCGCGCAAAAAGACCTGGGTCGACTGACCGTTACCGACAATAGTTATCAGCTTGCCGGTCATACGTTGGCTTTTAACCGCAGTATTGACAACGCAGCAACCAATCAGCAGGCAGGCGATTTGGGCAACTGGCAGCTAGCCCTGCTCGACACCGGACTGACCACCGACCAGCCCGCCATCACCGCCAGCGGCGCAACCGCACCGTGGCAGGAAGGCGCAAGAGTCTGGCTGCAAATACCTGAAAACCTGTCGAACCCCGATGCCAACCAGCGCAGTTTAAGCTTTACCCTGAACACCCATAGCGAACGCTTAGGCCAGGATCCAGGCGCACCGCAAGTGTTCCACCCAGAGTTTAGCGACTCACAAGGCTGGCAATTAAAAGCCCATTCCAGCGAAACAGCCAACGCCACAGAAAACCTGATGCGCCAAGGCAGTCACCTCTATGACCAAACCACAGGCCTGCCGTGGGTGCCGACCTCATACACCCTGATTGCGCCCGACGGCAGCCGATATGAACTGGATGCCGATGGTAAAATCACATCGGTTACTTTCATAGACGGCGCGCAATGGCTGGTTTCCGATGCCGGTATTGCCGCAGTCACCGGCGATGTTATGCAACGCGTCGACATCCAGCGCGACAGCCAAGGCCGCATCAGTCGTGTCACCGGCCCCGACGCCCAAGGCGAGACAGTCAGCACCGTCTACCGTTACGATGCACAGGGCCGCCTTGCTTTGGTGCGCAACCTCAACAGCAACGACCTGGGTACACCGCTGGCCTATGATAGCCAAGGCAAACTGTTTACAGACACCATAACCGCCAAACTCGGCGCAGCCGTCAACTGGCTGGGCGACAGCAGCACCAATCAATGGACAGGAGAATTCGCCCAAAATGTCACGACCACATTGGCGTTTAACGTCCGTGAATCGGAACTTGCAGGGGCCGTGCATATCCCTGGAGCGCAAGGCGCGATAGTTTATGCCATAGAAACCGAACTACCGGCAGATGCAAACATTGAAGTAACCGGCGCAACGCTGATAGGCAATGCTACTGTAAATGGCAAAAACACCCTGCTCGTGCGAGTGACCGAAGCGGGTGGCAAACTCATCCGTCTCAACGGCGCAGGCCCAGCCAGCGTGCGCATCAGCGTGGCAGGCGACCTGAACCGCGACGGCAATGTCGATGGTGCAGACAGTCAAGCTTGGCAACAAAATGCACTAGACAGCAACCCCGCAGGTGACATCAACGGCGATAGTCTAACCAACGCCGCAGACCGTCAAGTGCTCTATGCCAACTACGGCTTCAAAGCCAACCTGGCCCCCGCCGCCGTAGCCAACTTACCGCAAGGCAAAACCCATACCGACCTTGCCACAAAAATGAGCGTCAGCGCCATTGCCGAGGATATCGAGGGCGATAGCGTCTTCCTGCGCGTCATTAACGCCACCAACGGCAGCGCAAAACTCAGCCGGGATGGCAACAGCCTGATCTTCACCCCTGAAGCAGGCTACGCAGGCCAGGCCACCGTCACCCTGCAAGCCGATGACGGCTATGCCACCGGTGCGCCTATCGCGTTGAACATAAACGTCAGCAACGCGGCATTGACAGCCATCCGCATCACCAACCTGGCTGAACTGATCAACCTGCAAACCGGCCAAAGCACACGCCTCCATGCCGTGGGCGACTTTGCCGATGAGAAAGATGTCGATTTAACCGCTGGTTCCGGCGACTACCTGACCCTTAATACCTTAGACCTTAGCCCACTGGGCAAAGTAGGCGCTATTACCCTCAATGTCGATGACGCCCGCGACCTGGTTAGCGCCAGAACCGCAGGCGCAGGCCTCATAGAATTAAGCCGTACTGCAACGGACAGCCAGCAACAAACCTACACCATCCGCACCGTGGCGGCCATTAACGTCGCGCAAGCAGGGCAGCTCGATCCGCAAACCGGAGAACTCATCGATACCCGCCCATCATTAGCAATCCGTCCCGATGTTTACCCCGGCACATTGACCCTAATACCGGGCAGCACCCGGCAGTTGAAAGTCCATGCGACCGATCCCAACACCGGACTCAATTCAGACGTGCACGAAGCCAGTCAGACTGCATTTGCCGGTAGTCCAGAGAGCACAGAAGACTACGTAGACCCGGATACCGGTGAAATTACCACCTACCTCTATGCCGCCATCCCCGCCGTATTCAGCGGCACCCGCTACCAAGTGTCTGATGAACGCATTGCAACAATAGATGAAAACGGCTTAATCACCGCATTACGTAGCGGCCAAGTCACCGTCTCCGTCGTCCATCTGGGCAGCGTGGTTGATGCCTACGGCAGCGTCAGCGAACAGATTATCGGCCAAAGCGACCTCAAACTGACCGTGCAAGTCGCGCAACTGACCGATAACGACTCGGCAACCGCGACGCCGCAAACCATTACCGTTAACGCCCAGCAAGGCGCAGCGATCAGCGCCGAAACCGGGGAAACCGTCTTGATCGGCGCAGGTGCATTGAAACAGGATACCCCGATATCGATCAGCCGCATCGACTTAACCGCGATAGACCCCAGCACCGCCATCTTTGCCGCCCAGCCCGGCGGACTCGAAGCCGTCGGCGCATTCACCCTCAACGTCGGCAATACCACAACCGCTTATCCGCTCCAGCTAGCCATCCCCGTGCAAAACGGCATCGCCGCCCAAGCCGGTGATGAAGTCTGGTTCCTGCGCAAAGGCAAAGTGCTCGCTGAAGGCAGTACGGCCACAAACCTCATTTACCAAGAGACCTGGTGGGTCGTCGACAACGGCTACATCAGCTTAGACGCCAATGGCAACGCCATCGCCAAAACCGCCAGCCCGCCGTATGGCGGACTTGACGAGTCCGGTGAATACAGAGTGTACAAAAAACTGCCGGGCGTGATCGGTAGCCCGTTCGAACTCGGCGTCGGCATCGGCGGCGCCATGACCTTTGCCGGGGCCTCCGGCTTCGGCATGAGCTTTGGCGGCGGAATGGCAGGCATGGCGGTCACCTCCAACATGATCGGCATCATCGCTGGTATGGCGACCAGAGGAACAGCCTCCAGCTACCACTTTGGCGTACCCCAGTTTGCAGATATAGTTATTCCCAAAGTCAACGAGCCGCCGGTCATCAACACCAGCGCCAAACTGCCGCCCGTCGCCAGTCCTTACGGCAGCGTCGTCGTGCCCAACATCACCGACGCCGAAGTCAGCGATACAGGCATCGTCACCCTCAGCGTTGACACCCCCCCCGGCCCCGTACCGGGCAAAGCCGTCATGCTGCGCGCCCTGCTTGCCAACGGCTCACATATCGACGTGCAAGAAGTCGGCACAACAGGCCAGACCCTCACCGTCGATACCACAAAATTAAAAACCCAAGACGGCAAAGCCTTTGCCGTCGGCAGCGTCAGCTGGCAATTGGTGCGCATCGTCGACGGCTATGCGCCCGGCGATAACGACATCGAATTTTCAGGCAACACCGCCCGCATCACCCCCAAAACAGACATGGCCGCGACCCTGACCCGCACCGGTATAGAATTGTTCCGGCAGAACAAAAGCGTCGGCCAAGTCAACCTCGTCAACAAAATCGGCAGTGGGCAAGCCATAGACTTTGATGGCGCTTATCTCAAAGGCAACAAAGTCCAACCCATCGCCTTTTCCACCGACCTAAGCCGCGCCTACGTGGCAGGCAGCGGCGTCATCTATGAAATCGACCTGCTGACCTTCCAGCTCATAGACAGCATAACCATACAAGGCGGCAAAAACATCGTCAGCCTCGCCACCGTCGGCAGCCTGTTGATAGTAGGCGAAGGCCAAAGCTATGGCAACGGTTCCGGCAACAACCAGCTGTATGCCATGGATACCAACCCCGGCAGCACAACCTACAAAACCTTTAAATCCATCAAAGGCACCGGCATAGAGAGCAGCAAACTCGGCGTAGCCGGAATGACCGTAGGGCCGGATGGCCAAACCCTCGTAGTTGCCGTGCCCAAAGCGCCCAACACCGTCTACCTGCAAAACCAAAATCCGGGCGACATCCTCATCCTGGATTTCAACACCTTCAACTTTAAAACCGGCGCCATTGACGCCCCTATTCAAGCCAGCCTGCCTAACGGCAACCTGAGCGGCAAAGCGCCGCAAGTCATCACCGCAACCAAAGATGAAAACCGCTACCTGATCGCCAACGTGGCCGATTACAACCGAGGCTTGTCCACACTCACCTTGACCCGCGATACAGACGGCAAGATCACCAGCGCCAAAATGGAGGACATCCTCCTTTCACAACCGTCAGGCAAAATCTCCATAGACCGCCTGGATATACAGCGTGCGCAAAGTGCCGTGCTGGTCGAACAAAACGGCGTCGAATACGCCATCGTCTCCGACGACAACTACTACTTCCTGGATCCCTACTGGAAGGCCATGCACGAAGCGCCGATCTTCGTCTTCACCCCGTTCGGCCCGCCGCTGGCCCTTGGCGGCAGCGCCTCCGCCAAAAAAGTAGCAATAGGCGGCAAGCTCGGTATCGTCAAAGACCCGTTCGGTAAACAAGGCGACCCGGAATTTTTGGGCGCCACCTTGCCGTTGGATGGCTATGGGCTAGTCAACCTCAGCTTGTCCGAAGACCGCAAAGTCCTGATCGGCCAACTCAAAGGCGGCTACAGCGGCAACCCCCTGAGCAGCGAGGGCTGGTTAACGCCAATGCCCAGCCAAAGCCACGCCTGGGATGTCAAAGCCCTGATAGCCGCCGCCCTGGCCCAGCCAGACCATGATCGCTTGCGCAAACACATCAAACTGGATGTCAATGCCGAACAGAACATCGCAACGACAGCAACATCATTTGCAGCGACCATAGGCACAGCGTTTGATCCTGAATGGATAGTTGGCAGCGTGGAAGGCAATATGGGCGATGTGATCGGTGTCAATTTAAAAGAATTAGCCGCTAAACAACTGCTGTTGAGTGAACACAAAATCAGTGAAGCAACCGCTAAAACGTCTCTAACTAACCTGAGTTCGGCTTTAGATATACAGCTCATTACCGCCAGAATGACCGATCTGACTGACTTTTCACTAGACCCGCAACTGCTGGACTTCTTTGCAGGCAGAATTCCTGGGGAAGAACCAGCGTTGAAACTGCTGACTAAAAATGCGAATACCCCAGTCATTAATCCTACCATTGTTTCGCGCAAATCGGCGGATGCAAGTAATACCCTAAGCACAGTAGATGCCGATTTTAAAGAGACCGGCATTTTATTCTTCGTGCCAAATATCACAGACAACAGCATCACACCGAAGTCCATAGTGCTTTCCGATAAAGAAAGACTATTGGCTGGAGAAAAGCTGAACGATAAATTTGCCCAGCTTATTTTTCACTACAAAGACAAGTCGCAACCGTTTATATCAGTTAATTTACAGCCGGAAGAAGCTCATGGCATTGTGTCGGTCACGGCCAAAGATTATGCCGGTATTGGTGCTTTTGTCGGCGACAGGCCGCTGGATAACCCCGGCTATACAAAATTTCTGTTGAAAGGTGGAGTTGACACGACGACCACTGATTTACTTGATGTAACAAGAGTCGAGCAAAGACTCAAATACTTAGGCTTTTCCGCCGTTGACACCGCTAGCGGTAAACCAACCACCGAGATTACCGTTGATGGTAAGTTTAATAGCAACGAACAACAGGCACTCAAGCTGTTTGAGACCGTGGTGCGCTATACCTCTGCTGTAGGAACGGGGCAAGGTGTTTTTGGCAATGCTTCGGTGGAAATTCAATATGAAGCCACCGTTACGCCATCAGGCACGGTTGAGTTGAAAGAAGTTCCCAATAGCTTCAAACAATTGCCGACAGCTAATACCCCAACCTTTATAGAAAGTAATGGAGCATTACTCATCGCAATCGACTTGGCAAAACAAAACGCACTCGTAGCCGCAGGGTTCAAGAATGCCGCCGAGACTAAGGTCATGGACGGCAAGATCGAAGCCGATATTGCTAACAGCCAACGTAAAATTACCCTCGATTGGCTCAACGCCTACAATGCCCCGCACTGGATGCAGTTTTTTGCGAGTACTGGTAGCACTTATGCAACAACCAATACCAAGTTAGGTGTCACTGCCTGGACTAATCATGCTGAAAACGGCAATGTGTTCGGTACTAACTGGGTGTTTGATTTAATGACTTTATCGGGTAAAACAGCAGGAATTCAAGGTAGAACGCAGGCATTACAATACGCTGGTAGTGGTGATTTAGGCACAATGCTAAAGCTTGGCATCAATACGCAATATATTTCTCAACCAAACCAAAAACAAATTAATGGTAATGAGTGGCTGTTGGGTTTATCGGATGTAAATAGTGTTGATTTGAAAAATGTTACGGCAAATAATGCCGCAAATGCTACGCCGCAAGAAAAACTTAAATACCTCTTGCAACAAAAGGAGCAACTGGCTCTACAAAGCAAAGGGAAGTGGAATTACACAGTGGCAAACAGTCTTGCGGATTTATTAAAAAATACTAATCGCGCCCCAGTCGCAGGTATGTCGGATATAAACAATGCAAATTCAAATCGTCAAGATGAAGCGTTAAAAGATTTTCTAGCGGTTTATGCGGCAACGCTGAATGATGGTGTAAATGGAAATGGTTCCTTAGATGAGCAGATAAATAATATAACATCGGCAACCTCAAATGCAGATAAGCTGAAGATCCAACAAGCTTTGTTTGGTGAAGGTGGCAACGGGGTACAACTTATTAATAGCCAAAATATTATTCTTGGTGGTAGAGGTTTAGGCGCAAAATTAGATATAGACAGCTTAGCTGCAATCATGAATATACCCAAAGATGAAGCAGTGGGATGGGTTGATGTACTTAATCAAGTATTATCTTCAGCAGATATAAATACACCTCAACGTTTATCCATGTTTCTTGCTAATGTCGCTCAGGAGACAGCGCTTTTAAGAAAGACAACTGAAGTTGGTGGTCGTGATTATTATATTGAGCATTATTGGGATGATGTAAATAGACGTAAAGCACTAGGCAATACTTCTGAGGAGGATGCTGTCAATTTCAGAGGTCGAGGCTTGTTGCATATTACAGGCAGATATAATTATGAAATAGCGACGTTTGGATTTAGAACGACTGCGCCAAGTAATACATACGTTAGTTATAACGAATGGCAAGGTACCCAACAAACATTCAAAACTACAAGTACAAGCAATCCTGATGGGACGGTAACCGTAACCGGTACAATTCCTCCTGGTTGGTCAGTCCGTATTGTATTTCCTGAAAAAGGTAGTGTTCCGCAAGAATTTGGGTATTTTGTGGATACCCTTAATACAGGTACCTATTCCGTTACTAGCCAAAAACAACGACCTGCGGACGATGTAACAGTGATAGCGGTGGAATATAATTTTCTTGAAGATTATGAAAAGATTTCCAATAACAATTTAATTGGAGCGCAAGTTGGCGCATGGTATTGGCGTTTTGAGAGAGGAAATACATCAGCGCCTAATCCATTAGCATGGGATTTAAATCCAAGGGCGGCTGATGTAAATGACTTTAGACAGACGGTGCAAAAAATTAATGCTGGAGAATTGAATCCTAAAAATATAAAGAATCTTAAGCTGCGACTAGATAAATACACGATTGCAGAAAAGGCTGTTAATAAAGAGAGTTCTTACGGAAATATGAGCGAAATGCTTAAAAACCTTGGAATTAAAACTGTCAATGCAGAACACTATAACAATAAATTTGGGCTTAGCTTAAATAAGCGTACTGCGATAGAGATTGATAAAAACAAGCACTTATTCACTGAAGATGTAGTAGCAAATCCTGCTGTTAACCAGCAGGATTTGCTACAAGCATTACAAAGCCAATTTGATATTGAACCAGGAGATGATATGTTATTTTTAGCCATGACAGATGTGCCACCCACCCCTGTCAATGAGAGGGTACTGGTTGCGACTGCACCGTCAAACTCTGTAAAAGCACTCAATTACGGCGTTTGCGAGTTTGTTAATAGCAGCGTAGGGCGGGACGATGGTAACGATCTATGGCCACAGCGATTTATAACAGAATTCTTACCTAAAGAAATTCATGAAAAACTTGAAAATAATGTGCTTGATTCTGAAGAGCTTTCTTTGGTTTCTGATTGGATGGACAATATCACCGTAAAACGGTTACAGGAGCCTAAACACGGAATCATGCTCGATAAAGGCAAATATTTGCCTAATGAAGGCTATATTGGCAAAGACCGGGTAGATTTTCTGTTGGAAGGCAAAGATTTAAACGGTCACCCAATTTCCATGAAATTGAAGTATTACATTAATGTGATGCCTGAATCTCAATTCCATAATGTCATCGAAAATGATAAGAACTATCAACAGGCGTTGAAAAAATATTGTGGTTCTACTGCTGGGACTTGGCAGATTTCTGGTAAGGGCGATGCTTCATCGTTTACTGTTGGTTTTCCAGGTTACGATGACCTCACTCCCATAGTCACTTTCGCCAATCTCAACGGCGCAGCCGTTGGCGAAACCAAGGGCGCAGGCGCAGATGCGACCATCACCCTAGACACCAACGCCGCCGGCCACGGCTGGTACATCGACTACACCCCGTACCTGAACGAAGACTTCCTGTCCACCAGCAACCCCAACGAATGGGTCGCCAAAGCGGGCAGCGATGCGGCAGGCAAAATGGATATGCTATCCGTGCTGCTGCATGAATACGGTCATGCTTTAGGTTTGGAACACAGCGCTGATGCCCACGACTTCATGGGTACAACGTTAACCCCCGGCATGCGGCGTTTGCCGTCGGCTGACGAATTGACGCTGATGGCGCAATTGGTCGCCGAAGCCAAACAAAACTTGGCCGGGTTAGACGGCACTGCGGTTTCCGGTAACGGCACTCAATCGCCCATCCCCACACCATCGCCAATCCCCACCTTACCGCTGGGCGCCGGTTTCGGCATCTCCTTCCTCGGCCTGACGCGCCGAAACAATAACAGCACCGACAGCCTGTTTGGCGAAATCCTATCCGCCAACGCCCCTACGCAATACGACATCGCTGCCAATCCCACCTTGCTTAATAGCGAGCTGAACAGCACAGACGGCTGGACAACCACCGGCAACGTCGCCGTCATTCCTTCGACAGGCTCAGGACAGGCGGGAGGCGCAGCGGTATTGGGCGAAGCGGCAAGCAGCCAAACCCGCCTCAACCAAGTCTTCATCCTCGGCGAACACGACCGCTTCCTCTCCTTCACCCTCGCCAACACCGCGTTGGGTGACCAAGCAACAGGGCCGGACGACGCCTTTGAAGTCGCCTTGCTCGACGCCAACACCGGCCTGTCGCTGCTCGGCGCTACCGGTTTGACTCGCAACGACGCGTTCCTCAACCTCCAGGCCAACGGCGAAGAGCATAAAGCCAGCGGCATCACTCGCATCGACAATGTTGGAGCCAGTCCTGAGCTAGGCCGATGGAGCAGCCGCACCTACTTGGTCGACCTCGCAGGCATTGCCGCCGGTACCGCCGTCAACCTGTCCTTTGACTTGATCGGCTTCGGCCAGGGTAACGAGGCCAGCAACAGCCAGATCACCGTGCGCGACTTGCGCCTAGGCGTACCGCAAACCGCCGACGACAGCGTAACCCTTGCCGAAGACACGCCAACCGTCATCGACGCGCTGGCGAACGACATCAACGCCCGCCAGCCGGGTTTTGTGCCGGTCATCGTCAACGCCCCGAGCCACGGACAAGTCGCCATCAATGCCGACGGCAGCTTCAGTTTCACCCCTGAGCTCGATTGGTACGGTCAGGATACGTTTACCTACAAACTGAGCGACAGCCGGGTCGATTCCAACCTCGCCACCGTGACGCTAACCGTAACCCCGGTCAACGATGCGCCTGCTGCCGCCGACAGTTCCGTGACCTTGGATGAAGATACCTCGTTCACTATCGACCTCTTGGCCCTAGCCAACGATATTGATAGCGATACACTCGCTTCCTTCATTGTCACCAGCCCTGCGCATGGTAGCCTCAACCAGAACGCCGACGGCAGCTATACCTATACGCCGGATGCGAACTATAACGGAGCAGACAGCTTTACTTATAAAGTCAACGATGGGCAGCTGGATTCCAACCTCGCCACGGTGATGCTGACCATCGTTCCGGTCAACGACGCACCAACCGCAGGCGACCAAAGCTTGAACACCGACGAAGACACGCCGATCACCGGCAGCCTGCTGGCGGTTGCGGCAGACATCGACAGCGCCTTATTGCAAGGCAGCATCGTCGCCGGGCCGCAGCACGGCCAGGTCAGCGTCGCCGCCGACGGCAGTTTCACCTATTTGGCCGATGCGAACTACAACGGAGCCGACAGCTTCACTTATAAAGTTAACGACGGTGAACTGGATTCCGCCATCGCCACGGTAATGCTGACTGTCATCCCGGTCAACGACGCCCCAACCGCAGGCGACCAAAGTCTGACCACCAACGAAGACACGCCAATCACCGGCAGCCTGCTGGCTGTTGCGGCAGACATCGACAGCGCCTTGTTGCAAGGCAGCATCGTCGCCGGGCCGCAACACGGACAGGTCAGCGTTGCCGCCGACGGCAGCTTGACCTATTTGGCTGATGCGAACTACAACGGCGCCGACAGCTTCACCTACAAAGTCAACGACGGCGAATTGGATTCGGCTATCGCCACCGTAAGCCTAGTGGTGAATGCCGTCAACGACGCCCCAACCGCAGGCGACCAAAGCTTGAGCACCGACGAAGACACGCAAATCACCGGCAGCCTGCTGGCGGTTGCGGCAGACATCGACAGCGCCCTGTTGCAAGGCAGCATCGTCGTCGGGCCGCAACACGGCCAAGTCAGCATTGCCGCCGACGGCAGCTTCACCTATTTGGCCGATGCGAATTACAACGGAGCCGACAGCTTTACTTACAAGGCCAACGATGGCGAACTGGATTCGACTATCGCCGCCGTAAGTCTAGTGGTGAATGCCGTTAACGACGCGCCGACCGCAGGCGACCAGCAGCTTACCACCGACGAAGATACGCCAATCACCGGCAGCCTGTTGGCGGTTGCGGCGGACATCGATAGCGCCTTGTTGCAAGGCAGCATCGTAGCAGGGCCGCAACACGGTCAGGTCAGCGTTGCCGCCGATGGCAGCTTCACCTACACGCCGGACGCGAACTACAACGGAGCGGACAGCTTTACCTACAAAGTCAATGACGGCGAACTGGATTCCGCCATCGCCACAGTGATGTTGACCATCGTCCCGGTCAACGACGCGCCGGTGGCTAGCGCGATTGCTGCCACCTTGCTCGAAGACGGGCGTATCACCCTCAACCTGCTCGGCAGCGCCAGCGATGTCGATGGCGACCCGCTCAGCGTCAGCGTCGGCAATCCGCAGCACGGCCAGTTGCTCAAGAACGCCGACGGCAGCTACACCTACCTCCCGCAGGTCGACTACAATGGCGAAGACAGCTTCAGCTACACCGTCAGCGACGGTCAGTTGGATTCCGGCCCAGCCCTAGTGCGCCTGACCATCACCGCTGTCAACGACGCCCCGGTCGCACAAGACGACACAGCCACCTTGGCTGAAGACCATAGCATCCAACTGGCGATCATGGCCAACGACTACGACATCGACAGCGCTAACTTAAGCCTGATTATCGTAGACCAACCGGCACACGGCACTCTGGTGGTGAACGCCGACCACACCGTCAGCTACACCCCGCACGGGAACTGGAGCGGCGAAGACAGCTTTAGCTACCAACTGAACGATGGCGAACTCGATTCCGGCATAGCCACCGTCCGCCTGATCGTCAATGCGGTGGCCGACGCCCCGGCGTTGGTGCTGAGCGAAGTCGGCGGCGCCAGCCGCGAACTGTTCCGCACCGGCTGGGAGAGCGTGGCTAACCGGAACGCCAACTCGACACAGCTCGAACAGCGCGAACTGGAAGGCTGGAGCTTCGTCGCCCGTCCCGAGCAACGCCATGATGGACACGATGACCATCAAGACCGTAACCGCCATGAAGAGCATGGCAGCTTCGAAATCTGGAGCAACGGCGACAAAATGCGCGATGCCCAAGGCCAGCGAAGAATCGTCAACGCAGCAGACGGCAACGGCGACAACTGGCTAGAACTCAATAACGCGAAAGGAGAAGGCCATGAAACGCTGGGCATAGAGCGCAGCATTGAAACCGTCGCAGGCGCAAGCTACAGCTTAAGCCTGGATCTTGCCGGACGCCTGGGCTACAGCGCCGACTACACCCGGATCGGCATCTACCTGGATGGCGTAAAAATCGGCACTGACGACAGCACCAGCCCCGCTACCGCGCTGAACTGGCAACACCGCGTATTCCAATTCATCGGCACCGGCGGTGTGCAAACCCTCCGTATCGTCAGCGAAGCCAGCCGGAGCGAGTCCAACGGACGCGGCATGATGCTCGACAACATCGCCTTAAGCGAAACCCTCCAGGCCAACACCGGCTTTGAAGATGGCGCAATCCCGCTATCGGCTATCGGTGCGCTGTTACGGGACACCGACGGCTCGGAAACCTTAACCTTGACCATCGGGGCTATTCCGGTCGGTGCAACCTTAACCGACGGCGTCAACCGCTTCACCTCCGCCCTAAACAACACCACCGCAGACGTGACCGGCTGGAACCTAGGCAAACTGACCATCATGCCGCCCAAGGACTTCAACGGCCAATTCGCCCTGAAAGTCATTGCGACAACAACGGAGCAATCCAATCAGTCCAAGGCAACCATTGATGCCGACCTACAGGTCACCGTCCTGTCAGTGAATGATGCCCCACTGGCCAGCAATGCCAGCTACACTCTGACCGAAGGCGGCAGCGTCGTCATCGACTTTGCCCGACTGATCAGCGATGTCGATGGCGATGCGCTGACCTTAAGCTTCACCAATCCGAAGAAAGGTACACTGACCAAGAACGCCGACGGCACCTACACCTATACCCCGAAGCGCGAATTCTCGGGTACCGAGACCTTCACTTACACCGTTTCCG
>JAUXTH010000128.1 GCA_030679035.1 Methylobacter sp. | reverse complement strand
AATCGATGTTTTTTTATATCGATTGCGACTTGCAGTCTTTTGGCTATGCGGCCTTGAGCGCGTACAATGTGCAGCATTATAAATGGTTGTTACAGGTGCAGTAATATGACAGATAAAGAACATGACGATAAGCCGCAGCGGCAACATGAATTAACGCCGGAACAATTTAACATTTGCCGGCTGAAAGCCACTGAGCCGCCTTTTACCGGCAAATATGCCGACTGCAAAAAAGACGGGGTTTATCACTGCATTTGCTGCGGCAATCCGTTGTTTGATTCGCAGGCCAAATATGATTCGGGATCCGGCTGGCCGAGTTTCTGGGATGCGTTGTCTGAACAGAGCGTGGCTGAACATGCTGACGTCAGTCACGGCATGCGCAGGGTTGAAGTGGTTTGCAAATCCTGTGATGCGCATTTAGGCCATGTATTTGAGGATGGCCCGCAACCGACAGGGCTGCGTTACTGCATTAATTCTGCCGCATTGGACTTGAAAGAAAGATCGTGAGTAGTAAGGAGCTGGTGCAAAATTTACTGGATTTTATCGATGCCAGCCCCAGTCCCTGGCATGTCGTTAAAACCATCGAGGCTCAGCTTGCGGCACAAACTCCGGCGTGGGAGCGTCTTGACGAAACGGCCAAATGGACATTGCAACCGGGCGGACGTTATTATGTGGTGCGTGACGATTCGTCTATCGTGCTGTTTATACAGGGACAAAAGCCGCTGGCTGAAACCGGCTTTAAAATTATCGGCGCACATACCGATTCCCCCGGTTTAAGAATAAAGCCGAATGCCGCCAGCGCTACGGATGGATTGTTGAGGCTGGGCGTCGAGGTTTACGGCGGGCCCATTTTGGCGACTTTTGCCGACAGGGATTTGAGTCTTGCCGGACGTATCGCTTATAAAAACGATCAGGACGAGATCGCCAGCATGCTGGTTAAATTCGATCAGCCGCTGCTGCGCTTGCCTAATCTGGCAATCCACATGAACAGGACGGTTAATGAAGAAGGCCTGAAGCTGCAAAAGCAGACCGAGTTGCCGTTGATTCTGTCGGCATCGACCGAAGAGCAACTGCCGCCTGTCTATTTTTCCGCGTTGCTGCAACAGCAAACCGGCATCGCCGCTACGCGTATTTTATCCTGGGATTTGGCTGTGTACGACACGCAAAAAGGCGCTTTCTGGGGGGGCGAAAGCGAGTTTTATGCAAACAGCCAACTGGATA
>JAUXTH010000125.1 GCA_030679035.1 Methylobacter sp. | reverse complement strand
AACATCTCGCCGTGCGTGTAGATATTGATGCCCGTATCTTTGGTTTGCTCCAGCAAAGCGGCCAGATCGCCCAAGTCGTGGCCGGATACCAAAATGGCCTTGCCTTTGATCGGGGTGATGCGCACTTGAGTCGGCTGTTGTGCGCCAAACGTACCGGTGTTGGCCTCGTCCAATAACGCCATGACTTCAAGATTTAACGTGCCCAGCGCCATAGACTGACCCAGCAACGCTTCGACATCAGTGGGATCTGTGCTGAGAAAATCCAGCGCCTCTTCGATTCCGGCGTATACGGTATCGCTTTCCTTGCCCAACACATAGGCATGGTGAGCATAGGCGCAGACGCCCTTGAGTCCGTAAAGCACCAGCGAACGCAGGCCGATAATGTCCGCGCCCACTTGGTCGAGTCCTGCATTGATGCCCACACCGGCAGCCTGTTTGAGCATCCCGTCCATGTCGGCCGCGGGCTGCCAGACAGCTGGACCGGTCAGTTCTTCAGGCGTAAGGCCTGCCGCATGCGCAGCTGCAATGTAGCTCGCCTTGACCCGGTCCCGTATCTGGCCCGCTTCCTGTATCATGGTAACGAAACGGGTGGCGTTGAAGTTCACGTTGGTCAAGGTGGTGAACATCGCATACAGCATGAAGTCATCGGCGGCATTATCCGGAGCATTCAGGGCACGGACGCGTTTAGCGTATTGGGCAATGCCCTTGACGCCGTGAACCAGTAAATCCTGCAAATCGGAAGTCGTGGCGTCTTTGCCGCACATGCCTTTGGCAGTAGCGCAACCGCTGACGGCATTGGAGCGGTCGGTTTGTTCGCATTGGTAACAAAACATCGGGTACTCTCCTCGAGATTGAATAACATTAAAGGTCGGACACGTTAATTCTGAATACACAGCAGCTGACGTTTTTATAAGCGTCGCAAGACTTGTAGGCAGTCACTGCGTTTTCCGGTTTGATTGGATTTTCCCAATCTCTAGGTATCTGCACTTACCATGCCAAGCAAAAAACCTTGTGTTTACTGCTCTTGCCAAGGTATCGTTGTGCTATTAACATCACATTTTAGTTGTTTAATTGACACCGACGTTATCACTATGACGACAAATTTATTCCTTACCTCGCTGATTTCCATTGTTGCCGACCTGTCCACCAACATGTCGGCAGAACAGCGCTACCAACGCTTGTTGGAGCATTTGTGCCGGATTTTCCCTTGCGATGCGTCCGCGTTGCTCAAGTTTGAAAACCCTTGCCTGATACCGCTGGCGGTTAACGGCTTATCGGAAGATACCTTGGGACGGCGTTTTGTGGTCAGCGAACATCCGCGTTTGGCGCAGATTTTGGCCTCCGATCAATCGGTACGCTTTGCCGCCGATTCCGGCCTGCCCGACCCCTACGACGGACTCATTGAAACCGACAACGATCAGTTGTTGGTGCACGATTGCATGGGGGTTACGTTGTTTATCGATGGAGAACCCTGGGGCGTTTTAACAATGGACGCGCTGGCCGCGGCACTTTTGACAACATCGACCCGATGCAACTGAAC
>JAUXTH010000123.1 GCA_030679035.1 Methylobacter sp. | reverse complement strand
GCGACGATGTAAGGGGTATGCGTGATAATCAGTTCGCGGGTGCCGTCAACCCGGCCCGGACGACCCAAGGAAGGATTTGCCGTCAGACCGGCAAGGCTGTTACGAATTTTGGTAATGATTCGAGCGGCAGCGTGGAAATTGTCTTGAGCGACATAGTCGAAAATTTCGCTCAAATCGGTTTTAGCTCGCCGGGTATAGCTAAGCTTCATTTACCAAGCGGCAAGGAGTGCTGTTCGAAAAATGCGTCCATTTCCTCATCGGCGACAAATTCGCCGCGATCCGCCTGAGCAAGGCCTTCCCTGATTTTATTCAACGCCTGTTTTTCCCAGGCGATGTAGTTTTCGAGCGCCTCGTTGGCAAGCTCAGTTTCATCGCGATGGGTTTGTCTTGCAAGCGCGCTCAACTCGGCTTTTAATTCGGGGTTGACTTGTAGGTTAGCGGGCATAATTCGGTTTTCCGTAGAAAGAGCAAGTACACTGCTGGAAACCTTGTGGTGGCTTCCCGGCAGAACTTTTAAGTTGCCGGACGAGTTTAGTTTATTAGTTATTCTCAGTGCAACAAAATCGAGCGAAAAGTGATGCTATCCATTTAATGCGGAAAGATCAGGGACTGGCCGGAAAGTTGAACTGGAAAGCCGGGCGGGGCATGTTGCCCCGCCCGAAACATTTTAGTTAGCTCAGGCACCGAAGAAACGTTAGGGGCGGGGTTGCAAACCCCGCCCCGCTTGAAAGTAGCGGAATACGGGATAATCGGAGTCACAAAGCCCTGGATTCCACAGGCTTTATCCAGGCTACTTGCTTCAAAACCGCCCACGGACGGTGCGTCCCTTTGACTGACTTGTATTACCTAAGCCTGGAAAGCTGGGCGGGGCATGTTGCCCCGCCCGAAACGTTTTAGTTAGCTCGGACACAGAAGAAACGTTAGGAGCGGGGTTGCAACCCCCGCCCCGCTTGGGGATTTATAATTTTATTTTGCGGGGGTAACTTTTCATTCGTCACCGGTAATTTAGACACGTAGCCTGTATGGGAGCGTAGCGGAATACGGGGTGATCGGAAGTTACAAAGCCCTGGATTTTGCAGGCTTCATCCAGTCTACTTGCTTTATAGGGTATCCGGCCAAAGCCGTGCGGCATGGATAACGGCAAGCACTTGAATTTCATTCCCGAGTATTCGGTATGCGACGATGTAAGGGGTATGCGTGATAATCAGTTCGCGGGTGCCGTCAACCCGGCCCGGACGACCCAAGGAAGGATTTGCCGTCAGACCGGCAAGGCTGTTACGAATTTTGGTAATGATTCGAGCGGCAGCGTGGAAATTG
>JAUXTH010000113.1 GCA_030679035.1 Methylobacter sp. | reverse complement strand
TTCCTTTACAACTGGCGTTATGACTCGTGCGCGACTGAAGTCGCGGCTCCGTTTATGTTTTCCCCTGATTTTTAAAGCAGAACTTAAAATCACTAAGCAGAAATTTGCACCATATCGCTTTATTTAAGCGCGATTGCCCTACGCAATAACTTCCTGTTCCTTCTTTTCTTCGTGTCTTCGTGGTAAATTTCGAACATAACTTTTATGGATGCTCTCATGACGCGTTTTAATTTGGCATTGCGATTGTTATGGCGCGACAGCCGTTCCGGCGAGTTGACCATATTGGTGCTCGCGTTAATCATTGCGGTCACCAGCTCGACCGCCATATCGCTGTTTGCGGACCGTCTGCAACGCACGATGACCACGCAGGCGGCGGAATTTATGGCGGCGGACTTGGTGATCGCCAGCCCGGCCGCGATTCCTGCCGAATGGCTGTCCAAGGCAACGCAGCTTAATCTGGCACAGGCGCAAACGCTTGAGTTTTCCAGCGTGTTGATGGAACATGACGAGCTGTTGCTGTCGGGCATTAAAGCGGTCAGTTCAACTTATCCGTTGCGCGGTTTTTTAAAAACAACAGCAGGGGCAGCTGAAACCATTGCGCACACCGGCCCGAAACCCGGAACCGCCTGGGTTGACAAGCGTATCCTGTCGGCGCTCAAACTTAACCTCGGCGATATGTTAACGGTTGGCGAAAAACAACTGACCGTCAGCAACATCATTACCTACGAACCCGACAAGCGCGGCGATTTTTACAGTTTCTCGCCGCGCGTGATGATTAATGCCGACGACTTGCAGGCGACCGGTATTTTGCAGCCGGGCAGCCATGTGCATTATTTCTTCCAGTTCAGCGGCGACAGCAAAGCGTTAACCGAATTCAACCACTGGATCAAACCGCAGCTGAATCCGTCCCAGCGCATCATGGATATCCATGAAGACCGCCCGGAGCTGGGTTCTGCCTTGGAACGCGCCGAACGCTATCTGGGCTTATCCAGCATTATCGTCATCCTGATTTCCGGCGTGGCGATTGCGATGGCCACACGGCGCTATACCGAGCGGCATTTTAACGCCACCGCGATATTGCGTTGCCTGGGCTGCAAACAGAACGAAATCCTCTGGCTTTACGGCAGCCAGTTCGTCGTATTGGGTTTATTAGCCAGTGCGATAGGTTGCCTGTTGGGCTGGTTTGCGCAGGAAGCGTTGTTCCATTTACTAAGATCGCTGTTCCCACAGCAGGTCGCCAACCCCGGATTGTTGGCGGTGTTTTTCGGCTTTATCATCGGCATGGCGATTCTGTTGGGTTTTTCGCTGCCGCCATTATTGCGCCTTAAAAAAGTCTCGCCGTTACGGGTACTGCGCCACGAACTGGAACCCATGCCTACCAGCGCATGGCTTATTTACGGTTTGGCAATAGGCATTATCGGAGTATTGATCTGGCGCTATACCGATGATCTTAAAATGACCGCGACCATCATCGGCGTCGGCTTGGGCGTCTTGCTGCTGCTCGGCTTGCTGGTTTATGGTTTGCTGGTGTTTAGCCGTAGACTGCTGCCGCATCTTGGCCTGACCTGGCGTTTCGGCTTGCAGGGCTTGTTAAAAAACACTCGCGGCAGCGTCGGGCAGATACTGGCTTTTTCCATTACGCTGGTGGCGATGGTGCTCAGTTTTACCGTGCGCACCGACTTGATCGATGATTGGCAAAAACAGCTACCGGAAAATGCACCCAACCATTTCGCGCTGAACATTTTTCCCGACCAACAGCAAAACTTCCAGCAAGACCTGCAACAGCAACAAATCAGCGGTAGCCGGTTTTATCCGGTGGTCAGGGGGCGTTTGGTTGCGATCAACAACACGCCGGTGCAGCAAATCGTCAGCAAGGACTCGCAGGGCGAAAGCGCCACGCATCGGGAATTAAGCCTGACCTGGAGTAAAGAACTGCCGGAAGATAATAAAATCACCGCAGGAAGCTGGTGGGAAGATGCGCAAACCGGACAGGTCTCCGTCGAACAGAAATTGGCCAAAAGCCTGAAAATAAAACTGGGCGACCAGTTAACCTTTACCGTCGGCAGCGAACAGTTTAGCACCACCGTTGCCAGCATCCGCGAACTCCAGTGGGATACCATGAAGCCGAACTTTTACATGATCTTCTCGCCCGGTACGCTGGACGCATTCCCCAGCACCTTTATCACCAGCTTTTACTTGCCCGAAAGCCAAAAGAATTTCTTAAACGCGCTGGTCAAAAAATACCCCAGCACCAGCATTTTGGAAGTCGATTTAATCTTGCGCCAACTTCAGACCATTCTGGCGCAATTGACCCAAGCCATAAACTACCTGTTGTATTTTGCACTGATGGCCGGATTCACCGTGTTATTCGCCGCCGTATACTCAAGCTTGGACAGCCGCATCCATGAAGGCGCGCTGATGCGAACGTTGGGTGCCAATCGGGCGTTCTTAAGGAAAATCCACATCATCGAGTTCAGCCTGCTCGGGCTAATTTCCGGCCTGTTGGCGGTAATCATCTCGGAAGCGATGATCTACGCACTGTACACCCACGTCATGCACATGGAGTACCGCGCTAATGTTTATTTATGGGTGGTTGTACCGCTGACAGGCGCATTATTTGTGGGCATGGCCGGATGCTGGGGCGTAAGGCAGGTGCTTAATAAATCCCCGTTGCAGGTTTTAAGGGAGCTGTGACTTTCCCGTATAATTTGCAGGCAAAGCCTGCACTCCATCCTTAAGTTAATGTGTATTATAATCAAGTCATAGCCTTACCCAACGAGCTAGAATTTACAGGGGACACAAAATGAACACAGCAGAAAAAGTTTATCAAGACGTAAAAGCTTTTCCAGAACCTTTAGCTCAAGAGGTTTTGCAGTTTGTAGAGTTTTTAAAGTTTAAGCAACTCAACTCAGAAAAAACACCTAACGAAACCACAATAAAAGCGATGCAAGCAGCAGAGCGGGGCGAATATGAAGCGGTTAGTTTAGATGATTTAAAAAAGCAATGGAGCGATGCGTGAGAGAATTTGTTCAAGCTTCAGGGTTCTTGGTACCAATTTTTTACTGCCGGACATTCCAGCCCCGTAGGCCGGAATAATACCAATCCCAATAAGTTCTCATGCCATCCCTTCTCCAGCGGGAGAAGGCTAGGTTGAGGGGGTTAAAACAAAAACTTATTGGGATTGGTATAAGGCCATCCAAGCGCGTAGCGCGAGGTGGCGTTTCCGGCGAATTCTGGTCGTGCTTGACGTCGAAGCCGAGTAGTCGGGCAACATCTTTTCGGTGCCCGACATTTTTCGCATGATTTTTCGGCGCATTGGTTGCGACACGCGGCGCAGCGCGCGCCTTGACTGCATTCCCACGTAGCGCATGGGAACGAGACAACGTCTTGGATATCTGGTGCGATGTCTACCTTGCTTCCATAAGCAGCTTGGCGACCTTTTTGCCCGCTTCAGTCATAAAAGGCAATAGTTTTTTATAAGGCACCTCAATATCTTCATCACAAGCTTGTTTTACATGTGGAAATGGGGTGGAAAATACAATGCCATTCTTGCTTAGCGCCAATTTATAGCTTTTGTTTGTTTCAACGGCTTCCTGACACTCTTTGTCACTCTCGATGTCATTGGGATATGGGGACTTTCTGGCTTTGTAGTAGGAGAGGATGGTTTTGTTCAAGCTTTCGGACGCGCCAAAGTTGAAATAGTAAGCATCATATTCCAAAGACGCATCAGCATTTCTGGCGTTTTTAAAAAACGTCCACACGTTGACTTCCTTGCCTTGAACCCGGTCAAAGTTTCGATAACTCGAATCGGAAAACGGGTACGCCCCACCGCAATCGCCGCTAGACCACTCTCGGATTGAAAGCCAATTTTTATCGATAAAAACAATGTCTACGGACGAAGCAAAGGAATAGAACCGGTTTATGCCCTTACATTCAAAATACCCATTAATGTTATTTTGAAAAGCGTCACGCAGCAGCTTGTTAATGGCTAGCGTTGGCTTTGATCCGTCCAGAATTTCTATGGATTCCACTCTATCTGTGCTAAACAAATTAGCCCCAAGACGCCGATAGGGGATGCCGTGATAATTTTCAGGCTTGCCTGAAATCACTTTTTGCTGCACTTCCTTGAGCTTTGTGACGTAAGCATCACTCTCACAAGCAGGCTCAAGATAACCTTCAGCTTCAGTTTCTTTTTGCGTTGTTTGCACCACGCGACTCAGGCGTATGGGCACGGTCTTGGGATCGCCCGGCTTTTGCCATTGCCCGGTAAGCTCATTATTTTCTGTTTTTAATTGTGACCAGATTCCGGTAACGGTCTTGCCCGTTTCTTCCCACTGGGGCTCGCCCTTTTTCTTAGCTAGCTGTAAGGGCGATAAGTAGTGGAGATAGTAATATTCGCCGCTTTCTTCGTTATCGAAGCAGACCATGATGTCCTGCTTGCCTAGGCTGCCTTTCCATACCCCGCGCAGTTGACTGTCATCGGCATAAACCGAAGCCGAAAACAAAACAAGCGTAGCGCTGATTAACAGCCATAATTTTGCTGGATGTCTCATAAATTATTCCTTAGGTTTTGCGGCTGAGGGTTCACGCGTCCGCACCAAACGTACTGAGTGAGTGTTATAACGGTCATATCGAACCATAGCGCCATTTTCGAAAGAGCCATACCACGCATCACGCACTTCGCTATGGAATCTATCTTTTGCGGCAGGGCGACCAATCGCTGGTGTGGAAGTCCAAATCCAGCCGTTAGTAGCCGTCCCTGGAAATAATTTTAAATCAAACGCAGGATGGTGGTTTCTTTGCATAATGCTGGACAGCTCTTTGACATTAGGCAAGCGCCAGCTTTTTTTACTGCGCGTTGCTTCGGCCTTAGCCAACGCAAATGCGGCTTCCTGTGTGTAGGGGTGGTAAGGTGTTTGTATACAGTCATTTTCACGCCATTGCGCCCCTTCAAGGCATCGCCGCCAAATCAGATCGGCAACCGTGTCGGTGACTTCTTCGCCATCTGCCGAGATAAGGTAACGCTCACCAGCTTGGGGCTGCTCTCCACGCACCAATCGTGCAGGCAGGCTCAAGTAGCGGCCATAAGCAGCCATTTCACCATCACCGAAATACAGCACCCAGACATGGCCCAGTGTATTGTTTTCAGGTTTGATCGTCACGACAGGCGTGGCTGACCAATAAGCACGGCTCTGGGTGTCAGGAAACCACGCCATATTAAGCATCGGCCCCGGCGGCGCAATGCCGTAGTCAATTAAACTTTGCAGCTCATCTATGTTAGGCAGCCGCCAGTCATGGTAGCCACACCAACCCTGATGATTAGCCTCCACTATTAATTCGCTGACATCCCCCGTCTGCTGTTTGTTGAGATTGGTAAATGCCCTTGTTTTATCCCTTAAACCACCTGCAGAGTCAGTGAGCTCCCACGTCAGCCTGGTTACTTTATCAAGGACACAGCCACCATCAACTTGTTGATAGGAAAAACCCAGCCTGCCATCCGCTTCAGTATTGGTCGATGAGTCAGCGTCCATTCCTATCATGCCGTCCTGGCTGTCACTTAATGCAATGGCGCCAGCGCTTTGGCAATTGACAAAAACTAGGCTGTCCTTCTGGTAGCATTGATTTTGGGTGATACCAGTATCCGTTAAAATAACGCCTGTTTGTGGGGCGGACGGATCCGCCGCCGCAAAGGGGGCGATTAAGCAAACACAGATGAGTGGGAGTGCTGCCGTGCATGAAATTGTTTTCAATGACCTTTCCTCATAACGTTAACAGCAAGTAGCAAGTAGCCTGAATGGAGCTTGCGGAATCCGGGGCTTTGAACTCCGAACACCCCGTATTCCGCTAAACCACCATCAAAACAAATCACCCACCATCATCCTCAGGCTGATGAGTCGATTGAATCAAATCCCGCGCATCGCTTCTGCTGTGTCCTGGCGGCGCGACGATGAGGTCTGTTTTCGATAGCGCCGCCCATAGTTTTTCGTCCTGAAATGCGATTGTTCCGCCGCCGCGACTTTCCTGCGAGACCATGCGGTTGATGTCGCCGACGCAAACCCAGTCGGAATCGACGCTGATGCCCCATTTGGCATGGTCATGGGTTTCGGGCCATGCCCAGGGCGCGCCGAGTCGGCTCAGGTCGATGTATTTGACGTCGAAGGTTTTGTGGATGCCGTCGCTGTCGAGAGTCGGCGGGATTTTTCCGCGTATCCAGGTTTCCACGTCCATGTCCGAGCCGAGCGTCGGGCCGACCAGGTCGTTCCAGAAATCTTTGCCCCATTTGCGGTTTTTTGCGATCACTTTGAAGTTGAGTCCGCCGCGAGAGGTGCATTCCAATACTTCCGAATCCCCGGAAGCATTCGGGTTCAGTTTCTGGGTGAGCAGGTATAGCGCGTCGTTTTTGTCCAGGGCATACGGGATGCGCGGTTTGTAGACTTGCGGCTCCTGATGGTTGGACATTTGTTCGGCAATCTTGCCGGCTGTTGCCATGTCCAGCGAAATGCAAAGAAAAGTCTGTCCATACATGGGCGTCGGCATGCCGTCTACGCCGGGATTGGCGTACTTGGGCCAGGAATGCAGCATCCAAAATGCGGTTTGCGAGGCGGTATCGAAGGCGATTACGCCTTTGGTATGCCCCAAGCTGCCGTCGTCCTTGCCGCCTGCGCTGGCAGGCATTTCGTCGTTGTAGATAATCCACCCGGTGGTGTCGGCGGGATTGTCGAAAACGGAGCTTAGCGTAAGATCGACTGCGCCTTTGCCGTCAGTCAATAGATTGGGTGATTTATCGACTTTGCCGACTTTCGGGTCGTAATAAACATATTCGTAGCCGGTGGCGCTGGGTGTGCTTGCGTCCTGAGTGAGTTTGGGTATCTTGTAGGCGAACCACCAGTCTATCGGGTTGCCGTTTTCGTCAAGTGCGCTTAATGCCATGTTGTTGTCCTCAATTAGATGATATGACGGTGTCGCCGTCTGCCCCCAGCAAACGCTGGGAGTGACGGCTGAATGGGTAAACTTGAGTTAATTTAGAATCTTAATTCTAAGTCGAACTGGCGGTTGATTTTCCGTCGGAACCCGGTTTGTTGCCGGTGCCTCGTAGGTTAACCAGCTTCCCCAAAAGGTCGAACCAAAACGGCGCACCGAACAGGGTTGCTAATGCGGTTACTAGCCAGCCCGGAAAATGTTGATAAAGGTTATTTCCGACTATCGAGAGTATTTCTTTGATTTTCGATAGCATGTCGTTTGGTGCCGTATCTTTTGGCAATTGGTCGGCTAATTCCCAGCCGATAGGTAATGACTTGAATTCTGTCCATTGAATCTCTGGCGAGTGAACTGGCGCGCTTATCTCAGTAGCAATTGTGGGGTGCAACCAAAGCGCTTTGAACAAATGAAAGCTATCGATGTTGAAGAGGATTGCAATTGCCAGGGCGATGATGAAGCAATAGAGTTGGGAGCGGCGCTTATAGCCGCCTGACAACCGATCCATGCTGGAGTCAAACCATGTTGCCAACTCGGCATGAACGTTTTCAATCTTTCCCGAGGCGCGTGTATAGATGCTTTGCAGCAGCTGTTTTATCTGGGGATCGGGGATTGCATTGATGTCCGCGCCAAGCTGAATAAAATCACCGGTTTTGGTCTGTATGCTGTCGATAAGGGCGATGGCGAAATGCTTGGGATCGATATAAGAGGGTTTGTTGCTGAGATCTTGAGCATTTGCCGCATTCCCTTGGTCATGGGGGCTCACCAATCCATGGTTGTATATATTGAGCGCAAGACCATTAAAATTTGGATCATTGAGCAGGGACTTGACGCCTTCCAACAGCGATGTGGATCGCAGTTTAAGGGCTGAGGCAATAGCCTCGTTGATGGAGCTGACAATTAGCGCTACGGAAGCGTAACAAAAGACTAGGCCGATTGCGACTTCCAAGTTGGTGCTGTTTAACATGGTTTTCTCCTTTTTTGTTTTTCCCGGAACTTCGCCCGAGTTTTTGGTTATAGATTATTTTTGGAGCATTAAAGGCATTGAATAATTAGTTATTTGCGGATATTGCCCAGAAAGGCACCCAATTGTTCTTTGATGAATGGAATCGCAGTGGCAGGGGTTTTGTTATCGGGGACATCGGGCTTCTTGATCTTTTTCACCAAGTTCTCGATATGGTTCTCAATGTCATCAAAAATATTGCCTTTTCCGAGAACGGGAAGATGGGCAGCAGCTTCATGCATCGCCTTCTGGAAATCGTTCAGGGGCGCGTGCAATGCTTTTTCGAGTTCTGTGGCGCTGACAACGTAGGGCAAGGGTACGACTTTCTCCGGGCAGTCATTCCGCGGTGCATCGAGATTCAGGACGCTTTCGAGATCCGGGGCGACGGCGTCTCGATGGCTGATAGGCGCGCCGAGAGAGAAGCATCTTCTAAGGGTGGCTATGACCGAGGTATGGTCGAAAGGATAAGCCGATCCTTGCGGTGGTTTCAGAATAGTTCCGGCCTTGATGTAAGGTGAGATCAGCACCGCAGGAACCCGAACTCCGTAGCGGTCGAATCCGAATGGTTGTGAATGCGAATTGTCGGGAGGGACGGCTGCTGGCGGTGGGACATGGTCGTAGATTCCGCCGTGCTCGTCGTAAATGATGATCAGCAGGGTCTTTTCCCAGGTCGGCGCGTTTCTGATCGCATTGTAGACTTCGGCGATTAAATCCTCGCCCATTCCCACATGGTGCGGGGGATGCTGGTCGTTGGGCAATTTCACGTCCGGAAAATAGCGGGGCTCGATGAAGGTGTAGGATGGCAATTTTCCGGCTGAGGTGTCTTTCGCGAATTCTTCTTCGAAAAGTTTGAACCGATTAAAGTGCGGCCACAAACGGCTCAGGGTGAGGGTTTGAGGGAAATCGTGGAAATAGATTTTCCATGAGTCAGGATTGTCGAAACGGTTGAAGACCGTTTCCATCAGGTAAGGAAAGTGCGCGGGCGAATTGTTTTGATAGCCCTCAGCAGTGGCGCAATGCAGAAAGAAACGGTTTGGCCATGTTTGGCAGGGCGCGGAAGCGAACCAGTTGTCGCACACCGCAAATTGCTTTGCCAGTGTGCTGATGACTGGAAGCTGTTCCGGAGTGTAATAATGCATGATCGCTTCCGGCACATAGCTGCCGGGTGCTTCTGCGGTCTGCTGGACATAATTGTTGACGAAGCCATTCATCGCTGGAGCTCCGCTCCCTGTTGTTTTGTCCAATCCGAGCTGCATGTTGATGTCTGTCCAGAGTTCGCCGGGATCCGGATCGGGAATCGACATGGATTTCTGGTCGAATTTTTTGCTGCTCCACACTTTAACGTCTGCGCCGCCGTGCAGAGGATTGGTTTCATTGCCCTTCAGCCCGTTGAATCCGGGATTGTCTGGTGGATAGAGCTGTCCAAGTATGCTGTCGAAGGAGCGGTTTTCCATCATCAGCACAACAATATGTTCGATTTTTCCACTAAGATTTTCCATGATTTTCTCCGTTAGTCATTTGCTACAAGAGTTATTACGGCATTGCCTTTTTTGCAATTCGTGTGCCGGTTTCTGGTTCAGCCTATGGTGTCAGGAGTGTTACGCGCCGATCGATTCGATCTAAACGCGACACAGGAGCTTGGCGGGCAATGGCGATTTTGGCACGGCCGCATTGTGGCGCAAAAAATGGTCGGCGTATGTAAGCCAAAGCTGAAAATGAATCGATAGGGGGCAATTAAATTGATTTACGTTTTACGGCAGGCCTCAGTGGAAGTTAAATGCAAGTTGTTAAGCATAATCCCGCTCACCAAACAACGCGGTACCGATTCTGACGATGGTCGAGCCCTCGGCTATCGCGGCTTTTAAATCCCCGGTCATGCCGAACGAGAAGGTATCCAGGCTGGGTTGCTTAAGATTTGCAACGGCCTGATACAGAGTTTTATAAGGTTGGCGCTGTTGCTCAAAATCGTCCTGCGGGGCGGGAATGGCCATGACGCCGCGCAGCTTCAGGTTGGGCAGCTTGGCGACCTGTTCGCACAGTTGCGGCAATTCGGCCAGCGTGATGCCGGACTTGCTCGGTTCGTCGCTGATATTGACTTGCAGGCAAATATTGAGCGGCGGCAAATGGGTAGGGCGCTGTTCGCTCAGGCGTCGGGCTATTTTTAGGCTGTCCACGCTATGCACCCAGTCGAAATGCGTCGCCAGCGGCTTGGTTTTATTGGATTGGATGGGGCCGATAAAGTGCCAGGTAATAGCGTAAGCGCCCAGTTCCTGTTGCTTTTTCAAGGCTTCCTGCAAGTAATTTTCGCCGAAATGGCGCTGCCCGGCTTGATAGGCGGCGGCAAGGTCTTCGGCAGGCTTGGTTTTGCTGACAGCCAGTAACAGCACCGAGCCGGGCTGACGGTTGCAGGCCAGTTCCGCGTCGCTGATTTGAGCACGTATTTGTTTGAGTCTTTCAGTGATGGTTGTCATGAGTTGTCCGTTGTCAGTCAGTTGTCCGTTATTAGACAACACAATCATTAAAAATTAACACAACAAATCACATTTAAAAAATGAAAATATGAACTATGGTATAAGGAGTTTTTAATTTTTATCGTCAAGAGGATGTTATGGATATTGCCGAATTACTGGCCTTTTCAACTAAAAGCAAGGCATCGGATTTACATTTGTCTGCTGGGCTCCCGCCTATGATTAGGGTTGACGGGGATATTCGGCGAATTAATATTCCTCCTTTGGATCATAAAGAGGTGCATGCGCTGATTTATGACATTATGAATGACAAGCAACGCAAAGATTATGAGGAATTTCTGGAAACCGATTTTTCATTTGAATTGCCAGGCGTTGCCCGGTTTCGTGTTAACGCATTTAATCAGGAGCGTGGTGCGGCCGCCGTGTTCAGGACGATTCCCTCGGTCATATTAAGTCTGGAAGACTTGAAGGCGCCCAAGTTTTTTGAGGAATTGTGCCAAAAACCACGCGGTCTGGTTCTGGTGACAGGCCCTACCGGTTCAGGCAAGTCAACTACGCTGGCGGCGATGATTAATCATATTAACTGTAATGATTACGCGCACATATTGACCGTGGAAGACCCTATCGAGTTTGTTCATGAGAGCCAAAAATCTCTGATTAACCAGCGGGAAGTCCATCGCGATACCCACGGTTTTAACGAGGCGTTGCGTTCAGCGCTACGGGAAGATCCCGATATTATCCTGGTCGGCGAAATGCGCGACCTGGAAACCATTCGTCTGGCTATGACGGCAGCGGAAACCGGTCACCTTGTGTTCGGCACGCTGCATACCACTTCTGCCGCTAAAACCATCGACCGTATTATCGACGTATTTCCCGCAGCGGAAAAAGACATGGTCAGAGCCATGCTTTCCGAATCATTGCAGGCGGTTATTTCGCAAACGTTGCTGAAGAAAATCGGCGGCGGACGTGTTGCCGCACATGAAATCATGGTGGGCACAGCCGCTATCAGGAACCTAATTCGTGAAGCCAAAGTGGCGCAAATGTATTCGGCGATTCAAACCGGCCGCAAGGACGGCATGCAGACGCTGGATCAGAATATGAAAGAAATGGTTGATAAAGGCCTTATTACCGCAAAAATGGCTATGGAAAAAGCGGTTAATAAGGATATGTTCCGCTAGGAGTTATGGGCTTTGCTGAAACTCGATGCGTTAAGAATTTTTCCGTTCGCCCTGAGCCTGTCGAAGGGTGGATGGAAAAATTATCCTACCTCCCGCTAAGCCGATCATGCTTCGACAAGCTCAGCACGAACGGCTTAGCTTAAGGCGGTTCTCCGGGCGGAGTAATGGAACTAATTTCGAGAAGTTATTTTTAGCCAACTCCTATGGACTTTAAAACGCGTTGAATTGACCAACAACTGATAAAATTACCCTATTTGACCTCCAGCGAGAACCTATGACCGCTCCACAAGCTCTATACCAATCTACACTGTCGTCTTTAAAGCTCCGCGCCCGCGGCAAAGTGCGGGATATTTACGACATTGATGACAAGCACATGCTGATTGTGACCACCGACCGGCTGTCCGCATTCGATGTGATTTTGCCCGATCCGATTCCCGGCAAGGGCCGTGTTTTAACCAGCGTATCCAATTTCTGGTTTGAAAAAATGAAGCACGTCATGCCCAATCACCTGTCAGACATTCCACTGGAACAGGTCGTGCCCGATGCCGCCGAGCGAGCGCAGATTGAAGGCCGCGCGATCGTCGTCAAGTTGTTAAAACCGCTGCCGGTCGAAGCGATTGTGCGTGGCTATTTAATCGGCTCCGGCTGGAAGGATTACCAAAAATCAGGCGCTATCTGCGGTATTAAACTGCCCGAAGGTTTGCAACAGGCGCAGCAATTGCCGGAACCGATTTATACCCCGTCCACCAAAGCCGAAGTGGATCAGCATGACGAGAATGTCTCTTTTGAGAAGACCGTTGAATTGATGGGACAGGATTTGGCGGAAAAAGTGCGCGACGCCAGCCTGAAACTGTACAAGGAAGCCGCCGCCTATGCCAAAGAACGGGGCATTATTATTGCCGACACCAAATTTGAATTCGGCGTCGACGATGATGGTGTTTTATATTTGATTGATGAGGCTTTAACCCCCGATTCATCACGTTTCTGGCCTGCCGATCAGTATCAGGTGGGCATCAGTCCGCCCAGTTTCGACAAACAATATATCCGTGATTACCTGGAAACGCTGGACTGGGATAAAACCGCGCCGGGGCCGCATTTGCCCGCCGAAGTGGCCGAGTATTGCGCGGCGAAATATCGCGAGGCGGAAGTTAGATTAACGCAAGGTTGATTTAACCTAGAAAAATCATTTCGTCCACGAAAAACACAAAAAGCACGAAAACATTCAAGGCTTGCAAAGCGTAGGCTGGAATAAGACCTCAAGCCTGCCTGAGCTTATCGAAGGTCGTTGTTCTTATGTTTCCGCAATATGTCCCAGAGTCGTCATACCGGCAGGGATGCCGGTATCCAGTGCCATGGACGGTAACTTGGCGGCTATGCAAGCGCTTGATTGAGGCTGAGTTGCCAATCAACAGTTTCACATCCCTGTGACTGGATTCCGGCATCCCTGCCAGAATGACGGTGTCCCACAGACCCTGTGTATAACGATGAAAACGGCGCGTGAACCGACGTTTCCGGCAACAAGGCTATGCGGCTCCAAAGCAATAAGGATCAAATTTCTCCATCTCATTCTCGACGAAGTAGCTGAGCTTGATGTTGTTCAGTACTTCCAGCGGTGCGTCTCCTGGTACTTGGAAGGAATCCAGTTGTCTACCATAGTGCGGGACTAGGTTTGCAAGAAGTGAGATATCAGGAGACTTCCGCTTAACACGTAACTGGTTTTCCAGCACCAGATTGAACGCAGACTCTAATAGCCACGGGTCACTCATTCCTTGCCTACGGAAAGCATTGTCGTGTCTGTGTCGAAGATTCGTAAGAATGATAGCGTCAACCACAGAGTAATCCTCCGGGGAATGGAACGATGCCCCTGTAAAGAGCCCCTGTGCGCCGTAGAGGCAATGCCAGTAGTGCTCAAGGCTGTCACCGTCGTCAGCGCATAGGACGACGCAGTTCAGCTCAAGATCGGATACTGGAATGCGTATTTTCCGAGCTGAGTCAATGAGGGCTTCCTTAATTTTGTGATCGGAGTTCGGAACAGCAAGAAGACCGTCATAGCCAACATGCTCGGCCAGCTTATTAAGATCGTCAGTTGTCCGGTGAATAGATGACAGACGACCATGAGTTCTTAGGCGCAGCTTTGTAGTTCCAGATGGTTCGGGTTTCGATTTTGGGTTTGGACACTTGACCTCAATATTGAAGCGAACGCCGTTATAGACAATCGAGACATCTATGTTCTTGCCGTTTCGACTAGGATACTCATATGAGAAGTCAGCCTCCGGCAAGCGACAAAAGTAGGCTGCTACTGATAACTCGCATGCGTGCTGTAAATACTGATCGCGATCTGGTTGTGCATTTCCAAGGAGCTGAAGTTTGTGAGATATCGATAGACGAGTCTTCTCAGAGCTATCTCGCGATTTCGCGCTAACAATGTCGATCACATGGTTCATGCTTGCAAGATAATCTGGACATCGCTCGTTAGTAATCTGCAAAAAGGCATGATTGGGCGGAATGTCTATCATGGTACAGAAGCCTAATAAGTAATTATATGGTTCCGTATATCATCCCTGATCACCGCTGCCTAAGCAATAAGCTAAGTTTTTTGCAGATTTCTAAGTGCATCTTCTGTTGAGATGTAATTTCTGTTCACTCTCTAAATAACTGGCATTTTACCCATGTCTCTGAGCGACTAAATGCTTTAACCTTAACCCCGTTAACAGCAATGTCGCCGTATAAATTAATAAACCTATCCCTATCCATTTCACCAGATTGGTAACCCGCTCCGTCGAACTCCAGCCATTCCACCAAGCCGGATCGACAAAATAATACAGCCCGGCAGACATTGCCCCGGCAGCCAGCGAGACCCTGGCAAAAAACAACCACCAGCCGCTTGCCGGTTGATAGACCTTGTCCTTGTGCAATTTTCTCAGCAACAAGACTGCGTTAAAAAAAGCGCCCAGGGATGTCGCCAAAGCCAGCCCCGCATGCGCCAGCGGGAAAACCAGCGCCAGATTCAGGCCTAAGCTGACTATCATCGCGTAAACCCCGTATCGTACCGGCGTCTTCATGTCGCCTCGCGAGGTGAAGCCCGGTACCAGCACCTTGATCAGGATAAACCCCAACAAACCCAGCGAATACGCCTTCAAGCTCAATCCTGCAAAATGCACATCGCTGACGCCGAACTCATTATATTGAAACAGCGTCGACAGCATCGGCTCGGCCAGCATCACCAAGCCGATGGTAGCGGGCAAGCCTACCAGAACCACCAGCCGCAAGCCCCAATCCAAGGAGTTTGAAAAAGCGGCGGTGTCTTCCGCTGCATAGCTTTTGGATAAACTCGGCAAAATGACCGTTGCCAGCGCAATGCCCAGAATGCCTAACGGAAACTCCACCAGGCGATCAGAATAATACAGCCAGGACACGCTGCCGACGGTTAAAAACGAGGCAATCAAGGTGTCCAGCAGCAAATTGATCTGCGTCACTGAAACGCTAAAAATGGCCGGCAGCATCAGGCTGATAATTCGCTTAACGCCCGAGTCATCAAAGCCCAATCTTGGTCTAGGTATCAGCCCTAAGCGCATCAAGGCGGGCAGCTGAAATAACAGCTGCATGATGCCCGCCGCAAAAACACCCCACGCTAAGGCGGTAACCGGTTCGTCCATCAACGGTGCAAGCCAGATGGCGGCGGCTATCATGCAGATGTTCAGAAAAACCGGCGTTAATGCGGGAATCGCAAATTGTCCGTGCGCATTTAAAATGCCACCGGCAAAAGCCACCAAGGTGACAAAAAACAGGTACGGGAGGTGATTTGCAGCAGTTGTACGGACAGCTCGTACTGAGTTCCCTGCCACATAAAACCGGGGGCCAGCAGCATAATCAGCGCCGGGGCGGCCACGACGCCGATCACTGTAATCAGCAGCAAGAACACCGACAGCGTTCCTGCGGTTTTATCGATAAACTGTTTTAACGCCGCCTTGCTGCCGCGCTCTTTGTAATCGGACAGCACCGGAACGAAGGCGTGAGCGAAAGCGCCCTCGGCAAATAAGCGGCGCAAAAAGTTGGGAATCTTGAACGCCACGAAAAAAGCATCGGTTGCCGAATCCACGCCGAAAATATGTGCAATCAACATATCCCGGATAAACCCAAGTATCCGTGAAATCAGGGTCATGCTGCCGACAACCGCGGTCGACTTAAAAAGCTGCCTGCTCAACGCCGCTCCTGTTATGATGCGTCAAAAAGTTTGACAATAATATCATTTATACAGATAATACACGGCTTAATTAACTTACACCAAGAATCGAGACACTATGGCTAATACAGCACAAGCTAAAAAGCGCGCGCGACAAGCGGAAAAAAGCCGTATTCGCAACGCTGGACAACGTAGCAACTTACGCACCTTCATCAAAAAAATCATTGCCGCAGTTAAAATTGGCGACAAAGAAAAAGCGCAAGCCGCCTACAACACTGCCGTTCCGATTATCGATTCCGCAGTTACCAAAGGCATTATTCACAAAAATAAAGCCGCACGCGGTAAAAGCAGACTGAACGCAAAAGTAAAAGCTATCGCTTAATCGCTTTAGCATTACTCAATAAAAAAGGCCGGACTCTTCGAGTTGCGGCCTTTTTTATTGCCTGTCGTTTTTAGAAAAATAGAACACAGATGACGCGGATTAAGCAGATTTACACAGATTTTTTTATCAGTAAAATCCGTGTAATCCGTGGCTCATTGATAACTCCAGCTAAATCATCACCAGATTATCCCGATGTATCAGCTCCGAATCGTCGAAGTAGCCCAGGATGCTCTCAAATTCCGAACTGCTCTTGCCCGCTATTAATTGGGTGTCGGCATTGCCGTAATTAATCAGTCCACGCGCAATTTCAAAACCGCTTTCATCGAAGCAGGAAACCAACTCGCCGCGCTCAAACCGGCCTGATGCTGATTTAACGCCGACGGCCAACAGGCTTTTGCCCTCGTTTTGCAGCATCCTGACCGCGCCAGCATCCAGTATCAATTGCCCTTTGACCTGCAATTGTCCGGCAAGCCAGCGTTTTCTGGCTACCAATGGCTCGATGTCCGGCAATAGGTGGGTACCCAAATCAGTTCCGGCAATGACAGCAGTAATAACATTGTCGACTGCACCCGCGGCAATCACTGTGGCTGCGCCGGACCTGGATGCCAGCCGCGCCGCCCGCACCTTGGTACACATGCCGCCCCGACCCAGGCCGCTGCGACTGTCGCCGGCCATGACGTCCAAACGGTCATCGTTAACACTGATCTCGGAAATTAATTCGGCCTCGGGATTTAAGCCGGGGTCAGCCGTAAACAAGCCCTGCTGGTCGGTCAAAATAATCAGCAGATCGGCCTCAACCAGATTGGCGACCAATGCCGCTAATGTGTCATTGTCGCCAAAGCGGATCTCTTCGGTCGCCACCGCATCATTTTCATTAATAACCGGCACCACGCCTAGCTTGAGCAAGGTCAGCAGCGTACTCCTGGCATTTAAATAACGCTGCCTGTCCGATAAATCGTCATGAGTTAATAAAACCTGCGCCGCATGCAGGCGATGCCGCTGAAAGTTGTCGTCAAAAACGCGTACCAAACCCATTTGGCCGACAGATGCTGCCGCCTGTAGCTCATGCAATGTCTTGGGTCGCACCTTCATACCTAGGCGGCACATACCTTCTGCAACGGAGCCTGACGAAACCAGTATCACGTCAATAGATTGCTGTCTTAACCCGGCCATCTGCTCGACCCAGGCAGCTATGGAGGTTTTATCAAGCCCCTGTCCGCCCTTGGTCAATAAAGAGCTGCCTATTTTGACGACGACCCGTTTAACTTTGGCGAAATCAGTCCTGCTCACTTTTTTCCTGCCGTTGCTGTTCCAAAAAGTTCATGATGGCGAACATCAGCTCCCTCGTGCCATCGCCGTTAATAGCCGCAATTTTAAACACCGGCCCCTTCCATTCCAGCTCATCGACAATCGCCTGGCAACGCTGATCGACTTCATCGGCGGGCAGACGGTCGATCTTGTTCAGCACCAGCCAGCGCGGCTTGGCGGCCAGTTCGTCACTCCATTTTTCGACTTCGTGAATGATTTTTTTGGCGGCCTGCACCGGCGACTCCGCGCTTTCGTAAGGCTCGACATCGATCAGATGCAGCAGCAAGCCGGTGCGCAGCAAATGCTTCAGAAACTGCAAACCGAGCCCCGCACCTTCCGCCGCGCCCTCAATCACACCGGGAATATCGGCAATAACAAAACTACGCAAATCATCGACGCTGACCACGCCCAGATTGGGGTGCAGGGTCGTGAATGGATAGTCGGCAACCTTGGGAGTTGCTGCCGATACTGAGCGAATCAAGCTGGATTTTCCGGCGTTGGGCATGCCCAGTAGGCCGACATCGGCAATCAGTGTCAGTTCCAGGTTAAGCCTACGATGCTCGCCTTCACTGCCTTTGCTGGCCTTTTGTGGTGCCCGATTAACACTGCTTTTAAAGCGCGTATTGCCCAATCCGTGAAAGCCGCCTTGGGCGACCAGCAGTGTTTGTCCGATCTTGGTCAAATCGCCGATGACCTCGCCCGTTTCGGCATCGGAAACTTGTGTTCCGAGCGGCACCGGCACATAGCAATCGTCACCTTTTCTGCCTGTGCAATTACGGCTCATGCCGTTTTGTCCGCGTTGTGCCCGGTGTACGGCATGGTAGCGAAAATCTACCAGCGTATTTACATTCTCTGCTGCGATCAGATAAACGCTGCCGCCGTCGCCACCGTCGCCGCCATCCGGGCCGCCCATAGGGATGTATTTCTCGCGCCGAAAGCCGATAGTACCATTGCCGCCATCGCCCGCTTCTACGCGAACTTCTGCCTCATCAACAAATCTCATAAATCACATGCCGCCAAACTTCAAACTCAACCGATAAAAACAAAAAAAGCCCCGCCATAACAACGGCGGAGCTTTTTTAAGGTTGCCGGGCTATACTACCCGGCCCAACTGTCCCGCCATGTTATAGCGCGATACAGTCGTATGTCTTATGCAGCAACAATACTGATAAATTTGCGGTTTTGAGGCCCTTTGACCTGAAAAACCACTTTGCCGTCAGCCGTTGCAAACAATGTATGATCTTTTCCGCAGCCTACGTTATCACCCGCGTGAAACTGAGTTCCACGTTGACGAACGATGATATTGCCTGCCGCTACACTCTCGCCACCGTAACGCTTAACACCTAATCTTTTCGCATTAGAGTCGCGTCCGTTACGGGTACTACCACCAGCTTTCTTATGAGCCATCTGTAACTCCTAATATCTTAAGCAGAAATGCCAGTAATCTGGATTTCTGTATAGTACTGACGATGCCCCATTTGTTTCATATGGTGCTTACGTCTTCTGAATTTAATGATTTTGACTTTTTTATGTCTGCCTTGAGACAGGACTGTCGCTGTAACTTTGCCGCCTTCGATAAAAGGCATGCCGACCTTAACAGCATCGTCTGACTGAATCATCAGTACTTTATCGAACTCAATGCTGTCGCCTTCGCCTAGCTCCAGTTTTTCTATTTTTAAGTAAGTACCTTCTTCTACGCGGTACTGTTTACCACCTGTTTGAATTACCGCATACATCGGCGCAAGCTCCATCAAGCATTAATCTGTTTAAAGTGAACAAAAAATTATATTTTTAAATCAAGGGGAAGTCAATCTAAATTAAACTGACACCCTAAATATCTTAGCAAAGTAGCACGAACAAGCCATCGCCATCACCCCACTTAATCAATAGCATGGGCGATTAACGTTTTATTAAGTTATAATAGTGTAACAGACTTTGATTTTCATGGCTATCATCATGAAAAGTAACCCAAACATACACACGCAGCACACCATAATGGCATCGCATTTACAATCTCCCGCTCCCGCCCCCATTGATTTTGATTCAATCAAGGAATTAACCACCTCTGAGGCAAAAGCCGTCGATCAGCTCATCATTAATGAGTTAAGTTCCGATGTTATTCTGATTAACCAGATGGGCCGTTATATAGTCGGCAGCGGCGGCAAACGGTTACGTCCAATGCTGCTATTACTGGCGGCCAAGGCGCTGGGGGGTGCCAACGACAACCACCTGCTTATGGCTGCGGTCATTGAATTCATCCACACCGCCACACTGCTGCATGACGACGTTGTTGACGACTCCGACCTCAGACGCGGCAAGGAATCCGCCAATGCGGTCTGGGGCAATGCGGCCAGCGTGTTGGTCGGTGATTACCTTTATTCCAGCGCGTTTGAAATGATGGTGCGCACCAGCAATATGCGGGTGATGGAAATCCTGTCGAAAACCACCACCGCCATTGCCGAAGGCGAGGTGCTGCAACTGTTAAACTGCAACAATCCCGAGACTACCGAACAAAAATATCTTGAGGTTATTGCCAGAAAGACCGCTATTTTATTCAGCGCCGCGACCAAATTGGCTGCCGTTATTGCCGGAGCGTCAGCTGAAACCGAACAGGGTTTGGCGCTATATGGTCAACATCTGGGCATTGCTTTTCAACTGATTGATGATGCGCTCGATTACAAAGCCAGCCAGGACGAACTGGGCAAGAATCTCGGCGACGACCTTGCCGAAGGCAAACCGACCTTGCCGCTGATTTACGCGATACAAAACAGCACCGAAAGCGAGGCCAAAATCATTATCGATGCGATCAAAAATGGCGATCGCGACGCCTTCAACGAAGTTTACGCCATCGTGCAACGCACCAAAGCCATTGACTACACCGAGCAACGCGCCGACGAGGAAGCCCAAAAAGCGATAAGCGCATTAAGCGTGCTGCCTGATTCCGAATACAAGCAGGCGTTGACCTTATTGGCGAAATTTTCCGTTCAGCGTAATTATTAAAGCGGCGCTCGCCTAGTTTTTAAGCAGCGCATTATAAGCATGCGCTTTTTCAAGTAGCCGGTTATATTTAAGTTCAACCTTGTCCATGACCTCGGTTAAAAACTGCGTGACCTCGGCATCTTCAATACCCTCGGCTGCCGACAGCATATAAGATTCCAGCTCGCTAACCGCATCGGCATCGACAATCTCATCAAGTAGCGTTGCAGCCTCGGTAGCGCCAAGCGCCTTAACCAGCTTTGTTGCAGCCAAACCCTGTTGCAACAGTTGCTGCAACTCATCAACCGCCTGAGCCATCTCCTGAGCTTTTTCATTAATCGCTTGAAACAGCGTTAAATTTTCGGTGAACTCAAGAAATTCATTCACCGCTTTTTTAAGCTCATACAAGCGCAGCTCGTGTTTTGCCTTTATTGTTTGCCGCATAGTTATTCCAGATCAACAAAAAATGCGTCAATTATAATTCAGATTTGGATTTATCGACCGATTCGGTGATTTTCTGAAGTTTTGGCGGGTTGTCGAAAACACCGCACAGCGATCAGTTCGGTAGAATGTACTGCGCGCATCAATAGCAACCTTACCTCGGCAACATCCTATAAATTTAGTGAAAATCGCGCTGTGAAATTAGTTGCCGTCAGGCTGAAATGGGGACGCCGCAAGTTATGGTTCGGAAATTATTTTCAACCAAGTCCTATACGCCCGGAATCCAGTTTAACGGTCCGTTGACAGCGAGCCGCCAGGGCTTGGTCATGCGTCACAAGAATCAACGTGGTATTGTTTTCCTGATTAAGCTCGAACAGCAAATCGATAACCGTCGCGCCGGTTTTGCTGTCCAGGTTGCCGGTCGGCTCGTCGGCAAACAAAATCGCGGGCCGGGTCACAAAAGCCCTGGCCAAAGCCACACGCTGCTGCTCGCCACCTGACAGTTTCTGGGGCGTATGCGATAAACGGTGCGACAGGCCGACTCTGTCCAATAATGCAGCGGCCGAAGCTTTGGCGTTTTTGTCGCCGCTTAATTCCAATGGCAGCATGACGTTTTCCAGCGCGGTCAGTCCTTGCAACAATTGAAAGGACTGGAATACGAAGCCTATCAATTCATTGCGCATCGCCGCCCTGCCGTCTTCGTTCATCGCGGTTAATGATTTTCCGTTCAGACTGATCGTTCCTGAAGTCGGCGTATCCAATCCGGCCAGCAGGCTGATTAAGGTCGATTTGCCTGAACCGGACTCGCCGACAATGGCAACACTCTCACCGGATTTGATTATCAAATCTATGGATGACAAGATATGCAATATTCCATCGGACGTCATAACCGACTTACACAGGTTTTCCGCTATTATATCGCCAGGGACGGTGTGTATGTCGCAATCTTGCAGGGAGCAAGTGCGGCGATCGCCAGGGACGGTGTGTATGCCGCAATCCTGTCGGGAACAGGATCGGCGAATATTAATGTTGTTTAATGATTGAGTTTGCATAATGGCCCGCTTTTTGTTTGCCCTGATAATTTCGTTAATATCGATGACCGCTACGGCCAAATCCATTGTTGTATTGGGAGATAGTATCAGTGCCGGCTACGGAATTGAAGTCGCACAGGGCTGGGTGGCGTTATTGCAGCAGAAACTGGATAAAAAAGGCGCAGGCCATATTATCCACAATGAAAGCATCAGCGGCGATACGACGGCCGGCGGTTTGGCACGGATAGACCGAGCCTTGGCCTTGCACAAACCCGATACCGTGATTATCGAGCTGGGCGCTAACGACGGCTTGCGCGGTTTGCCGCCGACGCTGATCAAAAGCAATCTTGCCGAGATTGCCTATCGTGCGCAACGATCCGGCGCTAAGGTCTTGCTGCTGAGCATGAAAATCCCGCCCAATTACGGCAAGCGCTATATCGATCTGTTCTATAATATTTATCCCGAGTTAGCTAAGGAGCTGCGCGTTCCGTATGTGCCTTTTATCATGGAGGGTGTCGCCCTGACCAAGGACATGATGCAAGCGGACGGCCTGCATCCCAATACCAAAGGCCAGCCGTTCATTGCAGATAAAGTATGGCCGCAATTGCTGCCGCTATTAAAATAACGCTTGATTAACAAGATGCTTCAACAAGAAGAGAAACCTAGATGAAAACACTAACACTTGAAAAAGCCAACATCATTATCAACACCGCAACCAACAAGGCCCGAAAGTTAAATATGGCACCGATTACCGTGGTGGTTTTGGATGCGTCTGGACATTTAAAAGCCATGCAGCGGGAAGATGGTGCAACCATGATTCGGGAGCAAATCGCCACCGCAAAAGCCTGGGGCGCAGTCAGCATGGGCATATCTTCACGCAGCCTGGCCAGCGTGGCGGAAGAGCGACCCAACTTTATGAACGCCCTGCTAAACATGGCGGATGGAAAAATCATGCCGGTTCCGGGCGGCGTACTGATTCGCGACACCAAAAACAATCTGATCGGCGCGGTCGGCATCAGCGGCGATATTTCCGATCAGGACGAGCGTTGCGCAATCGCCGGTATCGAGGCGGTGGGATTTATTGCGGGGGTTTGAGGCTGGCAAATGGTTTCAAATCTCCCATTTGTGCCATTTGTTTTGACTTTGGATATAATACATTAACTGATTTGCCCAAGGAGCTATTATGTTATTCAATGCCATCATCGAGAAAGACGAATTCGGATATTTTGCCCAAATACCTGAATTAAAAGGCTGCGTTACCCAAGGCAAGACTTATGAAGAAGCGCTTTCTAACATCAAAGAGGCGGCGGAACTTTACCTCGAAAGCCTTAAGGCCGAAGAGCTGGCAGCATTTCAAAATCGCACATTTTCTATCACCCCTATTGAAATCGCATTGAATGCCTGAATATCCAAAACTTACTGCAAAGTCTGCTGAAAGGCTTCTTTTGCAAAATGGTTTTATTCTTGAAAGGCAAAAGGGGAGTCATCGAATCTATATCAAAAACACCTATCGAATGGTCGTACCGTATCATGCCGGAGAGATATTGCACCCTAAAATCATCAAGCAACTTTTCGAAGTCATTGATGAAGCAAAACTGAGTTAGTGTTTGGTTCGTAAAAACATCCGCACTTCTTAAAGCCAACAAACCAACGGAAAATCTATGTGCTGGAGCGGGGAAGCGTCAACTGTATTAGCGACTATCGGATTATCGAGCACCGCTTATTTCTACTATAAAAAAGAACCGGCCCCGCTGTGTTACGCGTTGGGCTTCTTTTCGTTAATGGAAGCCTTGCAAGCCTATACCTATACGGTGATTGACGACTGCTCCAATCCCGGCAATCAGGTGGCGACCTTGCTGGGCTATATCCATATCGCGTTCCAGCCGTTTTTTGTCAACGCGGTATCGATGTATTTTATCCCCGAAAAAGTCAGAGACAAGATTTCCGCTTCGGTTTATTTTATCTGTCTGGTGACGACGGTCTGCTTGCTGATACGGCTGTATCCGTTCGAATGGGCGCCGTTCTGTTACGAGGTCAAAACCCGGTTTATCCTGTATGCCGAGTCGTTCAACGTACCGTTTTGCGGCAGGCGGATCTGCTCTACGTCCGGTGACTGGCATATCGCCTGGGAAATCCCGGCGACAGCCAATCTAATGCTGTTCAATATGTACGTTGTTGCAGCATTTATAATGCCCATATTCTACGGCTCCTGGAAAATGACCACTTACCACATTATTACCGGACCGCTACTGGCTTGGATGACGACCAGCAATCCCAACGAATGGGCGGCGGTTTGGTGCCTGTATTCAATTGGTTTATTGTTACTGCTGGTCAAAACGCCGATACGCAATTATCTGCATGTGCGCAGCTGGTTTTGGTGGAAGTATTTAAAAACATAGCTTAGTACTAATGCAATGGAACACAGATGACGCTGATTGATTATGATGAACGCAGAATTTTATGAGTTGAGGCTTGTTCTTGAACTTCGTAATAAAGACGCAACACTTTATCAAAAAAGGAAAAATCTTATTAAATCATAAGCAATCAGCGTCATCAGCGTTCTATTTTTTCTGCTGAGTAGTTACGACCCGGTAGCAAAATAGCTTAACCCCGCGTCGGTCTTCAATCTGTACCACCGATTCTGGCTGCCAATCCGGCACAGGAAAGGATGAGGAGACGAACAAGCTGCCGGGGCGCATTTCACGCCTGACTTTCTCACCCAGCTTTACCATCACCGCCGGGGAAAGAAACGCAAACACCACATCATAGCGGGCAAGGTCACAACCCCATAAGCTCTCGCGTTTTGCGCTCGCATTCGGTAACTTCCGGCAGCGCCAAGCAGTGACCAGCCACGGCAACGGCGCACGTTCCCACGCATCGACTATCATGGCACGATGCTGCGCCAGCGGCACTGCGGCCGAACCAACTCCCGCCCCCAGGTCGGCGAACGCACCGGCATTTTCCCTATCAACAATGACTGTTAACGCATCCGCTACGGCGGTAGAGGACAAAAACAGCGGCACATCACCCTTGACCGTACCCCAGAACACCAGCGCCAGCAGCAGCACGACCAGCAGATACAGCCAGGAAGGCAGTTGCAAGGTAAGCAGGGCGATAGCCGCGGGCAGGAACAGCAAATGGATGGGCGCCCACCAATACGGCTGGCGCAAAACGCGAGACCACAAGGCCGCCGCAACGCCCTGTACCAACGCCAGACGCCATGCGCCGTGAAACAGCGCAGGCGTCATCCAGGCCAGGGCGATGGCAAGCGCCAAGCCCAGCGCTTGCGAGGCAAGCGCCTTGAATAAAGTTATCAGGCCTGTCGCCCGAAGTTAATGCTTCGGCGAAGCGGGTTTAGTCGCGGGAATTTCTGGTACCGGAACAGGGGCCGTAACAGGAACAGGTGCCGAAGCCGGATTTGCAATTTTGGATACAACTTCTTTAGCTGCCTTTTCCTCAGCAGCTTTTTGCCGATTGCCTTCGCCAAACAGCGTAAAGGTAATCATAAACAAGACGGTCGATATAATCAGAACCAAAAACCTGTCCGGCTTTTTCAAAAAGAATAAAGGCCATTTCGGTTTAATCATTCCGACAATTAAAAAGAGCAGGGTCCAGATCCCTGTATGAAAAGCGGCGGTTATCAGCATTATAATTACTCGTTAACTTACATTTAGATAGATTTATATTATTAGTTGCACGGCTGTTTGCAACCCGCACGATGTTATTTTAACGGTTTTACTTTATCAAGGTCTGAATTGTTCAGTATTGCTTTTTCAGTCGCTTGAAGATCGACACATCCCGTGTCAAAAAATTCAGGAGGTTCTATGGGTGGTTTTGCTTTAGCATTTTTGGTTTTCGCTGTCTTAATGGTATTTTTGGCCGTCAAGTCGGTTCCCCAGGGCATGGAATATACGGTCGAGCGTTTCGGCAAATATACCAACACACTGACCCCTGGCTTGAATATTATCGTGCCGATTATCGACCGTATCGGCAAAAAGATGGTGATGATGGAGCAGGTGATGGATGTGCCGTCACAGGAAGTCATCACCAAAGATAACGCGATGGTGACCGTGGACGGGGTGATTTTTTACCAAGTCATGGATGCCGCCAAAGCCGCTTATGAAGTCAGCCAGCTGGGTTGGGCCATTTTGAACCTGGTGATGACCAATATCCGTACCGTGATGGGTTCGATGGATCTGGACGAGCTGCTGTCGCGCCGGGATGACATCAATGCGCGACTGTTGTCCGTTGTCGACGATGCCACGACACCGTGGGGCATCAAGGTCACTCGTATTGAAATAAAAGACATTGCTCCGCCCAAAGATTTGGTCGAAGCGATGGGCCGGCAAATGAAAGCCGAACGCTTGAAACGCGCCTCGATTCTGGAGGCCGAGGGTTTAAGGCAGTCCGAGATTTTACGCGCGGAAGGCGCGCAACAGGCGGCCATTCTGGAAGCGGAAGGCCGCAAAGAAGCCTCTTACCGCGATGCCGACGCCCGCGAACGTTTGGCCCAGGCCGAAGCCAAAGCGACATTAATGGTCTCGGAGGCAATCAGCAAAGGCGACGTCCAGGCCATCAACTATTTTGTCGCTCAAAAATACATTGAGGCGTTAAAAGACATAGGCGCCTCAGGCAACAGCAAGCTGGTTTTCATGCCGCTGGATTCGTCAAGCGTGATCGGCGCCCTCGGCGGCATTGGCGAACTGGCCAAAGAAGCCATGACCAAGAAGAGCTGACATGGCTGAACTGGAGATTGTTTTTTGGAACTGGTGGGTACTCGCCCTGATTCTGTTGGTAGTCGAACTGCTGGCTCCCGGTTTTTTCTTCCTGTGGATGGCGGCTTCCGGCTTCGTGACCGGCTGTTTGTTATTGCTGATGCCTGCAATCGGTATCGATTTACAGATATTGATTTTTTCCGTACTGTCTGTTGCGGCGATCACCGCCTGGAAGCTTTACGGCAAAAAACATCCCATCGCAACAGACCATCCGTTGTTGAATAAGCGGGGCGACCAGTACATCGGCAGGATCTTCAGCCTGTACAAGCCGATAGAAAACGGCGAGGGCAAAATCAAAGTAGACGATTCCATTTGGAAGGTTCACGGGGAAGATTGCGACATTAACACCAAGGTAAAAGTCATCGCGATTCGCGGCACGGTGTTTGATGTGGAAAAGGCTAAATAACTATAATCAAGCGTTGAATAAACCCACCAGCGTTTTGAGTTGCTGCAAATCCTCACCGGTTGCAGCACGTCCGTAACGCAGTTTGATAAATACTGCGGTGATTTGGTCTATATCCGTTGCCTGCTCGGGCAGTTTTATTTTGACTCTTTCGGCAAAATCTTTAACCCCCTCCCCTGAGTTTCTGACCAGCCCATGCTTGACAAGTTTTTTACAAAACCGGCTGTAGATCAGCAACACTTTATCGGCGGTTTTCGGCTTTTGATAGAGCAAAAACCAGCAAAGTGCGGCTGTTATCGATGCTATGACGGCGATCATCCAGTAAACCAACGTTCTTAGGTCGTTGATGCCGAATGACGACAGGAAGCTGGACTGGCTCTTGTTGTCGTAATTGATGACCCAGTGTTGCCAACTGTAATCGACACTACCCCACAGTTGGCGCGCCTGTTTTAGCCAGTTGTAGGCCGGATTATTTACCGCTGCAATGTCTCCGAAAGTTTGACTATTCAGGTTAATATTCCGCTCGATTCTTTCCGGTGCGATGGCTGCTGTAGGGTCTACCCGAACCCATCCGCGATCCTTTAGCCAAACTTCGGCCCAGGCATGAGCGTCGGCTTGTCTTATTTCCAGAAAATTGCCGGCTTTGTTCAGTTCCCCGCCTTGATAGCCGGTCACGACGCGTGCCGGAATATGGGCGACGCGCATTAAGTACACGAAGGCGGAGGCGTAATGGCTACAAAATCCGTATCGGGTTTTAAACAAAAAGCTTTCTATCGGATTTTCTTCCATAATCGGCGGGGTCAGGGTGTAATGAAAGTCTTCCTCCCTGAAATGGTTTAACAACAGCTTGATAAAATTGTCGGGAGGGCTGCCAAAACCCTGTAGCTGACTGACCAGCTGTTTAATTTTATCTGACGGCTCGACGGGCAGCTGTGTTACGGCGGCGTATTCGCCAGGGTCGACCAAGCCGGTGTTGAAGTTTGGATAGGACGTTACTTTATATTCGGCGCGTTTATCGGGATTGTCTAAGGTAATGAGCTGGTAACTGCTATTTCGGACTAATGGCGAGGAAAATTCTATGGGCATATCCAGCGCAAAAACCCAGTTTTTATCCTGCGGCTCCATCAGGATCGTATATTGATAAGGCGTGCCGGTAACAACAGGTCTGCGCAAGGGCGTTTTGAAAGCGGTTTGCGTCCAGCGTTTGCCGTCGGTATGTGACAAAACCGGGCCGCGCCAATAACGCTGTCCAGGCGGGGGAATGGCTCCTGCAAATTTTACCCGGAACACCAGCTCGTCAGACTCACCCAGATCGCTGATGGAGCCGGGTTCCATGCTGTCGCTTAAGCCTGCCCTGGCTTGATGCGGATCGTTAAACAGCATCCATTTTGGTGCTTCAACTCGGGGAAATAAAACAAACAAGGCCACCGCAATCGGCAGAGCCTGGACGGTGATAATGCCCGCTGTTTTAAATGCCGCTAATGTTTGCGCCTTGCAGCTGTTGATATAAACCAGCGTCGCCAACAGCACGCAGCAAACCAACAGGATATAAGCCGCCATCAGTATGCTTTGTTCGTATAAAAACTGGGAGGCCGCGACGATGAATGCCAGGTAAGTAATCAGGTAGAGGTCGCGCTCGTCTTTAATCTCCAGTAATTTAAGCCCCAGGGCTATAATGAACAAATGGGTTCCGGCATCGCGCCCTAGCAGGCCTTGATGCTGGCTATACAGCAGCGCTGTTCCGGAGGCGACCAGCAACAAAATAACCGGAGTGCCCGGCAGCCAGTTTTGTTTCCAAATACCGACAAATCGCCAACCCAGCAACAGGCAAAAAAAGCCGAACACGGTTGCCGGGATGTGCTGGACATGCGGAAAGACAATCAGCCCGATGGCGGTCAGTAGAAAGATTAAAACGTTTTTATCGGGTTTCATTTTTAAAATTGACGCTGGGCGGTGTTTGCATCGTTACTATTTCATGCCGTATTGGCACTGTATGAAACATGACGCGCAGATTGCGCAAGGTTGAAGGTATATTTTAAGCGTACTTTTTGACCGCTTATCTCCATACTATAAGGCCTAGGCTCTTTCTGCATAGTTCCTGATTTGGAGCATTGAGGCTATTTGATTAAGAAACGCTGCAGAATTCTGTATAATTCCCCATTGAATGTGAATTCGTTTTTGCATTCGCATGATAGATTTGTTCCTTTGTGACGAAAGCAAAATCGATAGGCCAATAAATCTTTCATGCTTTTAAACAGCTTAATATTAACAACACGTTGAAGCTACATAATTTTTAATAGAAGCTGCGGAAAACAAGTAGGATTAATTCATGAGATCACAAACGCGCACTTGGTTTATCAGCCTTCCTCGACAAAAGAAGGCCTTCATCCTGATTAGTGCTGATATATTTTTTGCCATGTTTGCGCTATGGGCGGCTTTTTCCTTACGCTTAGGAGAGCTTTATAGCCCTAAAGGCAATGAGTGGTATCTGTTTGCTGCGGCCCCCGTCATCGCAGTGCCTATTTTTGTCAAGATGGGCCTGTACCATGCGATTATTCGTTACATTGAGGTCAGAGCATTATGGACTATTATTCAGGCCACTACGCTTTATGCGCTAGTTTTTGCGGTTGTCCTGCATGAGTCCGGCATCATGGGTCTCCCTCGGACAGTGTTGCCGCTAAACTGGTTGAATATGCTGCTGCTCGTGGGTGGCAGCCGTTTTTTTGCGCGCTGGTGGTTGGGAGAGCTTTATTTGAATCTGGCTGGGGGCCGGGGAGCAAAAAATCACAGCAAAAAAAACGTGGTGATTTACGGAGCTGGAAACGCCGGCGTACAGTTGGCTTCCGCGTTAGGCTATGGTCGTGAGTTCAGGCCGGTCGCTTTTGTCGATGATGACGTGTTGTTGCATAAGCAAAAGGTCAACGGTCTTAGGATTTATCCGCTCAGTTCACTGGGACACGTGATAGAAAGACATCAGGTTTCAGATGTTTTGCTGGCTATGCCGTCGGCTAGTCGGGCGCGTAAAAGTGAAATCATCCGCTTGCTGGAGCCTTTTGCCGTTCACGTGATGTCTATGCCCGGCTTGTCGGACATTGCCCAAGGCAAGATCACCGTTGATGAGCTGCAGGAGGTCGATATTACCGATCTGTTGGGCCGTGACGCTGTGCCGCCGGATCAATCGCTGCTGTATGCCAATATTGTCGGCAAGGTGGTGATGGTAACCGGTGCAGGAGGCTCTATCGGCTCCGAACTTTGTCGACAAATTATTCAGTTGCAACCGAAGTCGTTGATTCTTTTTGAACTCAGTGAATTTGCACTTTATGCGATAGAGAAAGAACTGCAGCATCTGTTAGGCAAGCGCCGCGCCAGTTCCCAACTGGCTGGCGGCATACACACCACCCCTGGCGATATAAAACTTATTCCTGTGTTAGGTTCGGTCTCGAATGGTGGGCGTACTGAAAAGACGTGCAAGGCTTTCAGAGTGCAAACCATCTACCACGCGGCGGCTTATAAGCATGTGCCGATGGTCGAAAAAAATCCGGGTGAAGCGATCTGGAACAACGTCTTTGGAACTTTGCGTACCGCACAAGCCGCGATAAAAACCGGAGTTGAAACCTTTGTCCTCATTTCAACGGATAAAGCCGTCAGACCAACCAATACCATGGGCGCGACCAAGCGCTTTGCCGAGCTGATTTTACAGGCGCTCAGTTTAAATGCTGCTAGCAACCCTACCCGCTTTACTATGGTACGGTTCGGCAATGTATTAGGCTCCTCAGGATCGGTTGTGCCCTTATTTAAAGAGCAGATCGCAAGAGGCGGGCCGGTTACGGTTACCGACGAAAGAATCATCCGCTATTTTATGACCATACCCGAAGCATCGCAGCTGGTTATTCAGGCTGGAGCAATGGGCCTGGGCGGTGACGTGTTTGTGCTGGACATGGGCGAACCTATTCGCATTGTTGATCTGGCCAAACGTATGATCCATTTGAGCGGTCTGGAAATCAAAGATGCCGAGCATCCCGACGGCGATATTGAGATCAGCTATACCGGTTTAAGGCCAGGTGAAAAATTGTATGAAGAACTTTTGATCGGCGACAATGTTTCAAAAACAGATCACGCAAGAATCATGCGGGCACAGGAGCACGTTATTCCCTGGCCCGAGCTGGAGAAAATGCTGGCGACATTAAAACAAGCAACGGAAGATGATGATTTTGAGCGGGTTAGGGAGATTTTGGCCGCTGCTGTTGCCGGTTTTGTGCCGCAGTGTGAAATTGAAGATGTGCTGTGGAAAGAAGACAGACTGCGTGAAAGTTTGCATTCGGATCGCCTTAGCCGGGAACTTTTCGTAAATGGATAACACACCTGCATGAACGTTTTCGCTCGGATCGCCTTAGCCGGGAGCTTTTTGTAAATGGACAAACTAACCAGCATGAATGTTTTTGTGCGCGTGGCAAAGGCCGGAAGCTTTGCCGGCGGTGCGCGCGACCTGGATATTTCCAGAGCCATGGCAACCAAGCATATTATGCATCTTGAAGGAGTGCTGGGTACGCGATTATTCAACCGCACCACGCGCAGCCTAAGTCTGACCGACGTGGGTGCCTCCTATCTGGAACGCTGCCAGCAGGTGTTGCTTGAGGTTGAGGAGATGGAGGCGGCGGTAACGCATTTACAGACTGAACCTCGCGGGGTGTTAAGGATCAGCGCTCCACCGGTCATCGGCGCGACGCATATCGCTCATGCAGTGTCGGCATTCATGAAAATACATCCTGATTTGACCGTAGAGATGATTTTGCAGAGCAGCCCCGGCGACTTGATCGATGAAGGCATCGATGTCGCTATTTCTTTGGGCGCGCTGGATGATACCAGTATGTTTGCACGAAAATTGGCTAGTTCGTCGCTGGTGGTTTGCGGGTCGCCGGACTATTTTGCGCAACACGGTATTCCCCAGGCGCCGGAAGATTTGGAAGATCACAGCTGCCTGGTTAATTGGGCTATCGCGCCGAGGAATAAATGGCTGTTCAAAGGCGAAGCCGGCTATACGGGAATAACTGTTTCAGGCCGGATGTCGGCAAATGTCGCCGACCCGATACGAATCGCCGCAGTAAATGGTTTGGGGCTGGTGATGCTGCCGACTTACATTGTGGGCAGGGATATTGAAAAGGGTAGGCTGAAAGTTGTGCTGGAAAATTACACTTCGCCGCCTCTGGATGTCCATGCGGTCTATCCGCATCGAAAATATTTGTCCGCCAAAGTTAGGGGTTTTATGGACTTTTTGCAGGACTGGCTGGAACATCGGGTTAGCCTGCCCGCAACGGAATAAAATAGGGCATTGATTGGCCGGGCATTTCTGGCGGTCGCTGCCCAGTTTTTTGTCTGTAACGATCGGCTCTACCTCTGCCAGCGCAACCCTCGGCAGAGGGCTCAATATCAACGCCCGCCAAGAAAAAACGCCGATTCCGGTTACTCAGGATACCGTTTTGATGCTGTCGTCTTGAGTCGATTTCTTGACCCTGGCCTAGGGGATGCGATAATAAGCGGTTATAAATCGGATGGATTGCCGTTTTATCAGGCTTTTATGAGACAATAAGCACGTTCATAAAGCAACGCATGATGCGGCCAAAGACGCACCTAGAGATTAACACAATGATAGAAAATTTAGATCCCCAACAAGCCTGGGAATTGTTACAGAATAATTCCGATGCGGTATTGGTGGATGTAAGAACGAAAGTCGAACATTCCTTTGTCGGGCACCCGCCAGGCGCCATATCGATTCCCTGGAAGGAAGCCCCCGATTGGCAGGTAAATCCGCAGTTTGTTGCCGAAGTTAAAAGACTCGTAGCTGACCGCAATGCGCCGATCTTATTGCTTTGCCGTAGCGGCCAACGTTCGCTGGATGCGGCAAAAGCGCTGGAAGAAGCCGGTTATCAATTGTTGATTAATATTGTTGACGGTTTTGAAGGCGCCCTGGATGAGCATAAGCATCGGGGCAATCTTGGCGGCTGGCGTTTTCAGGGCTTGCCTTGGGAGCAGAGTTAAGCTTATCGCCAAATTTGGACCAGGCAGGGTGCGTCCAACAAAATCTAAACCGCAGTTATGACGGCATCGCCGTCCTTTCTTACCCCGCGATTAACCCATTAGGGTGCATTCCGCACTCATCATGCTTAAAAGGATGCGCACAGCGCATTCTACATTTGTTTATTTAAACCTTAGAGTACATAAAAGTGATCGAAAAATTAAGAAATATTGCAATTATTGCGCACGTTGACCATGGTAAAACGACCCTGGTTGATAAATTATTGCAACAGTCCGGCACGTTTGCCGCTCATAGTAAAGTGACTGAGCGCATTATGGACTCCAACGATATTGAAAAGGAACGCGGCATCACCATTCTGGCCAAGAATACGGCGCTGGATTGGAACGGCTATCATATCAATATCGTTGACACCCCAGGCCATGCCGATTTTGGCGGTGAAGTGGAGCGGGTATTATCGATGGTCGACTCGGTATTGTTACTGGTTGATGCGGTGGACGGCCCGATGCCGCAAACCCGTTTTGTCACCCAAAAAGCCTTTGCTTTGGGCCTGAAGCCTATTGTGGTTATCAACAAAATCGACCGCCCAGGCGCACGCCCGGATTGGGTTGTCGATCAAACCTTTGACTTATTCGATCGCTTGGGCGCAACCGATGAGCAACTGGATTTTCCTGTCGTGTTCGCATCGGCAATCAATGGCTATGCTGGTTTAGAACATACTATCACTGGCGGCGATATGACTCCGCTGTTTGAAACAATTGTTTCTAAAGTCAGTCCGCCGCCCGTTGACATGGACGGCCCTTTCCAAATGCAGGTTTCCAGTCTGGATTACAATACTTATACCGGCGTCATTGGTATCGGTCGTATTCAGCGCGGCAGCATAAAGCCCAATATGCCATTGGTTATCGTTAATAGAGAAGGCGTTGAACGTAAAGGGCGTATGTTGCAGCTTTATGGCTTTCACGGCCTGGATCGCGTTGAAGTTCAGGAAGCGCGTGCTGGCGACATCATTGCTTTTGCGGGCATTGAAAAGCTGGAAATTTCCGACACCATTTGTCATCCCGATGCCGTAGAAGCCATGCCCCCGTTAACGGTTGACGAGCCTACCGTGACCATGACTTTTCAGGTCAATAACTCACCGTTTGCCGGACGGGAAGGTAAATTCGTCACTACACGACAAATACGCGATAGATTAGACAAAGAATTGCAACATAACGTCGCGCTGAAAGTTGAAGACACCGGAGACCCGGATAAATTCAAGGTATCAGGCCGTGGTGAGTTGCATTTATCGGTTTTAATTGAAAACATGCGCCGCGAAGGCTTTGAAATGGGCGTGTCACGTCCTGAAGTTATCATCAAAGAAATTGATGGTAAAAAATGCGAACCATTTGAAATGGTCACCATTGAAGTGGAAGAAATCCACCAAGGTACTATCATGGAAAAATTGGGTGAGCGTAAAGGCGACTTAACCAATATGGTTCCTGATGGCAAAGGGCGCATTCGTTTGGAGTACATGATGCCGTCACGGGGCTTGATCGGCTTCCAAACCGAGTTTATGACCGCCACTTCCGGTTCCGGCTTGCTGTACCATGTATTTGACCATTACGGCCCGATGAAACCAGGCGAAGTGGGCAGTCGTCAGCGTGGCGTAATGATTTCAATGGTTGCCGGCAAAGCCGTCACTTATTCATTGCATCCGTTACAGGAGCGTGGTGAGTTGCTGTTGGTGAATGGTGATGAAGTTTATGAAGGCATGTTAGTGGGCTTACATTCCCGCAGTAATGATTTAACCGTCAACCCCTGCAAACCGAAACAATTGACCAATGTTCGCGCGTCAGGTACGGATGAAAGCTTGGTGCTGGCGAGAATTCAAAAAATGACGCTGGAGCAGGCGCTGGAATTTATTGCCGAAGATGAATTGGTTGAAGTCACGCCTAAGTCGATACGCTTGCGCAAGAAGTTTTTAACTGAAAACGAGCGTAAAAGAGCGTCTAAGGGATAAATGCAGCTGGTCATTGGCTTGCCTGATCGGGCAAGCCAATCTAAACCTGTAACAAAATTTATCGTAACGGTTTGATATGAAATGAGTGAAGAATACGAATACGATGATGAGGCGGAAGAATATTACGCAATCCGACCTAACAAAACCCAAATAAAGAAAGACATGGCGGCTCTTTTCGCGTTAAGCGAAGAAATGGCCGAATTGTCGGCGGGACAATTAAAACTTCTGGAGCTTCCTGAGATCATCAACAAAGCCGTTGCGGAAGCATCGGGAATGCCCCATAAAAGCGCCAGAAAACGGCTGCTGAAGTTCATTGCCGGACAGATTCATAAGATAGACGCAGAACCCATTTTGGAAAAACTGGCGCGCATCAAGAACAAAAGCGCCCATGCAGTCAGGGAGCATCACGCGGTCGAACGCTGGCGGGATCGGCTGATTGCCGAGGGCAATGATGCGCTGACGGCGCTGCTGGACGAGCAACCTCAGGCAGACCGGCAGTTATTGCGTCAATTATTGCGCAACGCCCAAAAAGAAGCCGAGGCCGGTAAACCGCCCAAGTCTTCGCGTCTGTTATATCGCCATTTGAAAGAGCTGTTCCAGGTTGAAGGCGAGCTGGATGATGAATCCGATTTTGAGGACGAGCAGGAAACTGATTAGTCACCCCACTAACAATCGCCAAACAAATCCATTTGCTGAAAACGAGTCTGTTCGGACTTGTTTTCCAGCGACGATAGCGTAACGCCTAACAAGCGGACATTGCGCCTGCCTATGTCGGTGTTTTTCACCAAATCCTCAACTATAACGCCAATGCTCGATGCCGCGCTAATGATCTGCGGCAACGTGCGACTGCGGGTGATTTGCACAAAATCATGATATTTGATTTTTACGGTCAGGGTGCGGGCGACCAGCTGTTTTTCGGCGACCTTGCTTAGCGCCTTATCCAGCAGGCTTTGCAACTGCGTAATGACATCTTGTTTACCCTTAATATCCTGCTGAAAGGTAATTTCCACGCCAACCGATTTCCTGATGCGGCAGTTGTTGACCGGGCGATTGTCTATGCCCCTGGAAATACTGTAATAATGCAACCCGGCCTTACCGAAATAGTGCTGCAACGTTTCCAGCGGCAACGCCTTCAAATCCTTGCCGGTCTTGACGCCCAATGAGTGCATTTTTAGCGAAGTCGCCTTGCCCACGCCATGAAATTTCTCTACCGGCAGCCGCTCTGCAAAGTCTGGCCCTTGTTCCGGAGTGATTAAATAAAGCCCGTCCGGTTTATTGATGTCGGAGGCGATCTTGGCGAGGAATTTGTTATATGAAACTCCGGCCGAAGCGATCAGCCCGGTCTCCTGCTTAATCGAAGCTTTAATGGCTTTGGCGATTAATGTGGCAGAGCCTTGATGCAGGCTGACATTGCTGACATCCAGGTAGGCTTCATCCAGGGACAAGGGTTCAAAAAGGCCGGTATAGTCGGCGAATATTTTCCGAATGGCCGTTGATGCCTCTTGATAAGCGTCGAAACGGGGTTTTACAAAAACGGCCTGGGGACATAAGCGGTAAGCATGCGCTGAAGACATCGCGGAATGGATGCCGTATTGTCTCGCCTCATAGCTACAGGTTGCTACAACGCCGCGTGAGTCGGGAGCGCCGCCGACGATAATCGGCTTGTTGCGGTATTGCGGGAAATCGCGCTGTTCCACGGCCGCAAAAAAAGCATCCATATCAATATGAATGATTTTGCGGGTAGAGTTCATAGCGACTGCACGGATGCAGGAGGTAGAGCAATGCAGGAGCGATTGCCGAGCGTTATTTTGCGGAGTTTTTGACTTCCGGCAGTTGCAGTTCTGTGGTCGATTTCCAGTCGGAGAAAGGAAACGGCATGGTCTCGGTATTGAAGGTCAGGAACAGCAGAATCTGGCAGGTATAAATGGAAAGACTGCGGCCAAAACTAAGAATGTTGGCATTGGCTTTGCCGGTTAGCAACGTTGATGCAACCTGCAATAGTATAACTGCCCAAAGCAGCATTCTGACCAGCCCGCCGACAGCCGCAAAAATCAGCATAAAGAAAATTCTTTTCCAGCTGCTAAGCTGGGTCAAGTTGTAATTGATTTGCTCATCCATCGTCATTAACCTCGGTTCATAATATCGCGCAAATCAAGAGCCGCCGCATTTGCGCGAGCTATATAATTTGCCATAGACAGGGAGTAGTTGGCGAAAAGGCCGTAGCCGCTACCGTTTAAAATCATCGGGCTTAAAATAGGGGTTAAGGCATTTTCCAGCGCCTTAATCATGATATCAACAGTACGCATGGCCCGCTTGTCCAATAAAATATCCTCAAAGTCATGTTTGATGGCCCTGAGTATATGCAATAACGCCCAGCTTGCACCGCGCGCTTCATAGAAAACGTCGTCGATCTCCAGCCATGTTACTTTGGCTACGGTGGTGCCTTTTTCATCTGCGGCTTCCCGCTCAAGTTCGGTCAATCCGGGGCCATAGTTGCCGCTGGCGCTGTTTGCGGTCAAACGGGTGGAAAGTCCGCCCAGCCGCTTGATCACAACTTCGGTGTATTGCCACAAATTGTCGGCACGGGAATAAAATTGCGCCTGTTTGACATTGCCGCCGTATTTTTGCAGGCGCTCCATGTACTTGTGTAAAGCCTCAACGCCTTTTTGATATTCAGCTTCCGTTGACGGCAGCGCCCAAGAGTCGTTTTCGTAATAAAAATACGGCTCGGCAATCGCCAGATCCGGATCTTCAGCCGATTGGGACTGGTCTCTGGCAAAGTGGTTTCTTAATGCTGAAGTAGCGTCACGCAGCATGACTAATGCCCCGTATTCCCAGTTGGAAATGTTGTCCAGAAATACGCCGGGAGGCGCGACGTCGTTAGTAATATATCCGCCGCTTTTATGCAGCAAGACCTCGGCGATATGGGCCAGGGTATTAGTATAAACGTAACCGACAGGCATGCTGTCAGTGGAGTGGGTTTCTTCGGCGCGTTTTACGGCTTCATCCTGAACATTAAACTGATCGGGTTCTCTGCCCCACCAGGCGCCCAGGAAAACCAGAATGACCACTACAATGAGAGTAAAAACGCCAAACCCCCAGAGTATGCCTTTAGATTTTAAATCGTTCAGTGTGTCGTTTGCCGCCATTTTTTGAAATCCCGTAAAGAGGTTTTTTCCTAGGGCCTGAAAATATTTCGCCCTACTGCTTTTTATATGAAAAATTAGTTACATGGTAACAGGTTTTTTAAGTTTCTGCTTATGACGCAAGCCGCTATAACGGTTTTTTTTTGGCCCTGGGATGCGCTTTATCATAAATCTCAGCCAGATGTTGAAAGTCCAGATGGGTGTATATCTGAGTCGTACTGATATTGCTGTGTCCGAGCAGTTCCTGAACGGCTCTTAAGTCCTGACTGGATTCAAGCAAATGACTGGCGAAAGAGTGTCTGAGCATATGCGGGTGGATATGTTCGGCTATGCCTTTTTTTATGCACCACTGTTCCAGCCTTAATTCAATGCTGCGCTGCCCGAGCCGCGTTCCACGCGATGTAACAAATAACGCGGGTTCAGCGGCAGGAGTTTTTACGGCTCGCTGCCGCAGCCAGTTTTCAATAGCCGCAATGGCTTTGCTGCCTACCGGCAGCACTCTTGATTTGCCGCCCTTACCGCTACGAACAATCAGGGTGCTGTCCGGCAAGTCAAGATCGGATAAATCAAGCGCCGACAGCTCGCTCAGCCGCAGACCGGATGAATAGAACAACTCGAACATGGCCAGATCGCGGATTTCAAGCGACGAACTTGCCCCGGCTTCCAGCAACCCGGATAGCTGATCGACATCCAGTGTCTTAGGCAGCTTCCTCACCTGTTTGGGCGCCTGAATATGCTGCGCCGGGTTAACCTCGGCCTGGCCTTGTTTTAACAGGTAATTATAAAAACTGCGGATCGCAGACAACTCGCGTTGCAGGCTTTTGCTGCTCAGGCCTTTCCGGTGTCGACCGGCTATGTGGGCGCGAATATCGGTGAGTTTCAAGTCGGCCCATTGGGTTATGGCCTTATCTGTGCAATAGCGGGACAGCTGTTTAATATCCCGCTGATAGCTTTTTACGGTGTGTTCCGAGGCGCGAACTTCAACGGTGAGCTGCTTGAAAAAGTCAGCCAGCATCAACTCGGCATCAGGATGCATATTAATTCTGCTGCAACAAGGTGATCAGCCGGGTGCCTATGATTTCGCACATTTGGTTTAAAAACAGATTGCCCATGCTGTAATGAAATCGTCCTTCTTCACGGCTGCCGATCGCTAAGATGCCTTCCAATTCGGTAAAGGCCAGTGGAATAATGGCGCAGGATTTCACTTCAAACGCCGAATCGCCGAATAATACCCTGGCCTGAGCCATGGTCGGGCGGCCGCATTTGGGCTGACTGCTGGCGAGTTCGCCGGCAAACGGCTCCAGGTCTTTGCTGTCCGGCTCAATAAACAGATTGGTGATGGCGGCGTCCGGATTGTGCTTGATAATGCGCACCGCAACAAAGTCGATCAAAAAATATTCCGACAGCACGGTATCAAGGTTGGCAACCGCTTCTTCCAGCGTTGTGGCGTCCAGCAGCGCCAGCGTGAGCTTGTGCATACGGTTCAGCGAGGTATCGTTGTCCCTGGCTATCTCAATCAACGCAGTGAGCTGGTTTTCCATGTCATGATGCCGGCTTCTGAACAATTCCAACTGCTTGGAAATCAGCGAGACCGCATTGCCGGTAGGATGAGGAATGCTCATGTGTTCCAGCAAATTCAAGTGTTCATGAAAGAACTCGGGGTGTTTTAATAGATATTCTTCAACCTGGGCTGAAGTGAGTTCTGCGGTGGGTTCGTTCATAACGTTATTTGTCCTTCAAAAACAGAAATGGCAGGTCCCGTCATTAAAACCGGTTCGCCGCGACCAGGCCAGTTGACGGTTAACGTTCCGCCGGGCAGATCAACACTGACCGTATGATCCAGCAGATTGTGCTCAATGCCGATGACCACGGCAGCACAAGCGCCGCTGCCGCAAGCCAGGGTTTCGGCAGCGCCGCGTTCATACACGCGCAGCTTAATGTGTTGGCGATCGATGACTTGCATAAAACCGACATTAACCCGTTCCGGGAAAAAAGCATGGCTTTCCAGGGCTTTGCCCAGTTCAGCCACCGGCGCGGTTTTAACATCCGTGACTTGAATGACAGCATGCGGATTGCCCATCGAAACGGCACCAAAAGCTTTTTCGGTATCGTTAACCAATACGGTATAAAACTTGGATTCTTCTTCCGCCAGCAGCGGAATTTCAGCAGGCGCGTGCCTTGGAACACCCATATTGACGGTGATCAGGTTGTCGGCATCAAAACGCAGCAACAACTGACCTGAATCGGTATCGACGCGAATTTCATCCTTGTCCGATAGCTTTTTATCGCGGACGAACCGGGCAAAACAGCGTGCGCCATTACCGCATTGAGCGACTTCTCCACCGTCCGCGTTAAAAATCCGGTATTTGAAGTCGGCATTGGCGCTTGCGGCTTTTTCGACCAGCAACAGTTGATCGAAGCCTATGCCAAAGTGTCGGTCAGACATCTGCTGGATTTGTTCGGATGTTAAGGCGATGTGTTGATTGATTGCGTCAATGACCACAAAATCATTACCGAGGCCGTGCATTTTAGTGAAGTTGATCATTTAGTCGATGTTTGCCTAGGTAATTGGAGCTATTCAGCCGATAGAAAAATAGAACACGGATGATACGGATTTGACCGATAAACGCGGATAAAAAATAGTTTTTTCATAAAGATATTAAATTATTAAGGCATTTCTTACGGTGTACTGTATTAAAGAACTGGGCTTCGGATTATTTCAAAAAAATCCGTTTAAATCCGTCTAATCCGTGCCATCCGTGTTCCATTACAACAATCAGCATTACCCTAAGGCAGCAAATGCTCGCCCGCCCACAGCTGCGCAATCGTTTCCCGCTCCCTGATTACATGCAGGCTGCTGCCATCAACAATCAGCTCTGCCAAGCGTGGCCTGGAATTATAATTTGAACTCATGGTAAAACCATAGGCGCCGGATGAGCGTATCGCCAACAAATCGCCCTGAGCGATTTTAAGCAACCGCTCCTTGCCCAAAAAATCGCCGGTTTCGCAGACCGGGCCGACTATATCCCAGGTCGTTTCCGCCGCGCTACTTTTCAGGTTAACCGGAATAATGTTCTGCCAAGCGCTGTATAAAGAAGGACGCACTAGGTCATTCATGGCCGCATCGACAATCGCAAAATTTTTATGCTCAGTTGGCTTAAGATATTCAACCTGAGTCACCAGAATACCGGCATTGCCGACGATGGCGCGGCCTGGTTCCAGTAAAATCTCAAAATCGGTCCATTCGACAGACTCAGGACAGGTTTGGCCAAGACGCGCCAAAATCGCCTGAATATAATCGGCAGGCTCGGGCGGCTGTTCATCTCGATAGCAAATACCCAAGCCGCCGCCCAGATCCAGATGATGCAGCTTAATGCCTTCGGCGGCAAGCGCTGCGACCAAATCAAGAATCTTATCCAGCGCATCCAGAAAGGGCCGGGTTTCGGTCAGTTGCGAGCCGATGTGGCAATCGATGCCGACCACGCCGATATGGGGCATAGCCGCCGCACGGCGATATTCAGTCAACGCCTGCTGGATGTCGATGCCGAACTTGTTTTCCTTTAAACCGGTAGAAATATAAGGATGGGTTTTGGCATCGACATCCGGGTTTACCCGAAAAGATACCGGCGCGATAACGCCCAATTGCCCAGCCAGCCGGTTAATCCGGTCCAGTTCGCCGCTGACTTCAATATTAAAACAGCGTATGCCGATCTTTAATGCCGCCAGGATTTCATCTTCGCGTTTGCCGACCCCGGAAAATACGATTTTTTTAGGATCGCCCCCGGCGGTAATAACCCGCTCCAATTCGCCCAGGGAGACAATATCGAACCCCGAACCCAAACGGGCCAGCAGATTGAGTATCGCAATATTGGAATTAGCCTTTACCGCATAACAGATTAAATGCGCTTGTTCGCCAAAAGCCTGGTCGAAAGCCTTCCAGTGCCGCTCCAGCGTGGCCCGAGAATAAATGTAGCAAGGGCTGCCGTATTTATAAATGATGTCCTGAACAGCGAGGTCTTCGGCAAAAAGCTCGCCGTTCCGGTAATTAAAATAATCCATGGTTATTTGGTTTTTTCGGGCTTGGGTTCCGGTTTTGGCGCGGGTTCCGGCTCCACATGAATCGGCGCCACCTGCCCCGGCAAATATAGCGGGCCGGGTTGTCCACAACCTGTTAAACAGGCGTTTAACAGCAAAAGCAGTAATAATTTATACGATTTCATCGCGCGTTATCATAAATCATTGTTGGTAAGCATGAGGCAAGCTGAGGGCTCATGACAGGAATGGCCGATATAATAAGCCGAATTGCAAAAAAAGGCATTAGAAATGCAGTAACAGTTCAGGGTAATCGCGCTTAAATAAGCTTGGATTTTATAATCACTGGCTGATCAATTGCCTATAAATGTGGTTATTTTAAATTTCAGGTTATTGGAGCCGCGACTTTAGTCGCGCCAGTAGTTATATTTCCTTTACAACTGGCGTTATGACTCGTGCGCGACTGAAGTCGCGGCTCCGTTTATGTTTTCCCCTGATTTTTAAAGCAGAACTTAAAATCACTAAGCAGAAATTTGCACCATATCGCTTTATTTAAGCGCGATTGCCCTA
>JAUXTH010000110.1 GCA_030679035.1 Methylobacter sp. | reverse complement strand
GGGTCGCGCAACCTTTAACAATGCGCCTATTTGAAGCTACACAGCGGTTCATGTTTCGCGGACACAGACGCTTAAATAAATTATGGGCGCATTGTTAAAGGTTAACTACATAGCCGTAATTCATAACCTAAAACTGAATGCAAATGGCAGTCCGGGCGAGAAACCGGCAATCAATCTCAATAAAGGTGGCGAGTATGGATTACTGGAAAGAGTGCATTTCAGAGGCTTTTGACGATGCGGGAATAACTGCAACAGATGAGCAGATTGGCATTGTTGCTTCATGGGCGCAAGGCGCTAGAGAGAATTATGGCATGGCTCATGGGCATGATTGCATACCAAATCCCGTCAGAGAAGAAAACGAAAAATTAAAAAGACAGCTGGAAAAAGAGCGGCAGAAAAAAACTTGCCCTGTATGCGACGGCAAAGGACGGATTACAACTCAAGGCCCGCATCACTCAGGAAATAGTGGGTGTTGGGGGTGCGGGGGCGAGGGTCGAGTAGACCCTTGAATGAACAGCAGCATCCATTCCCTGCGCTTTGGAGTGGACACAATAGTTAGCACTGGATTTTCTCAGGTTAAATTCAGCCCGGTACGCCGGTTATCCAGCAGTGCTAACTATTGTGCAGCGGCGCCGATGGAAGCGTACAGCGATCAAGCCCGGTCTGCACTTCAATTAACAGCAACTAGGGGTATCACATGTCAATAATAATGATCGACCAACAACGCCGCCAAACCCTGCTTAATCATGCAAATAAGCGCCGACTAAACGACAAAAACGAAGTCACGGAAATCATGAAAAAAATGCTGACGGCGTTCGCGTTATTTGCAGTCATGGCAACCGTGTTTGTGATTATGAGTATTAAGGATGCCGATGCGAAGTCAGTGCAGTGCAGCATAACCGGCGCCGAGTTTGATAATTTAATGAGCGAGGATGCAGCGGCGTTTATGGCGACTCACCCGGGCGAATATGAAGAAGGCGATTTGCAATGACTAAGCGCGAATTCAAGTCAGAATGCCAACGCCTTGAGTCTCTTGGTTGGTGCCTGGTAGATTATGAGCCAGAGGCTAAATTTGCAAAATACACCCTTAATGGGTCGGTGAAAATTATAGGGGCTAGGAAATGAATGCTGTATTAAAACATGATGATAAAGATCAAGAGCTGGCGGTAGTCGAGCCTAAATCGCTTAGCGAGCTACTTGCTGTTGGCGATACTTGCCCGGCTGATTTTTACAATAACCCAGAGTATTTGGAGCAAGTAAAGACAGTAAAGGAATTAGCGAAAAGCCTAGTTCACACCATTGACGACCAAGGCCGAGCAGATTCAAAAAAGGATGCTGCGGCTATCCGAAAATACGCTAAAACAACAGATAGTTTTGCGCTGGGCGTGTTCCGCTCAATGTCAGATAAATTCAAGGTTTGGCGTGATTCTTTTACCGCTGAAATCAAAGAGCTTAATGCTATTGCTGACGGAATTGACGCCAAGTTCAAAAAAATGGAGCAAGAAAAACTTGAGTCAATAACTCAGTTATTAAAAGATCAGCTAACAGCAAGCCGGGAAGAATCAGGAGTAAAGTCAGACTTTCAAGTTAAGTCAGTTGATCTGTCAGGCATGGTGAAATTAAGCGGAACAATAACCGATAAGGGCAAGCTAACCACTAAAGCCATGTCGTTCATTAAAGCAATAACCGATGGCGAGCTGGCCCATCAAAACAAGACGGGAATGCGCCTACAAACGCTGGAAAATCGCTGCTTACGTGCCGACATCAACCCGCCGCTGGCCGCTATCAATCTGGGTAATGAACTTTACGGTACTGATGAAGAGTTCGATGCGAAAGTTGACGCCTTGATCGTTGCTGAAACGGAGCGCAAAACCGAAGCCGAAGCGCGGATAAAAAAGCAGCTTGAGGCCGACAATCAAAAAGTTTTAGAGGATGCGCTTGCCGACCAACAGAAAGCGGCGGTCGAAATTGCCAGGCAAGAGCAGCCCAAGCCTTTAGATCAGCCAGAAGCTACACCTGCTGCTGATGTAAAAGTAAGCGTGGCTGCAACTGAGCGGCATCAAACAACACGCAGAGCAGTTGCGCCCACTGATGATAAAAAGACCGTTTCCGTTATTGCAACATTCCAAATATCGGTTAGAAGTCACATATCTACTCAAGCAGTAATTGACCACTTAAAAACAAAGCTCCCCGATGATCTTAAGGCCGCTTTGATATCCTGCTCAGGGCAAGAAAATGGTTGAATGGGATATACCAGAAGGCGACAGTGATATTGTTGAAGCGGTTCAATTTCCAACCTCAAACATTGTCTACGACATGAGCAACGAGGATTATCACGCGCATCCGTCTATCAGTAAATCCGGCCTGGACTTGATCGACATTAGCCCAGCTCACTTTAAAAAGAGCGAGCGCACAGAAACACCGGCCTTTAAAAAAGGAACATTGATGCACTGCGCCATCCTAGAACCTGATTTTATGGAATCACGCTACTTTGGCATGACTGAAACCATAGATCGGCGCACCAAGGTCGGTAAAGCCAAGTATGCCGAATATGAGGCCAAGGCCGATGGGCGCATCCTGGTAACTGCTGATGAAATGAAAATGAGCTTGCGCATACGTGACGAAGTGAGCCAACACAAAATAGCCGGGCAACTGTTTTCAGGGGGCGTATCGGAAGCGTCCATTTTTTCGCAAATTAACGGAACCGATGTCAGATGCAGGCCGGATTATTTAAACGGCACCATTGCGGTTGACTTGAAATCAACCGAGGATGCGGCTAGCGGATTTATCCGCTCGGCGAGTAAATACCGTTACTACGTGCAACACCCGTTTTATACCGACATCGCGTCAAATGAAGGCATTGGCATAGAGCATTTTATCTTTGTTGCTATTGAAAAATCAGAGCCTTATGGCATCTGCACATATGAACTTGACGATGATGCGATCCGTTATGGACGCAGGCGGTACAGGGAAAATATGGACGTTTACCGGCGCTGCCTTGATTCCGGGCAATGGCCTGGATATGAGCAAACCATTAAAACCTTATCGCTGCCGCGCTACTTAATTAACGATTTATAGGATATTAGCCATGTTAAACGAACCTCAACCAGCACAGACCAAAGAACTCACTGTAATCAGTCCATTCGATGTGATGTTTGACGATAACAAGTTTCTTCGTTTGGAGAAAATATCCGAACTAATGGCATCAGGAAGGTCAACCATTCCAAAGCACTTGCAGGGCAATGTCGGCGACTGCTTTGCTATTACCATGCAGGCGCTCCGCTGGGGCATTGACCCTTATGCCGCCGCACAAAAAACGCATCTTATTAACGGTGTTATTGGATATGAAGCACAACTCGTTAATGCCATCATCATCAAAAACGCACCGATTACCGGGCGGCCCAATTATGAATGGTTCGGGCCCTGGGAAAAGATCATCGGAAAATTCAAAAAGGTCACCAGCAAAACTAAAAAAGACGATAACGGGAATTTTAAAGAGTACATCGTTCCAGACTGGGATATAAACGACGAAAAGGGACTAGGCATTAGGGTATCTGCTACGATAAAAGGAGAAGCTCAGCCGCGAGTGCTTGAATTGCTGCTAACCCAAGTCAGGACGCGAAACTCGACACTATGGACAGAAGATCCAAAGCAGCAAATCGCTTATCTTTCGATTAAGCGCTGGTCAAGGTTACATACCCCGGATGTAACGATGGGCGTGTACACACCGGATGAACTGGATGACATAGGCGAACCGATTGAAAAAGAAGTAAACCCTATTGCCACCGGAACTGACGAGAAAACCAATGACATTCTTGGGAAAATCAACAAAGGAAAATCGAAGCCGCCAATAGACCATGCTGATGTTGTAGCTCAAGCCGAAGTCGCCTTATCCGAAGTAATGACAGCGATTACCTCAGCGAACAACAAGGAAACACTGGAACAGGCCAAGGCGATGATGTTCAAACTGACCGGAGAAGATCGAGCAACGGCCGATACCAGTTACAGAAACAAGGTTGATGAGCTTAAAAGACTGCATGAAGAAAAAATCAAAGCAGAAGTCCAGCCCAACAACTGGGAGCATGCCATCAAAGAATGCGGAGACACCGAAACCCTAACGAAACTGTTAGCCGATATGCCGGAAGCCGATCAACTTACGCATCAAGACTTGATTGATAATCAGTTTGATTCGCTTAGGTAGTGCTCACCCTTGATAAAGCCGAATTCCTGCAAACGCTAACCGCAGCCCTGCCCCGCGCTAACGTGCGGGACAATACCAAGGCACCGGCGCAACGGGCTGAATTACACGCTATAGCAAAGGCATTCAACGCTCAACATAATCACATAGTCCAGCTTGGTAGCGGGGCTTTGCATAACCGACAGGTGAAAAATGAGTAATATCCACATCTACACCGCAAACATGCAGCCCGCGACACGCTGGACTGATACGCACAATACAAAGCCGATGGTATTTGTATGGCCTGGAAATAGGCTTCTTTGGTGTCAGTGCTGTAACCGTCGCCGCCCTGCTAAAAACTGCGTAGTGCAGAGTTATTACGACAGTCTGAACGTATGGTGTGCCGCCGGGAAAGGCTGTAATGACCCTAAAGTTATTGTAGCAAAGAAACGGCGTGAGTTTCGCAATCGTAGCGCAGGGCAAAAGGCGCGATGGGCAGCAATCAGAACTGGAGGCAGACCTAATGAAAAAATCACTAAAAGCTTACGAAGTAAGGGATAAGTATGAGGGACATTGCGCCATTCAGTTTGCGACAAATGGCGCGACTGATCTTATCGAAAAACTAAACGCCGCACTAACTAGCATCGGCGTTCATGTTGGCGCAACCTGTTGCGGTGTTGATGTTGATGACAGCGATAGCGGACATACGGCGACAGCTATTATTACCAAGATCGATGACATCGTTGCCGAACGCGACGCACTAAAGGCGCGATTTGATACTGGTATTAGGGTTCATTCTTATACTAACGATGGAGTATGCGCAATACAGTCGTTTAATCCGGCAATGGAAAATAATACCACGCTAATTTTAGATGACGGGGTAACGCTATGACTAACTGGAGCGACAACATACCGGAAGGCGGAGTTTTGTGTAGAGGGTATTTAGGCCAATTAGTTTTAATCAAGTTACGTGAAGACGACTTCATGATTGACGATATAGGCAATGAACACCACATAGACCATATCAAGGCTGTTTCACCGCAAGAGTGGTGGGATTTTGCGCCGTGGAATTATGATATGGATGTTTGCCCTATTGGAAATTTATTTCTACTTCTTGATGATGGATATGTCGGAGAGGGATACAAAAGCGCCAATTACGTTGACCACATTATGGCTTCGGCGCAAGAGCGGGTAACTAACGCTATCGCATGGCTACCACTACAGGAGAATAAATGATGGCTTACGCCGAGAACACATCAGTAAGCACCGAGAGATCAAGAGGAGAAATTGAACGCACCTTACAACGTTACGGAGCTGATCAGTTTATGTATGGATGGGATCAAGACAGGGCGATTGTTGGCTTTTGCATAATTGGCAGGCAAATAAAATTCATCCTCAAAATGCCTGCACGGGAAGAGTTTGTTAAAACTAAAACCGGAAAACCACGGTCAGAGCTTCAAGCTGATAAAGAATACGAGCAGGCTTGCCGACAGAAATGGCGAGCGTTATCACTGGTAATTAAGGCGAAGCTGGAAGCTGTTGAAGCGGGCATATCAATATTGGAAGACGAGTTTATGGCAAACATTGTGCTGCCCAATGGATCAACCGTCAGTCAATTTATGCTGCCGCAAATTACCACCGCATACGAAACAGGGGCAATGCCTAAATTGTTGCCTGATTTAAGTCAGGATAACCGATGAAACCATTTTACTGCGCATCCTGGAAGTGCGATTAAGTAAAAATTGAATCACTATTTTAAGGAGATAGGTGAATGCCAGAAATAAACCTAGAGGCGAAACAAGAAGATCCCAACAGAGTCAGACCTGAGTGGCTAAAAAGAACGGATGTAATCGCCCTATTCAACATTAACGCTAATCAGTATAGGGATTTTGTAAGAGAAGGAATAATCCCGCCCCCTGACATACAGGGGGCTACTCAGCGCTGGCACAAGAAAAAGCTCCTTGCCTACTTTGATAAATTGGCAGGGATGGAGCATGCGGGAATAGCAGAGTGACCATAAAAGCGACCACGACAATGACGTGTTATTTTTAGTGGCACTTAATTCATTGATTTAATGGAGCCAATGATGGGAGTCGAACCCACGACCTACTGATTACGAATCAGTTGCTCTACCAGCTGAGCTACATCGGCTTTGGTGTTTATCGTACCTTAAACTGCAACTGAAAAACTATCTAAAACTGGCTAGCGGCTGGTAGCTGTCCAACATGCCGAGTCCTTCGGCTACGGCTTTGCAGGTGATTTTGCCATCATAAGTATTGACCGCTTTGACTAATATTTCATTGGTCATTAAAGCCGCTTTCCCGGCATCGGCTATTTTCAGGACATAGGGCAAGGTCGCGTCGGACAGGGCGATGGTGGATGTTCTGGGATACGCGCCGGGCATGTTGGTCACGCAATAATGGATGACGCCGTGTTTGATGAATACCGGTTGGCTGTGCGAGGTCGGCTTTGATGTGGCTATGCAGCCGCCCTGGTCGATGCTGACATCGACAACGACTGCGCCCTTCGCCATCGACTTTACCATTTCTTCGCTGATTATTTTGGGTGCTTTGGCGCCATGAAT
>JAUXTH010000025.1 GCA_030679035.1 Methylobacter sp. | reverse complement strand
GTGTCGTCTACACCACCGAAACAACTTTCTTTGTTGTAGTTTTACGTTGTACAAGTTTGGTGACACATCATGTCCCGATCGCTACCGGTACCCGTGTATTGTTGTCGCCAATTCTTTAACAGCATTTTTATTTATTTGGGGCATTTTCGCTATCGCGAAAACCGGACGCCCTTCTTGGCTCGCTATTCGCTCGGTCCTTCGGACTTGTAAGCTACCGCTTACAACCACCAGGCCGCCTTGCCGCGCTCAATAAGGGCAGTTCAGCCTTTTGCTACGCGACAGGCTGAACACCCCTTAGCCGCTGGGGCTTATCCCTACAAGGGGTAAAACAAGCAGTCGTGTCACCAGCCGCCATTTCCATTACGGTAAGTCAAGCCGGGTGTTCATATCAAGGTCAAATCGCCCATAGGGGTTGATATGCTCCCAAATCAAGGGAGTTAACGCGGCGTAGTCTCGTGTTGTCATCTTGCCCTGCCAGTGTGGCTGCGCTAACACCTTTTGGATCATTAACGTGTTGATGTAAACCATGCAGTTTTGAATGAGATGTAAGGCTAACATGCTAATCTCGTGGTCTTCCCTGCGATTGCTCGACATTTCACCGCGACGAGCAAAAAACACAAAATCAGTTGCACCATTCCATTGTTCAACCACATTCAGGCCTTCATGGATTTCCCGGCGTAAAGATTCGTCATGCAAATAGCGGCAAAGAAATATAGTCTTAATCGCCTTACCAAGTTCTGCAAATGCTTTGTAAGTCGGATGCTGAACGTTCTTTCGAGTAAAACGCCTTAAGATGGCTTCGGTTTCCGCTGTTCGAAGGCGTAGAGCCGTCGTGTATTTAACCATTTGATCGTATTGCTGCCGCACGCAATCCCATTCAATAGGTTTCGTTAAAATTTCTTGCAGATTTGAATAGGCATCGGCCATGCCGACATCTGGCCGACTTAGTTTTTGTGAGTGAATGGCTTTCAGTCTGGGTAATAACTGGAACCCCAATAATCGGCAGAAGGCAAACGCAACCGTGCTTTGGCCATGAGAATCGACATATTGACGGTCAACTTCCATCTCGGTGCAATGACGGATAACGCCTTCGATCATTGATGCCACTTCCGAAGAGGACGGCGATTTAAGTTGCGAATGGATGCACAGTGAATTGCGTTCGACATGCCAGTAAATCATGATGCCGCGTCCACCATAGCGAACATGCCATTGTGTAGTCAGGTTTTGATCCCATGCGCCGAAATGCTTGGAATCGGATGCACAGGCGGTGGTGCCGCTACCCCATACAGCCGGATTACGCGCATGTAACGTACCATCGGCGACAATGGCAATTGCGCGCCGCATAGCGTCAACGCCAATGTAACGGCGACGTACATAAGCCAAGTCTCTTGCCGTTGTACCGGAATCGAGTCCGGCCATGCGTTGTAGACCCGCATTGGTGCCAAGACCGTGCAAACATAATAATAAGCGTGGTTGCAACACCGAGCGATCCATCGTTTCATAAGAGGTTGGCGTTTTCAATACATCTGTAAAACCCAGCCGCAGATCGGTTTCCTTAACCACATCAAGCAAACTTGTCATAGGCCACAAGGCATTCAGTTCAGCTTTGAGCGTTGCCAGATTTGGCGGTTCGGGCTGCGCGTCCAGCGGGGTTAATATTATCCAGCCGTTGTTCTTGCTGCTTAATCGGACGAAGGGGTTATTTTTCAGGCCAGTGTCGAAGGCGTTTAATGCTTCGCGCATTTCGGCCTGCAAGTTGGCGATGAACTGCTCCGCGTCGAGCGGCAGATTTAACGCCTGATAGTAGTTTTCACGGTTCGCATTAAAATCTGTGGGTAGGTCTTCATCGGGGTTGCGGTAACGGTTTGCGCCGACTACCCAAATTTCCTTACAGCGCAGTCGTTCGCGTAACGCTTCCAGCGCCGCAATTTCATAAGTGATGCGATTAATGCGATCCCGTCCGGCTGCGTCCTTATCCATCACGGCTTCACGCCATAATCCGCGCACAACGCCATCGAGCGGCACATTTTCATCCACCGGAAAGGTATGAGCTTTGGTGTCCGCAAAACGTTTTACCAATTCAAGCGCGTCCATTACCGGACGGTGAAGGTCATTGTTACACCGAAATTCAAGTGCGGCCAGCAAAGTAGGCACCATGCGGCGATAGTGTCCCTTGTACGAATTTCGGATCACGGTTCGCAGTGTGATTCGGTAAGTTGGTCCGGTTGCTTTCCACTCTTTTACCAAATCACGCAACGTCTGTTCTCCGACCACGGGAAATACTACGTCACGTACTACTCCATCTGGCTGGGCCAGCGTGGCGTCAGCCAGTTCAAACAACAGGTTTTGTTTGCCGGAAACACGCTTAAGGTCTTCCAATAATTCCCGGTCGACTTTGCGCTCAGCGCGTGCGCCGATCTGGTGGATGGTCTCGATCAGCAAGTCCACAAGATCATCAATCAAACTGCGGGCACGCAAGTAAACGAACGCGGCCAACCAAGTAATGCGTACGGCATCGGGATGCCTACGCAGGTCGCGGGGTACTTCGACAGAAACACGCTTGCGGCAACGCTCCAAATCAAGCGGTGAAACCTTATCAAATAAATCGGTTGGCAATCCGATTTTCCTGATGAGCGCTAATTTCGCTAGTTCATCCTGCATACTGGCAAGGCTGGGGCGGCCAGGATTGCTACGCAGCGTCAATAAGAGGGCTGACGCGCTGCCGGTAATGTCATCTTGCTCACTGTTCTCGCTACCGAATTTCTCAGACCGTAACAAGGCATCCAAACTCTCGCGGTGTTCGGGCGAAAGACGTTCATAGACAGAATTGTGGAACAGGTCTTCATGCGCATGCAGCGCACTACGTGCAATACGATCCATTCGATCAGGTGTAGGCGGTTCAATCGAGAGTTCTTTGCAACGTGCTTCCAATCGTGCGACCATCGAGTCGATATCGCCGCCGACTTCACCGGCAACATGATCACGCAGCCAAGCTGTCAGCATTTCCGCATCGGCAACCGTGACTTCCCGGAAACCGAAACGGACTCGAATTTCAGCGCGTAGCCGCTCGGCAGTGCGGCCAGTAGGAATGGCTTCGCCATCTATTGGAATCGGCACTTCCAGTTGCTGACTGAGTAAGGCTACGCCTTGGGTTTCGATTTCGGATTCATCGCGCGGGAACCTGCCGCGTTCGCGGAAGAACGTTAGCAGAATTGCAAACCCTAACCGGTTTGCTCGATTCTTGGCCATGACCAACGAGCGTTCGGCGGGTGTTAGTACCCACTGATCCTTATCGCCACTATTGTCCATCGCACCGTTATGGATTTGGATTTGAAGAAGGCCAGCCGATGCGAGCCAACGTTTCGATCAGTGTGGTTCGCTTGACACCAAAGTTACGGCAGACTGCCGCTTTAGACATACCGCTATTCAATGCGGCGATAATCGCTTCTAATTTTTCACCCATAATGGCGGGTGGGCGTCCGCCAATTCGTCCGCGTTTTCTGGCAGCGGTAAGGCCCGCTAAAACACGTTCTTTAATCAAAGCACGTTCATATTGGGCGAGAGCGCCAAAGACATGGAACAACAGTTCGCCTGATGGCGTAGTGGTATCCATGCCCTCAGTGAGTGAACGGAATGCAACCTGTTTTTCTTTAAGCGTGTTGATAATTGAAAGCAGGTGGGACAAAGAGCGGCCCAGCCTATCCAATTTCCACACGACCAGCACATCCCCAGGACGGACGAAGTCCAATGCATTGGTCAGTCCGGAACGATCATCCTTGGCCCCTGATGCTCGATCTTCAAAAAGATGCCGAATATCGACGCCGGCGGCCAGCAACGCATCACGTTGCAAATCCGTGCTTTGCCGGTCCGATTCCGATGAAACACGCATATAGCCCACTAACATAGACGGAAAACCATAAATTTGATGTTTCCGTATAATATCATTTTACGACAGTGTTTTACGTATACTTTCAAAGTTGTTAAAGCGGCATTTTGGTCATAGGTCGCATACATGTCGTAAAACAGATGTTTTGCGATATCTCAACCGCA
>JAUXTH010000155.1 GCA_030679035.1 Methylobacter sp. | reverse complement strand
CTTTTGCTTCGCCAAAAGAAAGTAACCAAAGAAAAGGCGACCCGGTTGCCGCTTATTTCCTGCGCTCCTCGCTTTTGTCGAGGGTCAGCAGAAGGGGCTCCTGCCCCTCTGCTGACGTGCGGCATCCATGCCGCCCCCCCCCTGGCGGGCTATTCTCGACAAAAGCTCCGGTGCTCGGCGCGGCAAACGGGGGAAGTACTGTCCGTGCGTAACATCAGTTCTTAAATTTAACCTTCCCATTCTCATACCAAGCTGAACCGAGAGTCCTTCGACATTGCGCGTCGCCCGTTTCTTCCCAAGCCATACGCTCACCGATGTAAACCCAAGTGTATTCAAGCCCTTCTGACAAGCACCATTCATCAAATAATTTTTTATCGAGCAGTAAAGGTGAACCACGTCCTTCCAATCTTCTCAGAAACACCTGTCCATCTGGCAATACCCAAAGCCCACTATTTCTGGGGTCAGGGATGCTTACTCCAAGTGCATGATGAATACGTGGATGAGGCACTGTATATCGGATGCTCCCTTGGATCGAGCAATCTGAATCGTCTTCTATGTATCCAGTAAAAATCGGCGTTGCTATTTCGGCATCACCGTATCTTGCTGACTCCAAAAACGGAATTTCATCTGGTGACATCAAACTAAATTCGTAGACAAAATAACCGTCTGGCTTTTCTTTTAAACTCCATCCATCAATCCCATGGTCATGATTTTTTAAAAAACCATTTACAACCTTTTGCCGATCACCCGCCTTGTGGACGACCAGAGATACAAATGCTTGCGCTTGGCGGCGGAATGCATCAAATGAATGTTCGTCATCAATCGATTCAGACCAATCAGCGATCAAACACGGACGATCATCCAACTTACCTGTCAGCCAGACTTCGAGATTGTCAAAATGATCAGCTCGAAACGGCCATGACGCAAATTCAGCACCCTCAACTTCTTCGATCAATAATGGAGGAGGCCCAATGAATGACGGCGCGAGAAACGGAGGGTTATCTTCCCTTAGGGGTAAAATTGTAGGATCAATACGATCACAAACCCAAGCATCCTGTCTGGACTGATAAATCCGTGTTCCATTGTCATATTCAGCCTCGACCCAAAAATTGTCCGCCAAACGCGCCTTAACTTCTTCCAAGGCTATCCATTGATACTTTTTTCCAATTCTTTCAATCACCTGACGCTTTCTACCACTGCTATGTTGCTCGTGAGGAAATCGATCCTTAGTCCATCCAAGTTCGTAGGCGCGTCGCCCCACCCATAGGCCGACAGGTTCAGGATTACGTGTTTCGGGCGGTTGGAACTGTCGATGGATTTTCGGTGCAAGTTCTGTCGCATAATCCAACCTCAGTGCTTCCGGCAGACAGCTGACAAACGCCTTTTCGAGACTCAGAATATTCTCGTCGGGCATATCTTGTCGCTTGCGAGCAGTGCTAACAGTCGAAAGCAAAGCTTCAAGCATTAACTCAGGAGCACCACCCAAATCATAAACGCTGTCTTCAAAACGATCTGCTCGCTCATCCTGCGTCAGCGGCGGTGGATCAGTCAGAAGAGTCTCAGTAAAACTGCTGATTGCCGGTTTGATTTCATAGATAAAGAAATCACCGCCTCGGCATGACCATGAAATAGCATTATCGCCTGCTGTTGTTGCAATCATCTCCAAATCATCCTTGCCGACGTTAAACATGGGTGAAGCGCTACCAAAAGACTGACGCACTTGTGCCATATCAAAATCTTTCGGCGCCAGATTACGTTCGGCAGCTCGTTCCAGAATTGAACGAGCCCAATCTCGAATGGACAAATGAACGGGGGGCTCCACAGTTCCGAAAATCACATCGGCAACAGCCTTGGCTGCTGTTGTTAATCTTTCGTCAGACGGATCGAGACAAATTGCTCCATAACCAGAAGCAAGAAGACGATCCAAAATATAAAAATCATCGATTGTACGGAACAAGTTCATCAAATAAGGAAAAAGCGTTGGCGCTCCTATTTGCAGATTCACCAGAGCCTTAGTAGCTGAGTCACGGATAGAACGGTTCGTCACAGCGAGCAACCAAGTCAACGTTATCCCTGCAAGCCGTACAACCTCTCCATCAGCGATTTTGGCATTTACATTTAGAGCCCAATTGGTGATTTGTGCTGATTGTTCGAAGAGTTCCGATGAGTTATCAGCAAAAAAAACTGACCACTGTAAGTCCCGATCCGCAAGTGGAACAGAAAAGAGCCATTCAGCTAAAAAATCGGCATTCCAAGCATGTCCCGGTACGCAGGCAGTTGATAAGAAAATCGCCAGTTTTTTCTCTGGTTCATCTTCCCATAACCTGTCAAGAAGACGTCTTGTATCTTTTGTGAATGCGGTACAAGAACGTTCACGTATAGAGGCAAGAAATATCTTACGAAAATCATCGGGATAGAAATAAACATCAGGGCTTCCAAAGAAACTCTGGGTATTCCAAAGTTCTATCTGATGCTTCTCTGCTACAAGAGACCATAACGCTCCAAGAACGCCCAGCCAGCTTGGAGCTAATTCGAGTACAATTACGCCGTCTTCTCGAATGGAACGTTTGACCAGGAATGCAAATGGGGCATCAGGCCCAAAGGCATTTTCAATATCCTGGCAATCGCCAATGAGGTGCTCAGCCATCAGATTATCTTGCAATCGTTGAAATGAAAAACGCACCACTTCATTCGGTTTTACCCAAGCCCCACTATCGTTCTGAGTTTTTTCGACATCTCGCCGCAAAATATCGGAACCTTCAAGCACATCTAACCAAGTCTGCCCATTGATCGGAAGCGCGCTAAACGTCGAGTTGATCAAGTCCATAGCATCGGATAAAGGCACACAGTCTGTGTTTTTCTTCACCATAAAACCTGCAAGACTATTTAGAGCTGACAACAAAGCATTATGCACCCGTTCAGTCCCATCGTGGCGAGTTCCCAACGCCTTTGCCTTTGTCGTAAGCACAAAATCAAAAGCCTCTCTGGCACCATGAAGCCCCCGAGGAAATACTTTAATTCCGGCCTTTGCCATGGATCGACAGACCGACGACATAAAGAGCGGGTTAAAGAATTCCTCATCCAGCACCGGTGCCGTTGGTCGAGCAATACCTTTTTCATCCATGAACTTCTGAAGAGCAGCTTCTCGTTCTTTTTCAGTTCTAAAGCCGTTGACGGAAAAGCGTACAAACTTACCAAGCGGCGCACAATCTTTAGGTGGATTCCCGTTTGTTTCTGGGTAAACACGCGGTTCGGCAATTATTTCCTGGGGAACAATATATTCAAGGTACTCTTCGCGGCAGCTTACTACCAAGACAATACGATCATGCGCGTTGATTTCCCGAACAAAGCTTGCGAGATGGTTACGCCAGACATCAATGCCACGCCCTTCATTCATGGCATCAATGGCCAGCAATGCGCGTGTTCCAGCCATTTCAGCTGCGAGGTTTAGCGCCGAAAGCAAATCAAAAAACGTCCAGTCGGCAAGCTCTAGCCGATTAAGAATGGATTGACGCGGGTCGTTATCCAGAATATGTTGCCCTAAAAGATGAATTACCGGCACTCCTGCCGCCCATGCCACTTCCGCACCACGGGCGAGGACGTGTGATTTACCGGCACCTGCCCGTCCTACAAATAGTGCAGCACGCGAACCATCAATGGGCAAAAGGTGAGCCCAACGACCACCGAATACCTCTGGACTACTCAAGTCGTAAGTTTTTGTAGTTTCATATACTTTGCGATTTAATGCATCGCGGTCAGATGCGTTTTCGATTTGGATTTGGATTTGGATTTGATTACTTATGGTTCTGCTTATGTGACTGAGTTGCCGAGTAAACGAATACCAAGACATTAACCAATTACAAACTGGCCATTCTTTCGCAGCACTCCAATTAATTGCCTCAGCCAAACTTAAGAGTTCATTGCACGAATTCTCCACTGCAATCATATCTGCTTCAGGTATGTTTGCGTTTTCAACCAACGAAGCCGCCGCACGTGGATTTGAGCGTTGTGCTATATCGAATACGGCCTGTAAATCCTGGCGAACATTTTCTCGTCGAAAAATGACGTCGAATGGTTTGAGACTTTCAGTGTCAACATGTTCACCTGGACTGTATCTGGCCTGAAGATCATGTATCGTTCGATCCAAATGCCGTTGTATCCATTCCTGCGTAAATATCTTTTTATCGAAAAAATACTTTAACAAATGCTGGGCATTCGGCTTAAGAAGCGCGGCTTCAAGCTCAAAAGCTGTCCAAGGCTCAAAGTCAACATCTTGTGTCGCCCAAGTTTTCCACTGCTTGACTTGCGTATCCCACTTCCCCCAAAAACCTTCGGTACTACCGCCACGTGCAGCCCTTTTACCTGTAAAACTGCAAGGCAACGCAACAACATAAAGTTCGAGTTCTGGATGCTGCTTAAGTGCAGTTTGAACAGAACTATCGATTTTTCTCCAATCAATACTTTCTCTGGATAGATGAAATTTCGCCTGATACCCAATTTTGCCTCCGCTAGGCAAAATGCGTAACGCCTCTACTCCGCCGTCACCGCCAGCCCCTTCTATCCGGCGGAATTTGCCGCCATTCCCATCAAGTTCTGCCAAATGACAGACAAGCTGTTCAAAAGCACAACGTTGCCCTTCCTCCGTGTCGCCTCTGATACAGGTAAAATCAATTTTGTTGAGCATATATTCCTAGGGAAGCGCTGAAGAAACTCTAATAATTGTAGCTAATAGAGTTTTATTGGTAAATTTTGCATGGTATTGTGATGTTCTTTAGTAGCAACTAACCGACAGGTTGTCTTTCAGGTAGCACAAAGTCTAATGGCAACCTGCCGGTTGCCGCTACAGCACATTATATTCCTAACACCAGCTATGAACATCAGCAGCCAAAAAATGATTACCCTCGCCTTGCAAATCAAACAATGGGGCCAAGAGCTGGGCTTTCAACAGGTGGGCATCACCGACACCGCTTTGCCCGAAGCGGAGGCACATCTGCAAAATTGGCTGGACAACGACTTCCATGGCGAAATGGGCTATATGCAGCGTCACGGCCTTAAACGCAGCAGGCCCGAGTTGTTGCATCCGGGAACGCTGCGCATTATTTCGGTGCGCATGGATTACCAAACCGAATCCGCGATTGCTATAAATCAGGCGCTGGCCGACCCCGCTTCGGCTTATATATCCCGCTATGCACTGGGCCGCGATTACCACAAGCTGATGCGCAATCGCCTGCAAAAACTGGCCGACAAGATTCAGGCGGAAATCGGCTCAACGCTTCCAGGCTCCATGCGGGCTTTTGTCGACAGCGCCCCGGTTCTGGAAAAAGCTCTGGCCGAAAAAGCAGGCTTAGGCTGGATCGGCAAGCATTCCAATGTCATCAACCGCAAGGCCGGATCGTGGTTTTTCCTGGGCGAACTGTTCACCAACCTGCCGCTACCGATCGACAGCCCTGCCACCGCGCATTGCGGCGAGTGCCGCGCCTGTCTGGATATTTGCCCGACCCAGGCGATTATTGCGCCCTATCAGGTCGATGCTAGGCGCTGTGTGTCCTACCTGACTATCGAGCTGCACGGTTCAATACCGGAAGACTTACGGCCGCTGATAGGCAACCGTATCTATGGCTGCGACGACTGCCAGCTCGTCTGCCCGTGGAATCGTTTTGCCAAACTGACCGGCGAACAGGATTTCAGCCCCATACACCAACTCAACGCCCAGCAACTGCTAGAGGTATTCGCCTGGGATGAAGCGACATTTCTGGCTAAGACCGAAGGCTCGGCGATACGACGGATCGGCCATCAACGCTGGCTCAGGAATATCGCCGTGGCACTGGGTAACTCGCCTGCATCACCGCTTATCATTGATAGCTTAAAACCTATGCTGGCTCATGACTCTGAGATGGTCAGGGAGCATGTTGAATGGGCCTTGGCGCGACAAGGCTCTATCGAATCAGATTGATAGAACACGGGATAAAGAAGGCGAAGGACGAAGGGCAAAAGGCAAAAAACCTCCCTTCGCCTTTCGCCTTTCGCCTTTCGCCTTTCGCCTTTCGCCTTTCGCCTTTCGCCTTTCGCCTTTCACCTTTCACCTTTCACCTTTCACCTTTCACCTTTCACCTTTCACCTAATCTTCTAATCTTCTAATCACTAATTTAAATGACGCCCCTCGGGATTATTTGTATCATCCCCCTGACGCATATCGATACGGGTATCCAATTATGAAAAAAATATTTTTTATCTTATTGACCCTACTCACTTCATCCACCCATTCTGCCGAGGTTTTCAAATGCCAGCTGAAATCGGGTAAAACGGTTTATCAGTCCTTGCCATGCGAATCCGCTGTAAAACAGCAAGCTATTGAGATTCGAAAACCCGATCCGCGCAAGATTGCCGAGGAAGAAGCCAAACTAAAGGCCTGGGAAGAAGACTTTGCAAAACGGGAAGAAGCAAGAGTCAAGGCCGAAAAAGAGCAGCAAGCCGAACTGGACAGAAAGGCATCGGTCGAGGCGCTGAAAAAAAGCGCAGAATATCAACAGCAGCAAGCCTATGAGGCCAAGCGGCAGGCAGACGCATTGGAGCGGCAAAATATGCAGCCCCTGTATCCGCAGTATCAATTTTATCCTTCCCCCCTCTATCCAGCGACTCCGCCTTATCCGTTTCATCTGCCGCACCAACATAATATTAAGGAAAAAACCGTCACTGACTCTCCGCAATCCGGGCAGACAGATACAAAATCCGGCAACGGCAATGACGGCTCGAACTCATTCTTAAGAGGATATAGATGATTTTTAAGCATCATCCAGAAGCCCGACATCATTAACATCGCGTCACTCGGTAGATTATTCAAAATAAACTACAATAGGCGCAACACAAACCATCCATCAGACAAGCGGAACCTATGCGCTCTCACACAAAAACAATAAAATCTTTGGGCGTGCTGTGCAGCGGCGGCGACAGTCCCGGCATGAATTCGGCAGTACGTTCGGTAGTCAGGACTGCTATTGGCCTGGGCATTGACGTTTACGGTATCTATAAAGGCTATTCCGGCTTGCTTGAAGGCAACATCCAAAAGCTCAGCCTGTCATCGGTCGGCAACATCATCCAGCGCGGCGGAACCATACTCGACACCTCGCGTTGCCTCGAATTCCATACCCCGGAAATAAGACAGGAAGCCGCGCACATTTTAGCCAGAAAACATATCGACGGACTGATTGTCATCGGCGGCAACGGTTCTTTTGCCGGCGCGATGACCTTGCATCAGGAACATAACGTTCCGGTGATCGGCATACCCGGCACCATTGACAATGACATATCCGGCACCGAGTACACGATCGGTTTCAACACCGCAGTACAAACTGCCATCAATGCCGTAGACAACATCAGGGATACCGCCTCAGCCCATGCCCGAACCTTTTTGGTCGAAGTCATGGGGCGCAAGTCATCCTTTATTGCGTTGCAGGTCGGCGTATGCACCGGCGCCGAGCATGTGGTGCTGTCCAACCAGGAGGTTGACTACCAGAAGATCGTCAACGGCATCAATAAAGGCACTGAGCGCGGTAAAACCTCATCGATTATCATCGTGGCCGAAGGCGAGAAAGCCGGCTTGTCCTACGAAATAAAAGACACGCTGATGAAGAAGTACAATCTCAGCGTCCACGCCTGCATTTTAGGACATATCCAACGCGGCGGCAGCCCTACCGCAACGGATCGCCTGATTGCCTCAAACATGGGTTATGCCGCCGTGCGGGCTCTTATTCATGGGCAGCGGGCTCACGTTACCGCTTTCAATAAAGGCGCAATTGAAATGGTTCCGTTATCGGCCTGTCTGGAAGGAAAAAATGAGTCTACCGATGCGCAACTTGAATTAATCCGCGCCCTGGCTATTTAATCGCCTCGCCGATGAAAGCTCAAATAGGTCAAAAAGCCCCGTTATTATCCGTATCTACCTGGGTTCAGGGGGCGGAGGTAAATTTTGACCAATTATCAGGCCAGGTTGTGCTGGTCGAGGTATTCCAGGTCAATTGTCCGGGCTGTTTTTTGTACGCATTGCCTCAGGCGATAGACTTGTATCAGAAATATTCGGAACAGGGTTTAGCGGTGTTGGGCGTCGCCACCGCGTTTGAGGATTTTGATAAAAACAATCTGGAAAACCTGACCCGTCTGGCTGAACATGGCGAGGTAGTCGGCGAAACGTTGCGCATATTGAGCCAACAAGGCAAGTTAAACGACGGCCGCCTACCCTATCGCATTCCGTTCCCGCTGGCGATGGATCGGTTGACCCAACGTCGCGATGAGGTCAGCGATAGCCTGATCGCAAACTTTATCCAAGACCATATCCCCGATTTCGAGCAGCAGCCAGAAAAACATCAACAACAGATCAAGCAGCAAGCGCTGAATTATTTCCTGTCTCTTGATTGCCATGCGGAAACGTTCGAATGTTTCGAATTAAAAGGTACGCCCTCCTATATCCTGGTGGATAAACAAGGCATACTTAGAGACTGCGTATTTGGCATTTATCCCGACTTGGAATCACGGATACTGGGATTATTGCAGGAATAAAATAAGCCGCTTGTAGAGAATGCCCTGAATTTAATAAAAACAATCAACAAGGACACGAAATGCCTATCCACGTCAACATGCCCCATCTATCCAGCCGCAAGACAAAAATCATTGCCACGCTGGGCCCGGCTTCGGACACACCGGAGGTTATCTACAACCTCATTAAGGCAGGCGTCAATGTTTTCAGGTTGAATATGTCCCACGGCGAGCATGAAAGCCATCGCAAACTGTATCAGATAATCAGGGAATCGGCTGAAACCTTGCATCAACACATTACCATTTTTGCCGATCTTTGCGGCCCCAAGATCAGAACCGGGAAGTTTAAAAACGGCAGCATTATCATCAACAACGGCGACCGTGTTGTGGTGACGACTCGGGACGTTGTTGGCGAGAAAAACCTCATCCCCTGCCAATATCACGGCTTGGCTGATGACGTCTCAGGAGGGGATCGCATCCTGCTGGACGACGGCAAATTCGAGCTCAAAGTCATTTCAAAAAATGCTCACGACATTAGCTGCGAAGTCATTCACGGCGGCGAATTAAAAAACAACAAAGGCATCAACCTACCCGGCGTTAGTATTTCCTGTCCGTCATTAACCGACAAAGACCGGGCCGATGCGTTGTTTGCCTTGGATTTGGGCGTTGATTACCTGGCGCTGTCATTCGTCAGAAAAGCCGAAGACATTACCGACCTGCGCCAGTTGATTACGGCCAGCGGCTACGATACGCATATCATCGCCAAGATTGAAAAACCGGAAGCCTTGATCAACGGGCAGGACATCATTAACGCCTCCGATGCGATCATGATTGCCCGAGGCGATCTGGGCGTGGAATTGAACCCGGAGGATGTGCCGATAGCCCAGCACCAGCTGATCAAATCAGCCAGAGCATTGAACAAGCCGGTCATCGTCGCCACCCAAATGCTCGAATCCATGATAGAAAACTCCCGGCCCACCCGCGCCGAGGTGACCGATGTATCCAATGCGGTTTATTCGTCTACCGATGCGGTGATGCTGTCCGGGGAAACTGCGGCGGGGCATTTTCCGGTTGAAGCGGTTGAAATGATGTCCAGGGTCATCTATCAAACCGAGGCGTTCATGAGGGAGCAGGATGTTTTCGGTAAATTGGCGCACCGGGATAACGAACAAAAACCGCTTCCATTCGGGGATGCAGTAGCCGATGCGACCGCCCAGCTTTGCTTTGACCTGCATGCAAAAGCTATCATCAGCATTACCAGCGGCGGCATGTCGGTGGTGACCTTGAGTTCGGCAAGGCCTGCTGCACCGCTGATAGCCATCAGCGCCAACAAATGGGTTTGCCAGCGGATGAATCTATACTGGGGCGTTATCCCGATACACGCAGATGATGCGGGACACGCCCATCCCAATAAACTGGCCCGTCATCATGCCATTGAAACCAAGCTGGCAAACGAGGGCGATAACGTGATTCTCGTGCGCGGTTTCCATCAGGATGGCCAGCTGAGCTCACCGACTATTACCATGCTGACGCTTTGATGTTTTTGGCGTCATGCCGCGGTGCAACTTAAAATACGAGGGGCTAAGCTAACTCGACTCGTAAACAACACGCCATAAGCTGAATCTTAGACAACCAACATATGAAGAACTTTAAGTTGCAAACCTTACCTATCATTTTAATTGTCATCCTATCGGTCATGGCGGGGCGTTCTGTGAGTGCACAAGAAACAAACAAAGCCATAGAAAATACAGTCAAACACTTGCTGTCCCAAATGACGCTTGAAGAAAAAGTCGGCCAGATGACGCAGGTTGACTTCACGGTGATCGGCGTTCCCAAAGAACAAAATACTGAGGGGCAAATTGATCCGGCCAAGCTGGAGGATGCAGTATTAAAACACCATGTCGGCTCCATTCTTAATACGCCTTTTACGCCGGACAACAAGGCGCAATCCATTGAGACCTGGCGAAAAATGATGCGCACGGTGCAGGATGCGGCGGCGAAAACACGCTTGAAAATCCCGGTCATTTACGGGATAGATGCGATTCATGGCGCGACTTACACGCAAAACTCGGTTTTGTTTCCGCAGGCCATTAACATGGCTGCGACGTTCAATGCCGACCTGGCTTTCAAGGAAGGCGAAATCACCGCGAGGGAAGTGAGCGCTTCAGGCCTGCAATGGAATTTTTCCACGGTAATGGATATCGGCCGCCAACCGCTTTGGCCGCGCTTGTGGGAAACGTTCGGCGAAGATGTGCATTTGGCGACGGTGATGGGCACGTCTTATATTAAAGGCCATCAGGGCGATGATTTTTCCGCCGCCGATAAAGCGCCCACCTGCCTGAAACATTATGTGGGTTACAGCTATCCCCTGAACGGCAAAGACCGGACGCCGGCCTGGATAGGCGAAAGAATGCTGCGCGAATATTTTCTGCCGACATTTGAAGCGGGCGTGAAAGCGGGTTCCCCGACGGTGATGGTCAATTCGGCAGAAGTTGACGGCATTCCGGGACATGCCAACCATCATTACCTGACCACGATTTTACGCGGCGAACTGGGCTTTAAAGGCTTTACCGTGTCCGATTGGGCCGACATCGAGCGCCTTTATACCCGTGACAAAATGGCAGCGTCGCCCAAAGAAGCGGTAAAAATTGCGGTAATGGCCGGTGTCGACATGAGCATGGTGCCGTTCGATTTTTCTTTTTACGATTTACTGGTCGAATTGGTCAAATCCGGCGAAGTGCCAATGTCCCGTATCGATGAAGCGGTGTCCAGGATACTGACAGTCAAATATCAGGCTGGATTATTCGAGCCTAAGCCGTTGTTGCCTGTAGCAAAAAACTTTGCCACGGAGGAGGCTATAGAGACCAATCGTCAGGCAGCACGGGAATCGATTGTCCTTGCCAAAAACGACCATAACATCCTGCCGCTAAAAAAAGACGCCAGCATTCTGGTGACCGGGCCGACCGCCAATTTGTTGAGCGTGCTAAATGGCGGCTGGACGATTACCTGGCAGGGCGCTGCCGAGGACTTATATCCTCAGGAGAAACTGACAGTTCTTGAAGCCATACAGGAAAAATCCACCGGCAAAGTGACTTATATAGGAGGCGATGCTTTTGATGCCCATATCGATATTCAAAAGGTGGTTGATGAGACCAAAAACCACGACGTTATTCTGCTCAGTCTGGGCGAGCAGCCTTATACCGAAACCGTGGGTAATATTGAGACGTTAAATCTCGATCAGGCACAAGTTGATCTTGCCAATGCCGCGATTGCAACCGGAAAGCCAGTGGTCTTGCTGACCCTCGGCGGCCGTCCGCGTATTATCACCTCGATTGCAGAACGGGCTTCGGGCGTTATTTTGGGTTTTCTGCCGGGCATGGAAGGCGGCGAAGCCATTGCCGATATTTTGTACGGCGACTATAACCCCAACGCCAAGCTGCCGATTTCCTATCCTAGAAATACCAACGGTATCACTCCATATGATTTCAAACCCATCGAGTCGTTTGAGTCGAATATTTATGATCCGCTGTATCCGTTCGGTCATGGCTTGAGTTATACCACTTTTGCAACCAACGGTTTAAAGGTAGAAAAAGAAAAAATCAACATCGGCGAAAATATTAACGTCACCGTTAATGTCAAAAACACCGGCGCGTTAAAAGGCAAGGAAACCGTGCTGGTTTATATCAACGATGTGGCGGCGTCGGTAACCCGTCCTAACAAACAGTTAAAAGCGTTTAAAAAAGTCGAACTGAATCAGGGGCAAACTGAAAGTTTAAGCTTTACCCTAACGCCGCATGATTTGTCGTTTATTGGCGTTGATCTTAAGCGCATTGTGGAACCGGGGGGCTTTAAGGTGATGGTCGGCAACGAAACAGTTGGGTTTACCATGGCAAAATAAAATTATGATCAATGTAACTGACTCGAAAAGTAGTTCCGATAAGAATCCTTACTTAGGCTCATTGACAGTATTAACCTCGTTGTTTTTTATCTGGGGCTTTATAACCTGTTTGAATGATATTTTGATCCCGCATTTGAAATCGGTGTTCACCCTGAATTACACGCAAGCAATGCTGGTTCAATTTTGTTTTTTTACCGCCTATTTTGTCGTTTCCGTTCCCAGCGGCTATTTGGTCGAAAAGATCGGGTACAAAAGCGGCATCATTACCGGATTAAGCATTGCTGGCATCGGCTGTTTGCTGTTTTATCCAGCTGCCAGTTTGCATTCCTACCCATTATTTCTGGCGGCTTTTTTTGTGTTAGCATCCGGCATTACCTTGTTGCAGGTTGCCGCAAATCCGTACGTCACCATTTTAGGCAATCCAGAAACCGCCTCCAGCCGATTGACCATGACTCAGGCGTTTAATTCGCTAGGTACGACTATTGCCCCTTATTTCGGCGTGTTATTTATCCTTGCCACTGCGGTTAAAACGGCGGATGAGATCAAGCTGCTGAACGCCAATGAGCTATCGGCTTACCAAGCAGCTCAGGCAGCCGCCGTACAAACCCCTTATTTGTTGCTTGCTGCGATTTTATTTTTTATCGCGGTCATATTTGCCTTGATCAAATTACCCAAAATTGAAGCTGCTAAAACGCAGATTTTAGGTGTTGAATATGATGTTCAGGATAGCGCCTGGGGCTACAAACATCTAGTGCTAGGCGCAATCGGCATTTTTGTTTATGTCGGCGGTGAAGTGTCCATCGGCAGTTTTTTGATCAATTTTCTAGGCGAGCCGTCCATTGCCGGATTGGCAGAACAAGATGCCGGTAAATATGTGTCGTTTTATTGGGGCGGCGCTATGGTTGGGCGATTTGTCGGCGCGCTAGTCATGCAAAAAATCCAGCCCGGCAAAGTACTTACCTTTAACGCGGTAACGGCGGCGGCGTTGGTTTTAATGACCATGCTCGGCAGTGGTCACGTTGCGATGTGGACTATTCTTGCCGTCGGATTGTTTAACTCCATCATGTTTCCAACCATCTTTTCACTCGCGGTTAACGGCTTGGGCAAGCATACTGGACAAGGCTCCGGAATTTTATGTGCGGCTATAGTCGGAGGCGCTATTCTTCCAGTTATTCAAGGTTCATTTGCTGATTTGATCGGCATTCAACAAGCTTTTTTTATCCCCGTTCTTTGTTATTGTTACATTGCTTATTACGGATGGAGGAGTTACAAACTTCCTTTCCTGCAACAAAGTAACTCGTAACATACTATCATAGCTGCAAATGACACCTCCTTTCAGTTAAGCCTTTTGCCATTTATTTGTCTAACCTCGTTGCCCGGTATCTGTTTACGGTATACGCGTATTGAACTCGACGCGGTTACCGCTTCAACGCTGATTAACATCAGCGCGGCCGTTGCAACCAACATTTGAGCGAATCTCGGTCAAAAAAAAACCCAAGCGTTAGGGCTTGGGTTTTTAATTTAAGAGCTTGGCAATTCCCTACTTTCGCATGGCAAACTGCCACACTATCATCGGCGCTAAACGGTTTCACTTCCGAGTTCGGGATGGGATCGGGTGGTTCACGTTCGCTATGGTCACCAAGCAAACTGGTGT
>JAUXTH010000154.1 GCA_030679035.1 Methylobacter sp. | reverse complement strand
AAGCTTCATTTACCAAGCGGCAAGGAGTGCTGTTCGAAAAATGCGTCCATTTCCTCCTCGGCGACAAATTCACCGCGCTCCGCCTGAGCAAGGCCTTCCCTGATTTTATTCAGCGCCTGTTTTTCCCAAGCGATGTAGTTTTCGAGCGCCTCGTTGGCAAGCTCAGTTTCATCGCGATGGGTTTGTCTTGCAAGCGCGCTCAACTCGGCTTTCAATTCGGGGTTGACTTGTAGATTAGCTGGCATCATTCGATTTTCCGTAGAAAGAGCAAGTACGCTGCTGGAAATCTTGTGGTGGCTTCCCGGCAGAACTTTTAAGTTGCCGGACGAGTTTAGTTTATTAGTTATTCTCAGTGCAACAAAATCGAGCGAAAAGTAAAACCGGAACGTGATGCTATCCATTTAATGCGGAAAGATCAGGGACTGGCCGGAAAGTTGAACTGGAAAGCCGGGCGGGGCATGTTGCCCCGCCCGAAACGTTTTAGTTAGCTCAGGCACCGAAGAAACGTTAGGGACGGGGTTGCAAACCCCGCCCCGCTTGGGGAGCATTCTAATGGATAATCCATTTCGGGCATCAAGGTTCCCAGTATGCTTGGACATAGAAAAGGGGCGCGATGCGCCCCCTACCTGGTTAATGTAGAAGTAATACCAATCCCAATAAGTTCTCATGCCATCCCTTCTCCAGCGGGAGAAGGCTAGGTTGAGGGGGTTAAAACAAAAACTTATTGGGATTGGTATAACCAGCCTGCGCGGTTTTTCGCGCAGGTCCGGTTGATTGCCGGGTTGGCCACTTAACCTAATGCGAATGTTTAGTAGTGGGTGCAGCTAAACCCGCCCCTAAAGTCTTGCGAGCAACTTGTGTTGCTGATACGTGGCTGGATGGGTTGGATCGGCACATAGACAGGATGCGTGGCCGCGTATTGCTGTTGAGCCACGGCCAGTGCTACTTGAATGGTCGCCAAATCAGCCAAGGCCTCGAACAGTACGCTTGCCACTTTCGAGGCGGTTGATAAGAAGGCATCTTGCCGCTGTTGGGACACGCGGTCACGCTTTGTCACTTCATCGGCATGTCTTCTTGAAAAACCGAGTTCAGCACGGGCAAGCCATTCTTTGTATTCATTGGCTTCGCGAACTTTCAGTACGTCCAGTTCGGCGTTGATCTGCCCGTAGGTTGGTCGTGCCGTAATGATTCGCTCCAATAACCGGGCTCGATCTTGCAGCCATTTGATTGCCACGATTTCCAGGCGACCGTCTAGGCGTCCAAAGCCGGATAGCATGGCGTTGTCACATTGCTGGTGCAATGCATACCAATCAAGTATCAATCGAACCATTTCGTCGGATACGTGAGCTGGGTTGTTCAGTTCAGTTTGCGTTGCCGGCTTGCGTTTCAGCGCAAAGTTGGCATAAAGCATGGCATGTTTCTGATCATTACTGAGCTGGTTGTAGCAAGCCTGCGCTTGATCTGCGACTTTCTGGATACCCATGTAAAGCTCTTCGCGTTCGCGCTGTGCATCGGTCATGGTCGCGCAAGCACTAATCATTACCAAGAAAATAGACAAAAGCACTTTTTTAAAAGGCGTTGCCATGAAACCTCCTGCGAGCTCAAATTCGAAGTGTAGTCAAAGGGGCCAGCTAATATTAGCCATCCTATTAGACGAAAAACATTGCGTCATCTGTTTATCTAATAAATTATTAAAAATAAAAAATCAATGTTGTTTCATGTTGTTATATAAATTTAGTCCGTCCTAAATTAAATTCAGGTAGATTCACATAAAACACAGAAGTATAAACACCAATAACGGAAAGGATAATAAGCTTAAATACTAGACACCGCAAACCTATCATGTCGCAATCAATCCCCAACATGCTCAATATGCAAATAACTCTCCGACTGCATATCAATCAATCTCGACACCGTCCGTTCAAATTCAAACGAGCCTTCACCGGAGGTGTAAAGCTCCTGGGCCGGTACTTCGGCTGTGCAGATCAGTTTTACTTTATGTTCGTACAGCGCATCAATCAGCGTGACGAAGCGCTTGGCTTCGTTGCATTTTTCGATGGTCAGTTTGGGAATATCAGCCAGTATGACGATGTCGAAGCGGTTGCCGATTTCCAGGTAATCGGCGGGGCCTAAGGCATGCATGCACAGTTCGTCAAAGGAAGTCAGGGCGACATTGCCGTGTATCGCAGACAAAACCACCTTTCTGCCTAACACTTCCACAACGCCCGGTTTCAGCGGGGCGAAATTGGTCAATTCGTTATAGCTTTGCCGTATGAATTCTACGGCCTGTTGATCCAGCGGATAATAATAAGTGGTCTTCAGCGCATGTAAATGGCTGAGCCGGTAATCCTGGTCTGCAATTAGTTCTATGACTTTGGCTTTTTCTTGCAGGAGTCCGACAAAAGGAAGGAACAACTCCCGTTGCAGGCCGTCATGATAGAGCTCGTTGGGGTGACAGTTGGAGGTGATCACGACAACAATACCCAGTTCGAACAGCCTGCGGAACAGTCGCACCAGGATCATCGCATCGGCTATGTCGGAGACATGGAACTCGTCAAAGCAAAGCAGCAGTTCCGATTCCCGGATATGTTTTGCCAAGGCGGAGATGGCGTCGGTGTTGTTTTGCCTGCGCCATTGGTGAATAAAGGCGTGGACTTCCTGCATGAACGCATGGAAATGCACCCGCCGTTTTTGGCTAATCGGGCAGGCTTCAAAAAACAAATCCATCAGCATGGATTTGCCTCGGCCTACGTTGCCGTATATGTACAGGCTTTGGTAGTTGGCAGGTTTGGCTAGGATGAGTTTGTGCAGGGGGGATTTTTGTTTGTATTCGACGGCTGTCGTCAGGTTGTCTAGCAAGGTTTGCAGGTGGTGCAGGGCGGTGATTTGCGCTGACTCGTATTGGATGTGGTTTTGCGTTACTAGGGCGTTGTATTGGTTTTCGAGCAAGCCTGGGGTGCTTGCGGATTGTTCTACAGGAGTGTGATAGGAAAGCTTTTTTGGCATGGTTGCTTTTGTCTGTGCGGGGTACTTTGTTTCGTAGCGAACGTAAAGATAACAAGGAAACCCGTCATCCCGGCAGGGAGTGCCGGGATCCAGATGCCAGGGATGGCAACCCCAAATCAGGCGACAAGTCTTGCCACAAGGGATTGCTCATTTCAATCAACCGTTTTTTCGCGACGCGAGACCAGTTTTTGAGTTGTTTCTCCCGTAAGATGGCGCTTTCCATTTGTTCGTGTATTTCGTACCAGACTAGGTTATGTACATCGTAACGCTGGGTAAATCCGGTAATCAAATTCTGGCGGTGTTGATATACGCGCCCGATAAGATTGGATGTGACGCCAATATAAAGCGTTCCGTTGGGGCGGCTGGCAAGAATATAGACACACGGTTGTTTTTCCATAAGTTTACTTTTGCAGCATCTCCATCGAATACGCTCAAGTACATGATTGTGTTTTCATGCGTTCACTGTAGCACATCCCTGTGATCTGGTTCCCGGCATTCCCTGCCGGGATGACGTTAATACTAATTGTGCGATACCTCAGAGTCTCGGTCTATAACTTAGCGGCTTAACTTTGCTGGCTTCCGTTAGCCAGCCTTTTGCCGATAACTATCCATCCGGTCAAAGTTCAAATAGCGATAGGTATCCTCGGCTGTCTCGTTAATCTGACTTGCATAATGCATATATTCGTCAAATGTCGGAATCTTGCCCAGGATCGAACACACCGCCGCCAGTTCTGCCGATGACAGGTACACATTAGCGCCATCGCCTAGGCGGTTGGGGAAGTTCCGCGTCGAGGTGGAAACCACAGTAGCGTTTTCGGCGACCCGCGCCTGATTGCCCATGCATAACGAACACCCTGGCATTTCGGTACGTGCACCGGCTTTGTCGAAGGTGCTGGAATAGCCTTCCTCGCTTAACTGGGTCTGATCCATTTTGGTGGGCGGAGCAACCCACAACTGGGTCGGTAATTTGCCTTGGTGTTTTTCCAACAATTTACCGGCGGCGCGGAAATGGCCGATGTTGGTCATGCAGGAACCCAAAAACACTTCGTCGATTTTAGTCCCGGCCACAGCGGACAGGGTTTTTACGTCATCAGGATCGTTGGGGCAGGCCAGCAGCGGTTCTTTGATTTCGCTCATATCGATTTCGATGATTTCAAAGTACTCCGCATCGGCGTCAGGCGTAAGCAATACCGGGTTAGCCAGCCATTCTTCCATGGCTTTTATCCGGCGTTCTATGGTGCGCACATCACCGTAACCTTCGGCTATCATCCATTTCAGCAGGGTGATGTTTGAATTCAAATACTCGCGGATCGGCGCTTCATTCAAGCGTACCGTGCAGCCGCCGGCAGAGCGTTCCGCCGACGCATCGGACAGTTCAAAAGCCTGCTCCACTTTTAAATCCGGCAGGCCTTCGATTTCCAGGATTCGGCCTGAAAACACGTTAAGCTTGCCCTTTTTTTCAACGGTCAGCAAGCCGCGCTGTATCGCCACGTAAGGAATGGCATTGACCAGATCGCGCAGGGTAATGCCCGGCTGCATCTGGCCTTTAAAGCGAACCAGCACCGATTCCGGCATATCCAACGGCATTACGCCGGTCGCAGCGGCAAACGCCACCAATCCTGAACCGGCGGGGAATGAAATGCCGATAGGGAAGCGGGTATGCGAGTCGCCGCCGGTGCCGACGGTATCCGGCAACAGCATCCGGTTCAGCCAGGAATGGATAATGCCGTCGCCCGGACGTAGCGACACGCCGCCGCGATTCATGATGAAATCCGGCAGCGTGTGTTGCATGGTGACATCAATCGGTTTTGGGTAAGCCGCCGTATGGCAGAAAGATTGCAACACCAAGTCGGCGGAAAAACCCAAGCAGGCCAAATCTTTTAATTCGTCGCGGGTCATAGGGCCGGTGGTATCCTGTGAACCCACGGTAGTCATGTGTGGTTCGCAATAGGTGTTGGGACGAACGCCCGTAACGCCGCAGGCCTTGCCGACCATTTTTTGCGCCAGCGTATAGCCTTTGCCGCTGTCTTTAGCTGCAACCGGACGGCAAAAAACAGTGGATGTGGCCAAACCCAGCATCTTACGCGCACGGTCGGTCAAACCACGGCCGATAATTAACGGAATACGTCCGCCGGCGCGTACTTCGTCCAGAATCACATCGGTTTTCAGTTCGAACTTGCAGATCAGTTCGCTGTTATCATGGCGCTTAACTTCGCCCGCATACGGATAAATATCGATCACATCGCCCATCGCCATTTGGGTGACATCGCATTCAAAGGGCAGGGCGCCTGAATCTTCCATGGTATTAAAGAAAATCGGCGCGATTTTGCTGCCGATACAAACTCCGCCTTCGCGCTTGTTCGGAATGTAAGGAATATCATTGCCCATGAACCACAATACCGAATTGGTCGCCGATTTACGCGAAGAGCCGGTACCGACCACATCGCCGACATAAGCCACCGGAAAACCTTTTTGCTTAAGTTCAACGATTTGTTGTTCGGCGTTGGTAATGCCCTCACGCGGCATTTTCAGCATGGCTTTGGCATGTAACGGAATATCAGGCCGCGACCAGGCATCGGGAGCCGGTGACAAATCGTCGGTATTGGTTTCGCCGGTTACCTTGAACACGGTCACCGTGAGCTTTTCTGGCACTTTGGGTTTGCTGGTAAACCATTCGGCTTCCGCCCAGGCATTAAGCACCTGCTTGGCGAATGGATTACCGGCATTGGCTTTTTCCTGTACATCGTGGAAAGCGTCGAAGATCAGCAGGGTATGGGACAGCGCCTTGGCGGCAATCGGGGCCATCGCTTCGTTATCCAGCAAATCGATTAACGGCGCGATGTTATAACCGCCCAGCATGGTGCCCAGCAGTTCGGTGGCGCGCGCAGCATCCAGGATCGGAGAGCTGATTTCGCCCTTTGCGACGGCCGCCAGGAATCCCGCTTTAACATAGGCCGCCTCGTCAACACCGGCAGGAACGCGGTTAGCCAGCAGATCGAGGATGAATTGCTCTTCGCCTGCGGGCGGTTGTTTAATCAGCTCAACCAAAGAGGCGACCTGTTCGGCATCAAGCGGCTTGGGGACGATGCCTTCGGCGGCGCGTTCGGCTACGTGTTTACGGTATTGTTCTAGCATGGGGGAATTCCTGGGAAAAGGTTTAAAACGGTATCAGACGACACCTAGGAATACAGCGAGTGTCCTATTAATAGCCAACATGTCTTCTTCGGCCATGTGTCCAAATACATCGCCGATTTTTTCGCGGGGTACGGTTTGTGCTTTGTCCACCATAACTTCAGATGGTTTGCGTAGACCGTTACTTTCGGTAGGTTTAATCGGAATCCGAAATAAAGGAGTACCACGAAGCTCGCTTGTTACCGGAAGGATGGTCACCGATGGATGTTCTGCAAACAGGTCGGACTGGATGATTAATGCGGGGCGCGGCTTACCGTAAGCGCCTTGCAAGGCAATCGTGACCAGATCGCCGCGTCTTGGAAACTGCTCCATGCCTTATTTCCAACCCGTAGTGTCTGCCGAAGCCTCCAGCCAATTTAACGTGTCGGTTTCTTGCAGGTCGTCGCGTAGGGACAGCGATTGGCGGCGGCATTCATCCGCAAAGTCGCTGCTTCTTGTATCAGGCACCCAAATCTGTACAGGGCGTAACCCGGAAGCCCGTAATCCGGCGCGATGCTTTTGTACGCGCGTAGCAACGTTGGTCTTCATAAATCTACCTTCAAATAAGTTACATGTAACATTTTAATGCAATATTACAGGTATCTCAATGAAAAGCATTTAATTGTTGCGATGCTGGAGCGTCGCGTACTGCGTTCCCACGTCGGAGCGTGGGAACGATGCTATCTACTATTTCATGGCCTCAACAATCGCATTACCCATTTCAATCGTGCCGCATTTCGATTGCGGATTGAGATCCGGCGTAACAAACTTGCCTTCATTAACCACTTTTTCAACGGCTGTTTGAATTTTATCTGCCGCTTCGTGTTCGCCAAGATGATGCAACATCATGACTCCAGCCATGATCACGGCGGTAGGATTCGCCAGGTTTTTACCGGTGATGTCCGGCGCGCTGCCGTGCACGGCTTCAAACAAGGCTGCATCTTTGCCGATATTTGCGCCGGGAATCAAGCCCAGTCCGCCCACCAAACCTGCGGTCAAGTCGGACAAAATGTCGCCGAACATGTTGGTGCAGACGATCACGTCAAACTGGGTCGGATCCATCACCATATGCATACAGGCCGCATCAATGATTTTTTCGTCAAACTGAATATCGGGATATTTCGGGGCGATTTCCCTGGCGCAATCCAGAAACAAGCCTTGCGTGTATTTTAAAATATTGGCTTTATGGCAAACGGTGACTTTTTTGCGATTGTTGTCCCGTGCATACTGGAAGGCATACTCGATAATTCTTTCCGATCCTGCTCTGGTGACGACGGCCAGACTCTCGGCGATGTCTTTTTTAGGCGTCAGGTAATGTTCGAGTCCGGCATAAAGTCCTTCGGTATTTTCCCTGACGATGACAATATCGACATTATCGAAACGGGTTTTTACTCCAGGCCAGTTTTTGGCGGGACGGACATTGGCATACAGATCGTATTTTTGCCGCAACGCGACGTTAATGCTTCTAAATCCAGTGCCGCCGACTACCGTGGTCAACGGGCCTTTAAATGCCAGGCGGGTTTTGTCGATTGAGGCCATGGTTGCATCAGGCAGGGGCGTGCCGAATTGTTCAAAAGCGGCCAAACCGGCAAAGGCTTCCTCCCACTGAATTTTTGCGCCGGATGCGTCAATAATCTTAACAGCCTCATCCATTATCGATGGGCCGATACCATCACCTTTTATCAACGTAACTGCGTGCATTCATTTCTCCATTAAGTTAAAAAAACAGGTAATTATAATGCTTTAGGCCGGTCTTTAGCCAGTTGCAGTGTGTGAGTGTAGGGAAGTCTCTGGTAATTTCTCCGGTCCGAGGGATTTTTGGGGACACAGTTGTAGCATCAAAATAAGATAATAGCGGCACGCACCCGCCACGAGACTTGGGCGATGAAATGCCGCGCCAACCTGAATTATTCGGCGTAGAAGAACTCACCGAGTGTGTTCTATTTTTTCTTGCGATTATTGTGCGGACGGATTCGCCACCAGTAGCCGGTTAACCCGATCAATATCATCCTGACTCAGGCTGCTGGCCGCTTGCTTTAACTTGATGCTGTTGATCAGATAATCATAACGGGTGCGCGAAAAATCCCGTTTTGCCCGGTATAAATTCCGTTGTTCGTTCAATACATCGACCATGGTTCGGGTGCCTGCTCCAAAGCCTGCTTCGGTCGCCTCCAGGGCGGTGGTCGCCGATATCACCGTGGCCTTTAGGGCGGCTACGCGGCTGATGGTGGACATCACGCCGCGGTAGGCGTCTTTCACCTGACGTGTTACCGCGCGTTTTTTCGCGGTCAAATCCTCTTTGGCGGCTTGGTATTCATAGGCGGCCTGACGGGTTCGGGAATTTACCGCGCCGCCTTCAAACAGCGGCACCTCCAGTTGCACGCCGACGCTCTGGGTGTCGCCCCGAAAACCAAAGCTGCTGTTATTATCGGATGCGCCGTAAGAGGCAACCAAATCCAGGCGGGGCAGGTGGCCGTTACGCTGTACGTCGATGGCTTTACGCGATATTTCGGCCTGATTGAATGCCGAAATGATGCTGAAATTATTGAGTTCGGCCGTATCGCTCCATGCCGACATATCCGCCGGTTCAGGCTTGAGTAACGGGAGTTGTTCGCCCAGCGCGTTCAGCGATGCGTCGTTTTCGCCGATGATTTCCCTTAACGCTTCTTTTTGATTATCCAGATTATTGGCCGCCTCTATTTCATTAGCATTGGCCTGGTCGAAACCTGCCTGTGCCTCGTTAACATCTGTTATGGCAATAATGCCCACTTCAAACCGTTGTTTGGCCTGTTCCAGTTGCCGGGCGATAGCCTGTTTTTCCGCTTCGGCAAATTGCAGATTATCCTGGGCATACAACACATTGAAATAGGCTTCGGTCGTTTTGACCATCAGGTTTTGCAATTCGGCTAGGTACGCCGCTTCAGCCTGGGCTATTTGATTGTCGGACTGGCTTAATTGTATCCAATGATCCCAGTGGAACAGGGGTTGGGTTAAGTTGACATTAAAGGTGTTGTCCCAGAATTCCTGGTTGGTGTTCGGGCCTCTGAAACTACCGGTTTTTTTGTTATGCAGATAATTTTTGCTGCTGGCTCCGGTGGCCGAGATATTGGGCAGGAACCTTGCGATGCTTTGGTCTTTAGATTCACCGATGGCCGACTGCTTGGCCTGAGCCTGTTTCAAAACTGGCGCATTTTGCAGGGCAAGCTCATAGGTTTGGGATAAGTTTTGCGCATGCAACGGTGCAATTCCTGTAAATAAGCTGACAATAACGGCGAATAGTTTTACCTGTGTTTTCATGGCTAGGATCAATGAATCATTTGGTTTTTGGTTCAATTAAGCGCCAGTTTTTCGATTAAGGCCAGATATTTTAGCGAAATAGGGCTGCACTTTAAAAAAGATCCGTGATTAATACTGCGATGGTAGTCTGATGCCGAGCATCAATTTCAGACAACAAAAAAGGCTTAGACTTAGATAAATAGGGACTTACTGCGGTAAATTCCAGGTGTTGCCGTAAACGCGGCAGCTAATAGTGCAGTGCAGGATTGGGCTTGGTTTTGCATGCAAGTTAAAAGCTTACAAGCTAGTAATTCATGGCTTGCATACTTTGGTTTTCGTTTGCGTTACATTGTCCTGCCGGTTGCCTCTGACGGCGTAGCTCTTCGTGTAGGGTGTTTTGCCGCATTGCATTGTGCAAGTATTCATAGAGCTGATTGCAAACGGCTTTGCTAAGAGGAAAAACCAGATCCGCCCCCGTTTTGCATAGGTTTCGATTCAAGTTTGGCGGTTCTTTTTGATTGATTGCCTTGTACCGCATGTTGCGAAACAGGCAGATAGCAGGCGATCAATAATATTTTGTAAATTATGAGGAAAGGACAAATGAAAAAAATTGAATATGCATTGAGAACCAAGTGCCTTGCGGGTACGGTTCTCGCCATGGCGATGTTGTCGTCGTTGCCCTCGTTAGCGGCACTGCCTTCATCGCCGGTGATGACCAACCAGGGCTGGAAGTGGACCGATTCCGCCCGGAATAAATATTATACCGAGGATCAAGGTTCGCGGGTCATTCCGTTAAAATGGATCAACGCCCTAAAACAAGCGGACGGCGCGCCCTTTATGGCGGACAGCCTCAGCCGCTACGGCTATTTGCCGAATCCCAAGAGCCCCGAACGAGGCCTGCCGGTCGGTTTTATCGCCGCCAAGGAAAAGGGCGATAAAATCATGGGCTTGACCTGTTCCGCCTGCCATACCCGTCAGATCGACGTTTCCGGCACTTCTTACCGGATCGATGGCGGCCCTGCTATTACTGACATTCAACAGTTATTTACCGACCTCGACTTGGCCGTCGACAAGGTGCTCAAAGACCCTGCCGCTTTCACGGAGTTTGCCAAAGCTGTATTGGGGCCATCAGCCAAGAAGGCCGACGAAGACAAGCTGCGCGCCGATGTTGATGCGTGGTACCTGCCTTATCACACAATTATGAGCCGTTCGCTGCCGACGGTCTCACCTTGGGGGCCGTCGCGGCTCGACGCCGTGTCGATGATCTTCAATCGGGTATCCGGGCTGGACATCGGGCTTACAGCACCGTACATCATTGAGGAAAACATCAAGCTGGCCGATGCGCCGGTTCGTTATCCGTTTGTCTGGAATGCGCCGATTCAAGATACAACACAATGGCCAGGCTTTGCCCCCAACGGCAACCGCGTATTAGGCCTTTCCCGGAACCTGGGCGAAGTTTTCGGCGTGTTTGCCGAATTCCATCCCAAAAAGGACGACTCGCGCTTGCTTAAAATCAACTATGTGGAGAACAATTCTGCCAACTTCCATGGTTTAAATAAGCAGGAAAGTTTAATCAAAAAGATCGGCCCGCCGAAATGGCCCTGGAAGCTGAACAAAGTGCTTGCCGCCGAAGGCGAGAAGGTGTTCAACAAGAAAGACCCTAACGAAGACAACGAAAGCTGCGCCGATTGCCATGGCATCAAAGAGGGCAAAATGCGTTCCTTTTTCCACAAAACCTGGGCTACGCCGATGGTCGATGTCGGCACAGACTCCAGAGAAGTGAATCTGCTGGGCTCCCAAGTCAAAACCGGGGTGCTTGAAGGCGCGACGATTTTTCCCAATAAGCCGCCGCTTAAAGCGGTTGATTCGGCCTTTTCGGTTTTAGGTACCGTAGTCGGCGGGGCCATTCTTCAGCATTACCTTCCAGTCGAGCTTACCTCAGAAGAGCAAAAAGCGCAGAGCAAGCTGGAACGGCTGAAAGCGATGTTTAAAAAGGAAATCGACAATATCGAAGATCTTGTCGATCTTCCCGATTTAGCCAATTTTGAGGACGACATCAAGAAAACCCTCGATAAGCCTGTGCCTGACACTGCAAACCCCTTTAAATACGAGTCTCGCGTCCTTCAGGGAATTTGGGCGACAGCGCCTTACCTGCATAACGGATCGGTGCAGTCTTTGGCCGAGTTATTGACACCAGCTGAACAGCGGTCGCCAGAATTTAAAGTCGGCCCGGCATATGACCCGGATAAAGTCGGATTGGCGGCTGTGCAAACCAAGTTTGACTTTACGCTGAAAACAACCGGCTGCAAAGGGGATGAAAGAAACTCCGGCAACAGCCGTTGCGGCCATGATTACGGCACCACCTTTAGCGATGCAGAGAAGAAAGCCCTGCTCGAATATCTAAAGAATCTGTAATTTCTGCAACCGTTGAGTAGCGGGATGGAGCATCAGCCCCGTCCCGTTATTTTTCACCTCATTGCGAGTGGCTACCGAAATGAAGGATTTAAAAGGAAACAACAATGACTAACAAAACGACCAATTATTTGGAGCAATACGATGCGGCGGCCGATGCGGATAAATATCCGTTGGTTAGGGGCTGGATGTACAGCGAACCGCTGCCGTTTTTCAAGGAATTGCGTGAAAAGCGCCCCATACTCGTCACGCCGGAATGCACACTGTTGGCATTGTTCGACGATGTTACCGATGTGCTGAATATGCCCAAGGTATTCACCGTTGAGCTTTATGTGGCGAAGATGGCCGATTACCTGATGGCCCATGACGACGATGCCCTGCATAGCCGTGAAAAATCCATCATGATGGGTTTGCTCAATCGCGATGATTTGCCGCAGGTTAGGGCGATGGTCGCCAATATCGGCAAAGGGCTGCTCGACCAAGCCAATGGACGGATAGAAGTGGTAAACGATTACTGTCGAATGGTTCCGGCGACTTTGGTGCAGGATTATTTCGGCCTGACCGGCGTAGACCGCAAAGATTTAATTGAATGGTCTTATTGGAACCAATACAACACGTTCCACAACCAACCCTTCGATCTTCTTTCCGAGGAGCTATCCCAGAGCGTCACTAACCATCAAAAAGAAGTCTCGGGAAAACTGGGTAAGTACATCGCAGGTTTGATTTTACGACGTTTGCCGATAACTAAGGCAGAGCAGGCTCTAAGCGTCTTGCTTACGCCTTTATCTCTGCTGAAAAAACTGCTGGGGCAGCAATCAGGCCAAGCCGACAAAAAACTGACCGACGACATCGTCGCCCGGATGCTGCGCACCTCTTTTCCGCATGCCGTGGATTTTGACATCAAACGCTTGGGTGTAAATGCAGGCGGCCTGTTGATCGGAGCTATTGAAACTACCTCGCAAGCCGTTGCACAGACTATTCAGTTTTTTCTGGAGCGCCCGGAATTGCTCGCCAAGGCAGTCGATGCGGCGAAAATGGATGATCCGAAAGCATTCGATGGCATGGTCTGGGAAGCGTTGCGGTTTGTGCCAATTGCTCCCTACCTGTTCCGTAAGGCAGCCGGCGAATATACTGTTGCCAAGGGTACTGCGCATGCAACCACCATTAGCGCGGGAACCATAATCCTTCCGCTGACCCAGTCCGCGATGTTCGATCCCACGGCATTTGAATTGCCGGATGAATTTATTGCTGAACGCAATTGGTATCACTATTTCCATTTTGGTTTCGGTAGCCATGATTGCCTTGGTAAATATGTCGGCATGGTATTAATCCCGGAAATGGTTCGTCAAGTATTGCTAAGGTCTGGTATTAAGGCGCATGGCAGTATTGATTACAAATCCGGCCCATTCCCCGAACAATACGATCTTTCCTGGGGAAGTTAGCCGGAAAGCAGCTTGGCACGTTTAGGTTTGCAAGTAGCGCCGAGTGAGAAACATTTAATCAACAAACTGATTATCACCCATTAAGGAGAAAGCATTATGTCCGGTGGATATACCCACATTACCCTGGCACAGAAAGCCATTGAGGAAGTCCGCAACCGTCGTGAAGGCTTGTTGCATAAAGATGCCAGGCAGGCGTTGGGCAATTGGAAAAAGTTTTGCATCGTCGGGGCGGTAGCCCCCGATTACCCCTATCTCGACGTATTGGACAGCAATTCCAGCGCTTGGGCCGATGCCATGCACAAAGGGCACGCGGTGGCATTATTGCGCAACGGGGTCGCCAAGATACGCGACATAGCGGATACCGACGTGCGCCAAAAGTGCATGGCTTGGCTGTTCGGTTTTGCCGCCCATGTCGCCACCGACGGCACCATACATCCGGTAGTCAACCTGAAGGTGGGGCCTTACGAGGAAAATAAAACCAAACACCGGCGCTGTGAGATGTCCCAGGACGTATACGCCCACAGTACGCTCAATATGGGGGCGCTGGAGTTTAACCGGCAAATATCGATCAACGTGGACGATACCTCAGATGTGACCAATCGAGGCCTCATGGATAGGGATGTAGCCCAGCTATGGCAGGATATGCTGACCGATGTTTATTCCAGCTTTGAACCGCAACTTAAGCCGCCCAAAGTGCATGACTGGCACGGCGCGATGCGCAGCATGATGAAGCTAGCCCAAAGTGGTAATAAGTTGTTCCCTTTTGCTCGTCATGTGGCCGCCCATCATGGTCTGGTTTATCCGATTGTTCCTGAAGTCGAATATATCCGGCACCTGGATGTTCCCGGCGGCCTCACCATGAATTTTGAGGAGCTATTACAGAAAGCGTTAAACAATATAGTGGAATTATGGGGTTGGCTGGCGTTGTCGCTGCAAAACCAGGAGTCTCCACTGGATACCCTGGCAAGCTGGAGTTTGGATACCGGCATCGACGAAAACAGCCACATGATTTACTGGAGCTAATACCATGAAACACCGCATATTAATTAGTCTAATTGCCGCCTTGCTGTTAGGCGCCTGTGCCTCTATTGCGGCTACTACCGATGCCAAAGAGAGGGGTATTTTGTCTACCAAAATGATGAATCTGAGTTCGGCGGTAGATACGTATTTCGAAAGTCTACCTGAGATGCCGTTCGACACGAATGAAAACATTTTGAAATTGGCCACCCGTCACGACCCCAGTCTGCTGGCCCCGGAATTCCAGCCTTATGTGCTGAAAGCACAGTATCAGAATCCGTACGCAGTGCTGTTGTTGTGCAGTAAAGACGGCAAACAGGCGATCATGGAAGACGCCGGTTGTTCCGCCCGCCTTGATCGCCAGGTAACCGGTCACGCGCCTTGCGCATTTACCTTGGCTGTTCAATCCGGCTGCCAAGTGAAAGGGGGCGATCCGCAGTAGGGCAATGTCAGTTAAGTATTGAAGACAGCTCATGTAGTATTACGCTTAAGCAGGGCAGCCTTCAGTTGGTACTTTCATGCAGTAACTGTTTGTACGGGGCGAAAGTTACTGTAAAGGTTACTGTATTTCGTTGGACAATAAAAAACCCGCGAAGTCTTATGACTTGCGGGTTTTTATAGTTCTTTGCACGGCTCTGAACCTATGTTTGGTACGATGGCCGGAATCGAATCAGTCATAACTAATTGATAGTAAATAGCATAAAGCCATGAATCATCAAAAGGATATAAAAAAGGACATAAATTTGATTCCTGCACCCTAAAAAATAAAAATATCCGCAACACTTGCCGGAATTTTAGACATAAAAAGCCGGTATCACTCCCGCCTTAATTTTTACGTCACAACTCTGTAAAACTCTAAACATTTTTTTCAATTCTAAAAACTTCTATCCGTGTTGCCGCTAAAGCCACAAGATTAAATTAATCGACCCAACCATCTACAAAATAAGCTAACTTGCCAAGACAGTTAAATTTAGCCTGTGTTTAAAGTTAGCTGTTTAGTCTGGTTTAGCTACTGTGTAGGGTAGAAAGGTACGTCTAGCTAGTTGATCCGCTTGTGTATAACTATGAGGCTTTGTTCAAAAACACACCAAATTTTTTTAGCTAATGATTTTTAACAAGTTTTTAACTAAATAGTAATTTCAGGATAGAAGCACTCTAAAAATCATCTTTTAAGTCGTCCGCCCTTATTTCATACACTTGCCTTATGTAGAAAAAAACAGTGTAAAATGAAAAACACCGGGGCTTTTTTGCATAGCACGCATTATGTGGGGTCTTCTTCATTGATGGTTTTTTCAGCTTTTGCCCCAAAAGCTAATACATTTTCGTTTTGGTGGTAGTGATTTTTAGAGATCAATTATTCTCAATTTTACACGCATTAACTGAACTAACGGGTTTAAGATTGCTTGGATTTTGACGAGTTCAATTTTTTTAATTTCGTTTGAAATTCTGCTTTTATTTTCTTGGTATTTTTCAGGGTTAGTTAATATTGCTTGTTGAGAAACCTTTTGAATTCTTTCGACATATTCCGAGAAAAATGAAGATATTTGGATATAAGTTTCCAATGTTTTGCTGTAAGTTTCTTCATCAATTTGAACTGCAAATTTATTCAGTTCATTTTCCATTGATTTCAGTTTCAACCCAATTACGTTCAAGGATTCATTGAATTTTTCTTGTCCAATTTTTTGGGTATATTCATCTGAACCTGACATTAATTGTCCGTGTATAACAAAATTTTGTAACTCAATAGTCCAGTCGGAAAATGTATCCCATATTTTTTTTATTGCTGTTGCTTGCTGATCGTCTGCTCTAATTCTTCCTAGAGTCTCGTTAAAGTAATAAATTTCGAGTTGTTTTTTTATCCTTTCTATTTCTTTGTCTGATCGATTTTTAAACCATAGGCTAACTATCCCGCCTGAACTTATAGTAGATATGATTATTTGACCGATAGGCGATTCTGTGAAACTATTGAATATTTGAACAAGTGAATCCATTTTTACTTTTCCCTTTCTTCGTATTCTTATCTTTTATCAGTTCGCTTAATATTTATATATTAGATGTTTTTATTTGAGTTTACGAAGTGGAACACAAGTAAACACAACTAGCAGATGATGATAATAAATTTATTCGACAGAACAATTTAGGTGGCGCGCCTATTTCTTACCTAATATTAGTATTTACATAAGCTATGTTAAAATAACTTAATGGCAAAAATTCTTATGTATTTAAATTAATTATGCTTTATATTTACGCATTAATTTAATTTTTAACTGAAGTACATTTACAAATAGCATTTAAAGAACACTTACAGACTATTCTATCTAGTCCTGGCTATCTCTTAAAGGCTTATTGCGGCTAATGAGATCCATCAGGATTAACTCGTAGGCAACTTTCTTTATGGGTGTCAGAAAACCCAATTACTGTAGTGCATTTCTCTTTTATTAGTTCGACTTCCTCAGTAGATTTTTTTATTGAATAAAGTACGTCATATCTCAATAAATCAATTCTATTGAACTTTTTATCCACAAGAGGGCAATAAATATCATCAGAAGTATAGCCCCCCATACTGTTACGTGCTCTCACCTTTATCTGTACGACAGAATCATATTCCTTAATTTTAAGGACCTTATCAATCTCAATAATTTCTTGAAGAGCTTTTAATTCTTCTAAATTATCTTTTTTGGTTAATATACGACGACTTTCTATATATGCAGAGTCAGGATCTTTAAAGTAGTCTTCTTTATTTTTGTAGTAGTTAAAACACTGACGGTCTGCACTTGCAAAAGTAACTAACCCAACAACCTTATCTTTCATAAGTGCGGGAGCTATAACCCAGAACAAACCAAACATCAGACTAACAACGGTCAGACTGGCAATTATTACAATATTTTTAGTTTGCATTTATATCCTATATTCAGTGATCTAACTACCCATAAGCTAGTTAGATCTATTGGTTATGTCAATTGTACCCACCCTTCCTGGCTCAAAGTGACAAATAGCTGCATAAGGAATGTTTACACCAAATGCATTTTTTGCCTCAAATTTCATTTCTAAAACAACGTTATGTGTTACTGGTGATTCTGAAAAAGTTGTTCCCATGATGTCGTGAATTTCTGCTTCGGAAGGAATTAGAGCCCTATCTTTTATAGCTTGTTTGCATGAAGCAAGTGCATTCTCTATAGACCAAGCCTTTTCTTTTTGAGTCTTTACAGTTGAATCTTTCACTATTTCACTTTCGGTAAGATAAAATCTTGTATATCCTTCACAATCAACATAAAAGCGTAGATCTTTTAATGGACTATCTGTGTCAACTTCTGACGCTATAACTTGATCACATTTTCCACTATCGATCACCATTATTGCTGCTTTTTTTCGCAATAACTCGATTTCTTTTAATCTGGATTTATATTTTTGTACTGTTTTTGGGTATTCTTTTTTAGTATAAGGGTCTAAGACGTAAGAAGGAATTTTTCCACTGTATTTATCAGTATTTTCAGTCGACTGTCCTTTATCAATGTACTTTGATTCAACCCATCCATGGTACGAATCTTTAAGATAAGCGGGTTTTATAACTCGTACCAATGACCAACCATTATTTGTACACTCCTCATTGATAGTTACAGAATCATCAAGCCCCATATATTGGGTTACTGTACTCATACTTGTTGCCGTTTCATTGATGATTTTTTCAGATTTATTTCCAGGCCCATTTCGTAGAGAAGGAAAATTATTGTTGGTACCAATTACATTAAATTCACCGCCAGTGTGGGTACTGCTCTCTCCGCATTGAACAAGTGTTGCTGCTATGCTTTTCTGGGTCATCACGAATAAAACAAGCAAGCTCATAAAAATAATTTGTTTATAATTGTTCATGACATTAATAGTTCTTATTAAGAAAAGCCTTTCATCAACTCAGTTTAGCAACTTACCGCTGCTTAGTTTTGCTACTAAGAAAATAAATTAATACAAGAATGCAATTATCAATGCGGCATAGGTTTTTAAAGCCTAGGAGTCCGTCGGATTAACAGCACTTACCCGCGCATCTAATCGCGTTTAAAATTTAAAAAAGTGGTTTGTTGGGATTTTTAATGCCCATGGTTCTGTTTTATGACCTGCTCAAAGCTCTTTTTCCCTCTATTACCCTCTCAATACATGCATTCTTTTCAAATTCCAGCCTATACAGACTAAATTCCATTCACTTTGGACGGATTCCAGGCCTCGAACATGGAATTGCCTGAACCCCTGAACGTGTTTAATGATGCCAAACACGGTTTCAACGGTTGATTTTCGCTTGCCGTAAAGCGCTTTGCCCGCTTTGGTTGTTAAGCGATGGGTCATGGCCTCAACCGGCGACAAGGGGGGCTCGTCTATTTCCGGCTGATGCTGAAACCGGGCTTCAAGGGTTTGGTTATGGCTTTGCCGCTTTGGGGCGATGTACGGGTTTATCTTTGCGTCAGCGCACGCTTTTACATTTGCCTGACTGAAGTAACCGGTGTCGGCCAACAGGTTGCCAACAGTTCCCAGGCATTTCGGGAGCTCTCCCAGTTTGGTTAAGGTGGGTTCGATTTCTTGTTTGTCGTTGGTGTGTTGGGTGATGTGATGAGCAACGATCAGGTGGCTGGCAATATCAACGCTGGCTTGGGCGTTATAGGCTTGCTCAAAACCATTAGGGGTCGGTATGATGCGGGACTCTTCATCGGTCAAGCTGACTTGATCTTTGCCCTGAGGCGCATCGGTAGGCGCTTGGGGGACTTTGCCGCCCATTTTCTTGTCGGTTTCACTCAGGTGTTTTTCACGCTTGGCCAGCTTTTCGTCATACTCGGCTTTTTCTTGCGCGTAACGCACTTTCGCGCGGGCCTGGATTTCCTGTTTGGCTTTGGCAATCACCACTAATCGGTCTTGGCGGCGCTTGAGCTCCTTGGGCACATCCATGTCTTCGGGAAGAGGCGTGTTATCGGCGGCTTCCGCCAGCTTCATCAGGGCGTCGACTTCCTGTTTGAACTGGGCTTCCAGTTGATTGGCGTAATCCCAACTCAAGGCTTTGTGTTTGCTGGCATTGGCTTTGATTTTGGTGCCGTCCAGGCTCACTGTGCCCAGCTTAAGCAGCCCCAAGGCTTCGGCAAGCACCAATATCTCGACAAACAAGCCTTCAATCTCTTTGCCAAAGCGTTTGCGGAAGCTGTTGATGGTGTCGTGATCTGGGTTTTCGTTGGCGCAGATGTATTTGAAGGCCATCGAATCATGAGTGGCTTTCTCCAACTTGCGACTGGAAAACACGCCGGTCGCGTAGCCGTAGAATAACAACGCTAACAGCATCGCCGGATGATAGGGACGTTTTCCTTTGCCCGCATAGACGGCTGATAGCGTTCCTAAATCCAGTTGATCAACAATCTCCACAACAAAACGGGCCATGTGCTCTTCGGGCAAATAGTCCTGAACACACGGAGGTAGAATGTAAGGGGTATCGCGATCTATCAGGATGAATTGGGTAGCCATTTTTGTTTTTGATTCAGTGTTTCGGTGGGGCTATTTTAACACTTTTTGATCTGCTAAATCCGACAGACTCCTAGGGCTTGATTCAGGGCAAACAATGAATCCATGATCTTTACCATGAATACGTATTTCATCGTCTGTCATATTTTCGTAGCCTGATGTCTTCCTAATATCACTTGGCCTTGAGCCTGTACATGCCTCAAGTGGCACCCCTTCCTTACTTGAGGCGGTGGGAGGTGAAAACCACAAATGCTTGCCATGGACATCCAAAAACTCGTAACCCGTAACTAGGTCATTAACATCATAAGCAACTGAGCCGCGACACTTTTGCCCATCAAAAATACCTGACTCTATAGGCCAAAAGATTATTTCAGATAGGCCTATTGTCAATAGATCACCCGCAACATATAGAATAATTCGTGCTTTAGTTGCAGAGTGGTAGCCATCAAATAAATCAAATAAATCAACCTTCTTGTTATCTTTTTGATCTGTAAGCTTAGGGAAGCCAAGCAACGCTATTGTTTCTGTACGCGACGCCCCAAGCTTTACTTGTTTGTAATCCAAAGGGGTTGGTGCCTGTGCAGCATGATTAATTGAGCACCCGTAAAGCAGAGCTACGCATACCACTAATGCCATAAATTTATTTATACGGCCAATACATCCCTTGTTCTTTTTCATGATTTTATGTAATTGTTGTTAAAATGAAAAATCCATAGCAACTCAGCTTAAAGCCTTACCGCCGCTTAATTCGGATTGTAGCAACAACTAAGTACAATCACCTAACAGTTAGAGATATTCGACTAAATAACAAATATCTTTAGAAGTTGGCGCGTTTGCTCCCTTCCCAAAACAGCGCGTAGCACTACTGTTTGAACAGTAGGCACAGCCGGAAGTGAGTTCTGATAAAGTCGCGGACAAGCAAAATAAGTGACATTTTGCATAATGTGAATTATACGAGGTATAGGGTGCGTGATCTTTGCACTCTATAGCAAAGGACATACTTTTAGGTGAATATCGCTGTATTCGGTTGCATTTCGTTGGACAATAAAAAACCCGCGAAGCCAGACAGCTTGCGGGTTTTTGTAGTTCTTTGCACGGCTCTGAACCTGTATTTGGTACCGAGGGCCGGAATCGAACCGGCACTGAGTCACCCCAACCGGATTTTGAATCCGGCGCGTCTACCAGTTCCGCCACCCCGGCAAAGAACGTGCATTATAGGCAAAGTTCAGCAATAACGCCAATTTTTTTTAAGGTGTATTTGAAAGCCTAACCTGATAACATCGCCCGCTATGAAAAAAAGCGATTTTAACTACCTGTTACCCGAAGCGCTAATTGCGCAAAAACCCTTGGCAGAGCGCGACGCAAGTCGCCTGTTATGCATGGATCGAAATACCGGACGGATAACCGACCGGCAATTTACCGATTTTATCGAGTTAATTGATGAGCGTGATCTGCTGATTTTTAATGACACCAAAGTGATACCGGCCAGGCTGTTCGGCACAAAACACAGCGGCGGCAAGGTCGAGATTCTTATCGAGCGCATTCTGGATGACCACCGCGCTATCGCGCATGTCAGATCGAGCAAATCGTCGAAGCCCGGTACCTTGATTGAATTGGATCATGGCTATTGCTGCGAAGTATTGGGCCGGGCGGACGACCTGTTTCAGCTGGAATTTAAAGGCGAACATAGTTTGCTTTATATACTGGAGCAAATCGGCCATATGCCATTGCCGCCTTATATTACCCGTGAAGATGATCAATCTGATCTGACCCGCTATCAGACGGTTTTTGCCAGAGAGGCGGGAGCCGTTGCAGCGCCCACCGCAGGCCTGCATTTTGATCAAGCCATGATGGAAAAGCTTAAAGCCAAAGGCGTGCAAACCGTTTTTGTGACCTTGCATGTCGGCAGCGGCACCTTTCAGCCGGTTAGAGTGGAAGACTTATCCGAACACTTAATGCACAAGGAATATTTTGCCGTGCTGCCGGAGACGGTGGCGGCGGTTCAACAAGCCAGGGCAAGGGGAGGGCGGGTTATCGCGATAGGCACGACGGCGGTCAGGGCGCTGGAATCGGCATCTAAAAGCGGCCGACTGGAAGCTGGTTTTGGCGATACCGACTTGTTTGTTACTCCCGGCTATCAATTCAAATCAGTCGATGCGATGTTGACCAACTTCCACCTGCCCGAGTCTACCTTGCTGATGCTGGTTTCGGCGTTTGCCGGTTACGAGCACATTATCAACGCCTATAGCCATGCGATTGATGAATCTTACCGGTTCTTCAGCTATGGGGATGCGATGTTTTTGAGTTAGTGGTTTTATGAAAAATGATGAGTTTTGATTAACGCAACATTATTTTATTTTGCGCTGTGAAAGCGTTGATTTGCGAAAGATCAATGCTACTTACAGGGCAATCGCGCTTAAATTAAGCTTGGATTTTATAATCACTGGCTGATCAATTGCGTATAAATGTGGTTATTTTAACTTTCAGGTTATTGGAGCCGCGACTTTAGTCGCGCCAGTAGTTATATTTCCTTCACAACTGGCGTTATGACTCGTGCGCGACTGAAGTCGCGGCTCCGTTTATGTTTTTCCCTGATTTTTAAAACAGAACTTAAAATCACTAAGCAGAAATCTGCACCATATCGCTTTATTTAAGCGCGATTGCCCTAAAGCGTATTGATGAACCTTGTCCGACTTGAAGAATCCTGTACTGGAGCTGTGATATTGATGCGCTCAATAAAATGAGAGAGACAATAGAACATTTACCTGCAAGCCTTTATAACTGAGGCATAAGGATTTTTGTTTTTCAAATATACCCCCACGCGCTCAATGCTGCTCAGTGAATCGGCAATTGTCTTGCGGGATTACTTGCTTACTTTTACCAGTGGACAATAAAAAACCCGCTAAGTCATATGACTTGCGGGTTTTTGTACTTTACTGAACCTCAGTAAATCGTTGTTTGGCGGAGGGAGAGGGATTCGAACCCTCGATACGTTGCCGTATACACACTTTCCAGGCGTGCGCCTTCGACCGCTCGGCCATCTCTCCTATTGTTTCGCTTTCCGTAGATCACGGGAAGCCGGGTAGGATAATCGATATTGCGTTTTAGCGCAATGACCTAACCGCTATTTGCCTCGGTCAGCGCTTCCAGCTCATCCCATCGACTGTAAACTTGCTCCAGTCTTTCATCGATTTGTTTCAACTCATCCAGGGTTTTGGTCACGACGGTTTGATCCTGTTTATAGAACTCGGGCGCACTGACTTGCCGGTTTAATTCCGCTTGTCTGGCTTCAAGCTCACCGATCAGCTCCGGCAGTTTATTCAGCTCCTGTTGCTCTTTAAAGCTTAGCTTTTTTTTCACCCCAGTGGACACAGCGGCGGGCTTCGCCGCCGGTTTTTCCTGCTTGATTACCTTGGCCGTTTCAGCCTGTTTAGCCTGCTTGGCATGGCTCATCCAATCGCTGTAGCCGCCGACAAACTCATCGACTTCGCCGGAGCCGTCCAGCACAAAGACGCTGGTCACTACGTTGTCCAGAAAAGCCCGGTCATGACTCACCAGCAGCAAGGTGCCGTCAAAGTCGACCAGCTTTTCTTCCAGCAGCTCCAGAGTTTCCAAATCCAGATCGTTGGTCGGTTCGTCCATGACGATCAGGTTGGAAGGTTTGGTAAACAGCCGTGCCAGCAGCAAGCGGTTTTTCTCGCCGCCCGACAAGCTTTTGACCGGCGAACGCGCTCTGGCCGGGGCAAACAGAAAATCCCCCAGATACGACATCACATGCCGTTGGTTACCGGCGATTTCGACAAAGTCATTGCCGTCGGCAACGGTATCGGCGACGGTCATTTCCGGGTCGAGCTGGTCGCGCAACTGGTCGAAGTAGGCGATTTCAAGCTTAGTGCCCTGCTCTACCGTGCCGCTGTTGGGTTCCAACTGCTTCAACAGCAATTTCAACAAGGTCGATTTGCCTGCGCCGTTCGCGCCGATCAGGCCGATTTTGTCGCCGCGCTGAATCAGCGTGGAAAAATGATTGATAATCTGCCTGTCGCCGTAACCAAAGCAAATATCGTTAACTTCGATGACTTTTTTACCGGAAGCATCGCCCCTGTCCAGGGATATTTTGCTGGTACCTTGGGTGTTGCGGCGCTGGGCGCGTTCGTTACGCAATTTTTCCAGCGCCCTGACCCGGCCTTCATTACGTGTACGCCTAGCTTTTACGCCCTGTCTGATCCAGACTTCCTCATCGGCCAGCTTCTTGTCGAACTCGGCATTTTGGTTGGCTTCGTCCTCCAGCGCGGCGGCTTTGCGGGCCAGATAATCGTCATAACTGCCCTGCCAGGACACCAGATTACCGCGATCCAGATCAATAATCCGGGTTGCCAGTTTTTGCAGAAACGACCGGTCATGGGTCACGAATAACACTGCGCCCTGAAAATTCAGCATCTGCTCTTCCAGCCAGGTAATGCTTTCAAAATCTAAATGATTGGTCGGCTCATCAAGTAATAATACTTCAGGATCTATAACCAAGGCTCTTGCCAAGGCTACACGCCGCTTCCAACCGCCGGACAAGCCGTTAATCTTTAAGTCGCCGGGCAAATCCAGTTTGCTTAAGGTGGTTTCAACCCGTTGCTGAAAATGCCAGCCGTTATGAGCTTCCAGCTTGTGCTGCAAATCGCCCAGTTCATTCAGGGCCTTGTCATCATCGTAATCCATCGTTAACGACAGCGCGTGATAACGGGTGATCCACTCGCCCAGCTCGCCCAATCCACCGGCAACGGCGTCGTAGATGGTCGCATCATCCGGCAAATCGGGCGTTTGCTCCAGCCATGCCAGCCTTAATCCCGGCTGCCGCCAGATGTCGCCATGATCGGCCTGGATACTACCGGCGATGATCTTCATCAAGGTTGATTTGCCCTCGCCGTTGCGGCCTAACAAGCCTACCCGTTCCCCGGCATCCAACTGGAAGTCGGCATTTTTCAATAAAGCATGAGTTCCAAAAGCGATGGAAACGTTGGTCAATCGTAATAAGGGCATTTTTAAAGTTCTTTATGTTGTAAATTGCGTCGCAATAAATCCAGTGCCAGTAACGCCGCCTGATTTTGTTTGCGTTCGATAGGGCCTGCCACTGATCCGGTGGTTTGAAAAAATCCATCTTTAGTCAGCAGCGTATTATATAGAATAATGGCCTGGTCTTTATCGTGAAATGTTTTCTTGTCCCCGGAATAGAGCTGAACCAGCACAAAATCTGCATTCCCGGTCTTATGTATTTTGCTGGCAATGGCCTGTGCGGTTGCCGGTAAATCATCGGTATTGACGGCGATCCCGAGCTTTTGCCCCAGCCTTACCAGGGATTGCTCATAACGGGTTTCCAGCAGCCCGTCTGCGCCTATGCACTTGGCCGCGAGCAAGCCCTGGCTGGCTGTTTCCACGACAGCCAGCGTATGTTTCCCTGCTGTCATCAGCTGATCGACGGTAAACACCAAATCGCCGCTGGCCTGCCCCAAGCCACCAATTGCAAAAACATGATCGCCCAGCTCTGCTGCAACTTTATCGACCAACGCAGTCAAGGCGGCCTCAGGATAATCCTGCGGAAACAGCAACTTGGTTTGCACATCATCCGGGCCTGCACGAAAACCCAGCTGCACCTGGACCGGGATTTCAATCGCGCCGATGCGCTGTTGTATGGCCGACTCGCCTAGGCCAAACGTTCTGATCGTGATTAACCTGTCGGGCCGCAATAAAAACCGGCTTGCCAGCGTTGGTTGGATGAATTCCAAAAACAAATGGCGCATTTCCATAGGTACGCCCGGAACAAAGGCAAACCAGCAGCGCCCGGCTTGCAGGGAAAAGCCCGGCGCAGTGCCCCAGTCATTGTCGATGCGCTCGGCGCCCTTTGGAAACATCGCCTGCTTGCGGTTCGATTCGGGCATCGCCCGATTCCTGTGCGCAAAAAAGCGCTGAATCTGCTCAAAGGCAACCTCGTCAAATTCCAGCGACAGGCCGAACGCTTTGGCGACAGCCTCGGCGGTCAAATCATCGCTGGTAGGCCCAAGTCCCCCTGTGCAAATGCAACAATCTGCGCGGGCTGAAATCTCCCGTAGCAGGGCTATCAGATCATCGAGTTTGTCGCCCACAGCGGTATGCCGGGTTACGGTAAAGCCCATCGTGACAGCCTGCTCCGACAACCAGGCCGCATTGGTATCGACGATTTGCCCGGTAACGACTTCTTCGCCTTGGGAGAATATTTCTAGGGTTGGGTTCATGGTAAAAACCAAAGTTATTAAGTTATAGTCTGCTTACGAGAAGCTGCCGACTTATTGATACCCGCAGATTATCCAGTTTCGGCAAGGCATGTTCGTTGAGTTCGCAAGATTATAGCGTGAAAAAAGGCTATACGGGTTGCCCTGACTCGGAGCCAGTACAAACAGCAAAACATCACTTCACCATGCAAGTTTTTAAAGACAATTAACCGCTCGCCTGTCAAAATCGAGGAACCGATTCATCACCCAGCGGAGCCTGAAACGCCATGAAACTGCACCCTATCGATATGCACAACGCCATTACCGCATTAACTTGCGCACTGGATTTAGTGGGAGTTGACGAAGTCAGGCACGGCAAACGGGTGGCGGTCATGGCCAGGGCTATTGCCCTGCAACTTAATTGGCCGGAAGTTGAATGCCTGTCCATCCTTTATTCCGGCATGCTGCATGATTGCGGGGTTTCCAGAATCCATGAGCACCACCAGCTCATAGAAACACTGGAATGGGACGGTGCAGAAGATCATTGCATCCGCGGTGCCGCTTATTTGTCGGCCTGTCAGCCGCTGGCCCATTTGTCCGCCGAGATTCGCTACCACCACACCCGCTGGGAAACACTGCTGGAGCTCCCGGTCGATCATCACATTCGCTTGCGCGCCAATCTGCTGTATCTGTCGGATCGCATCGATATGCTTCAATCGCCTTTCCTGAACACCGGACAGATTTTGACCGAGTATCCGGCGATTATCGCGCAAATCAAATCGCTGTCCGGCATATTGTTTGCGCCGGAGCTGGTGGACGCCTTTGCCGAAATCGCCGATGTCGAGGCTTTTTGGCTGGCAATGGAACCCGAATACCTGGATGAAGATTTACGCAGCATCGGCAGCCATATTCCAGCGACCCTGCTCGATATTCCGGCCCTCAAAGAGCTGGCGCGGCTGTTTTCGCGGGTGGTGGACGCCAAATCCCCGTACACCGACGAACACTCGCAACGGGTAGCGCATATCGCCCGGCAATTGGCTATGGATTTCGGCATTAAAGGTTACGAACTGGAGCAGGTTGAAATCGCCGGACTGTTGCACGACATCGGCAAGTTGCGGGTATCGGAAGACATCATCGACAAACCCGGCAGCCTGACGCCGGAGGAACGAGCTACGATGCACCGTCATAGTTACGATACCTTCCGCATACTGCAACGCGTGTTTGAAGGATCAAAGATACCTGTATGGGCCGGATTCCACCATGAAACACTGATCGGCGATGGTTATCCTTTTAAAAACGGCACCAAAAAACTCGATCTGGAATGTCGCATCATTGCCGTTGCCGATATTTTCCAGGCTTTGGCGCAACAAAGGCCTTATCGCCGCACCATGAGCCTTGAGTATATTCTGAACGATTTACAGTCGCGCGTTGAAACCGGCCATCTCGATGCAAAAGTGGTTGCCAAATTGACCGAGAATGCCGAACTCTATTACCGGCTTGCTGTGGCTTGAGACATTAGCTTTAGGAGCGAGTCCTGGACATTTGCTGCGAAGTACTTGCTTACACTATCGCTGACTCAACCTACGAAACTACAAAAACCAACGCCCGCCGTTCATCAACACACTATGCCAAAACGGCAGCGCAACCAGGCTGATTGCCGTCGTTACCGTTACCGCCATTGCATACAGCGAGCTGTCCAGCCGGTAACGGTCGCAAAAAACAATGCCCAGCAACATGCTCGGCATGGACAGGTCAAGCACTGCCGCCGCCCGATATTCGCCGGTTATAGGCAAATACCCGACCAGAACCATCGCAAACAACGGCATTAACGCCATCTTAATAACCATAACGGGGATGACATACGGGATATTACGGACGGTTACCGCTTTCCAGCTTAAGGCTAATCCCAACGAAAACAACATCAACGGCACAACGCCGGCCGACAGTTTTTGTAGTACGCCCAAAAGCCAAGCCGGGGCGACGAAACCGTTAATATTCAGGATAACCGCAACAGCCGCCGCCCAGAATGGCGGCGCGTTAAAAAACAGCCATAACGATCTTGGCTTTTCTGCGGTCTCCTCGCCGTAGCGCCGCGCAACCATCACACCAACGGTAAACAATAACGGCGTGACTGCAAACAAGTCCATCTGTATGACCACCGACCTGGCCCAACTGCCAAAGGTTTGTTCTAAAACCGGCAAGCCCAGATAAGTCACATTTGGAAATCCCGCCGCCAGTATCATCGCGCCCAAGCGCCGGTGTTCAAATTTGAACAGTACGCCAACCATCCACAGGCAGAGCATCGCAAAAACAATACTGCCCACGCCCAGCAAGGTATACTGAAACGAATGCAAACCGATATCAGCAGTCCATAACACATCAAGAACCATGGCAGGGAGCAGTAAGTAATAGACCACCGTGGTCAGCACCCGCCGCGTTTGCTCGGCTGATAAGCCCGCCGGCTTGGCAAATCGCCATCCTGCGCCGCACGCCATTATCAAGGTCATTTGTATCAATGTTGAGTTCATAATCGGGGATTATTGTGACAATAGTGAATTTTAACATTCACCGTTAAAACAAGTTCCGGTAATATATGTCGACTTATTATTTGGGAGCGTTTGAATGCGTCTGTTTTCAAAGTATTGCCAACTCGGTGTTTTTTTATTAATGGCCAGCCCTTTTGCCGTTGCGGAATCTGATGTTATCTCGCCTAAAGAAGCTGCAACAATGCGCGTCAAAGACAAAGCTGTTATTGTCGATGTGCGTGAAAATGACGACTGGAATGAACACCGTATTCACGGCGCCATTCATATTCCGCTATCCCAATTGAATGAACGGCTATCGGAACTTGAACCTTATAAAAACCGCCTGGTTATCACCCAATGCCAAGCTGGCCTACGTTCCGCACAAGCCCAGCTGATATTAAAGTCGGCGGGATTTTCCAAGGTTTACTTAATGAACGGCGGAATACAGGCTTGGCATGAACAAGGCTTGGTGACTGAATAAGCCGTAGCCCTCACGCGAACAACGACGGGCTTCGCGCCTCAGCCCATCCTACAGAATTTTTATTTTTTACTTTGTGTCTACTATGCCCCAATCATTTATCTCAACCAAATCCATCCCCGTCCGCGAACGATTAATCATGGCGCTGGATGTCCCCAGCATTCCCGAAGCGCAGGCTTTGGTCGAAGAACTCGGCGACTCGGTGATCTTTTACAAAGTCGGCATGGAACTGTTCATGGCGGGCGATTATTTCGGTTTTATTGAATGGCTAAAGCAGCAAAATAAAAAAATCTTTGTCGATCTGAAGTTTTTTGATGTTCCCGCCACCGTGGGCCGGGCCATTAAAGCCTTGAGCAGCAAGGGTGTGGACCTTGCCACCATACACGGCAACGATGCGATTATGGAAGCCGCCGCCAAGGAAAAAGGCGACCTTAAGGTGTTGGCCGTAACGGCGTTAACCAGCCTGGATCGCGGCGACCTTGACGACTTGGGCTTCGCCTGCGACGTCCGCGAGTTGGTTTTATCCCGCGCCAAACGCGCCCTGCAAATCGGCTGCGACGGCATTGTCTCATCCGGGCTTGAAGTCGCGATGCTGAGAGAGGAGTTGGATCATAAGCTGCTGGTCATCACACCCGGCATCAGGCCTGTCGATAATCGCGAAGAAGACGATCAAAAACGCGTGGTCAGCGTGGAAATGGCTTTCCAGAATGGCGCTGATTATATCGTCGTCGGCAGGCCTATCCGCGATGCTGAAAACCGCAAAGCCATGGCCGAGAAGATTCAGGGACAGATTCTTGCGCAGTTTCAATAGATTCGAATCAGAAAGAGTGACCTAACCGGCCCTCTTTACGCCTTTACGCCTTTTGCCTTGCGCCTTTTTTAATCATGCCCTGCGACTATGGAATTTGATCTCGCCTTTACCACCTCATACCTGGTCGCTTTTACGATGGGTCTGTTCAGCAGCATGCACTGCATCGGCATGTGCGGCTCCATTATCGGAACCTTAACCTTAAGCCTCAGCCCGGAAATACGGAACCAAAAAAGCAGGCTATTTCCCTTTGTATTTAATTACAACATCGGCCGCATTACCAGTTACACGATAGCCGGGGCATTAGCGGGCATTATTGAAGCATTGATCACCATGCCGATGGGTGAAATCAGCGGACACAGACTGCTGCAATTGCTTTCTGCTGCGATCATGACCGGAGCGGGACTTTATATAGCCGGATGGTTCCCCCGCTTTGCCTATATCGAGAAAATAGGCCTGCGTTTCTGGAAGATGATCGAGCCTTTCGGCCGTAAACTGATCCCGGTCAAAAATTGCAGCCAAGCTTATCTTTTCGGCATGGTGTGGGGATGGCTGCCGTGCGGCTTAGTCTATTCGGCCTTGGCGCTCGCCGCAACCGCAGGTGACATCAAGCAAAGCGCACTGACTATGCTGTTTTTCGGACTGGGAACTTTACCTGCGGTCATGGGAGTCGGTATAATGACCGGCATATTAACAAGGTTGTCCAGAATGCAGCATTTCAAACAGGCTATCGGCCTGTTCATGATTGTGCTGGCTCTACTGGCCGCTATGCCCTGGCTTAATCCCATGGCAATTACAACTCACATGGCATCACATTAAGAGGCATCTATGGATCATTTTAACGCGATCATCGGTCAATCTCCCGCACTGGATTCCTTAATCCGTAGCGCCAAAATTGTCGCAGCTACCGACGTTACTGTGTTGCTCAAGGGCGAAACCGGCACCGGCAAGGAAGTACTCGCATCAGCCATTCAACAAACCAGCGCTCGCGCCGACAAGGCCTTTATCACCTTAAATTGCGCGGCATTACCTGAAAGCCTGATCGAATCGGAATTGTTCGGTCATAAAAAAGGCTCGTTCACAGGGGCGAGTTCCGACAAGCAAGGCTTGTTTCAGGCAGCCGATGGCGGCACCCTGTTTCTTGATGAAATCAATTCCTTGCCGCTGTCGATACAGGCAAAATTATTGCGCTTTCTTGAGTCCGGTGAATGTCTTGCGGTTGGCGAAATCAAACCTTATAAGGTCGATGTCCGCGTTATTTCCGCAACCAACGCCGACCTCGACAAACAAATCAAAAACGGCGAGTTCCGGTCGGACTTGTACTTCCGTTTGAATGTGGTGCCTTTAGAATTACCACCGCTGGCACAGCGCACTGAAGATATTGAGTCGCTGATCAAGCATTTTCTGGTTTTATTCGAGGATGCGCACAGCCTGACTGCACCCAAATTCAGCAAGCCCGCTTTAAAAGCGCTGAAAGCCTACCCATGGCCGGGCAATATTCGTGAATTACGCAACTTATGCGAAAGACTCAGCATTTTGTTAGCGGGTAGAGTCATCGAGCCGGAAAACCTTCCGTCTGAATTTACAACCAGAACCATCAGCACTGCGCCTGCTGCAACGGACTTCACCCTGCCTGAAATCGGCCTAAAGCTGGATACCTTAGAGGCCGATTTAATACATCAAGCCCTGAACCGCACCAAAGGCAATCGCAGCAAATCTGCAAAACTGCTGGGCATCTCCCGCGATACCTTGCTTTACAGGATGCAGAAACACGGTTTTGCAATGTAAAGACAAATAGCCTCCAAAAAACCGTTTTGGAAGCCATCCTTGCATCCTATAAATTTCAGTTAGCCACAGATTTTCACGAATAAACGCTGATATTATGTGAGACTAAAGACTCGCCCGGAGAACATCCAAAGAATTGATGCCCCCCATTGTTCATCTGTGACAATCCGTGTTTATCCGTGGCTCAACTGCATTTTCTAAGTTCATAAATTAACCACCCTGCGCCAATCTTGCCTCGCGCATGATCCGCTTCAAATCCCTGACCGCCTGAGCCAACCCTGAAAATACAGCCTGCGCAATAATCGAATGGCCGATATTAAGCTCGACTATTTCCGGTATCGCACAGATGGCGTCAACATTGTAAAAATTCAAACCATGCCCTGCGTTAACTTGCAATCCGGCGCTGTGTGCGTAAACAGCAGCCTTCCTGATACGCGCCAGCTCTTCAGCCTGCTGTAACCTATTGCTCGCATCGGCGTAACACCCGGTGTGCAATTCGACTACCGGTGCCCCGGCTTTTACCGCTGCATCAATCTGCATTTCATCAGGATCGATAAACAGCGACACTTCAACACCTGCGGACGCCAATTGGTCACAAGCCCATTGTAGGCGATGTAAGTTACCCGCGACATCTAGCCCCCCTTCGGTAGTCAATTCCTCCCGTTTTTCCGGCACCAGGCAGCAGGCATAGGGCTGTACTTTCATTGCGATACCGACCATTTCATCGGTCACCGCCATTTCCAAATTCAGCCGGGTATGCAGCATGTCTTTTAATAGATAAATATCCCTGTCCTGGATATGCCGCCGGTCTTCCCGCAAATGCGCGGTAATGCCGTCGGCGCCGGCCTGCTCAGCAACCAATGCGGCCTGAACCGGTTCAGGGTAAAGCGTGCCTCTGGCCTGCCTCAAGGTGGCGACGTGATCGATGTTCACGCCTAATAGGATCTGTGTTTTATTCATTTTAGTGTGTTTATGATTTTATAATGGAACGCTGATGACGCGGATTAAGCAGATTTACACGGATTTTTTTAGAGACATCATTGTATATATGTTTATCCGCGATTATCAGCCTAATCCGCGTCATCTGCGTTCTATTTTTCTAACCGTTGAGCGGTTGCGAAGACTTTACTAATAACCGCCCGGCTTTTAAGTTGCCTGCCCTGCAAATAAACATCAATGACCGTCCTCATCAGCAGCTTTGCTTCGCTTAAAACTTGCGGATCGGTTAATTCCCTGGAACTAAGCGCCTGCAAAGTCTTGCCTGAAACCTGTCCGTCCACGACTGCAACAGGCCCTTGCCCTACATTAAAGTCATATCTTTTTAATGAGTCAATGGGTTTTTCATGGTCATCATATTCCAGCTGCAAACCATAACCCGCACACTCCAGCAGATTAAGCTCAAACAGCCGCAATGCCGCTTCCATGCCGGAGTCATCCGACAGAGAAGATAAACATTCGCCGTAATAGCCGAACACTTCTGGGTGAGGATCGTATTTGTGCAAAAAACAAGCAACCAGCTCGTTGATATAAAAACCGCAATACAGGGCAAGCCCCTTGATCTCATTAAACGGCTGAATTATATCTCCAGGGATGGTGTGTATGCCGCAAGCCTGTCGGGAACAGACGCGGCGTTCGACATCGACCAGGGTTTTTAACTCGGCCTTGCCGACATAGGAAATGGTTAACGGAATAAAGGGTTGCAGGATCCCTGCTGTTTTGGATTTGGCTTTTCTTACACCTTTGGCCAACAGGGAAATCCGGCCGAAGTCCCGGGTTAACGCATCAATAATCAGACTAGTTTCCCGGTATTTGCGCTGCTGCAAGATAAAGGCAGGCTGCAAATAAACTGCAGTTTCAGTCATTAAAGCCCAGGCTTTGCAAGGCTCGCTCACTATCCGACCAACCTTTTTTGACTTTAACCCAAAGCTGCAAATAAACCTTCTGTCCGATCAGTTTTTCTATATCCACCCGAGCATCGGTGCCGACTTTTTTCAACATCTCGCCGTCCTTGCCGATCACGATGTTTTTTTGGGTCAATCGCTCCACCCAGATAATCGCGTATATTTTGGTGATGTAGGATTTTTCTTCGTAGCGTTCAATCTCCACCGCCAGTTCATAAGGCAGTTCATCGCCTAAGCGCCGGGTCAGCTTTTCCCTGACAATCTCAGCGGCTAAAAAGCGCTCGGATCGATCGGTCACCTGATCCTCGGGATAGATCAAATCCCGTTCCGGCAACAGCCCCATGATCAAGCTTTCCAGCTGGTCGAGATTGGTACGTTTTAACGCGGAAATGGGCACCAAATGCTTGAACGGAAATCGATGCTGGGCTTCGTTAAAGAACGTCAAAATGGCTTCCTTGTCCGCGACCTTATCAACCTTGTTAACCGCGAGAATAACCGGCAACCCTGCCTGCTCCAGCTTTTTGAAGATCGCCTCGTCATATTCATGCCAGGACAAACCGTCGATCAGCCAGACGATCACATCGACGCCCAGCAAAGTCGTATCAGCGGTTCGATTTAAATAACGGTTCAACGCCCGCTTTTCACTGTTATGCATGCCCGGCGTATCCATATAAATGGCTTGGCCTGCGTCAGTGGTGTTAATGCCGAGGATTCGGTGCCGGGTTGTTTGCGGCTTGCGTGAGGTGATGCTGATTTTCTGCTTCAACAAATGATTCATCAATGTTGATTTACCGACGTTGGGCCGCCCAATCAGGGCAACGAAACCACAATTCATTTAGTATCCTTATTTAATAATTCGAGCATAAGCTCTGCCGCCGACTGCTCGGCCTTTTTTCTGGAATTACCGGTGCCGACACAAGACTCGGCTGTTAACGGCGTTGTGCACTTCACCTTGAAAGTCTGCTCATGAGCAAGCCCGGACATGGTCATCAAGGTATAATCCGGCAGCTCCATTTTTCTTGACTGCATTAACTCCTGCAATTGAGTCTTGGGATCTTTCTGCCAATTTTCCAGCGACAGACTTTTCAGATTTTCCGCAAATAGCTGCAAGATCCATTGCTGACAAACATCCATGCCCTGATCGCTGTACAACGCACCGATAATGGCTTCCAGTGCATCAGACAGAATGGAGTCACGACGAAAGCCGCCGCTTTTCAACTCCCCCGAACCCAGCAGCAAATAATCGCCCAACTGATGCTTCCTGGCCAGCTCTGCCAGCGAGCTCTGATTGACCAGACTCGCTCTTAACCGGCTTAGAACGCCTTCGCTGGCACTGGGGAATAACTCATATAACTTATGGGCAATAACAAAACCCAAAATTGAATCTCCCAAAAACTCCAACCGTTCATTATTGTTCGAACTTGCGCTTCGATGCGTTAAAGCCGCGGTAAAAAGCTGAGGATTATTAAAGACTAGACCCAGCTTTTTGCACAACACTTCAGGCTTTTTTATCACTCCTGACCAGCCTCGATAGTGTCATGAAACTCGGCCAATAAACTCAGGTTGCCGACCAATTTCACGACGGTCTCATACTCAATGTCCACTTTCACATAATTGCCATGCTTAACGACTGTAATATCTTCATTTTTAACATCATAGACATAATTGATATTAAAGCGTTTGCTTAAGCTGGTTCTGATTTCAGTTTCACTAAACCCAGCAAGATTAGGATCTTCTTTTAACGCCGCCAGAGCGCTCGTCACCTTGCCGTGATCCGAATAAATCGGAATTATCTTAAGTGTCAATAAGACAAAAAATCCGATCAGCCCCAGAATAAAAACAATCGAAATCAGGGTTAAACCTTGCTGCCGTTTAGACGATAAGTTCATTTTTTCTCCAAATTTTTATTATAAAAATTTAAGTAAAGCTTCCGCTCCTGCTCACGCCCCTTACTTACATCCATGTAAGTATAGTGCAGTTTATTTCAACACCGTGCCAATACGCTCAAGACTTATACCTTTATGCTGCCAGTCCCAGCTCATCCAGATAAAAAAGGCCTGTCCAACCAGGTTTTCTTCAGGAACCGTACCCCAATAACGGCTATCATTGCTGTTATCGCGGTTATCGCCCATCACAAAATAACTGCCTTGCGGCACCACATAAACGCCTTCGGCTGAAATCGAACCATTCCTGATCAAAATGCTGTGCTCAACACCAGTCAAATCTTCCAACAAATGTTCATTCCCGGTCATATCCTCGCCTTGACCGACGCCCTGATAGCGCCCCAAAGACACTTGATTGATGGGTTCGCCATTGATATGCAGTTTTTTATCGTAATAAGCGACCCGGTCGCCCGGCAAGCCAATCACCCGTTTGATATAATCGACAGTAGGGTCTTTAGGATAACGAAAAACGACTATGTCGCCGCGCTTGGGTTCATTCCGTTCAATGATCTTTTTATTGATAACCGGCAAGCGTATTCCGTAGGCGAATTTATTAACCAGAATAAAATCGCCTATCAGTAAAGTCGGCATCATTGATGCTGAAGGTATGCGAAAAGGCTCGGCTATGAAGGAGCGCAGCACTAACACGATCAATACCACCGGAAAAAAAGAACGCGCATACTCTACCAGTATGGGTTCTTTTTCTTCATCGAAAACCTCTCCCCTAGCTTTGAGCACCAGCAAATAACCGCCCCAGACTACCCCGGTAACCAACGAGCCGACAGCAAGAAAAAAGGAAAAATCGTAGTCCATGTTCGTATATTTCAAGTAAAAAGGTAAAAGATATAATAGAACACGGATGACACGGATTTGGCTGATATACACGGATAAAAACGTTATAAAATCCGTTTCAATCCGTCTAAATCCGTATCATCCGTGTCATCCGTGTTCTATATTTTTAACTGCTGAGTACCTTACGGTTATTCCTTATTAAGCTGTAAAACAGCCAAAAACGCCTCTTGAGGAATCTCAATATTGCCGACCTGCTTCATGCGCTTTTTACCGGCTTTTTGTTTTTCCAGCAATTTTTTCTTACGGCTGATATCGCCGCCGTAACATTTGGCAATCACGTTTTTCCGCATCGCTTTAACGGTGGAGCGGGCGATAACCTTGGAGCCGATGGCCGCCTGGATCGCAACTTCGTACATTTGCCGCGGAATCAGGTCTTTCATCTTTTCAACCAGATCACGACCCCGATTATGGCTCAAATCCTTATGCACGATGATCGACAAGGCATCGACTTTTTCGGCGTTAATCAACACGTCCAACTTAACCAGCTCGGCCGGCTGGAAACGCAAAAACTCGTAGTCAAACGATGCAAAGCCACGGCTCACCGATTTTAAGCGATCGAAGAAATCCAGCACCACTTCGCTGAGCGGCATTTCATAATGCAGAGATACTTGCCTGCCGACATACTGCATGTCTTTCTGCACGCCGCGCTTTTCTATACACAACGTGATCACGCCGCCCAGATAAGCCTGCGGCACCAGGATATTGGCCCGAATAATGGGCTCCCTGATTTCTTTGACTGTACCCATATCCGGCAGCTTGGCCGGATTATCGATCATCAACACCTGATCGTTCTGGGTGATGACTTCATAGATAACGGTAGGCGCCGTGGTGATCAGATCGACATCGTATTCCCTTTCCAATCGCTCCTGCACAATCTCCATGTGCAACATGCCGAGAAAACCGCAACGGAAACCAAAACCCAAAGCCTGGGACGTTTCCGGCTCAAAGTGCAGGGAAGCATCATTGAGGTTTAACTTGTTGAGCGCCTCGCGTAAATCCTCATAATGATCGGAACTGACCGGATACAAGCCGGCAAAAACGCGCGGTTGAACCCGTTGAAAACCGGTGAGCTGTTCGGCAGCCGGGTTATCGGTCCAGGTGATGGTATCGCCGACCGGCGCGCCGAAAATATCTTTAATACCGGCAACAACATAGCCGACTTCGCCGGTGTTTAAAATGTCCTTTTCCAGCCGTTTGGGGGTAAAAACCCCAACCTTCTCAGCGATGAACGACTTGCCGGTAGACATGATGGTGATCTTTTGCTTTCTGCGGATGCTGCCGTGCATAATCCTGACCAGCGACACCACGCCCAGATAACTGTCAAACCAGGAATCGATAATCAGCGCCTGCAATGGCCCGTCTGTATTACCTTGCGGCGGCGGAACTTTAAGCACCAACTGCTCCAGCACATCCTGCACGCCCAGTCCTGTTTTAGCACTGATCATCAGCGCCTCGTCAGCCGGTATGCCAATCACCTCTTCGATCTCAGCCTGTACCCGCTCAGGCTCGGCAGAAGGCAAATCAATTTTATTCAAAACAGGAACTACTTCCAGTCCCTGCTCTATCGCCGTATAACAGTTGGCGACGCTTTGCGCCTCAACACCCTGCGCCGCATCGACAACCAGCAGCGCACCTTCGCAGGCCGCTAAAGATCTGGAAACCTCATAAGAAAAATCCACGTGCCCCGGGGTATCGATGAAATTAAGCTGATAGGTCTCGCCGTCTTTCGCTTTAAAATCCAGCGTGACGCTCTGCGCTTTAATGGTGATGCCGCGCTCTTTCTCAATATCCATCGAGTCGAGCACTTGCGCGGACATTTCCCTGGCGCTCAAGCCGCCGCAAATCTGAATAAAACGATCCGCCAGCGTCGATTTACCATGATCGATATGCGCGATAATGGAAAAATTTCTTATATGTTTTAAATCCACTTGGTTTTCAACTTGTTATGATAGTGTTAATGCGTAGTGCCGGACATTGTACTGCTGTGTTAGCTGGGCATTGTAACAGATTTAGACCTATTCAAGGCCTACTTTCACCATCAATCAAAAACCACAGTTAGTCCACGAAAAGCACGAAAGTCACGAAAAAAACTAAAGAAATCGGTAACTACTCAGCAAAATAGAATAGAACACTGATGACGCGGATTGCTTATGATTTAATAGGATTTTTTAGTGGCTATTAGCTCATATTTGAACTAGCCCCCCTATGAATTAAAGATTTAAAAATCCGCGTAAATCCGTCCCATCTGCGTCGCCTAAAGCGCCTACTTTTGGCATCCGCGTTCTATTAATCGCTGAATAGTTACAGAAATCGTAACTTTTCCGGTGTCATTGGGCAGCCGGCGCAGGCGCCGCTTCCGGGGATGAAACAGTAACAGGAGCCGCTCCCACGGTCACCCCCAGCCAGCTGTATATCCGCTTAACCAGCAGCCCTTCATCATGCAGGTAAGCATGGCCTTCATCATTAATTTTAATCTGTCGGTAGGCCGCATTTTCTTTGCCCGCCAAGCGCCGTTCCCTGGCGCTATCCGTAACATCCGCTACGTCTACTGCGCCATAAATATCCAGCATCGGCATCTTGATCTTGTTGATAAACTCCAGCGTTTGGGCCGCTTTGTTCTCGCTTTTCGGTACCGGCAAACTGATCGTCACCAGCGCCTTAATATCCTGAGCATGCTCACTCAAGGCATAAGCCCCCATCAGCCCGCCCAAGCCATAACCGACCACAACAATATTTTCCGCGCCGTTGCTCTTTGCATAGCTAATTCCGGCCTGAAGCCGCGCCGCCGCCTCTGGAAACAACGTATAATAGTCTTCCTGTCCAGCGCCGGTTTCCCGTAGCGGCATTTGCAGTGCAAGCGTTGTCCAGTTATGTTCAGGTAGAAAGACTCTTAATCCGTAAATCAGTTGCTGCTGATTGGGATGCCCGCCCATATCGTGAAGAATAATAACAGCGCCCTTGCCGGCGGCTTTTTCTGTTTGGGTATAAAGACCGAGAAATTTTTTTCCTTCGGACTCCAGCCAGACCGCCTTGCCCATAGCCAAGGTCTTGTTGATGCCGTCGGCAAATTCGGCTTCCCGCTTTTGATCGCTGGCCAAGCACGCATCACTCAGCAAGTGCGCTAAGCAAAGCGTAAAAACTATAAATCTGAGTCTCATTGCCGACCGTAAAAATCGCTGTATCGGTATAAATCATGCACATGCCGCAACAACACCATAATAACCGAAGCCACGGGCAATGCTAACAGAATGCCCAGAAAACCGAATAACTGTCCGCCCGCCAAGACCGCAAACATCACCGCAACCGGATGCAAGCCGATTTTATCGCCTACCAGCATCGGCGTTAACACCATGCCTTCCAGCGATTGCCCAATGACAAAAACGATGGCAACCGGAACCAGTTGTATTAGCTCATGGAATTGCACCAAGGCCGCTACACAGGCCATGACGATGCCGACGATAGCCCCCAGATAAGGCACGAAACTGACCAGACCGGCCAACATGCCTATCAACAAAGCCAAATCGAGGCCGACCATCCATAACCCAATGCTGTAAACACAGCCCAAGGCCAGCATCACATAGAGCTGGCCCCGGACAAAGGCCGCCAATACCGTATCGACTTCACGGGCGAGTTTGGTAGCGGTAGGCGCTACACGTCGGGGCAATAAGTCATGAACCCTGACAACCAAGTCATCCCAATCGCGCAGTAAATAGAAAGTGACCACGGGGATTAACAGTAGATTCATCAGCCATTCGGCTATCACCCCGCCGGAATGCGAGACCGAACTCATTAACGTCGCAGCAATGCCGCCCGCCTGCTCCCAGTGACCTTTAATCAGGCCAATGATCTGATTAAGGTTAACCGGCCTGATGCCCAGATGAAATCGCCGTTGCGCCCAAGGGATGACGGTTTCATTCAACCATGTAACATAGGCGGGCAAGTTGCTTACAAAATGCTCAACCTGATACTCCAAAAGAGGAACGAACAGCAGCAAAATCAACACAAACACCAGCGTCATCACGGAAAAAACCACCAGCACAGCCTTGGTTCTGGATAATCGATAGGTTTCCAGCTTATCGGTTAGCGGGTCGCCGAGGTAAGCCAACATCGCGGCAAATGCAAACGGCATCAACACCGGCGCCAACAGGTAAACCAGCCAAGCCGAACCTGCAATAAAAGCGAAAAACAGCCATTTTTGTGAATCCGTCATTACCATCCCTCAATGCAATAGTTGTCGATGTTGATTAACATCCATCAATCGCCGCCACCGCCGCAACCACTGCTACAGCCTGACGAATCGCCAGAGCAACCTGCCGAATCACTTGAACTATCGAGAGAACCAGCGCAACCCGAAGAACATCCGATATGACTGGCGCAATAACCACCCGATGAATTTTTTTTACAGTCTAACTGATAGCTAAAGCCATTAGCTATATTTAGCAAGCCATCCATTGCAAAAATAAGCGGCAATCGAACCGGCTTTTTAGGATCAATCTGTCCAGTGCGCAAGCCAAGCGCCATGATCGTTTAATGCCATCTTTCGCCAGAGTCGGCGTAGGCATCGCCTCGGCGGGCGTGTGATGCAAAAAACGCCCCAACGCCTTGGCACAGAATTTTTCATAAATACGGGTGGAAAGGATAAACTCATGCCAGGCATCATCAATGACTTGAGATGGCATCGACACCATGCGGTTTCTCGCCCGATGACAAATACGAAAATAGTCTCTCAAACCCTGAAAGACCATATCAAGCTGCTGCTCGGTTAACTGCGGATGCTTCTGTGCTAATTTATGACGGATGCCTTTATGAAAGTGATATTGCTCGATATATTTAAGTTGTCTGGCTTTATTAGCCCTGATTGCAAAATAAATAAGGCTCAGCATGGCGGCGCCAATAAGAAGAAAATATAAATGCATTGCCGCAACACCGTAATACTATGTAACCAATCGTTTATAAACAAGCCGATGCTTTTGCTGCATCGGCTTGTAAAAAGAGTTTCGCTACGATTAAGGCGTCAGGTTAAGCGCAACAACCGCAGCGGCAATAGCCACCAAGGCCAGGATTATCAGCACAAGGGTGCCTTTCTTGGTGCTAAAAAAGTTCACCGCTTTGTCTTCCAGAATTTCCACGCCTTCAATATAGGCATTAACCGCTTTGTACTTGCCTCGATTATCTTTTGCGCTCTGGTAATAAATGACATCGCCGGTCACGGGGCGACGACTCGTTCCCTTGAGCGCAGAAATATGGATAAAAATATCTTTTCCGCCATCTTCAGGACTTATGAAGCCAAACCCACGATCCTCTTTCCATGTTTTTAAAACTCCCTTAATCATTGTTTTTGTCATAAAATTTTCTTTTTTGTTGTTTAACCTTACCTACATCAATGTAGATTAAGGGGTGTTAGCCTGTGCGTCTGTGTTTTATAGGACTGACTAAACGCGGCACAATATCGCCTAATGAATCAATCCAACGACCTGCAAAACAGATGATCCCGGGGAATCCTTGCAACAACGCATGATCGATCCGGAATGCCATGTAACCTAGATTTTTTTCTTTATGATGACCTTATCATCAATAATTAACTCCGAGATTCCACCCAGAGACGTGTGCAATGTGCACGATGCATGTTTGAATCCGCCCTTATCAGCATTTTCACCCACCCACTTCAAGGTAAGATAAGTCTCCTTATCACTCTCGGTTTCAGACGTGGTATAAACCTGCTCTCCTGTTGCCTCCTTAATTTTCGGCGGACATTTTTCATTTGCCATCATTTGCAATGCAACGATAGCTCTAATCTTTGCTGCGGCTTCCATTTGTTCAGCAGTCTGATCTTCTTTACTTAAGCCTACCAAAACAAAGCCCATTATAAAAAGTGCGGCAACTGCCATCATAATTTTTTGTACTTCTGACATATTTCTTCTCCTCGTTGTGACAATCATCGATCATTTTACAGGTTGACCGGCGTATTTACCTTAAAATTCTCTAAAGAACACCTATCCTCAACAACTTACGCCGTACCTGTTTAAAATCCTGTCCCTGCACCAAATCGATAATACCTATAAACAGCCGACTAAACGTAATATTTTGTAACAACTTTTTAAAATTCAATCCCCTGCTCAGCCTTGATGCCCTGTTCATAAGCGTGTTTCACCTTAACCATTTCGGTTACGGTATCGGCAATGTCGATGACTTCGGGCGCAGCATTGCGTCCGGTCAAGATCAAATGCAGCCACGTCGGTTTTTCATCGCGAATGAAGTCGGCTATTTCCTGACCGGAAATCCAATTATAGCCGCAACAGTAATTGATCTCATCCAACAACACCACATCGAATTGCCCCGATAGAATCTTGGCCTTACTGAATTCCCAAATTTCCCGGCTGGTTTTAATATCCTGCTCAGGGTTTTTAGTATCCCAGGTAAAACCGTCGCCCAAGACATGCCATTCAATATTTTCGAAACGTTCGGCGGCTTTTTGTTCGCCGGTTTGCCATTTCCCCTTAATATATTGGATGACGCAGACTTTCATATCCCAACCTGCGGCACGAAAAACCATACCCAAAGCGCTGGAAGACTTCCCCTTGCCCGATCCGGTATTGACCAAAACCAGCCCTCGTCGTCTATCTCTGGATTTCATAACACTTATTCCGTAGTTGAGTGCGCCTGAGAGCTCACGTGTCTAATAGGCAACAAGCATTATCGCCTGAATTGACTTCAAAACAAACGACAAGCCTTATTTTAAGAGCAACTCGCAAGGCAAATTTTGAACGTACTGGAGTTAGATAACTATTCCTTCTTCCGCCACCGACTCAAATAGTAAGACTGTTTACCCCCTTATGATCCATTTCCTGCTGCGATTACTTTCCTCACCACAATCCACAGCAAAGACATATGCACCTCTTCCTGCATAACTCAAATTCGAGACCAAAGCAGCCTTGGCATTGCCAACAAGCAGGTCTTCATGGATGTCAACCCGCAAGGAGAGCGAACCGCCATTAATAGCGAGCTTGTCAGAGATTATTTCATACTAAAAATACGCTTTACCACCTAAGCAATTACACCTATCTAGATGATTTTTAATGATTTATTGATATGCCACCTATGGAAATTTAAGATTCATTTAAGGATACTTACATCCGAGATAACCGTTAGCTCAGAGAGATGCCGAGATTCATGGTTAATTTAACCTTATCCGAATATTTGATGGCAGGGGCAACTACATTATTAACCACTATCAACATGGGTTAGTTTGAATTATCGGACGCTCTTTATGAAGTTAGCTGCAAAAAAGTATAACAAGATATTTCTTATTTACGATATTCAAGGAGTAAGACTCATGATCAAGAAAATTGCTTATTTAATACCCGCCTGTATGACCTTGTCGGTTGCTATGGCGGAGCCGTCTCCATCGGGTACCGTGTTGCTTTCACTCAATGAAATGGATCAGGTTACTGCGGGGTTAACTGCTGGCGTTATTGCGACTGCTTTTGGTTATTCGCCTGTATTGGCACTCACAAAAACCAGTACTACAGCCACAGCGGCGTTAACTGGCAACGGCAATCCGGGACTTACCGGTGGGGCGACTATTGTTGGAGGCCTGGCTCAGGCAGGAGCTGCGGGGAATGGGGCGTCGACGGGTACGTCGGTAACGCCCACAACGGATCTAACAGGCCCAAATGTTCAGGCGGGGCAACTGAGTGTTCACTCATCCGGTCAACTAGTTAATATGAGCGGAAGTGCGATTGTTTCAGTCAGCGCACCTACTACCAATCCGCTTTAACTCGCTATTTTTTAATCGCCGGTAGGCTAGTTACCCGTCTATACGGCTTAAAGAATTTAGAATGTCTCTCTGCTGTGTTTAGGGGGAGCATGCTAAGTAATTCCTTAAACTTTATAAAGTTTAAGGGCTTTTTTAATAATACTTAAGAGGTATTTACAATGAAACTAATAAAATCAATAGTTGCAGGTGTACTAGTTGTTGGCATGGGTTCTGCGTTTGCTAATGAACCAGTAGCACTGACTGAAACACAGATGGACAATGTAAGCGCAGGCGGTCTAGCGATAGCTGGAGCATCAGCTACTGCAATCGGTTTATTGGGGGCTGCAACCTTAACCCAAACGTTGACAACAGTCACGGTGCTTCATGTCCTCCCAACTCAGGGTGGGCAGATCACTCAAGATGTGGCTGTATCTTTATCTCATGCTGAAGGCGTTGCTCTATAAAAAGCGTTTCTTGACCATGAAAAACGATATTTAACAATTTGGAGAATATAAAATGAAAAAAATTACTTGTATGTTAGCGGGTGTTTCATTGTTGGTAATTGCCGGCGGCGTAAGTGCAGAGCCCATGTCTCTATCAACAACTCAAATGGATGGTGTCAACGCTGGAGGAGTATTCATTCCTCAAGGTGCCGCTATAGCTGATGCCGGTGCCGCAGCTATTTCCAACCTACTCGGCCTGACTGCTTCAACTGGAGCAGTCGTTGTCACTCCAGGAGCTGGATTTGTTGGTTCAGCTGGAGCTAGTGCGGCAGTAGCAGCTTCTAGCTATACTCCGGGCGCAATTACTAATGGAGCAAGAGCGGATAGTATCGCTTCTTCAGCTGCAACGCTATTCTAAAGAAGAAAAAGCAGGAAATGCCCCTTTCGGCTAAGAGTAAGAGACAAATCCCGCTAGTAGAGCACGACTGTTAAGTTACGCTCTGCGCTAGATAATAGTGCAGAGCGTTTTCTTTTGCAATGAAAGACGTTTATGGCAAAAGAAAACGTTGGGAAACAATAATTCTTAACTCATTAAGAATCCGAAATAAATAATTAAAGCGGAGATAATAATGATTTTAACTGATTATAACGAATATAGTTATCGACTGCTTATCTATGCTTTCATAGTTACATTAACGGGGGTGTTATCGGAAAGGTTTTTTTATTTAATATTATGTATTAATGCAGAAAAAATAAACGTTGCTGCTGATATAAAAAAAACCATTAAAAAACTTATTATCACCCTTTGTTCAAATGTTGAAATGGTTAAAAGAGGCTGTGTTTTTATATGTCTGATCACAAGTTTTTCGAGTTTCGCGGAAGAACGTTCCGTCAAGTCGCTTTTTGAAATGCGCCGAGAAAATGTTGTGGTGCAACAATGGGACTTAAGCTGCGGGGCGGCGGCTTTGACCACATTGTTGAATTATCAGCATGACGACTTTGTAACGGAAAAAGAGGTGGCAAATGCGCTGATGAACCGGCCTGAATACATTAAGTTTCCGGGGTTGGTAACGATTAGACAGGGGTTTTCTCTGTTAGATCTTAAACGCTATGTGGATGCTCGCGGTTATAAGGGGCTTGGTTATGGCAAGTTAACCTTTGATGACCTTATAAAAAAGGCCCCTATCATCGTCCCTGTAAACATTTTTGGCTACAACCACTTTGTTATCTTTCGCGGAATGCTGGGTAATCGTGTGCTGTTGGCAGACCCAGCTTGGGGCAATAGAACCATGCTGGTTGAACCGTTTGAAGACATAAGAATCGACTTTCCGCAAATAGGCAAGGTCGGTTTTGTAATCTCCCGGCTTGATGGTGTTGAGCCGCTTAATCACCTAGCGCCAAACGCTAGTGAATTTGTTATGACCCGATAGGTGAATTATGACAATACCTAATAAAGTAAATATCTTGAGATCCACTGCTGTGCCCTGGAGAACATCATCCAGGTTTGTATTGATGGTTGGCACTGGGATGATTATATCAAGTTGCGCCTCAGTCCAGGGACCAGGCAATGTACCGGATACAACGTTAGCTAACCGGCTTATACAAAAGCTTGATGAGCGTGACAAGTTAATTGGTGATCTACAACATCGGGTACAGCAATTGGAAAGCAACGCACAGGCCAATACCGCCGTTACTAGAGCACAAACCGGTCCGTCTGAAAAAATCGCTGCCTCTCAACCTTTAAATCAGCCGCCCGTTCAGAAAAATACAGCAACTACTCAACAAGGTAAAGCGGCAGCCGGCAGTTTTGAAGTGGATGAGGACGCAGCTCAGCGCGCATTAGAGCGTACCTTAGTTCAGACAGGTGCCTTGCTGTTACCGTTTGGACAAGCCGAAATCCAACCTTTTGCAACTTATTCAAGGCGCGAGACAAAACAGCCGCTCCTTTTTGCTAATAACGACAATATACAAGTAACGAACGCGAGTATTCGTACAAATGAGTTCAATGTGGGTGCAAATTTGTTGGTTGGGCTGCCTTTTGAATCCCAAGCCGAATTTCGAATCCCTTATCAGTTTATCAATCACTCCGCGGTTATCCCCGCGGGTACTAATTCTCAAGAAACCAGTAATACCGGTAATTCTATCGGTGATATCAATATTGGATTGGCCAAAACCTTAATGCATGAAAGCGGTTGGCTTCCTGATCTTATAGCCAGGCTGACCTGGAATGCTCCAACTGGCAGTACTAGCAACAATAACGTTGCAATGGGCGGCGGGTTTAATGGCTTTACCGCATCAATGACCGCGCTAAAACGGCAGGATCCTTTAGCCTTTACCGGAAGAGTCGACTACCACAAAACCTTAAAGAAAAATGGCTTTGAACCTGGCGATCAACTGAGCCTGTCGGTTGGCGCAACCTTAGCCGCAAGCCCACAAACATCTTTAAGCATTGGGCTGCAGCAAACCTATGCCCAAGAGACCAAGATCAATAATATTAATGTTCAGGGCAGTGACACTGTTTCAAGTTTTTTTACTGTGGGAGCCGCATCGACCATTGGCCACCGTCTGTTTTTCTCTACTTTAGGCGGCATTGGACTGACCGATTCGTCACCGGCTTATTTTCTGAACATCACTATTCCGTTCAGATTCGACATCCCCTCTGCAAACAAATCGTAGAACCTAAAGGACGACCGATAGGTCGCCCTTTAGATGGGTACATGACACGAGGTTGTCCTAAACCATCAGATATTTTTTTATCGAACAAAATCTGATGCCATTTTGAATATATTTATGGAGCAATAACAATGAAACCATTTAATAAAAAAATATTAACTGCAAGTGTCCTGATAGCCCTGGGTTCAGCGTCTAATGCATGGGCAGATCCGACTACTTCTGCTATTAGCGGCAGTGATGCAACCGCTATTGCTACTGCTATTGTTGTTGTTAACCCTAGTGCCACCGCAGCCGATGCGGCGGTAAACGGTAGTGGCACCGCTTTATCCTATCACTCTAACAGTAGCGAGTCTGAGACATTTGCTCAAGGTTCCGCGGCTGCCAATAATGGCAGTACTGCAGTTTCAACTACCGACAACAGTCTGGCGAATTCCAATGGAACCGGATCAGCTGCTGCTACTGGTGGTGGTAATGCAACTACAGACAACAGCGACCATTCCAATAGGAGCACGGCATATTCAAACGGAACCGGATCTGCTGCGGCTACTGGTGGCGGCAATGCAACTACAGACAACAGCAACAGCTCGGATAACAGCATCTTAACTGCTAGTGGAAACGGTTCTATAGCATCTAGAGGTGGGAATATCACCAGTACTTACAAAGCCAACAATCAAGTTCTGGATGGTGCTGTCACTGGCAACCCTTCTATTTTACCAACTAATGCTACGGAGCTTGCTTCTATATCACTTGGCAATAATATCAATCACTCGATTATTGGCAACGCCGGCATCACCCAAACCGTTCAAAACTCTGGTGGTGGTTTAGTGCAACAATCAGTATTAGTTGATGGTGCTGTAAATGTTACCCAAGGTTCGGCTGCTATTAAGGTTGATTAACTAATAAAGTTAATTACCCTCATCTTATTTTGAAAGCGTACGCATTTAAAACAACACCCCAACCAATCAAGGGTTGCAAGTATTACAAAGCATACGACTTATCACTCAGATGAGAGTAACTGACTATCATCCAATATGTAAGGAGGACGTTATGGGAATTATTTTCAAATACTGCGTTTTAATACCCGTTGTAGTTATTATGCAAAGTCAGGCAGAAGCTAATTCTGTTCAAAACCAGGATAAGTTACTTTTTTCACAGTCCAATGCAATGCCGTTAGAAGAGTTGGATAATGCGCGTGGGCGTGAAGGCGTAAATATGACAACTCTTAATAATATGAATCTGCGAGCCACATTAAGTGGTAATCAAGCCATCAATAACGTCAATGGTTACAACATTATCGATCATGGCTCATTTGCCCAGGCTAGCGGCATTACCAGCGTTATTCAAAACAGCGGCAATAACGTCATCATTCAGGATTCGACTATCGTGAGTGTAACGATAGCACCTTAATGGAGATTTTTATTCGGTGGAGGTGCGACATGATACGATTTTTTGCTAAATGCATGCTTCTCCTGCTGCCCACGTTTTGTAGCCATGCAGGTTCTCTGAACTTCACCGGCATTGCGGGTGCAGGAAACTATGATATTCCCGTGACCACTTTTTTAGAGCGACGGTTCAAGACTGTATACAAACAACAGTACGATTTCAGTTGCGGTTCGGCAACGTTGGCCAGTCTGCTTACCTATCACTATGACGATACGGTAGACGAGCAAAGTGTATTTGTTGATATGTATCAAAATGGCGATCAACAGAAGATTCAACAGCTGGGCTTTTCGTTACTGGATATAAAACTTTATCTGGAAAGACACGGCTATCGCTCCGATGGTTTCAAGATCAACTTGGATCAATTGATTACAGCTAACGTACCGGCGATCACGATTATCAATAATAACGGTTATTTGCATTTCGTTATTATTAAGGGACTCAACGAGCAGGAAGTTCTGCTGGGAGACCCCTCTGTAGGTATAAAGGTAATACCCCGGGATGAGTTTGAAGAAATGTGGGGAAACCGTATTTTATTTTTAATCCATGACAAACAGGATCTAGCAGCCAGGCATTTTCAAGATCAGCAAGAGTGGGCGCTTCGGGTCAAGGCACCGTTAGGTTCCGCCGTCGATCGAGCCAGTTTAGGTCAATTTAATATGTTGCAGCCCGGACGCTGGGATTTTTAATGAAGCGGAGCGTTTAACATGAAACCATATAAGATCAATGTCTATCGAAACCTGACCAAGCCTTTACTCTGGCTAGCCGTTTGGGTCGGTTCCAGTTTCGCCTGCCAGGCACTAGCGGATGCCCTCCCTGCCAATCAGGTTCTCGAATTTAACAATTGGGAGCGCGCCTCTGACGATGAGCTAGATAAATTAAGGGGGGGATTTGTATTTCCAAACGGAATAATCATTGATTTTAGTTTAGAGCGAATCACTTCTTTGAACGGCTCGGTAGTTTCCTCCTCATTTTTCCACTTACCTGAGAATGCTGCATTGCTCCAGAACGGATCACTGAATCAATCCCCTGTCTTGGCGGGATCAGGGTTGAGCACTGTCATCCAGAATAACGTTGACAATCAAATTATTAGAACCGTTACTGCTATTAACATCGCTGTTAGCAACATAAAAAATTCGGCTTTAAATAATGGCGGCATGGTTTTTAACAACTTTATCCAGCCTAATATTCATTAGTTGTAGCATGAAATTAGTCAATAACTGATGTTACGCACGGATGGTATTTCTCCCGTTTTCCGCGCCGAGCACCGGAGCTTTTATCGAGACTAGCCCGCTGGATGCCGCGCGTCAGCAGTGGGGCAGGAGCCCCTTCTGCTGACCCTCGATAAAAGCGAGGAGCGCAGGAAACAAGCGGCAACCGGGTCGCCTTTTCTTTGGTTACTTTCTTTTGGCGAAGCAAAAGAAAGTAACTCGCCTTCGGGTGCGAGAACCCGCTTCAATCAACTGTCGCGCTAGCGACACTTTAATGTTAAAGCGATCGAAATTCGACTGACTGCGTAACATCAGATATTAATATATTTAAAAACGATAATGACACGTCATAGAAAAATACGGAAAATAAATAAATCCACCTCCGACGCTTTATTAAATCCATATGATAAGGAAAAAACAGCATGAATTTACTCGAAAAACTGTTTTCTTACGAACGTTTCGAAATGGACTGGCGGCGTTTGCTGATGCAAGGCGCACTGATTGTTCTGACCGGCGCTACCCTGGCAATGGCCAGCGCACTCAATCCTGATGCCATGGTTCTGACCGCACGGCATCTTTCCTGGCTGCCGGTCAGCGGCATGGTTATTTTATCGCTCGGCTTGCTGGAATGTCTCGATGCCGCTCTTGCCAAGGAAACACGCGATTTCCTCCAAAACCTGCAAGTCGGGGTGCTGGATGCAGTTATCGGAGGACTGATTATCCTCAGCGTAACGGCAGAACCCGCCCGCCTAAGCATGATGATAGCGGCGTTTTTAATCGTGCGCGGCATCGTGCGCATCACCCTCGTTTATGCGCTACGCCTGCCCCATACGCTGTCAACCTCGCTCGGCGGTTTGCTATCGATCATCATGGGATTGTTAATCTGGCTGGAATGGCCTACCGGCGATGGCTGGTTTATATCCCTGTGCCTAAATGCCGAAATCGCTGTTCGTGGCTGGGCCATGATGACCTTCGCGTTGTGGGTTAGGACGCAAAAGACAGAGGAAATTGCGTAGAAAAAATGAACAAACTACGGTTTTTGGGTATTTCAACAAAAACCGTGGACAACCCTCCCTACCTTTCTTCATAAATGGGGCGCGGTACGCGCTCTACTTGTTTCACGCAATCCATGAGCACGAAGAGGCTAGGTATACGTTATCGTTGCAAATCTTCCGGCTTGAAATGCCTTCTCTTGTGGAAGATACCGTGAATGTATAGGGTGTCGCCGATCAATTCATACATGATACGGTAAGAGTACATGACAATTTCCCGGACGTTCTGCTCCCCGATCTCGGGTACCGCTCTGCCAAGACGCGGCAGGCTCATCAGGTTTTCTACTTTGTTGGTAATATCCTGAATCACACGGGTAGCATAGTGTTTTGAATCATGGGCAATGTACTGGTGAATCAGACGCAGGTCCTCAGTCGCCGGTTTTGACCAGATAATCACCACTGTTCAATTTCGCGTTTCAAATCTTCGTGGCTGATCACTTCGTTTTGCTTGATGGCGTCACGACTTTTACGCAGTTTGTCGATGACGTAGAGCTGATACATAATCTCATCAATGTCGGCATTGTCAGGCAGACGTTGGAGAGATTCCAAGGCTTCCTGTTTGAGTGTTTGCTCGTGCATGACGATTCCTCTGTTAGTTTGATCTTTCTAGGCGCGACTTAATTCAGGTGTAGTGCAGCATTTTGATAACCGCTAAGAGAATATATAACATTCCCCATCGTTTTGGCAGAACTTACTCCTCAACCCACTCATAAATCTCTGTCAAAGCAGTATCGCACTGGCAGCAACTGGTGCCGCAAGACGCCGTCAACGGCAGTTTACGCACTTTGCCTTTGCTGATCCATTTGTCCAGCATGCCTCGCAGGGCATCGGCATCCATGTTGAAGTGAGTGACTATATCCGCCAGCGCAACCCGGCGCTGCTCCTTTAAATAGTCTCTCAAATCAGACAGTATCACTTAAGGACTCCCGGCGATGTTTTAGGTCTGTTGCATCAGCATTTTTACCGAGCAGCCACAAACCGAGCAATACAGCCGAAAAGGTAATGATTAATCCGGCTATCCACACCAATGAATAGTCAGGATGCAGGCTGTAGGTCATCGCTTGATAAAAAACAGTTGCAGTCATGTAGGCAATGCCGGTAGTCCAGAACACCACAAATACAGTCCAATTGATGTTGGTTTCCCGGTAGATTGCAGCGGTTGCCGCGACGCAAGGCGCATACAGCAGGATAAACAACAAATAGGCGAAAGCCCCGGCTTTGCCGTCGAAACTTTGCTGCATCGCGGCGAAGGTGCCGGTGTTGACTTCCTGCTCGCTGGCCGCCGCCGCCAGGTCATCGACGGTGCCGATATTAAGGCCCAGAGGGTCTAACAGATTGTCTGCGACATCTTGCAGGTTTTTAGGCACGGTCAAGCAGGCGTCGATTAAAGCCTGTTCGAGACTGAATGTCGCTTTTTCGGCGTTTGTGTCGGTCGCAGCCATCTGGCTGTATAACGCATCCAAGGTTCCGACCACCGCTTCTTTGGCTAAGACGCCGGTAAAAATGCCTACCGTCGCAGGCCAGTTGTCTTTTTCTATGCCCATCGGTTTGAACGCCGGTGTCAGGCTGCGGCCAATCTCGCTTAAGACCGATTTGTTGCTGTTTTCCTGGCCGAATGTACCGTCTATGCCCAGTGCATTAAGGAAGTTAAGCACTAACACCATCGGTACGATGACTTTGCCTGCGTTGAACAAAAAGGATTTGAGCCGGTCCCAGGTTCTGATAAAAACGCCGCGCACTGTCGGCATGTGGTAGGCAGGCAATTCCATAATAAAGGGAGCCGATTCGCCTTTAAATAAAGTATGGCGCATGATCAAGCCCGTCAGCACCGCGACCGCGATACCCAACAAATACAAGCCGAACACCAGATTCTGGCCGCCGACAGGGAAAAATGCGGCGGCGAACAAGGCGTAAACCGGCAATCTGGCTCCGCAGGACATGAATGGATTCATCAGGTTGGTCAGAATCCTATCGCGTTGGCTTTCCAGCGTCCGCGTCGCCATAATCGCCGGCACATTGCAGCCGAAACCGACGATCATCGGCACGAAGGATTTACCGGGCAAGCCGATCATGCGCATGAACCTGTCCATCACGAACGCCGCCCTGGCCATATAGCCCGAATCTTCCAGCGCCGACAGGAACATGAACAGGAAGCCGACGATCGGGATAAAGGTCGCGACGACCTGGATGCCGCCGCCTACGCCATTGGTGATTAATACGATCAGCCATTGCGGCCAATTCAGATTAGTGAGCGCCAAGCTTAGGCTGTCGATCAATAAAGCGCCTACAGCTTGATCGAAAAAATCAACGAAAGCACTGCCGATATTAATGGTGAACATGAACATCGCATACATGACCAACAGGAAAACCGGAATGCCCAAAAAACGATTCAAGACGATGTTGTCGATTTTATCGGTGGTGTGACGAGTCACTTCATTTAGCTTGCAGACCGCGCCGGTGGTCAATTCGTTGACGAAGCCGTAACGGGCGTCGGCGGCAAGGATGTCTATTTCATCATCGGTTTCCGCTTCCACCCTACGCTGTAATTGTGCGACGGTCGGCAACAAGGCAGCCCCTGCGATCTGTTTGGCCAGGGTGTCGTCTTCCAGCAAGCGAACGGCCAGCCAGCGCAGTTCGCAAGGGTGTTGCCGGGCGGTCTCAATCAACAACGGGGAAATGTCATCGATGGCTTGCTCCAGCTCAGGGACATAGCTGATTTTTGCTGTAGGTATCGGCTTGGTGATGGCGGCGCTGTTGATTGCCGCCATTAATGCGCCGATGCCGCCCTTGGTCGAGGCGCTAATCGGGATAACCGGACAGCCCAATGTTTGCGCAAGGAAATCGACGTCTATCTTAATGCCGCGTTGCTTAACGGCATCCATCATATTGAGCGCTAAAATCATCGGCACCCGCATCTCAATCAGTTGCGAGGTCAAATACAGGTTTCGTTCCAGATTGGAGGCATCGACAATGTTAATGATCAAATCGGCCTGCTTGGAAGCGACATAATCGCGGGCGACTTTTTCATCCAAAGAGACATGGTCGTCGGCGGCTTCCAATGAATAGGTACCGGGCAAATCGACCAGTTCGATAATTTTATGATCGAAAGTATATTCGCCGGTCTTTTTCTCGACCGTAACGCCGGGCCAGTTGCCCACATGCTGCCGAGCGCCGGTCAGCGCATTAAACAGCGTCGTCTTGCCGCAATTAGGGTTGCCGACAACGCCAACTGTAAAATCAGTTTTCATCAGAGTTTCTCTATCAACAATATGGCCGCTTCATCCTTACGCAGGGTTAATGAAAATCCACGCAATTTAATTTCCACCGGATCTCCCATCGGCGCAAAACGGGTCACGCTAAACTCGGTTCCCGGCGTCAAGCCCATAGCCAGCAGGCGTTTGCGGTAAGCCTTGCCGGATTGCTCAAAGCCGACGATCTTCCCCGAATCGCCCACAGCCAGGTTTTTTAAGCTTATCGCCATAAATTAAGCATCGAAATAAAGTGCATTAAAAACCATCCGAAACAGTAGTTATCAACAATCATTCTCATTTAAGAGAACTATATCATAATCTAACCGGTATTTTCCGTATTTTTAAGAGGGTGTATTAAAGGGTGTTCGCAAAACAGTTTCGGCTTGGGGTAGCCGGAGTCACGAAGCTGGTCTTGAACGACCAAAGCAAGCTTTGGACTCCAAAATACTGATACCGGAGTGCAAAGCTTGCTTTGCCTATATGGACAGATATTTGCTCCTGCAATATCTGCATTCACCACATCCCTGTGGATTATGTAGGTAAGGGGCGTGAGCACGACTTGCATGGATGCAGGAGGTAGAGCAACGCGGAGCAGTTGCCGAGGAGCGGAATCTTTACGATTCAGAAATCACGTTGAGTGACACAAGGCGGGGATGTTGTTCTTTAAATTGATGCACGAGGGAAACGGAGCTAAAGCTCCATCTCCCTCGGCGTGAGGTTAAAAACTTTATACTTCGAACTCAGAGCGCTGACGGCCTGCGCTCAGCAATTCCTGCATCCATTTTGGCGCCACCCCGCGGCCTGTCCATGTTTTGTTATGGTCATCGGGATGACGGTATTTAATGGCAACTTTTGCTCCCTTGCGAGCAGACCTTTTTTCAGGCTCGTGAATTTCCACAACAACGTCGATAGACGCTGCCAATTCTTTAATCTGCGCGATAACTTCTTTACGCTTATTAGTCAGCTTATTTTTTAATGCTTTTTCTGCATTTTCAATAACAGCTTGCAATTCACGTTCAGAAAGATTTTGATATTCGGTCATTTTTTAATCCTTAAATAAAAAAACATATATAAATTGTACCATTAATCCGATTATAAATATATTCAATTATTTGATGGCTGGGGTATAGCTATTCAACCTTAAAATTTTTCTCGTTTAATAACCGGCCGTTTTTATCAACCAGCCTTACAGTCCAGTTACCTTTATCAGAATCCGACAATAACTTGCGGCTCGATGTGCGCCATGTATCGTCCGATATAATCAACTCCTTCCTGGAAATAATCGCACCATTTTTCGACCACTCATGATAAACCCTGCTGCCTTTCATAGCCTTTAATTCAGTAAAATAATAAAGCCATACCGGTTTTTTATGACTAACGTCCACGCTCTTCACTACTTCACCTGCTGGCTCTTTATTATTAATTGCATAAGTTAATAATGCTCTCGGCACATTTGGATTAGCCTTTGAATATCCACTCTCTTTAATAACTTTTTCTTTGGGTTGTTTTTTTATAACCTCCTTAACTGGAATACTGACGATTTTCTTATTGGGTTCATTTTTCGACTTAACTAAGGAGTTGGTTTCAGCAACTACCTGTTTGGGTATATCCAAGTTTTGGGTCTCAGTTTCCTTTGCCTCAACCAGCGGCGTTGCCGATTTATCTATCGCATTACCTAGCAGCGCAGCATTATCTACATCGGACTTTTCCGTATCATTGCTAATACCATAAATCAGTGCCGCTAACATTAAAACCAACACTCCGGCAGCAAGCAAAATCCTTTTAACATTCCATTCCGTTACCATCTTTGGCGCCGCGTTCTCAGTCGCTTTTCCTGCTACCGGATAGCTAACTTTAATTACAATATTTCTTTTGTCTGTCATAAAATCGCATCGACCCTAGTTTAGGTGAAAACATTTAGCGTGCCTTTACTACCCAAGTACCGCACATTTTAGTCAGAGAGCACGCTAAATCTTGGTATATACTACTTAAGAGTTCAGACAAAGACAAAATCCTTGCAGAATAAATTGGACATTCATAATGAGTAAGCTGCTTAAACTTTTTCAAGATTCTTCCTCCCTTTATGGCAGCAATGCCGGCTTTGTTGAAAACTTATATGAACGATTCCTGGAAGACCCTGACTCGGTTGAACCCAGTTGGCAAGAAAAATTCAGTGAAATTCACAACGGCGCTGATTTTGAGACGCCTCACAGCGCTGTCGTAGAACGCTTTGCGCAACTTGCGCTTAAATCCCAAGGCAGACTGGCAAAATTACAAGGTTTTACCGAAGAAAGCGTCAAAAAACAATCAGCAGTCGCCCGGCTGATTAATCATTACCGGGTTCGCGGACATCAGATTGCCAATAATAATCCACTGGGGAAAACCTTGCCCCCCCCTGCCGATATGGATCCCGCTTATTACGGCCTTTCCGAGCCTGACATGGACACCCTGTTCGACACCGGCGCGCTTTATGGCACTGACCGGCTGCCTTTGCGCGACATTATCGCCAATCTGCAAGAAATTTACTGTGGCAACATCGGCTCCGAATACATGCACATCGTCGATACTCAAATCAGGCGTTGGATAATAAACCGCCTGGAAAGCTCTAAAACCAACTTGGAACTGGAGCCTGAAAAAAAACACTGGCTGCTAAAGCTACTGACTGCCGCCGAAGGCATAGAAAGCCATTTACACAATCGATTTGTCGGCCAAAAGCGTTTTTCGCTGGAAGGCGGCGAATCACTGATCCCTATTTTGGATGAATTGATTCAAGGGTTCGGGACAAAAGGCGTTAATGAAATTGTGATCGGCATGGCGCATCGTGGCCGCTTAAATGTGCTGGTCAACATTCTGGGTAAAAGTCCTTCCAGCCTGTTTAATGAATTTGCCGGCACTTCGCCACTCTCACCGGGCGTCAGCAGCGGCGATGTAAAATATCACATGGGCTTTTCATCCGACATTAGCACGCCCGGAGGCCCGGTTCATTTGACCTTGGCATTCAACCCATCGCATCTGGAAATCATCAATCCGGTGGTTGAAGGCTCGGTCAAGGCCCGTCAGGACAGGGCCGGTAAAAACGGCAAAAACACGGTCATCCCGATATTAATCCACGGTGATGCAGCCTTTTCCGGCCAAGGCATCATCATGGAAACCCTGAACATGTCGCAAACCCGCGCTTTTTCGACCGGCGGAACCGTACACATCGTCATCAACAATCAAATCGGTTTTACCACCAGCAACCCGAAGGATGCACGCTCCACGCTTTATTGCACCGATGTGGCCAGCATGATCCAGGCCCCGGTTTTTCATGTCAACGGCGATGATCCCGACGCGGTTATCTTTGTCACCAAACTGGCGCTGGATTACCGGATAACGTTTAACAAGGATGTGGTGATCGACCTTATTTGCTATCGCAGGCTTGGGCATAATGAAGCCGACGAGCCTTCGGCCACCCAACCCTTGATGTACAAGAAAATCCGCAAACTGAAGACGACGCGGAAGCTTTACGCCGAAAAACTGATTAAATCCGGCCTGATCACCGATGAACAAGCCACCGAGCTGGAACAAAACTACCAGAAACTACTCGAAGCCGGTGAAGTTGTTTCCAGGCCTGTCTTAACCGACGGCCCTTACCCTTACACCAACCAATGGAATGAATTCCTGGACAGCGACTGGAAGTCGACCTGCAACACTTCGGTATCCATGGATCGCCTGCGTTTTTGCAACGACAGGATGCAGCGATTGCCGACCGGCTTTGAAATGCATCCCAGAGTCGCCAAAGTCATGGAAAACCGCCGTAAAATGGCGGCAGGAGCCATGCCTCTGGACTGGGGTTTTGCCGAAAACATGGCCTATGCGACACTGCTGATGGAAAAATACCATGTACGTTTGACCGGGCAGGATGTCGGTCGCGGCACCTTTGTGCATCGCCATGCCGTTCTGCATAATCAACTGCATAATAAAACCTATACGCCGATCAAGCACCTGGACAAAGACCAGGGCAATGCGCAAGTTTTCGACTCCCTGCTTTCCGAAGCGGGCGTATTAGGTTTCGAATACGGCTACAGCACGACGATGCCGAACACTCTGGTTGTCTGGGAAGCGCAATTCGGCGATTTTGCCAATGGCGCACAAGTGGTTATCGACCAATTTATCAGTTCCGGCGAAACCAAATGGGGCCGCCTATGCAATCTGGTGTTGTTGCTGCCGCACGGTTTTGAAGGCCAGGGGCCGGAACACTCCTCCGCGCGGCTGGAGCGCTATCTGCAACTGTGCGCCGAACATAACATCCAGGTTTGCAGCCCGACTACGCCTGCGCAAATATTCCACTTGCTACGCCGTCAGATGCTGCGTCCATATCGGAAACCGTTGATCGTCATGAGCCCCAAGAGTTTGCTGCGGCATAAGCTTGCGATTTCCACACTGGAGGATTTAACTGACGGCCGGTTCCTGCCCGTCATCGGCGAGCAGGATGACATCAATCCCAAAAAAGTGACCCGTCTGATCATGTGTGCCGGCAAAGTCTATTACGAACTGCTGGAAGCGCGTCGTCTGGACGAGCTAAAACACGTCGCTATTGCCCGCATAGAACAACTCTATCCTTTCCCCGATGAATTGTTTAGAGCCGAAGTCGGCAGATACCCGCTACTCAAAGAGTTCATCTGGTGCCAGGAAGAACCCCAGAATCAAGGCGCATGGTATCAGTCCAAACACCATTTTAGCGACAATCTCAGCCCCAAAATCAACGTGACTTATGCCGGTCGCGAAGCCTCGGCAGCACCTGCGGTAGGCAATTTCCGCGTCCATATCGAACAACAAAAAGCAGTCGTTCAATCGGCCCTTTACGGCAAACCTTCAGGAAAATAACAATGAGCATTGAAGTCCTAGTTCCGAACCTACCCGAATCCGTTTCCGATGCAACGCTGATCACTTGGCATAAACAGCCCGGCGACACCGTTATCAAGAACGAAAATCTCGTCGACCTTGAAACGGACAAAGTGGTGCTTGAAGTTCCTGCGCCGGAATCCGGCATCCTCGGCAAAATCCTAAAAAACGATGGCGCCATTGTGGTCGGCGGCGAAGTACTGGCCTTGCTGGAACCCCAAGCCGTGGAGGCAAGTCCGACAACAGCGACTACCGCTGAACCCGAGCAGGAAGAATCCGACATACCGTTAAGCCCTTCAGTACGCCGGTTAATCGCTGAAAATGCACTGGACCCTTCTGTGATCAAAGGCTCGGGAAAAGACGGCCGCCTGACTAAAACCGACGTGATGGATTATCTGCATAAAAAAACCTTGCAGGAAGCTCAGCTCATAGTCCCGGCAGCCAAAGTCCAAGCGACAATGCCTAAAGAAACCGAATCCGCTGTAACCGCCATGCCCAGTTCAAGTCTACGCCCGGAACAGCGTGTGCCGATGACCCGGCTAAGGGCCAAAGTGGCCGAGCGCCTGTTGCAGGCACAACAAAATGCGGCGATGCTGACCACGTTTAACGAGGTCAACATGCAGAACGTGATCGATCTTCGCAACCAGTACAAAGAGCGCTTCGAACAAAAACATCATGTCAAACTGGGCTTCATGTCGTTCTTTGTCAAAGCGTCTATCGAGGCTTTAAAGCGCTTCCCGGCGATCAACGCCTCCATCGACGATAACGACATTATCTATCACGGCTACTACGACATCGGCATTGCGGTCAGCACCGAGCGCGGCCTGATTGTGCCGGTATTGCGCGATGCGGATCAACTTGATTTTGCCGGCATCGAACAAAGCATCGTCGATTTCGGCGCAAAAACCAAAAACGGCACCTTGACTTACGATGACTTAAAAGGCGGCACCTTCACCATTACCAACGGCGGCATATTCGGCTCGATGCTGTCCACGCCGATACTCAATCCGCCGCAATGCGCAATCTTAGGCATGCATGCGATCAAGGAGCGGCCCGTCGTTGAAAACGGACAGATTGTTATCCGACCGATCATGTACCTGGCGTTATCGTACGATCATCGACTGGTTGACGGCCGCGAGGCTGTGCAGTTTTTAGTCACCATCAAAGAATGCCTGGAAGCGCCCGCTCACCTGTTGCTGAACATATAACTATGCCAAAAAAACACATGCAGTCGTCGTTTGATGTGATCGTGATCGGCGCGGGGCCTGCGGGTTATTCCAGCGCGATCCGGTGCGCCCAGCTCGGTCTAAAAATCGCCTGTATTGATAACTGGTGCGACAAAAAAGGCCTAGTCAGCCTGGGCGGCACTTACCTCAACGCCGGTTGTGTTGCGTCCATCGCATTACTGGAATCGGCAAAAATATATCAATTGCTGAACCACAATCTGGAAGAACACGGCATTCGGGCAGAAGCAGTTTCTGTGGATATTCCACAGATGATGCAGCGCAAAAACAGCATCGTTAACACGCTCAGTCGGCAAATTGCCGACTCGTTCGCCGAGCACAAAATCACCTACATACAGGCAAAGGCCAAGCTGCTCAATGAACGGTTGGTGGAAATCACGCCGCTCGACAAAACAGCTTCATCTATACTCGAAGCTAAACATATTATTCTGGCCTCCGGTTCCTCCCCCATCGACTTGTCTTGCGCTCCGATTGATAACGAATTTATTATCGATACCACGATGGCTTTAAACCTTGACGCGGTGCCCAAGCGCTTAGCCATTATCGGTGCGGGCGTTATCGGCCTTGAATTAGCCAGCATATGGAACAGACTCGGTGCGGAAACCATCTTACTGGAAGCGCAGGAATCATTTTTAAGCCTGACCGACCAACAAATTGCACGTGAGGCTTACCGTATCTACACCGACCAGGGCCTGGAACTTCGTTTAGGTGCACGGGTTATTTCAGCCAAAAAGGGCAGTAAAAAAGTTACCGTCGAATATCAGGATAATGACGGTACTCATGCCCTGCGTGTCGATAAACTCATCGTTGCAACCGGCCGAAAACCCAATACCGAAAATCTGGCCGCCGCTGAAGCCGATTTACTGCTCGATGAAAACGGCTATGTCCACATCGATGAAAACTGCCGCACCAATCTACCCGGCGTTTACGCCATAGGCGACCTGACCTTGCTCGGCCCGATGATTGCCCATAAAGGCATAGAAGAAGGCCTGTTTGTTGCCGAACAGATTGCAGGCATCCACAACCCCGTCAACTATGAACTATTGCCCAGCGTTATTTTTACCGACCCTGAAATTGCATGGGTAGGCCAGACAGAGCAAGCCTTAAGAGCCATGGGCGAATCCATCAAAATAGGCACTTATCCGATAAGCGGCACGGCTCGAGCTCAAGCCGTAGGCCAAACAGAAGGCATGGTTAAAATCATTGCTCACGCTGACACCGACGTCATACTCGGCGTTCATATTATTGGTCCGCAAGCCTCCGAAATGATTGCCGAAGCCGTGCTGGCCATGGAATTTTCCGCCAGCAGCGAAGACTTGGTCAGAACCATTCACGCCCACCCTACCCTCGCCAAAGCCCTGCATGGCGCGGCGCTTAAGCTTAAAAGTAAGGGATAATATTACGCTCGTTCCCAAGCTCCAGCTCTCATCTTTATACACAAGTCGTTGTGTAAGCATTTGGAACCCCAGCGGGGTTCAAGCTGTTAGCCGGGGGTTGAGCGTAGCGACACCCCCGTGTAGCGGCAATAATAATTTTTCGACCCTGAAAGGGTCGCAGCTGTATCATTAAGGCACTGAATTTATTTATAATAATTCAAATGCTGCCATGTGCGAATAAAACCCTCATAATAAAACCCTCAGCTGCACAAAACGGTGACTGCGACCCTTCCAGGGTCGTGGCTTTTTTCGCATTGACCGGGGGTGTCGCTACGCTCAACCCCCGGCTAATGGCTGGCAACCCTCCAGGTTGCAAAAAAGGCATTTTGACACTTGTGTATAACGATGAGAGCTCCAGCTTGGGAACGCAGTCTGGGAAGCTCCAGCTTCCCGACTCGCGAAGCTCATCCTATGAACTTGAGATCTTAATGAAAGCGTAAGCTATGGTAAACTGCCAAATACGAATTTCCTGCCGTTTTAACTTCCGTGGAGAATCCTGAATGCGCCCGTCAATAGCCCTGCAAACCCACCGCGATGCGATCCGCGAAATTGCCTTGCGCCATCGGGTTAAAAACGTGCGGGTATTCGGTTCTGTACTGCACGGCGATGACACCGAAGACAGCGACCTGGACTTGCTGGTCGATCCTACACCGGAAACCACGCTGATGGATATTGGTGCTATCCGCTATGAACTAAAAGAATTGCTTGGGGTAGCTGTGGATGTCTTGACTCCGAGAGCGCTCCCCGATAAATTCAGAAACCTGGTGTTACAAGAGGCTAAACCGGTATGAGCAAAGCTGACATTCTACGATTGCCGGAATATCTCGGGCATATTGTCGAAGCGATTGAGCGCATTCATCGCTACATCGAGGATTTAGATGAGGTTGCATTTTTGCAAGATGAAAAAACACAAGATGCCGTTATTCGTAATTTTGAAATTATCGGCGAAGCATCCAACAATATTAAATGCCATCACCCGGAATTTGCTTATCAGCACCCCGAAGTACCCCTTAATTTCGCTTACGAAATGCGTAACGCCTTAGCGCATGGCTATTTCAAAATAGACATGGAAGTTGTCTGGCAAACCATCCACACCGATTTGCCAGAGCTGCATGAACAAGTCCGGCAACTGGTTATCCCGCTGGATTGATTTAACCATGCCAGTGTGCGCGCATTGGATGTAAAAATACGTACAACGCATTCTACGGGACTTGTAGACATAGGGCGACCGACGAAATTGGGGGTGTTTGCCGGAAACGCCAGTTCTCGCAGCTACTCGAACCGTCTTATTCCGGCTACTTGACTGATGTAACAAAAAAAACCATGGAGTGTAAAAATGAAAGCGTCAAAGTTAATCCTAATCGCTACAATGCTGATGCCAATCTCAGCTAACGCTGGTTTCAATGCTTTTATAAATGGCCAGAAGCTTCACGACAAGTCAACCGCCTATAAAAGCGGTGATATAGACAATGCGGAGCTCTATGATGCCGGGGCTTATGTTTATTATGTAATGGGTGTTGTTGACGCAACTATTGGGTCGGGTTTATTTTGTCCACAAAATATCACTTCAGATCAAGCTGCAAATGTTGTGTCTAAATACCTAAATGAGCATCCAGAATTATGGAGTTCAAGTGCCGAGTCACTTGTTAAAGCTGCACTCACGAAAGAATGGCCTTGCCCGAAGTAATCGTAGATGTAAAAAAGACAAGATTGACGTGAGCACTTAGCTCATCACTAATCATATTTAGGTATATTAAAGAGGGCAACATTGAGTTTGCGGGGGTACTTTTTGGGGTATATAAATAATACATTTAACAGATCCTTTATTTATGGGCATTAAGGCGGCTTTTATGATGGAGCCCGCATCGATTAAGGGTTCGTGGGAACCGATCAATGACTTTCACTGAATAGCTGCTTTTAAATGATGATCAACCGTTCACAGGAAATTGGCGACCGACTCTTTCGTCCGAACTGCGCCACTCGTGAAAAACCGAGTTCGACCCATAGGGAACTTTCCCGTAACTCTGAGAGGTACTGTTGCTGGCGACTCCCGATCCCTCTTGCCGGTTATCGATGCTTATTATCGGCTACCGCGCTGAAGTGGGATTTGACTTTAGTCACGCGCAACGTGCGCGATGTCGAAAGTTACGGCGGTCGTTTACTAAACTCATTTTCAGACCCGTAGTGGTCGACATGATTTTACTGAAACGGTAAAAAGTGCATCATAATTTGCAGTCAAGGTACTCAGCCAACTAAAACAGGCTTTCAATATCCCGCGACCCATGCAGAACTCGGACAACATCAATGCCATCTTTAAGCGGAAAATAAAAAACCAGATAATTGTCCACCGGCTGACTACGCAAGTCTTCCCAGATTTCATTGCGGGTTCGCTCCCATCTGCGGAAACTCGGCCAATAACAGACATTTTTCCTGAATCCGGTCAAGAAACATGTCCGCGTTGTGTTGGCTGTCCTGTGCTATATACCACCAGATTTCGTCAAGATCGCTTTCAGCCTCAGGGCGCTTCAATAAGCGCGGCATCAGGGTTTCATCCTTCCCCTTGCTGCGCAGCAAACCGTTTACGGCCTCGCGCTTTGATCGCTTCCATATCCAAAGGGGTTGCCGTGCCGCTGTCTATCCCTTGCTGAATTTCGCGCCTTAATTGTTCAAGCCGCAGTTCGCGTAATTGATCACGCTCTTCCAAAAGACGCAAGGCATCCTGCATAACTTCGTTTGCCGAGTTATAAAGGCCGCTTTCAACTTTGCTTTGCACCAGTTTCTCAAGATGCGGGGACAGTGAAATGTTCATAGTTTGGCTCCTTAGATTGCCACTAACAGAAAATAGCAAAGACGGTAACTTATAACCCAATCCCTTGAGAAAATCCACCGGCAGTGAGCAGTGTTTTTTTACCCACTATTATCAGTTGTGCACAGTGAACTGTAGTCAGTTTGCAGACCAGTGACCGATAAAATCAAACGAGAGCTGCCGATGGTGTTTGATCGATAGCAGGTAGATGGTCTCATCGTAGCGCACATAAAGTATCAGATATTCAGCCAACAGGTACTCACGCAGTTCTCCGTTTCGTAACTTAGCCTGCAACGCCGTAACGGCATTAATCACTTCGATAGACCTAGCCGGACGGTTCATGAATGACCTGCCCATGTCTGGGAATCGTTCAAGATTAGGAATAACGGTAAAAAGCAAATCATCCAACAGCGTATCGTAGGCACGCTGTGCCTCGGCTTCTACAAGGAATGTCTCTATGCTTTCGAGGTTGCGCTCAAAGTTGGCAGTGAGGTTTACGATAGTTTTCGTTGTCACGCTAAATCCCCGCTTTCAGGGCTAAGCGCTACGACGGGTTTTCAATCGCTGGATGGTTTCACGGGCATCTTGCACGCGACCCGCTGAAATATCATCCAGCCCTTTGCCGGCTTCGTCGATCAGCAGCAAATGAATGCGTTCACGTTCCAGCTGGTGATAGTAGTCGAGGCGATCGGCGTCAATCAGGGCGACATAGCTTTCGCCATTCTTGGTAATAATCTTCTCGGCACCAGCTTTCACTTGTTCAGCCAGTTCAGAAAGATTGGCGCGTGCTTGAGAGAACGGCACTACGTCGCTTGCAGAAATTCCCATAACAACCTCCTTTAGCGCACAAGTCGTGCAAGATTTTGTACATTATATGACAAGAAAGAGTGAGTGATAGTTATTTCAACTAAAGCGACATAAGGTTTATTTTTTTCTCGAAAAAAGCCGACGGCTTAATCTGTTTTGTTTAAATCAATGTTCGCTTCCCAGCCGCCGCCCAACGCTTTGTAAAGCGCCGCCAGCGCCGTGGCTGTTGCGGTTTGGCTTTGGGCCAAACGGTCCTGGTCTTGCAACAGACGCAATTCGGCATCCAGCACCGTCAGAAAATCGCTAACCCCTTCAGCAAAACGCAGATGCGCCAATTCATGAGCTCTTTCGCTGGCCTTGGCCGCCGAGGTTAACAGCTCTCGACGGCTTCGCTCCCGGTTGTAATTGACCAGCGCGTTTTCGGTTTCTTCCAACGCGCTCAGCACCGTCTGCTCGTACTGCGCCAGACTGGCCTCGGCACGGGCATCGGCGGCTTTGATGCGGGCATACACGCGCCCCAAATCCAAAGCTGCCCAACTGATCTTCGGCCCCAACGAATAGGCATCCGAATTGGCCGCTCCCAATCCTGTAAAAGTTTTAGCCTCAAGCGAGATAGTGCCGACAAATGTTACCTTCGGAAACAGATCGGCGGTAGCTACGCCGATACGGGCGGTAGCCGCTGCCAGAGCTCGCTCGGCAATGCGAATGTCGGGGCGGCGGCGCAGCAGCTCGGCAGGCCGACCGATGTTGATAGTCTTCGGAATCTTGGGCATCGGCGCGGACTGCGACAGTTTCTCAGTCAAAGCGCCGGGAAGCTGCCCGGTGAGAACGCCAAGGCGATGAATAGCCTGATGAATGGCATTCTCCAAAGGCGGAATGGTAGCCAGGGTGGTATCGCGCTGGGCTACTGCCCTCGACGTATCGAGTTCGGTACCACGCCCGCCTTCAAGTCTGACCTGGGTTATTTCCAGCGTTTTGCTCTGGTTTTCGGCGTTCTTTTTCGCCGTCGCCAACTGGTTTTGCAGACCCCGCAATTCGAAATAATTTCTGGCCGCTTCCGCAATCAGGCTAACCCCAAGATCACGAAGATTTGCTTCTTGCGCATCGACTTCATCGCTGCTCGCCTCCACGCTGCGGCGCACGCGGCCAAAAAGGTCGAGCTCCCAAAAAGCATCGAAGCCTGTGCTATAAATTTTCAGCTCACGCGGCGCGTAAGACAGGTTGTTTAAGGCGGCCGCGCTACGTTTCTGCTCTGTGTAATTGGCATGCGAGGTCACTGTAGGCAACAAATTCAAGCCTGCATCCAGATACAGCGCCCGCGCCTCGCGAAGATTAGCGCGAGCGGCCTGGAGATTGCGGTTATGCTGCACCGTTTGATCGACAAGCTGGTTTAGCTCCTTATCTTCAAACAGCTTCCACCATGCTACGTCCACACCCTGCGCAGAAAATTCCTGGCTGTTGGCATTGGTGAAGGCCTGTCCTGCATCGGTGGTTGGCGTCTCATAATCAGGCCCTACCGCGCAGGCACTGAGTCCAGCGGCGCAGAGTAAGGCCAAAACAGAAACCCTGCTTCGTTCAAGCATAAGCCCAAGTTGCATGACGGGGCGAAATTCTACGGAGTACATCTTTATTCCTTGGTTCATAAGCGGGGCTCATCAGGCAACAATCCCTTAGACTTATGCCGGGAAGATTCCCAGCGTTGCGCCAAGGCCTGTGCGATCACATAGAACACCGGCGTTAACAACAGACCAAACAAAGTCACGCCCAACATACCGCTGAACACGGCGGTGCCTAACAGACGCCGGGACTCTGCTCCCGCACCTTGGGCTATCACCAACGGAAACACACCCATGATGAAAGCGAATGAGGTCATCAAAATGGGCCTCAACCGGATTCGTGCCGCTTCCACCGCCGCATCGAAACGGTTTAGCCCGCCTTCTTGACGCCGCTTGGCGAATTCCACGATCAGAATCGCGTTCTTGCTGGCCAATCCCACCAGCACGATAAAGCCGATCTGGGTGAAGATATTGTTATCCATACCGCTCAACCACACCCCTGCCAGGGAGGACAGAATGCACATGGGCACGATCAAAATCACGGCAAACGGCAACGACCAGCTTTCATATTGGGCCGCCAAGGCCAAGAACACGAAGATCACGCTTAACGGAAAAACCAGCAGCGCGACGTTACCAGCCAAGACTTGTTGCAGGCTGAGCTCAGTCCATTCAAAATCGAATCCCGGCGGCAGTTCCGCACCCAGGAGTTTATTCATCACAGTAATCGCTTCGCCGGTACTGACTCCGGGTAAGGTGCTGCCGTTAATTTCCGCCGCCGGATACATGTTGTAGCGCGTAATCTTGTCGGGTCCGGTAATTTCCTTAACCGACATAAGCGACCCGAGCGGCACCATGCCGCCTTGAAGATTCCGCGTCTTCAGCTCGGCTATATCCGAAGGTTTCATCCGAAACTCCGAGTCGGCTTGCGCCACTACCTGATAAGTCCGGCCAAAACTGTTGAAGTCATTGACATAAAGTGAACCCAAATAGATCTGCAAGGTGTCGAATACTTCTTTCAGCGGCACATCCATAGACTTGACTCGGGTACGATCCACGTCCAGGAAAAGCTGCGGCACTCCCGCACGAAAGGTCGTAAACAGTCCGGCCATCCCCGGTTGCTGATTGCCCTTGGCGATGAACTCGTTGACAGTGCCCTGCAGCGCGTCAATTCCGGCATTGGAACGATCCTGGATTTGCAGCTTGAAGCCACCTACCGAGCTCATGCCCCGGATCGGGGGCGGGGCAAATACGGCGATTTGGGCGCCTTCGACTTGGCTGAGCCGCTGTTTGAGGTTTTTGATGACTTCATCGGCATGAAGTTCAGGGTGGCCTGCGCGCTGCTCAAAGCCATCCAATCGCGCAAACATCGTCGCAACGTTGGACTGGCTGGCACCGCTCAAGATCGAAAAGCCTGCGTAGGCGTTTACATGTTGGACCCCTTTCGTTTCCATGATGATACCGGTGGCCTGCTGAACCATTTCCTGGGTACGAGCCAGCGAGGCCGCGTCGGGCAGCTGCGCATACAAAATCAAGTAGCCCTGATCCTGCTGGGGAATGAAGCCTGTCGGCACTTTTTCAAAGGCCAGCAAGTTGAGGCCATTGAGTCCTGCATAAAGCACCAACACGACAGCCGTCATCCGAATCAGCCTGCCAACCAATCGTGCGTAGCCTTCGCTGAAAGAGTCGAAGAACCGGTTGAAGCCGGTGAAGAACCAGCCGAACAGACGATCGAACAGCCGTGTGAACCAATCCTTGTCGCCGTGAGCCCGATCCAGCAGCAGCGCGCACAAAGCCGGGCTTAAGGTCAGTGAGTTGAACGCCGAAATCACTGTGGAAACCGCGATGGTCAGCGCAAACTGCTTGTAAAAGGCACCCGAAACACCGGTGATGAAAGCGGTAGGCACGAACACGGCGACCAGAACCAGCGCCGTAGCGATGATGGGGCCTACTACCTCTTCCATAGCCTTACGTGTCGCATCCCGAGCCGATAAGCCCAAGGCGATATGGCGTTCCACGTTTTCCACCACCACGATGGCGTCATCCACGACGATACCGATAGCCAGCACCAGGCCGAACAACGACAAGGTATTCAGCGACAAGCCCATAGCCGACATCACGGCGAAGGTACCGATCAAAGAGACCGGTACGGCAAGCAGAGGAATGACGGTGGCGCGCCAGTTCTGCAAAAATATCACCACCACGAGCACTACCAGCAACATGGCCTCGAACAGGGTCTTGATCACCGCGTCGATGGATTGCTGCACAAATACTACGGTGTCATAAACCAGCAGATAATCCAGACCTTCAGGGAAGCGGGGCTTGAGCTTCTCCATCGCGTCCACCACCGCTTTTTTTGTTTCCAGCGCGTTGGAGCCGGGTAATTGGAAGATCGCAAGACCCACGGTAGGATCGCCGTCCAGAAACAATCCCGAATTGTAATCCTTTGCGCCCAGCTCGATGCGAGCCACGTCCTTGAGACGGGTCACCTGCCCGTCTTTGCCCTGTTTAATCACGATTTCGGCGAACTGCTCGGCCTCCATCAGCCGCCCTGAGGTACTGACCGTGTACTGAAAATCCGTGTTTTCTTTCGTAGGCTGCTGACCGACCACGCCTGCCGCGACCTGAACATTCTGCTCGCGGATAGCATTGACCACGTCACTGGCGGTCAGATTGCGGGCGGCAATTTTCTCCGGATTCAACCACAGGCGCATGCTGTAGTCACGGGCACCGAACACCAGAATTTCGCCCACACCCGGCAGTCGGGCCAGGGTATCCTTGATTTGCAGCAGCGCGTAATTGCTCAGATAAACACTGTCATAGCGCTTGTCCGGGGAAATCAGGTTAACAACCAGACTCAAGTCAGGACTGCGTTTCTTGACGCTGAGACCTTGTCGACTGACTTCCTGAGGCAACTTAGGTTCGGCCAAGGCCACCCGGTTTTGCACCAGTACCTGAGCCTTGTCCAGATTGGTGCCCGGCTTGAACGTGATGGTGAGCGCCATGTTGCCGCTATTGGTGGACTGAGAGGACATGTACAGCATATCCTCGACGCCATTCACTTCCTGCTCGATAGGCGTCGCCACGGTTTCTGCGACCACCTTGGCATTGGCTCCTGGATAGACTGCATTCACTACCACGGTGGGCGGCGCAATCTCCGGATATTGGGCAATAGGTAGGCCAATCAGCGCGAGTCCACCGACCAGGATAATGACGATGGACAATACCGATGCGAAAATCGGCCGGTCGATGAAAAAGTGTGTGAATCGGTTCATCTTAAATGACGGATTAGTGGGTAAATATTCGATTAACGCATATAACTGATAGAACGCAGATGACGCTGATTATTATGATTAAGTAAGATTTTTTTCGAATTATCAGTGTTCATCATATTCATCATATTCATCAGCGTCATCTGCGTTCTATTGGGCATTCATTCAGGGTTGCCCGAATGTTTACGATTATGGCTTGGTATTCCTTTGGAAATTTTCGCGCTTTTCGTGCTTTTTGTGGACGAAATAATCTTTCCGGATTCATAGCTTACTTCCGGTGGGCGAGATGCGATCGGGATTCACCTTGATACCCGGCTTGAGTTTCTGTATGCCTTCGATAACCGCCCATTCTTCAGGCTTCAAGCCTTGAGTAATCACGCGGGACTGACCGATATGAGCGCCGAGCTCCACCTTCCGATATTCCACCTGGTTTTCCTGATTCACCACCCACACGAAGCGCTGCGCCTGATCGGTACCGATGGCTCGATCAGGAAGCAGAATGGCGGGGTACGGCGCGCTTTGGCGAACCCGCATACGGGCAAAAAAACCGGGACTTAACAATTCGTCCGGGTTGGCGAACACGCCCCGCAACGTTAAAGTGCCGGTGGCGGCATCTTCACGCGGCGATATATAGTCGAGATGGCCCTGGTGAGGAAAATTAACCTCATCAGCCACGGCCAGCTCTACCGGAGTCTGTTCATCACCCAGACTGCCACGGCCTCCTTTTTGAGCCTGACGCCGGTATTTGAGTACCGAGCGTTCGTCCGCATCCACGTAAATATAGACAGGGTCGGTGGAAACGATGAAAGTCAGCAAGGTTGACTCGCTTCCACCACCGTTGACCACATTGCCGGCAGTGATTAATTCTCGACCGATCCGTCCGTCTATCGGGGATCGCACTTGGGTATATTCCAGATTCAAACGTGCCGTGTAGACGTTGGCTTCCGCAGACTGGACCGCGGCAACGGCTTCCCTTAGCCCCTTGCTACGGGCATCGTGCTCCTCTTCGGAAATCGCCTTGGCGTGAAACAACCGCTCGGCGCGTGACAGATCGTTTTTTGCCAATTCGTGCTTTGATTTGGCACGCTCCAATTCGGCTTGGGCATAATTCAGTTGGGCGGTGAAGGGTTTCGGATCGATCTGGAATAACAGATCGCCTTTATGCACCTTGTCTCCTGCCTTGAAGTTCACTTTCTCCAGATAACCGCTCACCCGGGCGCGCACGTCTACCGAGTTGACCGCCTCGATGCGCCCGGTGTATTCGTCCCACTCGGTGACTTCCTGCGACAGCGGCTGGGCAATTTTGACATTGGGCAACGGCCCCTGCTTAGAACCCGAATCGTCATGACTTCCGCAGCCGATCATCGCCATCAGGGTGACGGCAGCCAGCAGGCCCATTCCTGTCCGCTGCGTTGATCTATCTGGAGGGCTTAAACGATGGATGACTACCGATATAGACGTTTCTTTTTTCATCGTTTTTACACCTGAATCTTTAATAGTAAAAAATGGTAAGACATATTATCATTTAATTTAAGATATGATGCAGTTTGAGTCAATTAATTTCCTGAGCACTACACCATGATTAAATGCGGGCGACCTCGTAAAGGAGAGGAACTTCTAAGCCGAGATCGATTACTGGACACCGCCTTCAGCCTTTTTCTTGAATACGGCTACGGAAACCTCAGCCTGGAAACCATCGCCAAGGAAGCGCGCGTGTCAATGCGAACCATCTATAGTCAGTTCGGCGGCAAGGCCGGATTATTCGGCGCTGTTATAAGGCGTTGCAGCGACCAATTCGTCACCAGCCTGTCGGAGGAACACGTTCTGGAGCTTTCTCCAGAGGAAGCGCTAACGTCTTTTGCCAGGCAATTTCTGTACAGCATTACGCGGCCCGACGTGGTGCGCGTACGCGCCATACTCATTGGCGAATCGCCTCGCTTTCCCGATCTCGCCACGCAATTCTATGAACAAGGGCCGCAGCGCACGCTTGATCATCTCGCACAGTTTTTCGCCCGGCAGCAGCAAGCAGGCTATTTTGCCGAAATCGATACGCATTTTCTCGCTGAACAATTTTTGAGCGCATTGCGCAGTGAACGAATACTAAAACTACAGCTCGGTTTGGAACCAACGCCCGATGAAGCGGAAATCGATGTTTGGGTGCGGCAGGCTATTGACTTGTTCCTGCACGGTAGTCTGAAAGACAGACCCACTCACGACCGGAGTCATTTGCCGTCAGCTTAGGCGCATGGGCCGTTAAATCCTTATCTTCTAAACTACAACTCAGATTTTTACCCTCCTGTTTTTAAAGTGTTTTTAAAGCACACACCCTGCCTAGCCCCCATTATGTACAGCATAATGCCTTGTTTCGTGTCAAAATATACCTTTACCTTTATATATTAAATCGAGAACTTTACGTCTTTATGAAAATTGCTATTTTGTCCCGTAACCCTAAACTGTATTCGACCTCTCGATTGGTCAAAGCCGCAGAAGCTAGGGGGCATAAGGTACGGGTTTTGGATGTATTGCGTTGCTATATGAATATTACCTCGCATAATCCATCCATTCATTATCGGGGTGAAGACTTAACGGGATTCGATGCCGTTATTCCCCGAATCGGCGCTTCAGTCACTTTCTACGGGACTGCGGTATTAAGACAGTTTGAAATGATGAATGTGTTTCCTTTGAACGAGTCGGTAGCCATCTCACGGTCGCGCGATAAATTAAGGTCGACCCAGTTACTGGCCAGGAAAGGCATCGGCTTGCCGGTCACCGGCTTTGCCAATAACCCTGACGATATTGAAGATCTAATCGCCCAGGTTGGCGGCGCTCCGCTGGTGATTAAATTGCTGGAAGGCACACAAGGCATCGGCGTGGTCTTGGCGGAAACTCATAATGCCGCAGAAAGCGTTATTCAGGCTTTCATGGGCCTTAAAGCCAACATCATGGTGCAGGAGTTTATCAAGGAAGCCGGCGGCAGTGACATTCGCTGCTTTGTGGTGGACGGCAAAGTCGTTGCTGCAATGAAACGCCAAGCAACGCCGGGCGAATTCCGTTCCAATCTGCACCGTGGCGGTTCTGCGACTTTGGTACGGTTAACGCCTGAAGAACGCTCTACCGCCGTGCGAGCCGCAAAAATCATGGGATTGAATGTCTGCGGCGTCGATCTGCTGCGCTCCAATCACGGCCCGGTCATTATGGAGGTTAATTCATCTCCCGGCCTGCAAGGCATCGAGGCCGCCAGCGGCAAGGATATTGCCGATTTAATCATTCAATTTATTGAAAAACGTTTTGAGTCGCTGGAAATTTCCAAAGATAAATCGCCTGCCGGCAACAACACCAGAACCCGTACTCGCGGCAAAGGTTAACTGTGCGGCCAGCTTTAAACACGCGTAAACTACCCTTTCAATTATTTTAAATAAGGCAAACCATGTCGTATTTTAAAAAATACCAATGTCAGGAATGTGAGCATATTTATGATGAAGCCAAAGGCGACCCTGACAGCGGCATTGCACCGGGAACCCGCTGGGCGGATATTCCCGATAGCTGGGATTGCCCGATATGCGGCGCTCCGAAAAGTTTTTTCAAGTTGTCGGCAATTGCTCCCTGCATTGCTCTACCTCCTGCATAATCCACATGGATGTGGTGAATGCAGATATTGCAGGAGCATATATCTGTCCATGCAGTCGATGGAATGATCGAACTCCTGGATCTGGGGACACCAAAATGAAACATAACCGTCTTGTAGCATTTAACAAAGCCGCCCAACGATTCATTCTGGCGCTGCTAATTTCATGTCCCTTATCCGTATCCGCCGACAACGCCTGGAGCTATCACCAGGAAAGCGACCGTTTAACCAATCGAACCTATAGCTTTGCGCTGTCGCCGCTCCCGCCTCGCGGTCGTTATGACAACATCCGACTGGAAGTCGTCTGCAAGGACAATGCCCTGCAAGTAGTCATCGACGCCGACAGCTTGATCGCCTCGCAAGGCAGCGACTTTGATTTTGAATATCAAATCGACAAAAATCCCCCGGTCAAACTGCAAATGAAAACCTTTAAGGACACCAAGCGCAGAGGTTATACCGAAGAACAAGCCAAACGCATCGCCGATGACCTTTTGACCGGACAATCCGTTTTTATTCGCGTCAATACCATGATACGCACAGTTCTGTCCGCCGCAATGCCGTTAGAAAATGCCGCCGAACCGATCAAACATGTCGTTAGCGATTGCGGCCTTAGCTTGTCCGGTAACGCAGTCGGTGAGCCCGCCTATAGCTTGAGCGAATTTGAACAGGAATTTGGCAAACTGCCGCCAGAGCAGCAACAGCAAATGCTGGGCAAAATAAAACAAATCCTCAGGGAAATGCAGATTAGCGGCCCAAAATAGAACGCAGATGACGCTGATAATTATGATTAAATAACCGATGTTACGCACGGACGGTACTTCTCCCGTTTGCCGCGCCGAGCACCGGAGCTTTTGTCGAGAATAGCCCGCCAGGGGGGGGCGGCATGGATGCCGCACGTCAGCAGAGGGGCAGGAGCCCCTTCTGCTGACCCTCGACAAAAGCGAGGAGCGCAGGAAATAAGCGGCAACCGGGTCGCCTTTTCTTTGGTTACTTTCTTTTGGCGAAGCAAAAG
>JAUXTH010000082.1 GCA_030679035.1 Methylobacter sp. | reverse complement strand
ATCTTCCATTGTGCAATGGTCCGCCTCGAAGCAGGACATGCCTTCACCCCAATTGTTGTAAATCTTATTACGCCGTAAAATAGTGTAAGAGGATTTTCCGGGTATCAAAGTTGTTTTGCTGTAATTTCGAGCCGAACTGAGCCCAACGCCCCATCCGTTTCCATTACCGTTAACATTATTGGTTGAGTTTTGCCAGATCAACGAATCTTCGACAATATTGTAATCGCCACGAATAATTATCCCGGCTTTCCATCCGTGATGCATATTCATCTTGCTGAATGTATTGCGATTTCCAACTACTTCGGCACCATAGCCTCCCAGGCGTGCGCCACTGGCATTACTATTTTTGACTTCAAAACCAGAAATAGTGTTGTTATTGCCTGTCACATAAATTAGTGACCCCCAATCTTTATTAGGCAAGGAGCGTTGTCCATCGATAACGGGTTTATTGTTTTGGTAAGCAGCCAACGTGATGCCGCTTTGTTTGATGGAAAGGGCTTCCACATAAGTGCCGGTCATCACATAAACTATATCGCCGCTCTTCAAAGCCTTGCTCAACGCATAGCTTATGGTCTTGACAGGCGTTGAAGATGATGTGCCGTTATTGGTATTTGCACCGGACGGTGAAACATAATAAGTTGTCGCATAAGCTTGCTGAAGCCCTAGTAGACCTTGGATGCAAACTATAAAAAACAATTTGCTGGTCATGTTTTTCATGCGATTAAACGGCAACAGGGGGGGGAGCCTGGGAAAATGATTCTCAGTGGATTTGGTCTTCTGATTGTCTTGAATATTTAAAGGATGTAAGTCCAAATTTAAGACATTCATGGCTGATCTGGGTTTCTTAGACAGACCAATGGGGGATTCTGAAAAGCTAGGAAAGGCTGAAAATAAACATGCCCATTTTGTTGATTGATACACAATATTACCTCGAAGATGTAAGGCCATTAAATTACGAGACAGTCGATGTCTCCATTTTCTATCGCATTAAATAATAAATAGAAGATGGCAGGAAGCATCTTCTATTTAACTCATACGAAAGGTTTTCTAAAAATAAGCTCGAAATGTAATGATGAGGATCGCAAAAATGCTAATACTCAGTGTTTCATTAGTGAGCAATAATTTCTATATAACCGTCTTAAAGTGTAACGGCGGGATATTAATGGATGCTTAAATAGGCGCATTTCTACGCAAGTCATAGTTGATAGATGTTAGCGTGCTATCAACATTGTATTACGGGGCCATGCTTTATGAGAATGGTGGGCAAAGAAGTTTGCCCACCATGATTGACTAACAAGATACGACAATACAGCGAGGTCTAATTAGAGCGTTGCCTTTTTGCCGTCCTTATTTAGAGGGGGGTTTTGAAGCTGGAAACAGTAGATACAGCAGTAGCGGATCCGCTCGTGGCCTTAATACTGTAATAATAGGTAGTATTTTTATACAGTCCAGTAAGTTGTACAGACTGACTCGTCGCTGAATTGCTCGCAGTAACATGTGAACAGGTGTTCTTAGCAACAAGATCGGCGTGAGGGTCGTAACAAACTACACCGGTAGAAGAAACATTAGTAGTCCAGTTAATTTTGGCGCTATTGTTAGTTATATTCCCCGCATAGTTGGAAGTTATGTTGATGGCCGCCGCCGCAGGAACATTAACCGTAGCCGTGTTGCTTGCAGCGGAAAGATTGCCGGCAGCATCGTAGGCTTTGACTGTGTAGTTGTAGGTTGTTCCTCCAGTAACAGAAGTATCGGCAAAGCTAGTTGTCGCACTTGTCCCTATCTCTGTGCTGCCTCTATAGATCTTATAACCAGAAACACTCACATTGTCCGTGGATGCATTCCAAGTCAGACTGATCTTAGATGAGCTGACGGTAGCACTAAGGCCAGAGGGTGTGGAAGGGGCGGTGGAATCAGCGGCTTTGGTATTGGTGCCATTGAATTCATGCCCACCTATATCAGGCGTAGTTCCCCGACTAAACCGGAAGAAGTCGTCAGGCACGTTATTTAGTGGCGTTGCCGCATCTATCACTGGTGAATTTCCCGATATTGTGAAATAAGCCGATGTTAACGTGCCGGGTGTTGTTGTTCCCGTTCTGGCTACCTGCGGATTGCCAACTATGTCAGTTACCGCTGCTGCTAACGAAGGCGTCATAGCCCAATTATTGCTGGAAAAAGTAATGCCACTCTTACTGGGTACGCTACTATGGGTTCCTAAAATAATATTATTTCTAATTTGGGAGTTTGTATTTACTATGCTTTGAGCACCTCCAGATCCTGTGGACAGATCACCATCAACGATTGTATTGTTAGCTATTAATACGTTATTTAACCCAGATTTGCTAACCAGGGTCCAGTTAAAAGCCTGAAGACCGGTATTGTAGATAAGGTTATTGATAACCGTATTGTTGGCGGAGCGGGGAACTGCTGCAACTTCATCTGCCAATGTCAAGCCTGGACGTGAATTATTTCGAGTAGGTATGGCCGGTTGTGAAGAGATATAAACTAAATTGCGTTGCACCACGCTATTGGTGGCATCGGAAAGATATAAGTTAACCGTCCAATTGTCATAACTAATATTATCTTCCATTGTGCAATGGTCCGCCT
>JAUXTH010000149.1 GCA_030679035.1 Methylobacter sp. | reverse complement strand
TTCTTTTGCTTCGCCAAAAGAAAGTAACCAAAGAAAAGGCGACCCGGTTGCCGCTTATTTCCTGCGCTCCTCGCTTTTGTCGAGGGTCAGCAGAAGGGGCTCCTGCCCCTCTGCTGACGTGCGGCATCCATGCCGCCCCCCTGACGGGCTATTCTCGACAAAAGCTCCGGTGCTCGGAGCGGCAAACGGGAGAAGTACCGTCCGTGCGTAACATCAGTTAGTAAGAGAGATTGCATCAATTAGTCAACAACGTATGTTCTGTGCGCAAAGGTAACATGCACTACATAGGCAATGTGAAGTTGAAGTTCGGGAGTATGAGCCATGCCGTTTCAGGTGTTGCGTAATTAATTAAATTGGCCCAGAGCGTAAGGATGGTGTAGTGAGAGTCGCTGTCATTCAGACCAATGTTGCGGCCATAATTTTCAAGCGCTATAAATAATTTATTCCTCCTTACCCCGCGTAGGTTAAAATGCACATTCTCGCCTAGGCCGTGTGCCACGTGACTGGCAACAGGCTTCATGAGCTTTCATAAAAAGCGCAAATGCGCCTTCGGCAACGCCGCCCTGTTCCTCGTTTTATGCTTAATTAAGAGGTATAAAATTGAGTCAATGACTCGACGAGATTTCGGAAGCCTGACCCTGCTTGCGATGACTAAAGACTTTCATTGTTTGGAGGCAAGACCGATTGTTACAACATTTAAAGATTTATTGACAAAATAAATGAAAGACATCTCACTATGCATTGGTATGTAATTCACACCAAGCCTCGGCAAGAGCAGCGTGCCCTGCTCAATCTGGAGCAACAAGGCTATGAGTGCTATTTGCCGATGGTTACTATTGAAAAACTGCGCAAAGGCGTGCTGAGTGTGGCTGAAGAGCCACTTTTTGCGCGCTACCTGTTCATTCGCCTGGATGTCAGTCTGTCTGGTAAAGGCTGGGGGGCAATCCGCTCGACTCCGGGAGTGAGTCGCTTGGTGACCTTCGGCACGGAGCCCGCCAAGGTGGATGATCGGTTGATTGAAGCCCTTCGTGCCCAGAAAGATGCTCTTTGCAGTCAACCTCAGCGGCTGTTTGCTCAAGGTGAACGTGTGCTAATTACCGATGGTCCGTTTGTAGGAATTGAAGCCATTTACCAAATGAATGACGGAGAAAGTCGGGCGATGGTTCTGATTGAACTATTAAGCAAGCCTACGAAACTGAATATTTCGCCCTCCAGCCTGCGTAAAATCAGCTGAGATTCTACCACTTAGGGCTTTACCGTTGTAATTAGGCGGGCATGGCAAACGGAAAGTTTCCACCGCAAAACAGTTGTGTTATAGTGCGTTCAATTCATGAACAAGTGATTGTTCTTGTCATACCAACCAAAGCCTCCTGACCGCGCTTGCTGATCGTGATACAGCATGGCGGTAGCGTGTTCAAACCATATAAAATCTTGCTTGGCACTACTTTGCACGAAGAAAGTCACCTTAAAGTGTTACGTTTTCTCGAATCAAATCCACGCATTAGTCAACGTGATTTGTCTATAGCTATGGGCGTGAGTTTGGGAAAAACCAATTACTGTATTAAGGCTCTTTTGGATAAAGGGTTCATCAAGGTGCAGAACTTTCGGAACAGCCAGAACAAGTTGGCTTATGCTTATCTGCTTACTCCGGCCGGGGTGGAAGAGAAGGCATGCATCACCGCTCGTTTCCTCAAGTACAAAGTGCAGGAATACGAGCAGCTACGTGCTGAAATCGAAGAGTTGCAGCGCGAAGCCGGGCGGAAGGGCTTGCTGGATAACAAACATGAATGAAATTCTTACGGTCATTTCCTTGAATGATAAGTGTGCCGGCACTTATGGCTTCCAAAAAGAAGCAGCAAGCACCACTTGTCAGCTCAGCTAATCCCATGCAACCCACCCAACCCATCATCCAGCTCTTAAGTCGTCTCTGGCCCCACATCAGCCTGAGGAGGCGTGGGCAGTTCGGTCTCCTACTCGGTTTGATGACCCTTGCTTCGTTCGCGGAAATCCTCAGCATTGGGGCTGTGCTGCCATTTTTAGGTGTACTTACGGCGCCAGAACGAGTTTTTGAACACCCCGCCGCCCAGCCTTTTATTCAAGCAGCGGGGTTCAACACGGCGAGTCAACTCTTGCTTCCGCTGACTATCGCATTTGGTCTGGCAGCCCTCATAGCAGGGGGGGTGCGCTTATTGCTGCTTTGGGCAAGCACGCGCCTCTCCTACGCGACTGGAGCCGACCTCAGTATCAGTATCTACCGCCGGACGCTTTATCAGCCCTACACGGTCCATGTTGCGCGCAACAGCAGTGAGATTATCAATGGCATCTCAAACAAAACGAGTGTAGTGATATATATAATTGATATGCTTTTAAACCTCATCAGTTCGAGCGTAATGCTAAGTGCGATCCTGATTGCCCTGCTGTCGGTCGACCCCGTTATTGCGTTATCGGCCTTTGGCGGTTTTGGCTTGATCTACGCTGTCATTATTCGATTTACTCGGAGCAAGCTATTGGCTAATAGCGAGCGCATAGCCCGTGAATCCACGCAGGTTATTAAATCCTTGCAAGAGGGGCTGGGAGGTATCCGTGATGTCCTGATTGATGGAAGTCAGGCAACCTACTGTCAAATCTATCGCGACGCCGATCAGCCGTTGCGCCGTGCCCAAGGCAGTAGCGCTTTTATCGGCACAAGTCCGCGTTATGCGATGGAGGCATTGGGTATGATGCTCATTGCCGCGCTGGCCTATACGCTTGCCCAGCAAGCGGATGGTATTGCCAAGGCCATTCCTGTACTTGGCGCCCTGGCGCTCGGTGCTCAGCGTCTGTTGCCCGTGTTGCAGCTGGCTTATGCCGCATGGTCTTCCATTCAGGCAGGGCAGGTTTCTCTGCAAGATACGCTTGATTTGCTCGACCAACCTCTGCCCGAGCACGCCGACCAGTCTGCCATCAAACCACTGTCTTTCCGGCAACATATCAAATTGAAGCAACTCTCATTTCGCTACAGCCCGAAAACGCCGTGGGTGCTTAAGAACCTTGACCTTAGCATCGCCAAAGGCAGTCGCGTCGGTTTCATCGGCACAACCGGCAGCGGAAAAAGCACCCTGCTCGATATTGTTATGGGCCTGTTGCAGCCTACTGAAGGCGTGATCGAAATTGATGGAGAACCTATCAAGGCAAGCACCAATCGCGCCTGGCAGGCCCATATTGCGCATGTGCCGCAGGCCATCTTTCTTGCCGATAGCACTATTGAAGAAAACATTGCTTTCGGTGTGCCGACGGATAAGATCGATCATGCGCGTGTCAAACAAGCAGCTCACCAGGCGCAAATCGCCGACATTATCGAGACTTGGCCGCAGCAGTATCAAACCTTCGTTGGAGAACGCGGCATTAGGTTGTCCGGCGGTCAACGCCAGCGCATAGGTATCGCTCGCGCACTCTATAAACAAGCGGATGTAATCATTTTCGACGAAGCCACGAGTGCGCTGGATAATGAAACTGAGCTGGCAGTCATGCAAGCTATCGAAGGTCTCAGCAAGGATCTCACCATTCTCATCATCGCCCACCGTCTTTCTACCTTAAGAAATTGTACTCAGATAGTAGAGCTTGGTGATGGTGGAATTAAGCGAACAGGTACTTATCAAGATATAGTGACCGTGCCTCCGAAAATTGAATTAAATAACTGATAGCCAACTTTTACTTCACTTCAGACGGCGGAGCTACTTAAGTGGTTTAGCCGTTTGGTTTGTGTCTCTTAATATAAAAGCCTGATTATTATGGCTTCGCGCTACTTTCTTAAGCCGGGCTTTTTGTTCTTCTGTTAGTACGATTTTCGAAGCTTTTTCAGCATAACGTCAAGCATAGTCTATAAACAATACTATACTTGAATTCGCCTTATTTACTTAAAACAGGCATGTTACAAACAATGATCCCATACGGAAAACATTATCTGGACGAAGATGATATCGCTGCGGTAACCGAAGTGTTGCGCAGTGGATGGATTACGCAAGGTCCGAAAATACCAGAACTCGAATCTGTCGTTGCAAGTTATGTTGAATCGAAATTTGCAGTAGCCGTGTCCAGCGGCACCACAGCATTGCACCTCGCCTATCTTGCGGCGGGTTTGGATGCCGAAAGCAAAGTAGTTACCTCAAATAATACGTTTGTGGCTAGCGCAAATTGTGTGCGCTACGGCGGAGGCACGCCTATTTTTTGTGATATTGATCCTCACACATTGAATCTCAGTCCTGATTGCTTCGAAGAAATAGTCAGGAATGAACCAAATATCAATGGGGTCATACCCGTTCATTTTGGGGGGGTGCCGTGTGATATGGAAGCCATTAGTGAGCTGGCCAAGAAAAATGGAATATCAGTCATTGAAGATGCGTCTCATGCGTTCGGTGCAACATACCGGGATGGGAGTAAGGTTGGCAATTGCAAATTTTCGGTTATGACGGTTTTCTCTCTTCATCCTGTTAAAGGTGTCACTGCCGGTGAGGGGGGTATTATTACCACTAACAGCGAGGAGATATACGACCATCTGTTATCGCTTCGTAGTCATGGCATTTGTAAAGGAAATTTTGATATACCGGGAATCAGTGAACCCGGAGATGATTTGATATATCAAGAAGAAGCGATAGAAGATGGGAAGCTGAATCCTTGGTACTACGAAATGCAAGAGCTTGGATATAATTACCGTATTACTGATATTCAATGTGCTTTGGTATTGTCACAGTTAAACAAGTTGGATCGGTTCCTGGAAAGAAGGCGGGAAATTGCGAATCTATACGATAACCTGTTAGAAGGAGTAAAGCACCTTACCTTGACACAAACGGGATCAAGAGAGTTTAGTTCGAATCACATATATGTGATTCGTATTGATTACCAAGCAATTGGTAAAAGCCGTGCTCAAGTTATGAGACTACTCTCGGCAAAAGGTATTGGTACCCAAGTACACTACATTCCGGTAACCAGGCATCCTTATTACAATAATCTTGGATATGATTCAAGTCATTACCCGGAATCAGAGAAATATTATAGACAGGCATTAACAATCCCACTCTATTATGGTTTAACTAACGAAGAGGTAGAGGACGTGGTTATAAGCTTGAAAGAAGTTTTAACGCAAAACTAGTGTCTAATTGCGAAAATTAACTATCGTATTTCTTATTTGACTTCCTATATGTCGGCAAAGGTTACTTTTTCCAAAGTCTTACGAAACAAAATACCACGCCAGATTCCAATTTGATTTAACCAGCCTACCGACGTCGGGGTGAAATGAAACTTCACTCGACGACCATTTTGTAACCACTCATCATTTTCCTTATGTGTGCAGTAATTATTCAAAATAACATGAACGTCTTCGTCATCAGAGAAGTCGCACATCTAAAATGACCGTGGCCAATCTAAATTTGGACAATATCCTTGGATCGATGGATTTGTCCATTAGAAAGCGAGTGGATAGTAAATATTTATGGGATGAAACTTTTAATAAGTTAGCCTATAAACCAGTTGCATACTCAAATGCAAGTCTTGATTATCAGTTTGCGTACCAATGCGGTAATGGCGGAAATTGGCACGATATATCCCTTATTATCGATTGGGATAACAAGCCGATAGCATTATGGCCGCTGAGTTTATCTATAAAAGACGAGCAGTACGCATTGACATCTCAAGGACTTCCTGTTTTGCCGCCGGTTTTTGTTGCAGATTGTCCTATAATTTCCCGTAAGCGCATCATAAAATCCTGTCTGGATCTTGCCAATGCAATTTCAATTGCCGCCAAACTAAAGTCATGGGAAAGTGGTGAGTCTTTTGCTGACGCATTGGGTATGAGCGAGTGGCACAATGAGTCCATGCAGCGCGATGCTGCATGCAGTTTGCACCATGAGCTTTATCAAGATCTTCGGCCGGATATTGCAGAAATAAAAAGAACGTTCCGAAAAAGCTATAAGTCTCTCATTGTTTCAGGCTCCCGAATATGGACGGTCGGAGTTCTCGATTCTGTTGGCAGTGAAAGTGTATGGCAGGAGTTTCGTGATCTACACCTTAAGGTGTCAGGCCGTGTAACCCGTTCTGATGAATCGTGGGTTATGCAGCATCAGGATATTGAGCGTCAAAGTGCATTTCTGGTTTGGCTAAGAAACAGTCATGGTGACATGGTAGGTGGGGGGTTATTTAGCTACACAAGTGATGAGGGCTTGTACGCAGTCGGGGCGTATGATCGCACGCTTTTTGATAAGCCTTTAGGTCATGTTGTCCAATATCGAGCGATTGAAGAACTTAAGAAACGAGGTGTCAGCTGGTATAAAATCGGAGCAAGACCCTATATTTCAGATACGCCTAGGCCTACTGACAAAGAAATTTCAATCGGAGAGTTCAAACAGGGCTTTGCGTCACATTTTTTTCCGCACTACGGTTTAACACACAAGGTTATATACGATGAAACCACTTGATAAGGCAATAGAGGTTTTTGATAAGCAATATCAAGATCATGGTATGCGATCCCAGCGTTCGTACCCGAACGAGTCTTTGATTCAATTTGTAGCTGGTAATTACTTCAAAATGCCTCTGGCGGATCGAAAAAATATTCGCATTCTTGAGCTTGGTTGTGGATCAGGGGCAAATCTTTGGATGTTATCCAAGGAGGGATTTGATAGTTATGGAATCGATAGTAGTCAAGCGGGTATTGAGTTGGCGGAACAGCACCTCCGAGTAAAATGGGGCGTTGAGGCAGATTTACAAAAGGGCTCGTTCACGCAGTTGCCCTACAGCAATGATTTTTTTGATGCAGTTGTTGATGTCGTTAGCCTTCAACACCTCAATCTCGATGATAGTCATCTCGCACTGCAAGAGATCCGTCGCGTACTGAAGCAGGAAGGCGCTTTTTTCAGCTATCGTCTCTCGGATCACTCTGTGATGTATGAACATTCGGGGGGGGGGCGAATTGACGCTGCAACCGTGGACAACATCGCCGACACAACTCAACCGTTGGCTAATAATGGCCCAGTCGGGTTTTGGTCTCCCACACTGACACACTTGATGTATCAAAAGGCCAGTCTTGGAGTTGATGCAATTGAGCGGATTGGGAGGACTTATTCCAGTGGCTCTTATGTTGAATATTTGGCAATTGTTGGCGCAAAAAATTGAAATTAGCCTTAGGCACCGTCCAGTTTGGCTTGCCCTATGGCATAGCCAATCAGGCGGGGCAAGTTACAAGAACCGAAGCAAAGGCAATGCTGCAACTGGCAGCAGCCAACGGCATTGATACGCTTGATACGGCCATCGCCTACGGCGAAAGCGAAACCTGTCTAGGGGAGGCGGGTACTCAGGGATTCAAGCTGGTGACAAAACTGCCAGCAGTGCCTGATGGTTGTGTAGATGTAAGCGGGTGGGTTAAAGGACAAGTTAACGAATCATTGGCACGGCTTGGCGTGAGTGCAGTGTATGGCCTATTGCTGCACCGTTCAGAGCAGTTGCTTGGAAAAGACGGTAAAGCGCTTTATCAAGTCTTGCAAGGTTTGAAAGAAGCCGGACTGGTTCAGAAGATCGGGGTTTCGGTTTATGGCCCAAGCGAACTAGATTCGCTGATCCCACAATATCGTTTTGATTTGGTGCAAGCCCCATTCAATTTAATTGATCGTCGTTTGGCTACATCGGGATGGTTGCAGCGACTAAAGCAGGGCGATGTTGAGATACATACTCGTTCAGCGTTTTTGCAAGGGTTACTATTAATGCCTCGGGCATTGGTTCCACCCAAATTTATGCCATGGGCAGGGATTTGGGATAGGTGGCACAAATGGCTTGCGCAACATTCCGTAACGGCAGTCCAAGCGAGTCTTGCTTACCCGCTTTCGTTTCCGGAAATTGACCGCGTTGTCATCGGAGCTGACAATAAAGAACATCTGTCACAGATTATTGATGCCTCACTTGGTTATCCTGTTAAAGACTTTCCCGATTTGCATTGTGAAGATGAGAAATTGATTAATCCAGCGTATTGGTCTCGATTATGAAAGTTGTTGCGCTCGTACAAGCCCGGATGGGTTCTACCCGCTTGCCTAACAAGGTGATGAAGCCAATAGGCGGTGTTCCCATGATCGAGTTGTTGCTTTCACGTTTGTCCAAGGCAAAGGAACTGGATCAAATCATCGTTGCCAGTTCGGTGGATGAACGCAATCAGCCATTGGCCGAGTACGTGCGAAAACTGGGGTACGCTTGCGAGCAGGGCAGTGAGAATGATGTGCTCGACCGTTTTGTACAAGCGGCACGAAACCATCAGGCCGATATGGTGGTGCGCATCACCGGTGATTGTCCGTTAGTGGATCCGGGGTTGGTGGATGAGGCTATCCGGCGATTCAAGGCCGCGAACGTGGATTACTTGAGTAACGTTACCCCGCCCACCTATCCCGATGGGCTGGATATCGAGGTCTGCACCTTCATGGCATTGGAGCAAGCCAGTCGAGAGACCAGTGAACCTTTTGATCGAGAGCATGTTACGCCCTATTTGCGTGAACCCGGTAGGTTCAAGACAGCCGCCATGCAGCACAGTCAGGATTTTTCGGCTTTACGTTGGACAGTGGATGAGCCGACTGATTTCGCCGTGATTGAAAAGATATTCCAACACTTCCAGCCGCGCACTGACTTCTCTTGGGGTGAGGTGCTCGACCTGCAACAGCAAGAACCCGAAATTTTCCACATTAACCAACACCTGATTCGGAACGAAGGAGCTGCCATGGGTACCGGCCAAAAACTTTGGAAACGCGCCAAACAAATCATCCCCGGCGGCAATATGTTGCTGTCGAAAAGAGCTGAGATGTTCCTGCCAGACCAATGGCCAGCATACTTTAGCAAAGCCAAGGGCTGCAAAGTCTGGGATTTGGACGGTAATGAATACATCGATATGTCCATTATGGGTATCGGCACCAACATATTAGGTTACGGCCATCCAGAAGTGGATGACGCAGTTCGCAAGACCATTGATGCAGGCAACATGTCCACGTTCAATTGTCCTGAAGAAGTTTATTTGGCCGAGAAGCTGATTGAGTTGCATCCTTGGGCAGACATGGCAAGGCTCGCAAGATCAGGTGGCGAAGCCAACGCGGTTGCAATCCGAATTGCACGAGCGGCAACGGGTAAGGACAACGTTGCTATTTGCGGTTACCACGGCTGGCATGATTGGTATTTGTCGGCTAATCTGGGCGACGACAAGAACCTTGCAGGTCACCTGCTGCCGGGATTGGAACCCAATGGCGTACCGCAAAATTTGCGTGGCACGGTCTTTCCGTTCAACTACAACAACTATACTGAATTGGAAGCTTTGGTTGATGCTCACGACATTGGCGTGATCAAAATGGAAGTGGTTCGCAACATGGGGCCCGAAGACAATTTCCTGCATAAGGTGCGCAAGCTTGCGACCGAGCGCGGCATCGTGCTGATTTTTGATGAATGCACATCCGGTTTCCGTGAAACCTTCGGCGGTTTGCATAAAAAGTACGGTGTAGAACCGGACATGGCTATGTTCGGCAAGGCCTTAGGCAATGGCTATGGCATCACTGCTACGATCGGCAGACGTGAAGTCATGGAAGCGGCACAAACTACTTTTATCAGCAGCACGTTCTGGACTGAGCGCATCGGGCCGACCGCGGCGCTCAAAACGCTGGAAGTCATGGAGCGGGTTAAGTCTTGGGATACCATCACCCAGACCGGGCTGAATATCCGTCAGGGCTGGCAAAAACTCGCCGATAAACATGATCTCAAGATTGATCACTGGGGTTTGGCTGCGCTAACAGGCTTTACTTTTCAAAGCCCAAATGCATTGGTTTATAAGACTCTGATAACCCAAGAAATGCTGGCAAAAGGTTATTTAGCGGGCAACAGCGTATATGTTTGTATTGACCATACTCCTGAGGTTGTGGCTGGCTTCTTTGCTGCGCTTGATCCGATATTTGCTTTGATCAAAGAATGTGAAGAGGGGCGCGATGTGATGAGTTTGCTCAAAGGTCCTGTGTGTCATGGCGGGTTTAAACGCCTGAATTGAGCAAAATAGAAATGAAAATTGCTATTCGTGTTGATGCTTCAGCTCAAATAGGCACAGGTCATTTCATGCGCTGCCTGACCTTGGCGGATGGATTAAAGCTGCGTGGTGCGCAGATTCGTTTTGTCTGCCGCGAATTGCCCATGCATTTTCGTGACATGCTGGCAGCAAAAGGCATGGAATTCGCGTCGCTGGATAACAATGCAAGTGCGTCGTCCTTGGATGATTTGGCGCATTCGCATTGGCTGGGAGTCAGTCAAATACAAGATGCGCAAACTACCATTCAGGCGCTGTCAGATCGAACTTGGGATTGGATCGTTGTCGATCACTATGCGCTGGATTCCCGTTGGGAGTCTATGCTCCGACAAGCAGCCAAGAAGGTTCTGGTCATCGACGACATCGCAGACCGTCAACACGATTGCGATATGTTGCTGGATCAGAATTTTTACTCGGATATGCAGACTCGCTACGCCGACAAAGTGTCGGCACATTGCCAGTTATTGCTTGGCCCGCGCTATGCCTTGTTGCGCGACGAATTCCGGCAGTTGCATAAACAGATTAAGCCGCGTAGCGGATCAGTCAAACGCGTATTAGTGTTTTTGGGTGGCGTAGATACCGATAACTACACTGGGCATGCAGTTGAGGCGTTGTCCAAGATTAACGTTTCTGGTCTGCATGTTGATGTGGTGGTGGGCGCACAGCATCCTTGTCGTGAGCAAATCAAAGCGGCATGTGCTCAGTATGAATTTGTTTGCCATGTACAAACTGACAAGATGGCGGAGATGATGCAAGCTGCCGATCTTGCGATAGGCGCAGGTGGAGTAGCGACTTGGGAGCGTTGTTGTCTGGGGCTGCCTACTTTAGCTATTTGTACGGCGGATAATCAGCAAAGGCAGGTTGCAGATGCCGCATTAGAGGGTTTGTTGTGTTTCCCAGAACTTAATGATGATTTGGATCAAGCGATCCAACGGCATACTAACGCACTGATCGAGAATAGTTATCTAAGACAGTTGATTTCCCGCAATAGCATGCAAGTAGTCGATGGTCGGGGTATGTCGCGTGTTATCGCAAGCATGGGTTGCACTGACATCGAGATTAGGGCTGCCAGACCTGACGATTCAGAGAAATTATTTCAATGGCGCAATCACTCAAGTATCAGGGCGGTTTCGCGCAATGCTAATTTAATCGACTGGGCCGTCCATCAAAGATGGTTTGCTTCTGTGTCAGCTGATTCTGAGAAAATGCTGCTTATTGGATGGCGTGCGGAATCGCCCGTTGGAGTGGTTCGCTTCGATATGCTAAATGATGAGGCGGAAGTTTCAATATACCTTGTTCCTGATGTAGCGTCCTCCGGGCAGGGATCGAGTCTACTGCAAAGCGCCGAGCAATGGCTTGCAGCCAATTACCCAGATATTCGTAAAATTCGTGCTGATGTACTCAGGGCGAATGAGCGATCACAAAGATTATTTGTTAGTGCAGGCTATCAAGTTGAGTCCATTTCTTACTCAAAGAGATTATATTGAAAATGAGTGAAGCATTCAAAATTGCTGACCGGCCAATCGGTCGAGGATACACTCCTTTTATCATCGCCGAAATGTCCGGCAATCATAACCAGTCGCTGCAACGAGCACTTGAAATTGTCGAGGCGGCGGCTAAGACGGGCGCCCATGCGCTAAAAATCCAAACCTACACGCCCGACACCATGACGATTGATTTGGATGAGCGTGAGTTTCATATCAGCGATCCAAATAGTTTGTGGGCGGGCACGTCTCTTTACAAACTTTACGGCGAAGCTTATACCCCGTGGGAATGGCATAAGCCGATTTTTGATAGGGCGCGTGAATTGGGCATCATTCCATTCAGTACTCCATTTGACGACACCGCAGTGGACTTTCTTGAAAGTCTCGATGTATCGTGCTACAAAATCGCCTCATTTGAGAACACCGACCTGCCGTTGATCCGTCGCGTGGCGGCTACAGGCAAGCCGCTGATTATTTCCACTGGCATGGCCACGGTAGCCGAGCTGGACGAAACTGTGCGTGCCGCTCGCGAAGCGGGCTGCAAGGATTTGATTTTGCTCAAGTGCACCAGCACTTACCCCGCCACGGCGGCGAACACCAATATTCTGACCATTCCACACCTGCGTGAACTGTTCGGCTGCGAAGTGGGTCTTTCCGACCACACCATGGGTATCGGTGTGTCGGTAGCCAGTGTGGCATTGGGCGCCTCTGTTATCGAAAAGCACTTCACCCTCAGTCGCGCCGAGGGCGGCGTGGATAGCACATTTTCCATGGAGCCCGCTGAGATGGAACAGCTGGTGGTGGAAACGGAACGCGCCTGGCAGGCATTGGGGCAGGTGAGCTATGGCCCTTCCGAAGCTGAGAAAAAATCCATGCAATTCCGCCGCTCGCTGTATGTGGTGCAAGATATGAAGGCCGGTGATTTTTTGACCAAAGACAATCTACGGGCAATTCGGCCGGGGCTGGGTTTGCCGACAAAATATTTGGAACATATGATAGGCAAAACCGTGAAGCGGGATGTGAAACGCGGGACGGCATTGGACTGGCATTTAGTGGTGTGAGTTAAAACTGTATTGAAAAATATCCTATGAATAAATCAATGAATGCAGAATCTGATAATACGCTTCGATCCAATTCCGACGAACTGCGCCATTTGATTTTAGGTATGCGTGCTGCTTATGCCCGTGGTGAAAATGCCATGGAATACGCTCGTCAAATGGCCGGTACTATTGGTAATAATTCGGTTGTTGCTACGCTAATTGCCTATGATCTTCAGGCGGGTTCTTATGTTGCGGGTGTACGTGAAAACCCGGAAGCGAATTCGCGCTGGTGTGCGCAGTTGGCTGAAATTCTTGACCCCTTACTTACCAACGGGGGGACACTTCTTGAAGTGGGCTGTGGCGAAGCAACGACGCTTGCCGGAGTAGTGCAACGTTTAACCAACACACCCAGTCATGCATTGGGATTAGATATTAGTTGGTCGCGTTGCACGGAGGGACAGGGCTGGCTTGCAGAAAAAGAAGTTTCTGCGCGACTTTTCGTGGCAGATCTTTTTGATATCCCTTTAGAGGATGAGAGCGTGGATGTCGTTTATACCTCGCACTCGATAGAACCGAATGGCGGGCGCGAAGAGGATGCTATTCGAGAATTAATGCGTGTCGCGCGCCGCGCCGTGGTATTGGTCGAACCGATTTACGAATTGGCAAACGAGAATGCGCAATCCCGCATGCGTAGCCATGGCTATGTTCGTGGACTCAAGGAAACGGCTGAGCGCTTAGGCGCGAAAGTTAATGACTACCGCCTGCTCGATCACATAAGCAACCCCCTTAATCCTAGCGGCCTGATTCTGATTGAAAAAAGTGGAGTCACTCAAGAAGGCGTGGCTCCAGCTTGGCTTTGCCCACTTACGCATACACCGATGAGTGATCTGGGAGACGTATTTGTGAGTGAGAGTTCAGGATTGGTTTATCCAGTTCTGCGAGGTATTCCACTACTAAGAGCTGAACACGGGGTGGTTGCCTCAAAAATTCTTGGCTAGGCATTGCGCCATGGCGAGTCAATGTCTCTAAGGAGCCCCCAACGGGGCGCCGATTGCCGGTGGTAATTAATGGAGAAGATCAATGGACAATTACAGGGAAGGTTTTAAGGGTAAATCCTTCAGAAAGGAGTGCTTTGAAGAAAGGATTGACGTCAATTGCACAGATTTCTAAAAAAATTCAATACCATTCACAGTATGACGGTTTTAATTGGAATTATAGAGGTTCCCTAAAGCATTTGATGTAATTGCAGTTTCTTTCCCATTTGGATCTAGAGGCAAGCAAGCGCCGTCTATTTCTAATGAGTCATTTAATAAGTAAGCATAATCAGCTTGCTTTGGGCATAATTACCACGACCACTAATAATGATTGATCTAATGATGCTTTATTAACTAATTGGGAAGAAACTGGGTTAAAAGTGGCTTGCGGCACAGCTGAAGGATACTCGCATAATGAGCGAGTTAAGAGATATGGAATACAAAGGGCAAGATCACTTGTCGAAAAACGAGATTTATAGAGGCGTTCTTATGGAAAAACAAGAGTTGGAAACATTTTATAGCAGCTGGTCAAATAAGGAATTATCAGACATCCTGTTTGATCTTGAAGTGAGTAAGGAAAAAATATTTTTCTGTTCAGAATTATTAAAAGGGCAAGAAATAAAGACAGTCCTTGAAATAGGTTGCGGTTTTGGTGGAAATCTCGATGCCTTAAATAAACAATTAACTATCGAATATGGTCTTGGAGTTGATTTTTCTAAATCAGCAATCGATTATGCGAATTTGAATTTTGCTACCAATAATATCCATTTTCATCAATCAACAACCCTCGATATTGAAACCACAGTCAAGGAAATTCAGCAGCTCTATCCAAAGAAATTTGACCTAGTAGTTCTGGTTGATTTACTCGAGCATATTCCCAATGTAAAGCATTTTTTAAAAACGCTGTCCCCGATCGGAGAGTTGTTTTTAGTAAAGCTCCCCATTGAAAATAACCTACTGGAAAATTATATTTACCCCAGGAAAATTTATCCTTCCATTAATCACCCGAATGGGCATTTACGCGAATTCGACGTGAATAGCGTCAATGAATTTATAACCCATAATGGCTTTGCACCCATTGAAGCTCAATACTATGCGACCCGGCTGAATTATTTATTTCCCAGGAAATGTATACCTAAAAAACTTTTGAGTAAAATTGTCTATTTTCTCTCTATCGCCATGACTTGGTTTGTACGTTTGATTTTCCATAAAAAATTAGCGTTAAAAATCTGCCCGGGGGGGAATTTTATTTTTATTTCGAAATGGTCCGAGTCTTGGTTGGTGGAATAAAACTCCTTTCGAACTTAAGGGAAGGAGCCGGGTTTCTTGATCTATGGCCCTGATTCACTGCGCCTCCATGATTTCCTTTTTGTTCACAAACTTGGTACCCAATACCTTAGAAGCATGTGATCTTGTCAGCCATCATTTCATTTCGTAGTTAACTTTTTTGAAAACATTTCTTCTTAACCATCGTGATGACCTTGACTGGGTTCGTCAACATCATGGCTCGGATGCACAGATCATCGCTCATGAGGACTATCTTCCACTGCTGCTGGACGAGGCCGCCCCCTGCTTTTTCAATTACAGCAATGATGCCGACTCCGTTGATGACGCGATCAATTTCCTTAGTTTTAACTGGCACAGGGACGAGGAAGGCAGGGATCTTTGTGTCATTGATCAAGTGTCAATTGCAGACGCATTCTCGGTTGGAGTGTGGATTAATATTGCGGGTATTTGTCGGGAATACTTTGCGCTTAAGTATTGGTGTGAGCACTATGGCTGTGTTCATGTCTCCTGCAATGAGTCCGCAATATTTCTGAATATTGCAAAAAAATTTGGGCATCGCGTTCAGATTTATGACCCAGGGCATCGACAGGGTGCTCCAGTTCCACTTTGTAGTTTATCTGATCGCCCCCTGGTTATGCCGCCGGTTGATTCTCGTGCAAATCTCCTGCGGAACCTGCAGACGCCGTTTCTGAGATTGCTAAGCAATAAAACGTTAGCGTTAAGCGATTGGAGCTTGTTACATTTTGCCACCCGACAGAATTGGTGGCTTAGTGTTAACTCGCGTAAGCCGTGGAAGGGGGTGTACTCGCGCACACTGCCGCGCAGGTATCTATTGGAAGCTGAGCGAAGTGTGCCATCGGACTTTTGTGCCATGTTCGAACCACATTGGTTAGCCGAGGTTTTGCAGCGCATAGATGTATGTTGGGATGGTGAGTTGATAGAACTTCTGTCTGGGTTCATGAACCATCGATATCAGCTTTACCGTGATTATTTTGTCAGGACTGTAGCCACTTATCAGGATATGCTGGACTCTTATCGTCCTAATGAGTTAGTGGTGGGTTCGGAGTTTTATGAGCCCTATTTGATTGCAGCCTATATTGCGCGAGCCAGGGGTATTAAGGTTTCCTGGTTGGTTGATGGTTATCTCGTATTCGATGTGACCAAACGTATAGGCAATACCTCCGTGGGATCGGTGATATTCGACCGTATTTATGCCGTAGGTTGCCAGCACCAGCATCGGCTGTTGAAAAATAAGTCGGAGGCACAAGAGGTTGTAACTGTTTTCCCGCCCATCCTTGATGCGCATATTTTGCATGAAAAGGTAGAGAAGTGTTTTGATGCGATCATCATGACTTGGGTTCCGTATGATCTTAGTATCAACGGGCGCTATGGTTCACGGCCCAATACATTGCTGGAAGCGTTGAAGGCCGCGATGGATGCGGGCCTGGAAAGGCTGGCAATCAAGATTAAGCATCACACAGAAAAAGAGTGGCTTTTACTCGTGCTGGAGAACGCTGGCTATACCGATAGGGTGACCATTCTGGAGGGCCGCTTTTCCGATCACGTGGCTTTTGCACATAGGGTTATCGGAGGGATTAGCTCGGGAATTGGCGAGGCGGCTTATCATGGCATCCCTTATTATATCTATGAGCCGGTCGCCAATGGTTATAGTGCGGAGCAAATTGCTTCAGCAGTCGTCATTGCCGAGGGTGGGGTGGCGCGCACCCCGGATGAGTTGTATGAATTGCTTATGCGCCCGGAGGGTTCAGTGATAGATGATCGAGCGCTGTTATTCGGCACAGAATGTCAACACGCCGAGTGGTCATGGGAGCAAACTCGTGAGCTTTATACCAGTTGGGCGGCACTGTGGGCAGATCGTTCAGGTATCAAGAACGAACTACAATGGCGCGGCTTTCCTCTATGGTGGGCGAGCAACTTGATTGTCAAGGATATGTATTTTGATTATGCCTGGTACAAGGAGTTGCATGACAGGTTGCGCGGTTTGCCGGGCAACCACATCGAACCCTGTTCCGATGTTAGTGTTTATTTTGGCATGTTCAAGAATCTGCTAAAGGATCTGGGTAAATGGCTGTTGCTGCGATTTTTGCCAGTTGGCGCGAGGCATGGTAATGAGCGTGTCTGGTTTCATAGCTTTGAATGCAATTTGATTAATAGGGAAGGTTTTTGCGATCGGATGTATGAGCAGGCGCCTTTAGACGACCGCAAACACGGCTTTATTTCAGCCTATATTATCCATTTGAATTTTAAAAAAGCCGATTTTCTTCATCCTTGGTTATGGTGGCGGAAAATAGATGGCTTTGCAGATAAGCTGCAGCGTGATGTGGAAATTCTCGATAGGTATTTTTTTCTTCATGATATCTTCGAGATCCATATATCCCTAATCAAGAATTATTTTAAATTCAAAACATTCATCAAGCCTTTGTGCCGTCAGGGTGTACGTATTGGACATGCAGAATTCTCTGATATTTTGCTTCTTGAAATGCAGAAAAGCTTTCTCGCTATTCTCCCGCGGAGCCTGAGCCACGCGGCCATGTGTGAACGTTGGCTGGAAAATAGTGGCGGCACTAAGACTTTAATTACTTATGGCGAAATATTGGCAACAATGCGATCGGTCTATTTTTTATCGCGTAAGCATTCGCCCCAACATCGCTGGATATCAATTCAGCATGCCACGGCATATAAAAACAAGATGTCGTATTATCACCGCTTTTCCGAATTCAATCACACAGATCCAGACGATACGCGTTGTATTTCGCCCATGCCGGATTACTACTTTGTCCACGGCTCACAATACGTGGATATACTCTCAGAGTTTTATCCGGCTGAAAGAATTCGAATCATAGGCTGTCTCAAATACGATAGTCTGTATCGTTTGTATGGACATGGCCGGGCTATCACTCATCAGGGTAATGCGAACCGTGTACTGTTGCTTGCCCCCTCAACAGGGGATGAGGAGGCTATATTAAAAATGTTTTCCGGTTTGCAGGTGTTGCCGGGATGGCGGGTGGTGCTATCCAAGCATCCTACCGTTAGTCAGGAATGGATTAACGAATTAATACGTGTCAATGATATTGTTCTTACAATAGAATTCGATTCATCGAAATCCACTACTCAGTTGATAGAGAGTGCTAGTCTGGTGATTTGCGGCTTTTCAGGCATAGCGCTTGAGTCCTTCTTTGCAGGAGTACCCTCGGTGCGAGTAATGGCCTCGGAATACCCCCCTATGGTTGAAGATGAGCCAGGGGTTAAGTATATTAATAACCAGCAAGAATTACTTCAGATCATTTCTGGGATGGATAATAGTGATCCGCGGACTGATCTGACGCCAGAAATTACCAATACGCTTAGTCGCTATTTTTATCAGTTCGACGGCTTGGCTTCCCACAGGTTCTGGACTGAACTCGGTCAACTTCCGGATCTTTCCTGTAGGCGGATAATAAAAGAATGATGCAAAACGGGCATGGAGCGAAGCGGTTAAGGTTGCCTAATCTTTTGAGTTGTTCCGTCATAAGACCACATTTTGTGGCGGCTGGCCGGAGTTCAACTTGCCGATTATTCAAAGGCCATTATTCGTACCGGTGTGTTTACAGTATATCTATCCAATCTAGTGGTAGGTAAAAATTTCCAGATTAATCGAAATTCCTATCTGGATACCAACGGTCTGATTGTGATCGGTGACCATGTTATGATTTCGCTGAATTGCAATGCCTTGACAGTTTCCAATTCTGGATTGTAATATGAAACAATTGCCATTGCTCCTGTGGTGATCAAGGATCACTGTCCGATTTATTCAAATTACACGATATTGCCTGGAGCAGTATTGGAGGAAGGGGTGGTGTTGGCCGCTGGATCGGTACTCAAGGGGGCGCTAAACCTTGGTCTGTCTATGCGTGTGCCTGTCAAATTAGTCAAAGTGCGGGAGCAGATCGCCCGGAATGAAACATAGCAAACTTTTGTTATATGCAAAGTTTATATGTAAGAGAAAAACCGCACGAGTCACATAATGGGAATTATCTTGTTTTTATGTTCAATCTATCTAGTAAAGTGAGTGCTCCTCAAACACTGGTCTTTGCGGTTGTGTCTGCATATTGATCCGAATGCAAAGAAATTGTCTAATGATCAAACAAGCCGTGCTTTTGCAGCCTAAGAGATCCTGCACAGATTATCAAGTGGCGCATGCGCGTGTGAATGCATCATCTTTATTTAACTGCTAGACCAAGTTGAGAGATAGATAAGAATGGCAAAAGCGCTTATTACCACAGTACCATTCGGCGACAAAAACCGCCTGCCACTCGAATTGTTAGAAGCTGCCGGTATCGACTATTTAGTCAACCCCCTAGGCCGCAAGCTCAAAGAGGATGAGTTGGCAGACATGATTTCCGATTTCGATGTGCTCATTGCTGGAACGGAGCTCATTACCGATAAGGTGATGGCTCAAGCCAGTCGGCTGAAATTGATCTCCCGCGTTGGCATTGGGCTGGATGGAGTAGACCTTTTGGCCGCGGAGAGACGAGGAATTAAAGTCAGTTATACACCTGATGCCCCAGCGCCGGCAGTTGCAGAGCTGACTATCGGTCTTATGCTTTCGCTACTGCGGTCCGTACATGTCGCCAATGCCCAGATGCATCGCGGCGAATGGTATCGTCACTTTGGACGTCGTATTCCTGAGGTTACTATCGGGATCATTGGTGCTGGCCGCATTGGTGGGCGCGTGCTGCGTCGTCTCGCCGGGTTCGGTAGCCCGCGCATTCTGGTGAACGATATCCAGCCCAACCCCAAAATTGCCCCTGAGCTAAAGCTTGAATGGGTAGGTAAAGATGAGATATACCGTCACGCCGATATTATTAGCCTGCATGTTCCTCTTACAGTTCATACAAAAAACATGATTCGGCGTGAGCATCTCCTTCAAATGAAGTCAGATGCAATGATCATCAACATTTCAAGAGGCGGTATCGTGAATGAGCATGATCTGGCTCAAGTGTTACGTGATGGACATTTAAGTGGTGCCGCCATTGATGTGTTTGAGCAGGAGCCCTATGTTGGCGAGCTTGCTGATATAGATCGTTGTCTGCTAACTTCACACATGGGGTCCATGTCAGTTGATTGCCGTACACGTATGGAAATTGAGGCCACTGAAGAGGCTGTACGTTTTCTTTCCGGTCAAGCCTTGCAAGGGCAGGTGCCACTAGGAGAATACGAAGTACAAAGACAAGGGCTGTGAAATGAAGAAAGTCTGCGTGATTGGCGGTGCTGGATTTCTGGGGTCGCATGTTTGCGACCAACTGTCTGAGGCCGGTTATCAGGTGTCTATATACGATCGGACTTTATCTCCCTGGAGGCGTCCTGAGCAGGTAATGGTTGAGGCGGATATCCTCGACGAGGTGGCGTTGAATGATGCAATCGTGGGCTGTGAAGCCGTCTATAACTTTGCCGCCATTGCCGACCTAAATGAAGCGCAGGATAAGCCGCTGGAAACAGTCAAGGTCAATATTCTTGGTAATACCATGGTACTTGAGGCCTGCCGCCGCCATGGGGTAAAGCGTTATGTCTATGCCAGCACTGTCTATGTGCATAGTCGTGAGGGCGGCTTTTATCGTTGCAGCAAACATGCGGCCGAACAGTTTGTTGAGGAATACCAGCGCCGTTATGGGCTGGATTACACGGTGCTTCGTTACGGTTCTTTGTATGGCCCGCGTTCCGACCATCACAACGGCTTGTGGCGTATCGTCAAAAAGGCGTTAGAGTCTGATCGGGTCAGTTACGAAGGCAGACCGGAGGCCATGCGCGAATACATCCATGTAGAAGATGCAGCCCGCGCAAGTGTGGCAGCCCTCGGCGAACAGTTCCGTAACCAGCATGTCGTATTAACAGGGCAAGAACCGATGCGAGTGTTGGACATGCTTAAGATGCTGGCCGAAATACTGGGTATGCCCGATTCGGTGGAATTTATCGAAGGGAGCTATGCGGGGCATTATGTGCGTACCCCTTACGCTTACCAGCCTAAACTTGGGCGCAAGTTTGTTCCGCCGATGCACGTGGATTTGGGGCAAGGGTTGTTGGAGTTGATTGGCGAGGTGCGTGCTTCACTCAATTTAAATAATGAAAGTAGAAATTAATGATGAAGGAACAAATGATGAAGAAACTCAGAAGGTTAATCAGACGGTTATACAGAGCCACCATGGCTTTTGTGCTCGATGTTATTATGATGAGTCGTCTCGGCCGCTTTTTGTTCGAAGAGTTTCTAAGCGTCCTTATGCAGCGCACGCGCAAGGTGACTCACGAGGGCGTTGAACTCGTATTTGCAGTTCCAAACGAGTGCAGTTGGGCGCGTGCCGACACCTTTTCTATTAAGGAGCCCGAGACTCTGGAATGGGTGGATGGCATGGAGCAAGGTTCGGTGGTCTGGGATATTGGTGCCAATGTCGGTCTGTATTCCTGCTATGCGGCTAAACGGCGTGGATGCAAGGTGTATGCTTTTGAACCCTCGGTGTTTAATCTCGAATTACTGGCCAGAAATATTTTGCTGAATGACTTAACCGAAAAGGTTGTGATTGTTCCTCTCCCGCTATCAGATCATCTCAGCATCAGCACACTGAATATGTCGATGACGTATTGGGGGGGGGCCATATCGACTTTTGGCGAATCGTATACATGGGATGGCACGCCACTAAATAAAGTGTTTGAATTTAGTACCGTAGGTCTTTCCATGGACGACGCCATGTCACTGCTAAACATTTCGCAACCGGACTATATCAAAATGGATGTTGATGGGATCGAGCACTTGATCCTTAAGGGCGGCATGTCGGTTTTGTCCAAAGTTCGTGGGGTGCTGATCGAGATCGATGAGGAATTCGAACAGCAATCTGCTGATACATTCCAGTATCTCAGCGCGGCTGGACTGGAATTGCTGGGGAAACATCATTCCGAAATGTTTGAGGGCACTTCTGTGTTTAATCAGATCTGGCGGCGTAAAAAGTAGCAGTGTGAGTGAAATGTGTCGAATATTGATGAGTTAAGTCTGTCAGAAGCGTTGTTAAAAAAGGCGCATGTGGTTTTTTGGGATTTTGACGGCGTCATAAAAGATTCGGTTGAAGTGAAGTCGGAAGGTTATGAACGACTTTTTATGTCCTATGGAGAGGGGGTGGCTGAACGGGTTCGGCAACACCACGAAGCGCATGGCGGCATCTCTCGATATGAAAAGATGCCTATTTACCTTGATTGGGCTGGTGAGAGTGCCTCAGCGGATCAAGTGCAGAAGTTTTGTGATCAATTTGCTAGTTTAGTGATGCAGGCAGTGATCGATGCGCCTTGGGTGCCTGGTGTGCGTGAATACCTACTTGCTAATCATATTAAGCAGCGCTTCATATTGGTAACGGCTACCCCCCAGCAAGAGATCCAGCAGATTTTGCATGCGTTACAATTAACGCACTGTTTTCAGGAGGTGTATGGCGCGCCAATACCGAAAGCCACAGCGATAAAGAGCGTGTTACAACAAATGCAATGTCTCTCTGAGCATGCTGTGATGGTGGGCGATACTGAGTCCGATTTCAAGGCTGCAACAAAAAATCACGTACCTTTTTTGTTGCGGCGTACCCCGCTTAATCAAACTCTACAGGGACAGTATTCCGGCCCAATGTTTAACAATCTAAATCATGAATAGATTAACTGCAATTCGAGAAATCCGCGATCGTCTGCGTAACGGTGGGCACTCCATAGGTAGCTGGATGCAGATTCCCCATCCTTCCGTGGCTGAAATTATGGGTCAGGCCGGCTATGATTGGGTGGCGGTTGATATGGAGCATGGGGCGATTGCCGTCCACCAGTTGCCTGACCTTTTTCGCGCCTTGGAATTGGGTGGAACCTTACCCTTGGCGCGCTTGGCGCAGGGACACACCAAGGATTGCAAACAGGCGCTGGATGCCGGAGCAGGAGGGGTGATCGTTCCCATGGTCGAAACTGCGGCACAATTGACTCAGGTGCGTGACGCCTGTCGCTGGCCGCCAGCGGGTACTCGCGGCGTGGGTTTTTCCCGTGCCAATCTGTTTGGCAAGCATTTTGATGCGTATCGTGAAGAGGCTCAGGAACCTTTGTTGGTTGCAATGATCGAGCATATCTGTGCTGTCGAGAATCTGGAAGAGATTCTCCAAGTCGAGGGGCTGGATGCGATTCTGATCGGTCCGTATGATTTGTCCGCTTCCATGGGATTCACCGCAAAGTTTGAGTCGCCGGAATTTGTCGCGGCGATGGATCGCATCCGCACCCTTTGTGGTCAACATCATATCCCATGTGGTGTGCATGTGGTCATGCCAGACAGCGATGCGTTGAAACAACGAATTGCCGAGGGATATCGGTTTATTGCGTATTCAATAGATGCCGTGTTTTTGAATCATTCTGCGTCTGTGCCAACGGAGGTTGCAGCACCATGATAAGGAGAAGAAATTTGCCCATTATCCCTGTGTGTACCGGTAACAGGCAGTTTCCCAGTAAGCCGATGGCTCCAATTCAGGAGTGATATCAACGAATATCCTGTCTAGGGGACGCAGTAATGTAGTCGCTGGCAGTGCACAAGATGTCTTTTTTATTTAGTTGCGGTGACGCAGAAAGAGGTGATAACGTGATACAAGTTAAATCTACTTTGAGTGATCAAAGGGGCGAAACGCCGTTTGTAGCGGTCGAACCGTGCGAACCGGCCCAGTTCCGAGTACTGCTGGTATACCCCAACCTCCCTCTGATGTTGGTTCCCCCATTGTCGATAGCAATTTTTACTGGAATATTGAAGGACAACGGGTATCAGTTGTCGTTGTTCGAGACGACGGCTTATCTTGAGGAAGACGCAACAGTGAGCCCGGAAAATCGTGTAAAGCTGGCGCACGCTCGCGAGTTTGACTACGAGCGCGACTTGGGCGTTACCGTCAGAACCACAGACGTGTATTCCGATTTTCGTGCAGCTGTTCTGGAATTCCAGCCGCATGTCATGATCTTTTCTGTGGTTGAGGACGCGTTCCGGCAGTGCATCGGCCTTCTTAAAGCCGTGGCAGACCTTGATATTCCGCATATCGTCGGCGGGGTATTTCCGACAGCGGCACCAGACCGGTGCATTTCTGTAGACGAAGTAAAAATGATTGGAATAGGGGAAGGCGAGGACACTATTAGTCTTTTCTGCGAATCAATACGACAAGGTCAGCCTGTCACTGGGATTCCGGGTACGTGGGTCAAGGTTAATGGCCAACTGGTAAAGAATCCGAAAGGCGCGCTTGTGGATATTGCTTTACAGCATCCCGACTTCAGCTTATTCGATAGCCGCAGGTTTTATCGACCGATGGGTGGGCGTATTTTCCGGACTGTTCCGATCGAAACCTATCGCGGATGTCCTTATAAATGTACCTATTGCAATTCTCCGATGCGGGTGGATCAAGCGATCGCAGGTGATCAGGGAAATTTTCTTCGCAGGAAACCGATTCCCTGTGTTCGCAACGAGATTGCCGCCCTTATTGAGCGGTTAAATCCCGAATTTCTTTATTTCATTGACGACAGTTTTTTGGCGCGTCCGAAGAGTGAAATTTTTGCATTCTGCGACATGTATGAAGAATTCAAAATCCCGTTCTGGTTCAACACTCGACCAGAAAACTGCCGCTTGCCGGAAATGCAGCGCCTTAAGGAGGTAGGGGCATATCGCATTTCATTTGGGATTGAATGCGGTAACGAAGAATACCGCAAAAAGGTATTGCTTAGGCAGGTTACCAACAAACAAATAATCGATTCATTTTCGGTTATTGAGGAATCAAAAATCCCTTTTGCGCTAAACCTGATCATCGGTTTCCCCGGCGAAACACGAGCTTTAGTGATGGATACTGTGGAGTTGGTTCGCAGTATTGGCGGCTATGACTCGCTGACTGTAAGCATTTTTACTCCTTACCATGGGACTCGACTCAGGGATGTTGCTGTGCGGAACGGTTGGCTAGACGATTCAATTATTACCGAACATACTACAGCCAGCTCCTTGCTGAGAATGCCTGCGCCTTACCTCAGTCAACAAGAAATCGATGGTTTGATGCGGGTACTGCCCCTGTATTGTTATTTCCCCAAAGCCGACTGGGCCGAAATCGAATGCGCCGAACGTGAGGGGGCGGAAGGTGATGCGATATTACTGAAGTTCATGGATATCTACAGACGTGAATTTCTTGGAGAAAATCAGGAGCAAAAACTAAGAACGGTAATTGCGAGCGGTACAGGCTGCAGAGCGAGTATCAAAGACTCTTATTTTCTCAGTCCTTTGCGCTTGACTGAAGAACAGTTCATGACATTGATCCCTTAGGTAGCCCTATGAAAGAAGAAATTCGCCCAAAACAGATATTCGATGAATATCTTCGACTTACTGAACGAGATACGAAGGAATACCTCAATGGGACAGAGAGACGATGTAGTTTGTCCCGCTTGTTGTTCCGAAGGTATACATTCATTTGTAAAGCAGAATTTCTCTTACAAGGAGTGTCTCGCCTGCCAGACTTTGATTGTAAGTCATCGGCCTCCAGCCGAGGCGTTTTCACGTTACTATCAGGGATCTGAATCCGCGAAATACTGAGCTTCAACAACTAAATATGGTACATAAATTATGAATGCTGATTTCTTTTGGGATCCTGCAATTGACAGGAAGTCCGACATCGTTAACGAGGCCCTACATCTTGTAGACGGTTGGCCGCTTCCTTCTGTAGTGGAGATCAGTGAATCTGGTACCTGTAATCGTAAATGTGTATTCTGCCCACGTAGTGATCCACAGTATCCCGATATAAAGGAGTTTATAGCTCCCGAGCTGGTAAAGAAGTTGGCATCAGAGTTGGCGGAATTCTCATATTCTGGAATTGTGCTCTTTTCTGGTTTTGTAGAGCCGATGCTGGACAAAAATATATATAGCCATATTAAGACCTTATATGAGCATATCCCGCTTGCGCGACTTGAAATGGTGACAAATGGTGATGTGCTAAATATTGATCGATTAAAGCGATTATTTGAGTCCGGCCTATCTACAATTCTTATTAGTGTCTATGACAGCCGTGAAGATGCTGATCGTTTTGAAGAAATGTGTCTCGAAGCGGGGTTAAGAAAAGATCAATTTGTGATTCGTCACCGTTACTTGCCGGAGTCGGAGAGCTTTGGTATCACTATAAATAATCGCGCGGGCATGATGACTGAGGCGGCGTATTCGATACCTGCACCAACAAAGGCTCTTAAATTGCCATGTCACTATCCTCATTATACTTTTTTTATGGATTATCTGGGGGATGTATTGCTATGCCCGCATGACTGGGGCAAGAGGAAAATTGTAGGTAATATGAAAAATCAGTCCTTTCGCGATATTTGGTTGGGTGATGCTTTTCTTGTGGCGCGTAAAATGCTGGCAAGTGGAAACCGCGAGTTTAAACCTTGTAATGCGTGTGATGTTAAGGGCACATTAATGGGGAGTTCACATGTTCAGGCCTGGAGTAAAGTAGAGAAGCGATCATGAGGGTGTTTGTCATTGGCGCAAGCTCTGACATTGGTTTGGCTGTATGTCGCTATTACCTGTCTGAAGGGTGGGATGTTTTGGCCCATTACAGAACCATGCGCCCCGAGCTTGCTGAGCTTGCTGAGCAAAACTCTGGCGCGATTGAGTTGTTAAGAATCGATTTTGCAGATACGGCTAATCTGGAACGGATTCTAGCCAAGTTTAAAGATCAGTATCTTGCTTGTGATAGCATGATAAATTGTGTGGCTACTCTAAATCCGCTTAAGTTCTCAGATATAACCGCTAACAATATTCTTGAGCATTTCTCTGTTAATACCTTGCCCGGTTTATTGTTAATGCGGGACATGGTGCCTGCGATGGCTAAACGAGGATGGGGGCGGATTGTCCATCTTGGGAGTATAGGAGTGAAGTTTGGTGGAGGAAAGGAAAGTTTTGGTTATTCATTAAGCAAGCATGCCCTTGAGTTTTTGCCTTCTGATTACAAGGATTGGGCGTCAAAAGGCGTTTTGGTTAATGTGTTAAGAGTGGGTGTGACAAATACCCGTTTGCACGGTTCGGACCCATCAAAAAATATGATCAACCGTATTAGGTTGATACCCATGCAGCGTATGGCGTCTGCAGACGAGGTGGCTAAGGCTGTTGGGTTTTTTGGGTCGGATATTAATTCTTATATTACTGGTCAGGTAATTTCAGTTTCAGGTGGTGAATAACAATGGCAACGCAAATCCTCGCACTTATCCCTGCACGTATGGGCAGCAGTCGCTTCCACGGCAAACCGATGGCTCCGATCCTTGGTAAGCCTATGATTGGACACGTTTATGAGCGAGTGGCACAGTCATCCTCTTTGGACTTGGTGGCAGTGGCTACCTGCGACAAGGAAATCTATGACTACATAGAATCCATTGGCGGGGTCGCCGTGATGACCAGTAATGAGCATGAGCGCGCTTCGGATCGTTGTGCTGAAGCGTTGCTTAAGCTGGAACAAGCCAACGGTACGCGCTATGACATCGTGGTTATGGTTCAAGGTGATGAGCCGATGATCCACCCAGACATGATTTCTGAAGCGGTCAATCCCATGCTGGAAAATCCTGATCTCCAGATCGTTAATCTGCTGGGCAGAATCGAGTCCACTACGGAATTTGAAGACCGTAATTGCATCAAAGTGGTATGTGACCTGAAAAACAATGCGCTGTATTTTTCACGGGAACCGATTCCTACACGCTCCAAGATGCTGGAGGTACCCATGGGCAAGCAAGTCTGCATTATCCCTTTTCGCCGGGATTTTTTGCTGCAATATACCAGTCTGGCACCTACCCCTTTAGAGATTGCAGAATCAGTTGACATGATGCGTGTTCTTGAGCATGGCTTAAAAGTACACATGGTGCCGACTCAGCATAGTTCTTATGCTGTCGATACGCCGGAAGATTTGATCAAAGTCGAGCAGCTCATGAAAATGCAGGCACCGGTCTGAAACAATATTCGTCACGGTCAGGCTATCACCATCAAATGCTGATCGCTGAACAGGCTGTTGAATCTGGAGCTTATTTGTGAGATTCCTTCTTGGAAGTTTGATAAAGCTGGTTGCGATATTGCGTGTTGGTGTGGGTGTTCGCAGCCAAGAGGTAGAGCGACTTTGGTACTCATTTCGTGTTGCGATTGTCACTCTATGGACCTTGCTGCGTTACGGACATTATTTCGAACGAGTAGGCGAAAGCGTTCGGTTTGTAGGGACGCCAGAGTTTGACCCGGACTATCGCAGTCCCCTCACTGTGAGTATGGGGTGCTCAGTGATTATTTATCCCAATGTCAGCATACGGGGGCGTGGCCGATTAACTATTGGGGATAATTGCAGCATTAATGGCGGGGTGATTTTTGGGCTGACCTGCGATCTTACTTTGGGTAATTATGTGATGATAGCCGATAATGTTTCATTTCGCACTGCGGATCATGAATATTCAGATCTTTCAGTACCCATGATGGAACAGGGTGAGCGCTCTTTTCCAATCGCTGTAGGGGACGATGTATGGATTGGCGCCAATGCCACCATCTTGCGTGGTGTAACGATAGGGCGGGGTGCAATCATCGCCGCACATGCGGTGGTAGTGAAAGATGTACAACCGTTTGAAATTGTCGGCGGCGTGCCGGCTAAGACTATAGGCAGTCGGTTGCCGTCTGCCAAGGTGACGCAATGAGAATAGCCATATGGTGGGAACAGGATTCCTGGGGCGGGGTGGACACCCATTTACTCACACTCTTGCGTAACTGGCCTGACAAGAACGATCAGTTCGTGATTTTTTTTAACAGTGATAATCAGGGAATGATGCGCATTTCTCCCGCCCTAGAACAACTCAAGATGGTGAGCGTGGTGCCATTCTCTATGCCGTCAAGTTTGCAATTTTCCTTGTTTGCAAGAGTTGTTCGTCATTTTTCTCTGCCACTACGTTTCATATTGATGAAACGGCGGGCGCAACGCTTGCTTGCGAGTCATGGACATTTTGATGCCCTGCTCTCAGACAACGGTGGCTATCCGGGGGCCTGGGGTAGTCTAGCCGTGCTTTGGTCTGGTGCGGCTTTGGGTTTTCGTATCAGAATGTTGCTCGTGCATCATGCTGCCATCACGCGCGCTGCATTGCGTTTTAGTGTTGAATCTTTGATTGATTTGGGTGTGCAGAAATGGGCTACAGATCTGGTGGCTGTATCGCGTGCAACTCGATCAACATTGATAGAGCAGCGCGGTTTCTACACTGTAAGAAACCCAATACGCGTGGTTCACAATGGTATTGATGTTTCTTTGGAGATCGAAGAATTGCAGATCGATTTGCGCGCACACTTGGATATCCCGGTTGATAGTTTTGTGGTTGGCATGGTTGGCCGATTGGAACGTTACAAGGGTCAAGAAGACCTGATTCTAGCGCTGGGTGAATTGCCGCCGGAGAGATTGACTAAGGTGGTTGCAGTATTCATAGGGGGGGGCGAGCCTGAAGAGATGGCGCGCCTTAAAGCTATCGCGCTTAAAACAGGGGTTGTATCTCAGGTGCGATTCGCAGGTTATATTGGAGGAAGTGCGAGTATGCTGATGCGCCAGTTCGATCTGCTAGCTATGCTCACTAAGGATTTCGAGGGCTTCGGCTTGACCATTGCCGAAGCGATGTGGGTAGGCACCCCGGTTCTGACAACCATGGTAGGCGCAGTGCCGGAATTTGTATCAAAAGAGATTGCGGTTATGGTGCCTCCTGAAGCGCCGGATGAGGTTGCGGAAGCATTGTTGCAGGTCATGGCAAATAGCGAAGAAACTCGGCAAAGGGCTGCTAGGGCTCTGCTGCATATCGGTAAATTTAGCGGTAAGGTAATGGCGCAAAGATTTCATCGTCTGTTATTGACATCAGGAGTTTGAAAGTGAAAGTGAATTTGGGCGCTGGTTCCGATATCCTTGCGGGCTACGTCAATCATGATCTAGTTGCCCTGCCGGGGGTCGATGTTGTCCATAACCTCAATCAATACCCATGGCCTTGGGCTGATGGAACAATTGATGAAATCAAGATGTACGATGTGCTGGAACATCTGGATGATTTTATGAAGGCCATGGAAGAGCTGTTCAGAATACTCGCTCCGGGTGGGCGTTGTCGTGTCAGTGTGCCCTATTGGAATAGCTGGTGCGCTTATGCTGATCCAACACACAAACGCGGCTTCCATGAGGTTACCTTCCGTTTTTTTGATCCGGGATCTGTCTACTGTAAAGAACGGCCCTATTACACGCCGGCGCGCTTCAAGGTGGTCGAAGAGAAATTTATTTTGGTGCCTTTTAGTCCATATTTTGGGCTGCCAGGCATTGGTGAAATTGCTGTCAGCCGAACATTGAGCAAAAGGGTGGTGGGGTTAATTGGAAATTATTTTATCTCCAACCTGATCCAGGATTTGCAACTCGTTCTTGAAAAACCGTAATTTATTAGGCTTATTATGTGATATATTTGCAAATGAGTTATTTGACGAAAGGGAGTGTAATAACTTTTGATATTTTTCTATCGTTGCTCTTAACTTAACAAGGATATCACTCCCGCATGGAATTTGAGCACAGGTATAAAAAAGTAGATTGGCGGCGAGCACGGGTAGGATTTGATAGTGAGTTCCAACACAATATGGAGCTGCTAAAGTTTCTGTTAAATATTAAATGTTGCGGCAAGCTCTTCCGCAGCCTCATAAAATCAGGTGTAATATGACAATAAACGAAATGGATACAGCCGAAGTTTTGGCAAACTATCAAAGAGACGGTTACATATTGCTGAAGAAAGTCTTTGACAGTGCCGAAATAGCTGACTTCAAAAGTAGGATTGCTAACTTAGCGACCTCAGATGCTGAGGCCGTATCCTTGCAGGGGGATGCACTCAGTGAGGTTTCGCTACGTTCAATCTTGCTGGATGACCGAATACTTGATGCTGTGAAAGTTATCCTCGGACCGCGAATTGTTTATTTTGGTGACAGCAGCTATCGTTATGACCTCGGCGAGGGATCGAGAGGGTACCATAAGGACTCATTGGATGATTTCGAGGATCCCTCCAGTACGGAATACCCTATCGTGCGTCTCGGCGTTTACATGCAGGATCACGTCAGTCACAGCGGCGGGTTAAAAGTTCGTCGCGGCTCACATAAGCACGTTTTTATTGGGCGAAGCAGTTTGAAAAGATTGTTTTCCCCTAATCCGCATGGTTTCCTGAAACTTGCCTCGTTTCGGTTGGGACGATCGATAAATCTCGATACTGAGGCAGGCGATTTAGCCATCTGGAGTCTTCGCACAATTCATAGTGGTCATGCTGTCCGGCTCAAAATGTTCCCGAAACTTTGCATAAACCCTCGTTTTGAAAAATATATTCCAAAGGCGTGGGCCCTTCCGTATGATGGGCCGCGGTCAATACTCTTTGGGGCATTCGGCGCACCGTCAGAATGTTTGGAAGGTTACATCAAAAATCGCGCTGAGGACTCGTCCAACCGAGAGCGTTGGAAAAGAAGCCACTATGATGATCCTGCAATCGTTGATGCGTGCTCTCAAAAAGGCGTCGAGTTGCGTTTTGATGTCATGGAACTAAGTCGGAAGTCTCAGTCGCCTGATTGAGGAATGCATGGCTATATGAATTATCTGGTTTTTAGCGGGCATGATTAATGCCGACAATAACGGGGCGCACAGAAGTATCTCATATCGCCCCGACATAGATGGCTTACGAGCCATTGCCGTATCTGCCGTCGTAGTTTTTCATCTTTTCCCCGGGCGAGTGCCAGGCGGATTCGTTGGTGTTGATGTCTTCTTTGTCATATCGGGCTTTCTCATCTCAAGCATCATCATGCGCGAGATTGATAGTGGCATCTTCAGCTATTGGGATTTCTACGCCCGACGCATTAGGCGCATTTTTCCTGCGCTGATCCTAGTGTTGCTTGCTACCATGGTTATGGGTTGGTGGTTCTTTCTGCCTGATGAAAATGTACTGTTGGGCAAAGAGATCATGGCAGGCTCTTTGTTCTTTTATAACTTTCTGCTTTTGAAAGACGTGGGTTATTTTGATGCTGTTTATGCGCAAAAGCCCCTGCTTCATTTGTGGTCGCTGGGAGTTGAAGAGCAGTTCTACATTGTTTGGCCTGTGTTGGTGGCATTGATATGGCGATTTAGTAATAGACGATTCGGCGTAGTTGCAGGAGTTGCGTTTGCTTCTTTTATTTTGAACATAGCGTTAGTCGCTCATTATCCGACAGCAACGTTTTATCTGCCATTTACGCGATTTTGGGAATTGCTTGTCGGTGCTATGTTGGCTATGGCGGCATTACAAGGTGACGTTATTGAGCTTGTTTTCGGCAAAATGGTGGCATCGTCGAAACATATCAACTGGATACGGAATGCCACTTCAGTTCTTGGGTTTACCTTGGTCAGCGGATCAATCGTAGTATTGACCGATGGGCTGGCTTACCCAGGATGGCTGGCCATTGCACCTACGCTGGGCGCAGCACTGCTGATTTCCGCTGGGTCTGTTGCTTGGATCAATCAACATATTTTGTCCATCCGTCCCGTTGTATTTGTTGGACTGATCAGTTACCCGCTTTATTTATGGCACTGGCCTGCATTGCTTTGGTCTGCCAAAATTACTAGGTATCTTGAGCCCTCTGTAATGACGTTTCGATTCTCCGAAATGGCGCGTCTTGTCGGCTTGGAGAACAGCACAGAAATTGCCGCGTGGCTTGTTCTTCGAGGCGTTAAGAGCTTTGCGTTACTAGCGGCTGTAATATTGGCTATTGCAACATACCTGCTAGTAGAAAAGTGGGTACGCAGACCGGTTAATCTTCAAAAGAAGGCATGGGGACTGCTCTCTGCTCTAGTGCTAATTTTGCCGATCGGTACGCTACTGCAAATCACAGTCATGGAACAGAGGATGGGTGGCGAGGGACGAAGTCAATTTCTTAAGAAATATGATATGCAATCCCCGGAGTCTGCATATCGCCAAGCCACTGTTGCGGCTTACAGACCTGAGTGTAACTTTTACGGTGGCCGTGGCGATGTCAAGCCCGTGTTAGCCCCCTCTTGCTATACTGCCAGCGCGAAGCCGGTTGTGATGCTCTGGGGCGATTCCCACGCAATGCACCTAAGATCTGGTCTGGATGCTATTCAACGCAAACAAATGACTTATGGAAAACAGCTGGAAGTTTTGCAGATAACGAGTGGCTCCTGTCATGCCAGCCTGGAGCAAAATGCTCTTAAGACTGATGAGGCGCGCGGTTGCAACCTGGCCAATTCATTGGCGCTTAAAGCTATCGCGCAAGTTAAACCCGATGTAGTGATCATTGCGCAAGCGTTGGGGCATACCGCAACAAATTGGTCTCAATTACTTACCGAAGTTTTACGGCTAGGGGCACGACATGTCATTGTGGTGGGGCCTGTGCCACAGTGGCAGAATACTTTGCCGAGACTTATTGCTTACAATTATTGGCCAAAAGCGCCAGTGCGCCTTCAATCCCATTTGCAGCAGGAATTTTTTGAAGTGGATAAGCAATTGAAGCGGCAAATAATTAATGGGCCAATGATCTCATATGTTTCAGCGATCGATTTTTTCTGTGATCAGTCGAATGCCTGTTTGGTCAGTATTGGTGCAGACCAATCGGTTTTGACGAGCTATGATTCAGGCCATTTGACGCCAGAAGCATCAGTAGCCTTTGTCGAGGCGCGCCTTGAGCCGTTTATATTGGGAATTACATTTTAACCGAAATGACAAGTATGCGAGTCTTATAAAATGAAAACCGTAATTCTATGCGGCGGGTTGGGTACTCGTCTCGCAGAAGAAACCCAGATCAAGCCAAAACCCATGGTGGAAATTGGTGGTCGCCCCATACTCTGGCATATCATGAAAAGCTATGAACGGCATGGTTTCAGGGACTTTACGCTTGCGCTTGGATACAAGGGTGATGTGATTAAGGACTATTTTTTGAATTACCATGCGAGACTCAGTGATCTGACAGTGCATTTGAAAACAGGCAATGTTAATTACTTGAATCCCATGGCTGAAGACTGGCATGTGTCGTTGATTGATACGGGTGCCAACAGCATGACCGGTGGTCGATTATTGCGACTGAAGCCGCATCTTCATTCATCAGGCGCATTTATGGTGACTTATGGGGATGGCGTTTCCGATGTGGATATGGAGGCGTTGCTGGCTTTTCATCGTGCTCATGGAAAAATTGCGACAGTGACGGCTGTTCGACCTTCAGCCCGGTTTGGCGGAATGCATATTGGAAATAGTCAAGTGATTAACTTCAAAGAAAAGCCGCAGTCCGGGGAAGGTTGGATCAACGGGGGTTTTTTTGTATTTGAGCCCAGCATTTTTGACTACCTAGAAAACGATGCCACGGTGCTGGAGCAATCGCCACTAGAAAGTCTGGTGCGTGACGGACAATTGATGGCTTATGAGCATTCGGGTTACTGGCAGTGCATGGACACTATTCGCGACCGCGATGCGTTACAGTCGCTTTGGGAAAGCGGCCAAGCGCCATGGATGAAAGGCTAACACGATGTTTGCAAATACATACAAAGGCCGGCGCGTTCTGGTGACGGGACACACAGGTTTCAAAGGCAGCTGGCTCACCACTTGGTTGTTGAAACTGGGTGCCGAGGTGATTGGCGTTTCAAAAGATATCCCCACACAACCAGCGATGTTTGAGGAACTGGCACTCGCTGGACGAATTAGGCATATTCAGGCCGATATCCGTGACTTGGATACAATGCGCGACCTCATTGCAGAGGAACAACCGGATTTTGTTTTTCATCTTGCAGCTCAGGCCATCGTCTCTACTTCATACATTAATCCAGTTGAAACCATGACTACAAACGTTGTAGGCACCATGAATATTCTGGAAGCGTTGAGGACGCTGGAGCGGCCTTGTGTTGCAGTGATGATTACCAGTGACAAATGCTACGATAATGTGGAATGGATATGGGGCTATCGTGAAACAGATGGTTTGGGTGGTAAAGATATCTACAGTGGATCCAAGGGGGCTGCCGAACTGGTCATTAAGTCTTATTTCCATTCATTTTTCCAGAATGAACACCCGGTTCGTCTTGCAATTGGCCGTGCCGGCAATGTAATCGGCGGCGGCGATTGGGCAAAAGATCGTATTGTGGTAGATTGCATGCGGGCCTGGAGTGAGGGGCGGAGCGTTGAGATTAGGAGTCCTCAGGCTACCCGACCCTGGCAGCATGTGCTAGAGCCTCTGAGTGGTTATCTTGCGCTTGGTCAGGCGATAGTCCAAAAGACACAGTTGCATGGCGAGAGCTTCAATTTTGGCCCTCGAGCTGAGCAGAGTCGCACTGTAGTGGAGTTGCTGGAAGCGCTGAGCCGGCACTGGGGTTTTGAAAACTCTGATCAGGCTTATAGAGTCACTGCCAATATCCCGTTCCATGAGGCAGGCTTGCTTAAGCTTAATTGTGACAAGGCACTATTTCATTTGAAATGGGAAGCCAATCTGGATTATGCCGAGACCATTCAGATGGTGGGCGACTGGTATGCAGGGTTTTATCGCAAGCAAGCTGACATGTATGCTTTAACATTGAAACAGATCGAAGCTTATGAATGCTTGGGGGTTGAACGAAACCGCATATGGTCCAAGGCATGACAAATAAGGCAACCGCAAATGGAGTGAAGATAGAAGGCGTCACTCTCACCGAATTGCGCCAGATATGCGATGATCGTGGTGCAGTGTTACACATGATGCGTAGTGACACACCGGAGTTTACACGTTTCGGGGAGTGCTACTTTTCCGAAGTATTGCCCGGTGGCATCAAAGCCTGGAAACGCCATCGCGCCCAGACCCAGAATCTGGCAGTACCTGTCGGGCGTATCCGGATGGTGATATATGACGATCGCGAAGATTCTGCCACGAAGGGGCAGTTGCAGGAATTGGAGCTTGGTCGTCCGGATGCCTACTTGCGGTTGCGGATTCCGCCAGGTCTTTGGTATGGTTTTGCATGCTTGGGGGATAGTTCTGCGCTATTGGCAAATTGCGCCGATTTGCCTCATGACCCTACCGAAAGCGATTTGCGGCCAATTGACGATGCTGGAATTCCCTATCGATGGGGAAAGCAGAACCCATGACTCCAAGCAAGCCTGAAAAACTCATTCGCCTTTCCAAGTCATGCCTCAGTACCGCAGAAAAACAGGCCGTCATGGGTGTACTGGATCGTGAATTTCTGGGCATGGGTGTTGAGGTGCAGCAGTTTGAACAGGCGCTGAGCGAATTTTTCGGCAGGCCAGCCGTTTGCGTTACCAACGGCACGGCAGCCGTACATCTGGCACTGCAGGCATGCGGTATAGGCCAGGGCGATGAGGTGCTGGTACCGTCACTCACTTATGTAGCGTCGTTCCAGGCAATTTCTGCAACCGGGGCAAAACCGGTGGCGTGCGATATTTTACGTGAGACGTGCAATCTTGACTGGCGCGATGCTGAACATCGCCTTACCCAACGTACCAAGGCAATCATGCCGGTACATTACGCCGGGGGGGTAGGTGACCTTGATGGCATTTACGCATTTGCTAATCGGCATGGGTTGCGGGTAATCGAAGATGCGGCCCATGCCTTTGGCACTAAGCATATGGGCAAACGGGTTGGCGGCTTTGGTGATGTTGCCTGTTTCAGTTTCGATGGCATCAAAAATATCACAAGCGGTGAAGGTGGCTGCGTGGTCACAGATGATGCGCTTGTGTTGAGTAAGATTCGGGATGCGCGTCTGCTCGGCGTAGAGAAGGATACGGAAAAGCGTTATATGGGACAGCGTAGCTGGGAGTTTGATGTCACCGCGCAGGGGTGGCGTTATCACATGAGCAATATCATGGCTGCTATTGGGTTAGAACAGCTTAAGCGTTTTTCCGACATGTCATTTACCCGGCAACGTCTGGCGCGGCGCTATGACGAATTGTTGCGAGGTCATTCAAGGATTCATACGTTGTCAATGGACTATGATGCGGTTGTACCTCATATCTATGTAGTGTGTATCAGCGCTATGCGGGATCGAAATATCTTGCAACAACAGCTGATGGCGCAGGGTATTCAGACTGGTATTCACTATCAGCCCAACCATGTGCTTAGCCTTTACCGCGATCCACAAGCATTACCGTTACCTGTTACTGAAGCAGTTTTCCCCGAGCTGCTCACGCTCCCGCTCCACGCAGACCTGACAGAACAGGATGTAGATACAATTTGCATGCAATTGAAAGCACAGCTTACATGAACAACCCAACTCAAGTGGTCGGCAAACAAGCTGACGCGCCACTCGTCAGTATTATCATGAATTGCTTTAATAGTGATAAATACCTGCGGGAAGCAATTGATTCGGTCTACGCGCAGACATACAAAAACTGGGAAATTATTTTCTGGGACAACGTTTCTACTGATAATAGCGCAGCAATTGCGCAGTCATATCATGATGGTCGCCTATGTTATTTTCGAGGTGAAACTAACGTACCCCTTGGGCATGCCCGTAACTTTGCCATAGAGAAAAGCCGAGGTGAATTTATCGCCTTTCTGGATTGTGATGATCTGTGGATGCCGGAAAAGCTGGAGAAACAAATCCCCTTGTTTCTTGCAGACAAGGAAGTAGGGTTGGTTTATTCGGATACCTATTTCTTTAACGAAGATGGGTTCCAAAAGCAGTTATATGCCAAGAAAACACCTTACAGGGGGCACAGCTTTCCCGATTTGTTGAATAATTACCTGATCTCGCTGGAAACTGCTGTTGTGAGAAAGTCTGCGCTGGATTCTCTTGATCATTGGTTTGATGTGAAATTCAATATGATCGAGGAATACGACCTCTTCGTTCGGATTGGTTTGTACTGGAAAATTGATTTTTCCCCTGATGTGCTTGCCAAGTGGCGCGTTCATGGTGAAAGTCTGTCATGGAAATCGCCCGACTCGTTTGTTGATGAGACAAGGTGTATGCTGGAAAAGCTACAGGCAATGCATAAAATCCAACAGGGTTATGCCCGTGAAATGGCGCTGGCGCGTCATGGATTGGCACTTTCTGAAGCAAAAATACTTTGGAAAAAAGGCGACAGTTCGGCTGCCAGACGCATCATTTTCACATCACCATATCGTAATTTGAGGGCTTACCTGTTCTGGACAGCAAGCTTCTTACCATTTTCCTTAATTGAATCAATATACAGACTCGTACTTGGGTCGGTAACACCCACAAAAGCCTAGTAAAACAAAAGATTGTGATTTAAATAGATGCTGCTTGCTCAGGCGGGAGCAAAATTCAGTACATGACCAATCTCACATCCACGCGAGCATGTGTGGGTTTGCCTGTTGTTGGCGAACCCTAAAAATTAATCGTGGTATGAGCTGATCCTCGCATTTCGTATACAGGCTCTTTGTGATTTTATTTGTTAAGTTCACAAGAAATTTTATTTATTAATAGGGAAACAGATGATCCCACAATTACAAAATCTTCTTCAGTCGCATAGCGCAGACGTAGACGGTATTTACGGCAACCTATCCGGTTTTTCTACAGAACAATCTGTTGAAATTAAATTGCGTGAGCGCGTCGCGGCAGAACATTATGATGATTACCTCGACGCGCTCAGTCACAGCCATTCCATATCGGTGATGGATCACGAGGTTGACTGTTTTCTGGCCAAGATGCCACAAGGCGCGTTGATTCTGGATATTGGCGGTTGCTGGGGCTGGCACTGGCGGCGACTTGCCGAGACCCGTCCTGATGTGGGTGTGCTGATAATTGACTTCGTTAGATCGAACCTAACTCATGCCCAGAAGGTTTTAGGAGAACTGGTTGGGCATCAAGTGGCGCTCATGCATGCAGATGCGACCGCACTGCCATTTGCGGCGGATGCGAGCTTTCCTGGCTTTGATGGGATTTGGACAGTACAGGCGTTCCAACATATCCCAAGTTTTGATAAGGCGGTATCAGAAGCGTACAAGGCACTGAAGCGGGGTGGGGAATTCGCCAATTATTCACTCAATGTTCAGCCGCCAATCCGCTGGTTATGTCGTTTGTTTGGCCGAAATTACATAATGGAAGATTGGGTTGAGGGCGTGTTCTGGCTAGCTAGGGCGTCGAAGAAACAGAAAGTAAGTATTGAGGCTATTTTCGGCAGCAAGGTTTCCGAGCGCTGGTCTGAGATTCTGTATACCCCTGAATTACATTTTCTTGCACCTGGCAGAGAAGGGAGCTTGCTTGGTAAGCTTGATGCTTTGTTGTCGAACAATATCGGTTTTCTCGGATGGCTCGCTCGCCAGCACTCATTCCACTGTAAAAAAACCTAGATGCTATTGATACTCTGGTGTTAGAGACATCATTATCAAATCACCACTTCGCAAATTGAAGACTTGTTTATTCCTAATGGCAAGTTTTCTGTCTTTTTACTTCATCGAATCGATATACTGATTCGTGCTAGATTTGGTAAACCCCCATAAAAGCGCAATAATGAAACCAAGTAAAATTCATGCAATCCATATATTCAAATGCTAGTTATTGAATCTTTCAGTCAGAGCAATGATGTCATCAATTACACACCAATAACGCTATCCGTTGTTGATCCGTTCACTGCATAGTTTGAGATGAAAAAGCCAGATGTCACTTCACCACCATATTTTAGCTGCGACCTATTATCCAATTAAACTAGCAAAGGCTATCGGACGACCGCTGGGACTCATACACGAGAATCAACTCCGAGTATTGCTCTACCATGATATTGACCCTAGGGATCAAGCCAACTTTGCTGCACAGATGCGCTGGCTGCAACGCTCGTGGAATTTTGTTTCGGCAGAGCAATTTGCAGACATGGTTTCAGGGCATGAGCCGATTCGAGGGCGTAATTTGTTGCTGGCTTTCGATGACGGTTTTGCGTCGAACCGCGTGGTGGCCGAAGAAGTGCTTAATCCTATGGGGATAAAAGCGTTGTTTTTTGTCATGTCATATTTTGTTGATCTGGAAGATGTGGACGAGGTGCGGCATTTTATTGCCAAAAATATCTATCCGGGTACTCATGCAGCCGGATTGCCGGCGCATTGGCGTACTATGGGCTGGGCCGATCTGGAGGCTTTGCTGCAACAGGGACACAGTATCGGGGGGCATACCCGTACTCATGCTCGATTATCGCAGATCAAGAACGAGCCTGATCTTGAGAGGGAAATTATCGCCAGTGCTGATGCGCTGGAACAACGCTTGGGTGTTCCCATTGAGCATTTTGCTTATACCTTCGGAGATCTGGCGAGTTTCAGCGATCAAGCGCTGGCAGTTGCCCGGCGACGTTTTCGTTTTATTTACTCCGGGCTGAGGGGAGACAATGTAGGGGGGGTGTCGCCATATGCATTGAGGCGTGATTCCGCAGCTTTTCAGGATGCATTTTCAAATTACAGCGTATTTTCAAATAGCTTATTGGGTGCGTTTTTGGAGGGTGCAGCGGATTTCAAATATGCCGATGATATTGCGCGACTCAGCAGTTGGGCGCGCCAGATTTGAAGCTCTCCTGGTAAATCTAAATCTCTTAATTTCTGAAAAGTATGCGGCGATTCGGCAGTACTTCATTCAGGATGCTCGTCATTTTGATGCCAACACGGCTCTCCTGTGACATGGGAGGGGTAGTTGGTATGCCGTGGTCCTGGGGCGCAAGGACAAACCTTGAAATGTCATATGTGGTACATTAACTTTATGAATTAATTTTTGGAAACGATACAAAAATGAAGATCCATGCTGCGAATCAGCACAAAATAAATACAAGCAATAGAGTTTGCTAATAATGGCGTACAAGCGAATCAAATTCAATTTGACAGGATACCTCAAATGTTGACTTATGCGCCGATACCAACTTGGCTTAATCTATTTCGCGCATTATTGCGACGTTCTCCCTCAGATGCTGTGCTTGCATCGGCTTGGCATCGTGAAGGCGAGGTGGCTGGGTGGCTATCTCGTTCTGCCTGGTCGCTGGCGCTTATTGCTTTGTGGCGGGGCAGTCGCGTACCTACTTCTACCGTTACAGTCTGGATTCCCGACTATTTTTGCAATGCTTCTTTGACAGCACTGCGCCGGACCGGTGCCAAACTGTTGTTTTATCCGGTAACGGAAGCAATGGAGCCGGATTTCTCGGTTTGTCGAGTACTGGCAGATAAGGCTCAACCTGATATTTTTGTATTGGTGCATTACTTTGGCAAGCCTGCATTGACTGATGTTGCTGCTGAATTTTGTAAGCGCTATGGTGCTTGGTTAATCGAAGATGCAGCGCATGTGCTGCGGCCAGTAAATGGTGTGGGTAATGCTGGAGATTTTGTGCTCTACAGTCCGCACAAACATTTACCCATCCCTGTTGGTGCTGTCTTGGTGGTGCGCCCAAACGGGCCGGCCAAATTCGGTTCCTCTGGGGTCACATCCTTTGGCCTGCCGGATAGTTGGCCAGAGGGATTGCGAGAACTGCAACGGCAAATGGGCCTCACCTTCAATAGCGGCCGAGTTAAAGCAGCTGTATGGCTCATTAAAAGTGTTTTACAGAAACTCGGCTTATACAGATTGGGTCGCGCAACCATACCATTCGCCGAACCCCTTGAGTCCCCTCAAGATGATTCCTCGCAATTAGGCAGTCCATATCTGGATAGTCTTGCGCGACGCTTGTTGGCCGGGTTGAGATTGCATCTCGAAAAGGTAGCGCTTCAGCGCCAGCGGCATCAATTGATTTGGGATGAGCTGCTGGCAAATGATGAAATGCATTCCGATCATATTGCGCCTGCCGCAAGGTCTGTGCATCGCGAATGGACTCCATATTTGGCTGCATACACTGTCGATCAGGCCGCTGCAAGCACTTTCGAAGTGCTGCGGAGCAAAGGGTTGCCGGTCACGATTTGGCCAGATATGCCGCCTGAAGTGATTGCGCTAAAGGAACACGCTACTGCGTGGCACCTGCGTCACAGCCGGTTTTACCTGCCGGTGCATCAGAGCCTAAGTATCCGTGCGTTGATGAAACAGTGTCGTCAGTCTGGATATAAGCAAGCTAGTGCATTGCCGTTGCGCGTGGTTTGGGATGATGCTTCAGAAGAGCAGTGGCAGACATGGCTGACTCAAGTGGGCCGTTCTAATTTATTGCAAAGCTGGCCTTACGGTGAAACCAAGGGGATTGAGGGTTGGCGCGTCAAGCGTGCTGTGTTTTATGACAATAATGACCCCATTGCTTTTGTGCAGGTTTTGCAAAAGCGTGTAGCAAGAATATTGACGGTTTCACGTATCAACCGGGGCCCTTTATTTTTGAGGGACTTAACGTTGGAAGAGCAACGTGGAGTGTGGGCTAATTTGACCCCACTGGGCAATCTGCAGCGAGGTCGATTGCTAACAGTTGCCCCTGAGCTTAAGTTATCAGGGTCATCCCTGATCATGATGGCGGATATGGGGTTTCGACAATTTTCTCCCCGTGCTTGGGAGTCGGTATGGTTGGATATAGGGCTTGAATTGGATACGTTGCGCGAACGTATGCATGCAGCATGGCGCAGGAATTTAACGCTTTCTGAAAAGAAGGGGCTGCAGTTAGAAATTGGGAGCGATGATCAATATTTTGATTGGATGATGTCTCGATATGAAGAGCTCATGCAAGAGAAGGATTTCAGTGGGCCACCTATTGGCTTTCTACGTGCTATGCGTACTCATCTAGGCGATGAAGAGCGGTTGCTAGTTCTTCGTGCTATGTACGAAGGCGAAGCGGTAGCCGGCATCTGTTTGGCTCGGCATGGGGCTGCGGTGACATATTTGGTCGGCTGGAACGGTACCCTTGGACGTAACCTAAAAGCCAATCAGTTTCTGTTCTGGCAAGCAATTAAGTATCTCAAGCAGTCTGGTTTGCGCTGGTTTGATCTGGGCGGCATCAGTGAGGAAAATAATCCGGGTATTACCGCTTTTAAGCTGGGGTTTAATGGTGAGCGCTATGAATTGGCAGGGGAGTATTGGAAATGGTGATGCCCAAAATATGAAGCATTGGGATCAAATGCGGTTTTAGTCCGCGAAAGCGCGTTGTGCGTGGTTGTGTTAATTGGATGGATACTACCAAAAGCTGGGTCGAGTTTTTTGAAAAACGATTGTAATTATTAGTGCTGACCTGTGAAGATACCGCTCCCGTGAGAGGTTCATGCATACTGTCTTCGTATAGCGAAAAGTTGAGTGCATAATCGCGTATGGCTTGGCTATCTTTCCTGTATTGTTGGCAAATTTTGTGATGGTGTTTTATTGTATTACTTAACAAACGAACGATGTGTGAGGATATTAGTACAAAAGCCGATAAGTTTGTAATGGAAGACTTTTTAAGTTTATGTACGGAAAGCCATATCAATAGGCAACGGGCAACCGTTAAGTTTAAACCCCATCGTTAGCTTGGTGGGCTATTGGGAAGATTAAGGTATAGAATCTTGACTAAAATTTTAAATGATTATGAGAGCAAGGGTGAAAGAAAAACGCAGAATTCTCTTATTGCCATTACCGGTGCTCATGGTTTCATTGGAAAACATCTAATTCGAAGCATCTTGGAGCGCGGCGACATATCAGTCCGTGCTTTGGTTCGGAATCCAGTTCCCCTAACTTGGCAACATCCTAATCTCACTGTAATACACGGCGATCTAATGAAGCCTGAGACTCTTTCAGACTTTCTATTGCCAGGATGCACGGTGGTAAATCTTGCCTATGGTTTTGACTTGACAAGCACTGAAAACAAGCGTGCGGCAGAAAATCTGATAGCAATATGCAAAAAGCACTCAATCAAACGGCTGATACATTGCAGTACTGCATCGGTGTTTGGAGGCAACGAAGAAAACATACTGAATGAAGAAAGTATTTGTATTCCAAAAACAGAATACGGTCTTACTAAATTATTAATCGAGCAGTTGCTTCATGATGGTGCGCACGGACACTTTGAATTTGTCAATCTACGCCCAACATCTGTTTTTGGGCCAGAGGGGGCTGCACTCACTAAGCTGATTGACGACCTTAAAAATGACAATATTTGGATAAACTATGTAAAATCCTGCCTGTTTAACAAAAGGAAGTTGAATCTTGTAAGTGTGGAAACAGTGGTGGCCGCAATTTTGTTTATTTTTGATAAAGTTCAAGGGGTTGATGGGCAGACATTTATCATTTCTGAAGATGATGAATCGATTAATAATTTCGAGTACGTCGAAAAATATCTTTTTCATGAACTTTATGGAAAATATTATTTTTTACCGCCAATTAGAATACCGTTAATGATTTTGTCACTAATCTTGCGAGTTCGTGGCAGAGATGCTTATAACCCGAACAGGATCTACGATTCCAGCAAAATTCGAAAAATCGGATTTAAACCGCCCCGACCACTAATATCCAGTTTGACGGACTTTGCTCAGTGGAAATGGGAACGAGGCGAGAACTCGTGAAAATACTGAATGTTAACTCGCTGCTTGATCCTGTGACTGGTGGGGGGACTGCTGAGCGAACTCTCCAGATTAGTTTGGCACTCAAGAATGAAGGGGCCGATTGCCGAATTCTGACTACAGATATTGGTTTCGAGAACGGATTGTTACCAAGATCGGATGGTTTAAACGTTACAGCTTACCAATGCCTGCTTAAGAGATTTTACATACCCAGAGTTTCATTCGCCAGCATAAAAAAAGAAGTAGAATGGGCCGATGTCATTCACATTATGGGCCATTGGTCTGTGTTGAATGCGCTGGTATACTTAGCGGCACACCGGATGCAAAAGCCGTACGTAGTGTGCCCGGCTGGAGCTTTGCCCATATACGGAAGATCCAAGATTCTCAAGGCAATCTACAATTGGATTATTGGGCGGCGAATTATTCGTGATGCCAATGCTTGGATTGCTATTACCGAAGATGAGCGCGCTCATTTTGAGGCTTACGGGATTGACCGAAAGTCCGTTGTTGTCATACCTAATGGAATAAACCCAGATGATTTTTCTGAAACGGATGTGCAGGGGTTTAGAAAAAAACATGGGCTTGGTAATCATCCGTTTATATTATTTCTCGGTCGACTCAATCCGATTAAGGGGCCGGATCTTCTTCTCGAGGCATTCTGCCGAGGACAAGAGATATGGCCCGAATGGCACTTGGTTTTTGCTGGTCCGGATGGAGGATTATTAGATTCCCTCAAGAAAAATGCTGCCGCAAGTGCCGTTTTTAACCGCGTTCATTTTGTTGGCTATGTTGGTGGTGAAGAGAAATCGGCAGCTTACCAAAGTGCGCAGTTATTAGTGATTCCCTCGCGCCAGGAAGCAATGTCGATTGTTGTGCTTGAAGCGGGAATTTCCGGGGTTCCCGTGTTGCTGACTGATCAGTGTGGTTTTGATGTGGTCGGCAGGGTCGGCGGAGGAGTTGTGACCACGGCAACAGTAGATGGATTGCAAAATGGCTTGACAAACTTATTAAATGGCAAGATGAATTTGGATATGATGGGTGGCAAATTGAAAGACTATGTGAAAAGTAACTACATATGGCGTGTTGTAATCCAGAACTATCTGGATTTATATGCTGGGTTGTTGCGCAAGATATAGGCTCTCAAGTTTTGAAGATACTAATTGTCAGCCAGTATTTCTGGCCAGAAAACTTTCGAATTAATGCGATAGTCGAGACGCTGGTTGAGCGTGGTGTTGAGGTTGACGTCTTGGCAGGAAAGCCTAATTATCCGGAAGGTGTTATTTTCTCCGGTTATCGCGCTTGGGGCTGCCTGAGGGAGCGGTGGAAAGGAGCGACATTGCATCGCGTTCCATTGCTTCCTCGTGGTCGAAATAGCCGCTTGGGATTGTTTGTCAATTATCTATCATTCATTTTCTTTGGATTGACCAGCGGTTCATGGATGACACGCAAGCGCCAATACGATGTTATCTTTGTGTATGGACTCTCCCCCATCTTGCTGGCTATTCCTGCGCTTTTCATCGGATGGCTGAAAGGGTGTCCAGTGGTGTTGTGGGTACAGGATTTGTGGCCTGAAAGTCTATCGGCGACAGGATATGTACGCAATAAGGCGATTCTCAAGTTAGTTGAGTTAGCGGTGCGCTTTATTTACCGCCATACCGATTTGCTCTTGGTGCAATCAAGGGCTTTCGAAGAGCCGGTTCGTATTTTGGCTTCGGATACGCCCATTGCGTATTACCCAAACTCTGTGGATGAAATTTTCGCCGTTCCGGCAAATTGCACTTCTCAATCGGTCTTGGGATTAGGTGACGGGTTCTCGATTATGTTCGCCGGCAATATCGGTGCGGCACAGGCCGTTGATGTAATAGTCGAGGCAGCATCATTGTTGAGAGACCACTCAGACATACATTTCGTAGTGCTGGGAGATGGTAGTTCTCGCGAATGGATGTTGACGGAAGTCCGGCAGCGTGGGCTGACCAATTTCCATCTGCCGGGAAGATTCCCTGTGGAAACGATGCCCGGCCTTATGCAGAAGGCATCAGTGCTGTTGGTGACGCTCACAGATCAGCCAATCTTTGCGGCGACGGTTCCCAATAAAGTTCAAGCGTACATGGCGTCAGGGCGGCCGATCATCGCCTGTTTGAATGGTGAAGGTGCTCGTTTAGTCGTTGAATCCGGGGCGGGATTGGCTACGCCAGCAGAAGATGCCGGTGCTTTGGCGGATACAATTTTGCGTTTATATCGGCAATCATCCAGTGAACGTGAAATAATGGGCAACAATGGACGCAGGTATTATCAAGAGCACTTTAATCACGATCGTTTGATCGACCAATTGATCATATATTTACAATCTGTGTCAAAAAGTGGTAAAGGTGCTCAGTGAAAATACCGGTGATTACTGCGACCAGTATGATGTACAGTAAAACGGGTGCGTATCGTGTTTATCAATTTTGCACTGGCTTGGTCAAGTGCAAGTCGGCAGTGGTTCGCTGCTTTGAGCAGCGCGTCTCAGTAGTGTTGGATCCAAGAGTGTTATGAGTCAAAAAGATATATGCGCGGTAATACTCGCGGGAGGAAGTGGTGGTCGCTTATGGCCGCTTTCACGACAAAATTTGCCCAAGCAGTTTTTGTCGCTGGATGGAGGCGTGTCGATGCTGCAAGCCACGATTAATCGTCTGTCCCCGGTCATTGCAAAAAAGAATGTTCTGATTATCACGCAGGAGGCTCATGCCAAGGGCGAGTCTTATCACTCCCTGCTACCCTATCAATCCCTATTTGAGCCCATCGGGCGCAACACTGCGCCAGCCATTGCTTTGGCGGCAGCTTATCTCACTTCAAACGGAGCCGACCCAGTTATGGTTGTGTTGCCGTCTGATCATGTCATAAAAGACGAAGTGCGTTTTCGCTTGTATTTGGACATCGCCATCCAGGCAGCCGAAGAAGGCAAGCTTGTCACCTTCGGCATTCGGCCGACTCGTCCTGATACAGGATTCGGTTACATCAAGACAAAAAGCAGGATTGAGCATAACGGCTTCCAGCGCTGTCAGGACGACTCTACTCACAGCCCCGCTTTCGAATTCAGTTCCAGCGTTTATGACGTGGAGCGATTTACCGAGAAGCCCGATTTAGCTACTGCCGAACGTTTTCTTAAAGAAGGTAATTACTATTGGAATTCCGGCATGTTTGTGTGGCGAGCTTCGGCGATTCTCGATGAGATTCAACGACACTTGCCAGCGGTTCATCAGGTCGTGGAAACCATTCGTGCTGAAAGCCTTGCTGGCGGCGGATTTCAGCAAGCGGTAGAAAAACACTTCGTTGCCATGCCGTCCATCTCCATCGATCATGGTGTGCTGGAAAACTCGGATCGTGTTTCGCTGATCCCCTGCGATATCGGCTGGAATGATGTTGGCAGTTGGCAAGCGGTGCATGAAATTTCCGGCAAGGATGAAAATGGTAATGCTTTGCAAGGCAATGTTATCGCCGTGGATTGCAAAAACAGCTTGATTCGTGCCGAAAAACGCTTGATCGCAGTGATTGGAGTGGAAGATCTGTGTGTGGTTGAGACGGCCGATGCCGTGTTAATCGCTAAAAAAGACCAAACCCAGCGTGTGCGTGAGGTGGTGGATGCGTTGGAGGAAAAGGGCGCGACCGAGCATGTCCAGCATATGAAAGTGATGCGTCCGTGGGGTAACTATGCCGTGCTCGAAGTCGATCCAGAAGGCTTCAAGATCAAGCGTATCGAAGTCGCGCCCGGTGCGCAGCTCAGCCTGCAAAGCCATAAACAGCGTTCCGAACATTGGGTAGTCGTTTCTGGTACGGCAACCGTCACCAATGGCGATGAAGTTATCACCGTGCATAAGAACCAGAGTACCTACATTCCGATAGGTGCGAAACATCGTTTGGAAAACCGCAGCAGCGAGCCTTTGCATATAGTCGAGATACAAGTCGGCGATTATTTGGAGGAAAACGATATCCAACGCTATGAAGATAACTACGGACGATAACCCTAAATAAAGAATGGATTAAAAAATGAGTCAAACAAAAAAAGTCGCATTGATCACCGGTGTAACCGGACAAGATGGAGCTTATTTGGCTGAGTTCTTGCTCAATAAAGGTTATATAGTGCATGGCATCAAACGCCGCGCCTCGTCCTTTAATACTGCGCGAGTTGACCACCTGTACCGTGATCCGCATGAAGATGGAGTACGTTTTTTTCTGCATTACGGCGACCTAACCGATTCGAGCAGCTTGATCAGAATTATTAAGCAAGTGCAGCCGGACGAGATTTATAATCTGGCCGCGCAAAGCCATGTCGCAGTGTCGTTCGAAGAGCCGGAATATACCGCCAACTCGGATGCGTTGGGTGCTTTGCGTGTATTGGAAGCCATGCGCATCCTCGGTTTAGAAAAGAAAACCCGCTTCTATCAGGCTTCCACCTCCGAGTTGTATGGCCTAGTGCAGGAAACTCCGCAAAAAGAAACAACTCCATTTTACCCCCGTTCACCTTATGCGGTCGCTAAACTTTATGCGTACTGGATCACGGTCAATTACCGCGAAGCCTATGGCATGTATGCTTGCAACGGTATTCTGTTTAATCACGAATCGCCAGTCCGTGGGGAGAATTTTGTAACGCGAAAGATTACCCGTGCATTGGCGCGCATCAAGCTTGGATTGCAGGAACACCTTTCTCTTGGCAACCTAAATGCTTTACGTGATTGGGGGCATGCCAAAGATTATGTTGAAATGCAGTGGCTAATGCTGCAACAGGAGCAACCGGAAGATTTTGTCATCGCCACGGGTGTGCAATATAGCGTGCGTGACTTTGTCGATATTGCTGCCAAGGAGCTGGGTATTATTGTTCGTTGGGAGGGTGAGGGTGTGGATGAAAAAGGTTATGACGCATCAGGGAAATGCATTATATCAGTCGATCCACGTTATTTCCGTCCCACTGAAGTTGAAACACTTCTTGGCGATCCGTCAAAAGCTAAGAATAAGCTCGGCTGGCAACCGAAAATCACCTTCATGGATCTGGTTAAAGAAATGGTGCGCGAAGATCTTAAGACTGCTGAGCGTGATGAGCTGGTGAAACGCCACGGCTATTATACGAACACCTTTCATGAGTAATGTTGTGTGAAGTTAGGTCGCAATCTGCTGGCAGGGTTGGCTAATTCGATTTGGTCGGCGCTGGTCGGGTTGGCGGTTGTTCCGTTTTACCTTAAATATCTTGGAATAGAAGCCTACGGTTTGATTGGTTTTTTCGTGACCACGCAAGCCGTGTTAAGTCTTCTCGATATGGGAATGGCTCCGACCATTAATCGTGAGGTTGCGCGCTGTTCGGCAGCAGGGAGTTTGCAGGAAGCAGGGAAGTTGCTGCATACACTTGCCATAATCTATTGGATTATGGCTGGGGCAATCGCTTTGTTAATCCTGGCGCTTGCGCCATTGATCGCGGAATACTGGTTGCAATCCAAACAACTTTCACCGAAAACTATTTCACAGGCCGTGATGTTAATGGGGTTGGTGGTAGCCTGTCGCTGGCCGATTGGTTTGTATCAAGGGGCATTGATCGGCGCACAACGTTTGACGGTATCGAGTGGCATCAATATGTCTATGGTAACGATCGGTAGCCTGGGTGCAATAGCGGTACTTGCGCTTGTCTCGCCGACGATTGAGGCCTTTTTCATCTGGCAGGCCTGTGTTGGTCTTGTGTATGCGATCACCATACGTTGGGCTGCATGGCGAATAATTGGAAAATCAAATCAGATTAAATTTGATGTTGATAAGTTAAAAAGTGTATGGCGCTTTACTGCGGGCATGAGTGTAATTTCATTGATGGGCATTATATTTACACAATTGGACAAGGTGTTATTGAGCAAGTTACTTGGTTTGGAAGAGTTCGCCCACTATATGTTAGCAACAGTTGTCGTGAGTGGCTTGTATGTCTTAGTCACGCCTATGTACAACGTCGTTTATCCGCGTTTTTCAGCTTTAGCCGTTACTGGTGATACTGAAAAATTGACCGACTTTTATCGGCTAAGTACTCGCATACTGGCGATAGTTCTTTTTCCAATTGCGATGATGCTTGCCGTTTTCGCTGAAGACTTGGTGCGCATTTGGACAGGTAATCCGAGTCTCGCATCAAGTGTAGCTCCAGTAATAGCTCTTCTGGCGATAGGCTCAGCTTTAAATGGAATAATGTATATCCCACATGCCTTACAACTTGCGTTTGGTATGACGAGGCTACCAATAATTATCAATGGAACCTTGATGATTTTTATATTACCGTTAATCATATTTTTTGCTCTGTCATATGGTGCGGCAGGCGGTGCAATAGCTTGGTTCATGCTTCATGCGTTTTATGTTTTGCTGAGTACGTGGTTAACACATAGGCATCTGTTAAGGGGATTGGGCAAAAGATGGTTATTTAATGACGTCGGAGTGCCTTTTGGTTTAACACTAATCGCCGGAATGGCGGCTAAATATATATGCCAAGGCAACGAGTGTTCAGTTTTTATCAAATTAGCAATCGGCAGTAGTTTAACGTTTCTTACGGTTGTAGTTTGTGTATTGCTGACACCTAAGTTGCTTACCTTAATCTCACATTATTTCTATGTTAAGAAAACAGTTAGAGCCGGGCAAATATAAATTAAAGTTATTGAATGAAGTTAATCATAAAAAAAATTAAGTGGCGTATGTTCAACTTATTACCGTTCCGATTGAAAGGGGCGGTCTTTAAGTTGGTCACTTCGTCGATAGGGTATCCAAGACAATTTAGAAAAACCAAAATTGGAAGAAACAGTTATGTGGATCCAAGTGTTCAAGTTATTGGTTGGAAAAATGTATCAATTGGTTGCAATACAACGATATCGGAAGCGTCTTGGTTAAATGTTAATTACCGTGACAATTCAACTAACCGAATAACTATTGGGAACAATTGCCATATTGGCAGAAGAAATTTCTTTTCGTCTGGGCCGCTTATTCATATCAAAGATTATGGATTTACTGGGTTGGATTGCCAGTTTTTAGGGTGTGGACACAATATCGAGTCACCGTTAACACCCTATATTGCCTCTGGACTAAGTGAGGGGGGCATCATAGAAATTGGGGTTAACTGTTGGCTCGCAACATCAGTGACAGTTATGCAGGATGTGAAAATTGGTCGCGGGACGGTAGTAGGTGCTAGATCTCTAGTTAGGCATGACTTACCGGCATTTAGCATTGCTTTTGGCAATCCATGTAAGGTCATCAAACGTTTTGATTTTAAGAATAATAAATGGATAATAATTGAAGAATGGACAGACGAGTTAGATAAGTTTATGCCTAGCGAGGAAGAGTATTTGGCTCATTTGATTGAGAAATATAAAGATATACAACCCTCACTAATTGCAGGCAGTAGCCGGTTTGGCTGGTTGTAACAAACTTAAAGGTAGGAAAAATGATTCAGATAAAACCGCCTATCGTAGCATCGCAGCCTAAGGCACATAGATTGAAAAGAATACTTAATAGGCCCATGAATTTTTTGTTGGATATGCGCGATCTTCAGCGTATAGCTATCGCCTTGAGTAAGGGCGCTGCAATGATGGGTGCGCGTTCTATCGATTTAACGTTGCCTGCGACATGGGAGTTTTCGGGATTCAGTCAGAATGGCGAAGACGGCATACTTGATGTCTTGCGGAAGAATCTATTGAGTAGTAATCGATATTTTATCGAAGTTGGTGCCGCAGATGGAATCGAGAATAATACTGGTTGGCTGCTTGTCGCCGAAAAATATAATGGCATGCTGATCGAAGGCAGCGCTCAGCTTGTTGAAAGAGCGAAAAGAACTGTTGTTGGGTATAGCATCGGCGCTGAATGCCATAATATGTTCGTGACGAAGGAAAGCGTGCGTGACATGAAGGAGATGGCGCTCCATCATGACCCTGATGTGTTCTCGCTTGATATTGACGGCAACGACTACTATATCGCACAAGCTATTTTGGAAAACGGGTTCAGACCGAAGATATTTGTGGTTGAATACAACTCTGTTTATGGGGCTGAGCGCAGTATGACCATTGAGTATCAGCCTGATTTTGTAGTTACATCGGCACATCCAACTCACCTTTATTATGGTGTATCGATTTCAGGATGGCGGAAATTCTTTGACGGATACGGTTATCGCTTTGTGACCGTAGACCGAAATGGTGTGAATGGTTTTTTTGTGGATCCTGAGTTCTTTGATAAGTCATTTCTAGATGGGGTTAAAGGTTTAACATTTGCTGATAATCAATCTCAGCTCAAGAAATTCCGTACGCCGAGCGAAAATCAATTTTCGCTAATTGCCGAACAAATGTTTGTATCCATTTGACCCTGAGCGCTCAACCCAAAACCTACAAGAATGAGAAATAATATGAACCAAGCGACGGCTAGAGTTGAAGCGCCTAAGTTGTCAATCTGCATTGCAACCTATAATAGAGGGCGATTCATCGGTGAGACGCTGGATTCCATTCTTATTCAAATGGAGCCTGGTGTTGAGATTGTCGTCGTGGATGGCGCATCGCCAGATAACACTCCGGAGGTTATGGCGTCATATGTTTTACGCTATCCTGAAATTCGTTATATCCGTGAGCTAGAAAATTCCGGTATTGATGCTGACTTTGATAAGGCTGTTGGTTATGCAAAAGGTGATTACTGTTGGCTGATGACTGATGATGATCTGTTACAGCCCAGTGCCATAGCCACCGTTTTGTCTGCTCTTGGTGAAGATGATCTGATTATAGTTAACTCAGAGGTCAGAAATGTGGACTTGTCTGTCGTTTTCGAGAATCAACGCTTGGTGTTTGATGCGGATAGGGCGTATCACAAGGTGGACAGCGAGGCTTTTTTTGCAGATACGGCTGCTTACCTTTCGTTTATAGGTTGTGTAGTTATCCGCCGTGCATGTTGGCTCTCCAGAAATCGTTCCGACTATTATGGGACGGTATTTATTCATGTGGGGGTGATTTTTCAGAACCCGCCAATCGAGAATGTCAAAGTGATTGCTGAGCCATTAATCATTATTCGTTATGGTAATGCAATGTGGACTCCGCGTAGCTTCGAGATCTGGATGTTCAAGTGGCCGAAGCTGATCTGGTCATTTCCGGACTTTTCGGACACGGTTAAAAGGAAGGTCTGCCGGCGTGAGCCGTGGCGAAGTGCGAAAACACTTTTTCATAACCGAGCCGTCGGTGCTTATACAAAGGCGGAGTTCTTGAGGTTTTGGCCAAGCAATACGGGAAAAATTGAGCGGGTAATTGCTTATGCTCTGAGTATCTTTCCGGCATCGCTGGCCAATTTTATAATGGTGTTTTACTTCGCCACTTTGGCCGGGCCGGCAAAGATGGCTTTGCATGACTTGCTGTATAGCCGCAATGCGGGTGTGATGAGCCGCCTTCTGGCTCGAGCTTTAGGCGTAGAAAATAGTTAATAAAATGCCAACAGCACTCATCACAGGGATAACCGGGCAGGACGGATCGTATTTGGCGGAGCTGCTGCTCGAAAAGGGCTACCGTGTCATTGGCGCAGTGAGAGAGGGTCAGAATGCCAAGGAGTTGCTCCCGGCAGTACTGAAGAATAGCGTTGAGCTGGTCGCATGGGATATGTTGGATCAGCGTCGCATGACGGAAGTGTTGGCAACATATCGTCCTGCGGAAATCTATAACTTTGCTGCTTATTCATCAGGAGCAGGGATGTTCGATAATCCTGTTGGGGTGGGTGAAGTGAATGGTCTGGCAGTAACGCGCATATTGGAGGCAATTCGCGAGGTGGATACCAAGATACGATTTTGCCAAGCATCAAGTAGAGAGATTTTTGGCGAGGCAGTTGAAAGTCCTCAGACTGAATGCACGCCAACTAATCCGCGCAACCCATATGGTGCGGCTAAGTTCTACGCAGATACTATGATTCGAATTCATCGGCAACACTACAACCTATTTGCGTGCTCGGCTATTTTGTTTAACCACGAGAGTCCTCGCCGTGGTTTGGAATTTGTGTCTAGAAAAATAACTCATGAAGCGGTGAAGATAAAGCTGGGATTAGCAAAGGAGCTTCATCTCGGCAATTTGGATGCGCAACGGGACTGGGGTTATGCAGCAGAGTATGTTCGCGCCATGTGGTTAATGCTACAACAAGATCTGGCAGATGATTATGTTATTGCGACAGGAAAAGCGCACTCAGTTCGTGAGTTGTGTGAATTAGCTTTTAGTCGTTTGCAGCTGGATTATCGTGATTATGTGCGTGAGGATGCATTAGCATATCGACCCGCTGAGTCCGCGCTACTGGTTGGATGTGCGGCCAAGGCCAAAAATAAATTAAAGTGGAAGCCGGAAGTTGGATTTAGAGATCTGGTGCATATGATGGTGGACGCTGATTTGCAGCATCTAAGTGAAAAGAGTTAGATTTAAATCATAAGTATAATTACCAAAAGTTGAGGTTGTAAAAGTTGCTTAGTAATTTAGCAAGTGGACATGTTATGTCTGAAGAAGGAGCTAAGAAAAAAGCGGCTCGCGTCATTGCTTTTTATCTACCCCAATTTCACCCAACACCCGAAAATGATCGGTGGTGGGGCCAGGGTTTTACTGAGTGGACAAACGTCGCCAGTGCGAAGCCTTTGTTTAAGGGGCACGAGCAACCTGTCGTTCCAGCGGACTTGGGATTTTATGATCTACGGTTGCCAGAGACTAGAGTGGCTCAAGCTCAAATGGCCGCCACCTATGGGGTGGAAGGTTTTTGCTATTGGCACTACTGGTTTGCAGGTAGTCGCATGTTGGAGCGCCCATTTAATGAGGTTCTTACGTCTGGAGAGCCAGACTTTCCATTCTGCTTGGGTTGGGCAAATCATTCCTGGAGTGGGATATGGAAAGATGAGCCCCATCGGCTGTTAATCGATCAGACTTATCCAGGGGAAGCTGATGACAGGGCGCACTTTGACTATCTATTAAAAGCTTTCCGCGATCACCGTTATATGACCGTAGACGGGAAGCCGCTATTTGTTATTTTCAAACCGACGGATATGCCTGATGCGAAGAGGCGATTCGATCTTTGGCGTGAGTTAGCCGTGCAGGCGGGGCTTAAGGGGCTGCATATAGTGGGTATCAATATACTGGACTTTAAAGATGCCGCCGCGCTTGGATTGGATGCTGTTACGATATCCACTCTGGCCGTTACCAACACAGCAAATCCGGTAGTTAACGAAGCCACAAGAATCATGTGGGGGGTCAGGAGGAGATTGTCTCTGGGTGGGCCGCGCATTGTTGAGTACAGTGAGGCTATCAAACACCTTGTTCCCGATCTTAACCAGTTTGATTGTGAGGCATATCCCTGCGCCTATCCCAATTGGGACAACACCCCTCGCAAGGGGCGCAAGGGCTTGGTGCTTGCGAATTCTACTCCGGCACTTTTTGAGAAGCATTTAAAAGAAGCGGTGAGTGCGCTGGATAATCGTGCCGATGAGCACAAACTGGTCTTCCTAAAGTCATGGAATGAGTGGGCTGAAGGTAATCATCTAGAGCCGGATACGAAATGGGGTTTGCAATATTTACAGGCACTTAATCGCGTGATTGGATGATCGGGAGCCGAGCCATATCTAGCGTTATAACGGGTAGTTTTCAACGGAGCAGTCGTTCTCCTATGCAGGCCACTTTGAGGCTCAAATGGGTAATAGTTTTATAAAACAAACTTGTAATAAGTATTTATGAAGGTTGATCTTACCCTGATCTGGGGGCACTCGGCTAAGGGAGTAATCTATACAACCGAAACCAAAAAAGAATCAACTGCCACAGCTGTTTGTGACAAATATACAGCACAGTTTAAATGGCAGGTATTAGAACGTGCCGACAAGGATGGCATCCCGAAGATCGCACAGGATTTAGTAGGGCTTGCCGAATCGATGTTGTATTCATAGCGGCAAAACGTTGTCAAACTGGCCAGCCATTCGAAGATCAAAAACTTCAACAGGTAGAAATGGCTCACCTGAAACGAGAAAATGCCCGCCTGGAAAAGGTGTCCGGAAAATCGGGCAAAATCCTTTGGTGTTTGGCATTCTGACGCTAACCGCGAATCAGATGATGATTTTGGTGGCCTAAAAAATAGCAACAGAAACTTTAACCTCAGGACTTTAAGGAAAATTATGCCCTGATTTTATAAAAACGAAGAAATAGCGGGGGTAGTGAACAAAAAACAGCGTTCCCCGGTCTATCCTGTTCAAAAAATGGCTTTTTGGTAGCTGATATTAATTTGCCGTATTTCTCGGTCGGTAGTTTTGCAAGTGGCTCATATGAACCAAAAAAATATTGTAATTAAAAATTTTTTTCTAAGTATTTTACTTACTGTAATTATTATAAAAGTTACAGACATAGTTCTTTTTAACTACTTTCCTGACCAAGGATACCTGTTTTCTCCGCAGTCAAAAGCTTTGTACAAAACAAAAGAGTTTGACGATGCTGCGTCAATAAATAGGTTCGGTTTTAGGGGGTATGAAACAGAATTAACTGAAGGGCAAATATTAGTAATTGGAGATTCATTTACATTTGGTTGGGGACTAAAAGATGAAGACGTATGGGCAAGACTTTTAGAAAATAAACTTAAATCAACCGGCCTTGATTTAAAAGTTTACAACCTTGGCGTTCCAGGAACAGATAGTGATTTTCATCTTGAAGTTGCGAAAAAGTATGTAAAAAAACTAAAGCCAAAATTTGTTGTTATATCAGTTTTGATTGATGATGATTTTCAGCAGGTTCTTGAGAGGCAATCTCTTGAAAAGAACCTATATAATCAAGTAAAAACAGCGTTACATTTAAGAATATTATTTCCCGGTTTATATAAATTTTATCTTCAAGCTAGAGATTTTAAAGTTGGTAATACAGAAAAGCCAGAAGCATTGCTTGCTACTAAAAATTGGCGCGAAGAATCTTTAAAGTTAGTAAGGGATAAGAAAGTATTCCTGCCCGATGACATTCTCGTTAATGTTACTGAAGGAAATATCAACCCCGCATTAATATCGTTAGCATCAAAATATCCAAATAGGGCGCATCAATTTTGGGATGATGCTGAAAAAGATTCACCGGCTTCAAATGTTTTGGTTGAAATGACAAAAAAGTTTTTTGACATAGGTTCTATGACACAAGAAATCGGTGGAAAACTTATAATTTTCAGTATGCCAAGCGGTACCTATGTTAATAGTGAGGCAACAAATAACTATCGCAAGTATGGATTTAAAATACCTGAAGATTCTATTGTTACTTACAAACCTGAAATTTTGTTAGAAAAAATGGCTAAGAATACTGGATCTATATTCGTTTCTTCACTATCTGAGTTTCGTGGGCATAAAGGCGCGGAGCTATTTTTTCCACTTGATGGGCATCTGAGCTCGGAAGGGAGTGTGTTAGTTGCTAACATAATCAGCAAGGCCTTATTAAATCAAGCTGATATCCACTAACTGAGGTTTTTAGATAAAAAGAACAAAAAGGCTATTTGTGTCCATTCCGCCAAAAATGTAAGAATTTAGTGGCTCTATGTGATACTATTTTATCAGAATTGTTTGATGAAGAGTACACGCGGCCCCTCTTTTATGGTTCGCGGCGCATGAAGAAATATCTGTATGGCTGTGGGTTCTCTGGCAAGCGCAAGTAGGTTCAGCGTTTGATGCAACGCTAGGATTGGTAGTGTGGTCCCTCGCATACCAGTAAGCCTCTCCGCAGTACAAAAGTTCCCGTATCTGCTAAGAGGTGTCGACATGTCGGCCCAATCAGGATTGGAGTAACGGCACACCTAATATTCGGGCTACCACGCGGTTTTGGCGATTATTGACTGGTACAGTCGCAAGGTACACTGTCTATGAGTAATGGATGCAGGGTTTGCGTGGGCTGCTGGAAGATGCTATCAAGACCTATATGCTCCAGTGTTCTTCAATTCCGACCAAGGATCGCATTTGCCGATGTGCTGATCAAGAGCGACATCACGATCAGCATGGCGATGGGCGAGGTTGGGGCGCTGGACAGCATATATTGTTGAGCGATTGTGGCGAATGGTAAAATATAGAGAGGCTTATTTGAAGCAGCACGGCACAGCAGGACTTGCTGGTGGGGCTGGCGCAGTTCCAATTCTATAACCACAAGAAGGGTGGCGCCATCGTCGGACTATAAAACGCTAGGCGAGTGTATAAAACGGCTATTGCGGAGGTTCAAAGATTTTGGATAAATTTTAATGCTATGAGGCATCAGGCCCTGTGCAGCAAAATTGGGATAGCGCCTTCAGCTGGAATGTAAGCAGGGCTCTACTTCTAAGGCATTATTTGTCTGGACAATGGGGTCTGCTTTAGCTATTGTGAGATTCAGCTTCAATTGAAGCTGAAAGCAATGATAAAATTATAAACTAAAACTCCATATTGAAAACTCAAAAACATAATGATTTCAAGCCAGATTAATCCCCACTCCCCCGCGCAAAATCTGCCTTCTGAGCGCAGTTTTGGCCTGTTGTTTGCCTTGGTTTTTGGAATCCTTGGTGCTTATGCTCACTATAAAAACTGGCATCAATATGCTGTTATTGCATCACTTGCTTTCAGCGTCTTATTATTACCCATTTCATTTTTCCTTCCAAAAATTCTTGCGCCTTTCAATAGGGCTTGGTTTTGGCTTGGGCAGACAATGGGAAAAATTGTCAGTCCGATTGTGTTGGGAATTATCTTTTTTGTATTATTAACACCAATTGCACTTATTGGAAAGGCATTTGGGCGTGATGTGCTAAAGCTTAAAAAACGTCAAGTTTCTTCTTATTGGGTTGAACGTAATCCAGCTGGCCCCGCTCCCGAATCATTCATAAATCAATTTTAAATTTTTCTTATTATGTCATTTCTCAAAGAACTTTGGGCTTTTTTGCGCGTTCGTAAAAAACTATGGTTATTACCCATCATTATCGTAATGGTGCTTTTAGGTGCGTTGTTGGTGTTAGCGCAAGGCTCAATAGTTGCACCATTCATTTACACCCTCTTCTGATATGAGAATACTGGGTATATCAGCCTACTATCATGATTCGGCAGCTTGTTTGGTTGTTGATGGTGAGATAGTGGCGGCTGCACAAGAAGAGCGCTTTACGAGAAAGAAACACGACTCCAGTTTTCCAATTCATGCTATTGAATATTGTTTAAGTGAGTCAAAGTCTCTACCGAAAGACATCGATTATGTCGTTTTCTATGACAAGCCATTTTTGAAGTTCGAACGTTTGTTTGAAACTTATTTGGCGTTTGCTCCTAAAGGCTTTAAGTCGTTTATAACATCTTTGCCAATTTGGTTAAAAGACAAGTTATTTCAGAAATCAGTAATTGCTAATGCATTAAAAGACTTATGGGGTAAGGATATAGATTGGGCTGAGCGTCTGCTTTTCTCCGAGCACCATATGAGCCATGCGGCAAGTGCTTTTTTCCCCTCTCCCTTTGAAGAAGCTGCCGTCTTAACAATGGACGGTGTTGGCGAGTGGACTACTACCTCATTGGCCATTGGTAGTGGCAATCAATTGTCAGTTCATAAAGAAATACATTTCCCGCATTCGCTAGGGCTCTTGTATTCTGCGATAACCTATTACACGGGTTTTAAAGTCAATTCGGGTGAATATAAAGTGATGGGCTTGGCTCCCTATGGTGAACCTAAATATGCCGAGCTGATTAAAGATAACCTGATTGACATTAAGGAGGACGGTTCATTTAATTTGGATATGTCTTACTTTAATTATTGTACGGGCTTAACCATGACTAACTCGAAATTTGACGAGTTATTTGGCGGCCCTCCTCGTAAGCCAGAGTCGACATTGACCCAGCGTGAGATGGATTTGGCAGCATCAGTGCAAGCAGTAACCGAAGAGATTGTGATTAAATTAGCTAAGGGCATTGCTAGGTCAACTGGGCAGCGTAATTTATGTCTCGCTGGCGGTGTTGCTCTAAATTGTGTGGCAAATGGAAAGCTACTTAGGGAGAAAGTATTTGATAATATTTGGATACAGCCTGCAGCTGGTGATGCGGGTGGAGCAGTAGGCGCAGCATTGGGAGCCTACCATTTGCTATTAAATCAGCCTCGTAAATTGACAGCTAGCATGGATGGCATGCGGGGTTCATACCTGGGGCCTAGTTATTCGCAAGAAGATATTGAAAAAAGATTGTTTGCGGTAGGCGCAGTATTTAAAGCAGTCAGTGACGAAGATGTAATTAATATCACCGCTCAAGCATTAGCTGAGGGCAAAGCAGTAGGCTGGCATCAAGGGCGTATGGAGTTTGGGCCGCGTGCTTTAGGTGGACGTTCAATTATAGCGGATCCTCGTTCAACCTCTGTTCAAAAACAGCTGAATCTGAAGGTGAAATACAGAGAGTCATTTCGACCTTTTGCCCCAAGCGTTTTGAGAGAAGATGTGAATGAATGGTTTGATATAGACACAGATAGTCCATACATGTTGTTGGTGGCAGACGTTGCAAAGTCCAAGCAGATTGGAATGACAGAGCAAGAACAAAAACTTTTTGGAATAGACAAGCTCAATGTCCCCCGGTCTGAAATACCTGCGATTACGCACGTTGACTATTCTGCTCGTATACAAACTGTACATGAAGAAACCAATCCACGCTATTACCAACTAATTAGAAAATTTAAAGAGCTAACTGGCTGCCCAATTTTAGTTAATACCTCGTTTAATGTAAGAGGGGAACCAATTGTTTCAACGCCAGAAGATGCGTTTAGATGCTTCATGGGTACAGAAATAGAAATGTTAGTTGTAGGCAACTGTATTTTACAAAAAGAAAAGCAAGATAAGCAATTAGCGAAAGACTATAAGAACTTATATGAGCTTGACTGATATGAAGAATATAAAGGATTTTTATTTTCTTATATCAAACACACTAATTCTATTTAGTATATTAGTATTGGGGGTGCATATATTTCTTGCCACTCATTACGGCAATAAAGCTATTGACTATGTGGCAAAATTGTCCCCAGTCGCTAGAGAAGAGTATAAGCATCTTACTAACGACCAAGTAAATGAACTCCTAAATGCGACATGGAATCTACCTGGTGGCGGCTGGGAATATGAAGAATGGGTGGGTTTTAAAGAAGCCGAGAGAAAATCAAAATTTATAAATGTTAATAGTTATGGGGTGCGTTCAAATAAACAAGAAGTATTTGACATGAATTCCATTAATGACGCAATTTGGATGTTCGGTGGTAGTACTACATTTGGATATGGGGTAGCAGATGCTGAAACTATTCCGGCTATAATTGAAAAGACAACAAACAACAGAGTGATTAATTTTGGAAGAGCCTATTTTTATAGTGCTCAAGAAAATACCTTGTTAACAAAAATTCTAGAGGCTGGATATAAGCCAAAAAAAGTCGTTTTTTTGGATGGAATTAATGAAAGATGTGATATTGATTCTTATCAAGCAGAAATGAAAATTTTATTTCGCAATAGTCAAAAAGCTTATAATTGGACATTGGGCGAAGTAATAGGCCCAATTAATTTCGGCTTAGTGAAAATACTTGCTAAATTGGGGAAGCATTCACCTCAAAATAATTCCAAGCTACATGATTTAAAATGCACAAGCTTTGGGGCTGAGCAAAGTCTTGAAGTAATTCATCTGAACAATCTAATTCAGCGAAAGGCCTTATGCAGCCAATACAACTTAGATTGTAAGACTTTTGTACAACCATTTGCAGGGGTGCATGGCATTCATAATGATTATGACATGTTAAAGCAAGAAGTTAGAGATAAGCTTTATACTAAATATCAGTTAATGCAAGATAATTGGAGAAAATTTGGGGCAATATTTGTAACTGATTCTTTGGATAAAAGAAACTCACATTCATTTATTGACGATGTGCACTATAGCTTTGAAGCGAATAAATTAATTGCTATTTCAATTTCAAAGCACATTGAACAAGTCCCTGACAGCATAATACGGTAAGGTGTAATTCATCACGCTAAATTTGTTAGAGTGAATTTGCTTTTAAAATGGCCTACAATCAATTATATATCCACTCACTTGCGAAAAAATGCAGTGATTTAAAGCTCACTGTTTAGGGCTCAGAAAGCCACAAAACCTAGAGGCATTGTAGATGCTTTCGCGGAAGTGGTGCACGTACAGCTCAGAGCGTAAGGCATGTTATTTAATTCATACGAATTCCTATTCTTATTTCTGCCAATTGTATTTGCCGGTTTCTTCTGGCTTACACGATTCGGGCATAGTGTCAGTGCGTTATGGTTAGCAGTTGCCTCTCTTTTCTTCTATGGATGGTGGTCACCCAAATATGTTGGGTTGCTTCTGGTCTCCATCGCTTTAAACTACTGCATAGGTTATGTAATTGGTCATACACGGAGCCGCGCCCAAGCAAAATTATTCCTTGCGTGCGCCATCACGGCTAATTTTGTCTTCCTGGGTTTCTTTAAATATGCCAACTTTTTCATTGGAACTACAAACTGGCTATTTGGCGGAACATTTTCTCTAATTGATATTATTTTGCCGCTGGGTATTTCCTTTTTTACCTTTACTCAAACTGCATTTTTGGTGGATGTATATCGCGGTGTAGTTCGCGAATATAATTTTATCCATTATCTGTTGTTTGTCACGTACTTCCCTCATCTGATTGCTGGTCCGGTTCTTCATCATGGGCAGATGATGCCCCAGTTCGCCAAGAGAGAAACATACCAATTACAATTTGATAATGTGGCGGTAGGCCTTAGTATTTTCACCATTGGCTTGATAAAAAAGGTGCTTCTAGCAGACAACTTTGGCGATTATGCGGGGCCTGTGTTTGCGGTCTCTGGTATGGGAATACAGCCAGACTTTATTGAGGCATGGACTGGCGCCTTGGCCTATACGCTGCAACTATACTTTGATTTTTCAGGTTACTCCGACATGGCAATTGGGGTCTCCATGCTATTCGGAGTGAAATTACCGATCAATTTTAATTCTCCATACAAGGCAGCAAATATCATCGACTTCTGGCGTCGTTGGCACATGACGCTTTCCCAGTTTCTTCGCGATTATCTCTATATACCCTTGGGTGGAAATAGGCGCGGAAAGATAATGCGGCACATGAATCTGATGGTCACGATGCTGCTTGGCGGTTTGTGGCACGGGGCAAGCTGGACATTTGTAATTTGGGGTGGGCTGCACGGGATCTACTTGGTAATCGGTCACGCATGGCGATCTCTTATTGCAGACCGTGTCCCTAGGCAAGGCGTCGCTGCGCGAATTTATTACATGGCTGCGACGCTGCTCACTTTTTTGTGTGTTGTAATTGCATGGATCTTTTTCCGTGCGGAATCTTTTTCATCTGCGATTTTGGTAATGAAAGGATGCTTCGGTTATGGGGGGATTTCACTACCGTCCAAATTAGGCGTACTTGCCGATAGCCTTGGTAATTTAGGGGGGCTGTTACCCGCAGGGATTACCTATGGTGGTGTTTTTCTCAACATCCCTGGTTTTGGTGCGTTAGGCGGAATTGCACCATTTGCCAGATTATTGATGCTTGGCTTGCTGATTGTTTGGTTTGCGCCAAACACACAGCAGTTCTTTGACTTTGTTGAGTATAGGAGCGAAAGAGCAAAGCTATTCAATTGGACTATCGCTTGGCAGGCAAAGCCCGTTGTCGGATTCCTTTTTGGTTGTGCTTTCTGCCTTGCTTTAAGCAAGCTGGGTAAGGTGAGTACCTTTCTCTATTATCAATTTTGATGAAGTCTGATCGTCGTTCAATTTCTTACCTGATATGGTTTGCTTTTCCAGTACTCGCTTTCTTTGTAAGCGCTGCTCCCCTATCAATATTTTTTGAGCCCATTTCGGGTGATCTGACGCGTATCGGACACTGGTCCGAGAGGGATTTTGGGTGGAATAAGCCACAGCCAGCAGTTTCAGTGCGTGTGAATGGAACAGCAATAACCAATCCACAGGTGCTAGTGCTGGGTGATTCATTCTCACACCCGAACATATGGCAATCCTATCTTGCCGAATCACGTCATCTTGAAATCCTTTCTTTCCAATACCAAGATGTTGGTTGCCTTGATAACTGGTTGCATTGGCTAGCAGAAAGGCATTATCCAAACATGCGCACGGTTGTTATTCAGACAGTGGAGCGAGGTTTTGTTCAGTTGTTTCGAAATCTGAATGCATGTCCTAGACGGATTCCGAAATCGTTTGAAATCACCGAAAAAAATATAATTGCAACGCATCCTCTTGCCGGGCTGACGCTGGATGCCGGCTACCTGTTTCCAACCGCCGCGAATATGCTCCGAATGACATGGTCTGACAGGCGAGCAACTTCTGGAGGGGTGATTAACGCTCCTCTAACTACTAGCAGGCTCTTTTCTAATCGCAAGTCTAATCGGCTTCTATACTATGCAGAAGATGATAGTAAATTAGGTTGGTCGAAAAAAGATATAACCGCCGCCGTGGTAACCCTAAAACAAATTCAGGACGACCTTGCAAAGAAGGGGGTGCGGATGGTGTTAGTCGTGGTGCCGGATAAATCCTCCGTCTATCGGCAATACGTGACTGACAAAATAGGTGGCGACGAATATCCAAATGTTTTTGAGCGATTAAAGGATGCTGGTGTGAGCAATGTGAATTTGTTGGATTTCTTCCAGCAAGCTGTGGAAGGGGTTGTTGATCTTTATTTGCCTAATGACACGCATCTCAGTCCACAGGGATATAAGCTTATGGCTACGAAGATTGCAGATGAGTCTTTCTAGTGTCCTCGCTATATTATGGGTAATTTGAGCTTGATTGCGGATTTAGTTAGCAATATTTGTTTCCGATTCGGTGCTTAAAAAGGCATTTTACATTTTTGTAGTATTAAAACCGATGTATAATGCCAAATTTTGAAAATAATTAATCTGGCGTTGTCGTAGGCATTTTCCTGATGTTGGGGCTAGTACGGCGGGAGAGTCATCAAGAATGAACAAGCTGTTTTTTTGATCGACAGATAACGCCATGCATTTGCCGATGCTGATTTACACCAGGCGTTGCTCTTCAGACAGCTCTTGTCGATTAGCATACTTTGGAAACTACGCCGACTGTAACGCCATCCGGCTAGAGTAACTTTTACCAAACTGTAATTGAAATGGATATAGAAAATAAGTCCCGACTTTTGATCGCTATTGGTATAGGTTTACTGTTCCCGCTGTTTTTTCAGCTATCTGGCGGCGTCTACAATAGCGCTTTTCCAGTCCTTGATTCTGGCGGGATGCTGAGCGCATTGCCCCTGCCGATTTCTATTCTTGCGTGTTTTGGCGGAATATTAATGTTATTGGGCAATTATCGACGCGCTTTCTTAGGCGGGATATTTGTAGCAGGATTGTTATTCGTCCTCTTGATTTCGTTACTTTTTGCCGAAATAGGGGCGGGAGTTGACCGGCGAAAAATCATTCTGATATTTCAATATTTGCTCCCCGCGTTTGGTCTAATATTAGGGCAGATGATTGTCGATGATGACAAGTTAATTCCAAGAGCTTTCCTTTACACTCTTCTTGTCATCGTGCCAGTGCAACTGGTTTGCAGTTGGGTGCAGAAAGGTACTTTTGCTTTGACCCACAATCTTTACTTATTCAGTATCTATTCGCATATCCAGTTTGTCCCTTTGATTATGGTTTGTGCATTTTCATATTCAATGGTGACACTTTGGGAGAATCATAAACGAAAGCTTTTTGTTTTAGCGTGCTTGATGCTCATTTATGTTCTTGCAAGCGCTTCGTTTCTGGCTATTTTTGCCTATGTGGCATTTATTGTTGTATTTATTGGCATCAGAATGGGTATGCCATTACAAAATATTAAATTGGCAATCATATTTCCTGTGCTGGTCGTAGTGGCGGTTGCGATGGTCGCTGAAAGCCTGCAGATGTTCTATGAGTTTATAGGAAATCATAATATAGCCGTTCACGTCGATGGCTCATATGTTAATAAATTTAATGAACTTGCAAGCGGCAATATTCCCCAAAACGTGCTGGAACGACTAGATATCTGGAAATTGTATATCGACGCTATTGCTGAAAGTACAAAAACGTTGATTCTTGGGCACAATGTTTTGATTTCTAGGGAAGTGATCAGTAGTGCGCATAACTGGTATCTGGATATAACCTATGCCTTCGGGCTGCTATCATTGCTGCCTATGTCGTTGTTAATCGGCTACACAGCTTATCAGTTATGGCAATCTAAACAAACATTGTCTAGTGAAACGCTCTGGCTGGCAGTTATCGTATTTTATTTGGTCATAGTGGATAACAACTTTAAAGTTACACTGCGTCAGCCGTACCCCGGCATCTTTGCGTATTTTCTATGGGGATTGCTTTTGTCGCAATTCCCACGTAAGCGCGAGCAAGAAAGAGAAGGTATATAGCTTGCCGCGGGTTACCCATATAACGACCTACCTGTTAAAATGAAACCTAGCATTTATATTAGTACTGGTGGTGTATTTGGTTCTGCATTTCTGTGGTTGTTGAGCTTCAAGATGGTGGCCTATTGGTTGGGGCCGGAGGGAGTCGGACTTTTTTCCCAGTTACGGCAGATTGCACAAGCAGTAACCATAGGTGCAACCTTTGGTGGAACCAATGCGGTTGTCCAAGGGTTATCCGAGCGAGTGGATATGCAAGCGCGTTGGCAGTTTCGTGGAACGGCAAGCCGTTTGATTGGTACGAGTGGGGTGCTGGCGGTACTGCTCTTCCTCGTTTTCACGCCGCAACTCACGCAGTTGTTTTTGTCTTCTGATGCTCCAGATTTACTTGCTACGCTTCGGTGGCTGTGCTTGGCTATTTTGCTGAATGTGGGGTGCACCTATGCTATTGCAGTATTGAATGGCTATCGGTCTTACCATTATCTGGCGCTTGCTCAAATTTCAGGGCCGCTGGCATTGGTGATGATGTTGTCAGGTGCTTATTTTTTGCACGCCGCCTATCGGCCAGAGATGCTGGCATTGTCAATGGTGTTGTGTTTTCTAGTTACCTATTTGGTGGGGGCTTTGGGCGTGTCTCGTTTGCCCAAATTGGTTTCCAATATATCGATTGGCTATTTGACACAGCCGGAAACACGGGCGTTTGTGAAATTTGCCGGTTCGAATTTGCTGGCGGCGCTTTCCTCAACGATTGCGTTGTTGCTTATTCGATCATGGATAATTGATATTCATGGGCTGGCATTTGCGGGATTGTTCGATGCCGCATGGACGCTGACGTTTAACTACATAACTCTGTTTTTGACCGCTTGCAGCACAATATATTTGCCATTGCTGGCTGGTGCGACCCAACCTACGAGCCAAAAAGTGTATATGCTCAAAACAACTTATTTGGTTTTGGCTGGCTGTACGCTGGTCTGTTACTTGATGATTCTATTCAAGAATCAATTGATTCATATGCTATATAGTTCTCAGTTTGAGGATTCCGGCCGGGTGTTGACAGTGCTGGCGATTGCAGTCATTTTTCGGGGCGTTTCGTGGGTGTATGGAATGATGATATTTGCGACAAGAAACTCTCGCGTATTGATCATCTCAGACTTGGCTCTCAATTCTGGGCTATTGCTGGCTGCCGGTTATAGTTTGCAAAGATTCACTTCCCTGGAGTCATTAGGTTGGGCATTTGTAATTCCCAATTTTCTCTATCTGGTGTTCGTGGTGGAGTATGCTTGTTACAAAAATAGTCTGATACGGCGCCGCCAAATCTGGCCATTGGTGATTATGGCAACATTGCCGTTGATACTGGCGGTAGTTTATGAGGACCAAAATACAATGTCTTGGGGATATATACAATTTCAATTGGTGTTCGTCGGACTGCTTGTCAGTGGATTGGCATGGTTTGCCTACAAGAAAGTGGTTTTGTGAAAAAACTACGATCCGACATTGAGTATTATCATCAAATTTCTGGAGAGTTACGGCCCGTTTCCCGGCTAAAGCTTATAGTTTCTTGTTTCAATCCACGCTTGGTGCCCGTAGTGTTTTTGCGATTATCGGAATTTTTTTATCGGTATCGCCTTGGATTACTGTCCAAGTTTTTTTCCATGCTGAATGTTTTGTTCTTTGGGATAGAAGTCTCACCCAAAGTCCAGATTGGAGGTGGGCTATTTTTGCCGCATACAGTGGGAACCGTTATCGGCGCTGAGCGCATTGGTGAAAATGTCACAGTCATGCAGGGCGTTACCTTGGGGGCTAAAGAACCCGATATACAATTCTCGGCTGCTACTAGACCCATTATCGGCAGCCATGTGGTGATAGGCGCCGGAGCAAAAATTATCGGTCGCGTAATTGTTGGTGACTACGCCAAGATTGGCGCCAACGCAGTGGTGTTGCATGATGTGCCGCCGTATGCGGTGGCCGTTGGCGTGCCAGCCAGAATCGTGATGCGGCAAATGCCAAATGAAAATAATGGCCATAACAAATGATTGAAATTTCATTAAGCGCATCCTTGGTGATGTATAAACCTGACCTAGTGGAGCTGGATCGAACGCTTTCGGCATTGCAGCGAGCCGCACAGGTTGTCAGGCAGGATTATGCTGTTCGTCTTGAATTAACGCTGGTTGATAATTCTTATGAAGACAGTTGGCACCAACGGATTCAAGCACAGGTTGAAAAATATCGGGGGGCGATGCCGGACTGGTCACTGTACTTATTGCGTTCACCGGGTAATGTCGGGTATGGGCAAGGCAATAATTTGGTGATTAAGCAAACAGATTCCGATTACCACCTAGTGATCAATCCCGATTTATTTGTTGAACCCGAAATGCTAGTACAGGCGCTACGTTTTATGGAGGCCAATCCTGATGTCGGGTTGTTGACTCCTGCGGTATTCGGCGAAGATGGCGCGCGCCATTATCTGTGCAAACGTAATCCGACTTTGTTTATCATGTTTCTTCGTAACTTACCTTTCGGTTGGATTCAATCGTTATTCAAATCTGCTTTAGCGAGATTTGAAATGCGTGAATGTAATTACGATGATCTTATTGATGGAGTTGAATACTCAAGCGGTTGCTGCATGTTTTTTCGTACCCGGTTGTTGCAGCAGATTAATGGATTTGATACGGATTATTTTTTGCATTTTGAAGATGCGGATATTAGTCGCAGAATGCTGAAAATTGCGAGGGTTGTCTATGTTCCGAGCGTCAGAGTGGTGCATCGATGGACTCGCGGAACCCATCATAGCTTGAAAATGCGTTTAGTGACGATAAGGTCTGGATTGATTTATTGGAGCAAGTGGGGTGGTACGTTTGGTTAAAACGTAGCTTAAAATTTAAAGCTCAATCTGAGCAGAAATTAATCGGACATAACGACCTTACAGGCTGTTAAAGTTAGATCTGTTGATTTGAGAACAGCATTTAATTAGCTATCTTAGTTAGTAAGATACCATTCACTGAAGTGAGCTTTCTTTTCTAAGAACCAGATAAATTGACCATGAAAATTAATGCATTTGAAATAATAAATTTGGTAATTGTGCTGTGTTCCATATTCTTAATAAAGCGGCAAAGGGATGTCATAACTTTACTGCTAATTCTATTTACCTATGGGACGCTACATTTTGGTTTTGCGACCATTGCAGTAGTTACAAAAGGGCCAAACGAGAACTCAGATTCATTTACTTTTTTGAGTACTCTTCACGCTGAAGGTGGAGGCTTATTGGCTAAGCTTTCTGCTATATCATTAGTAGTCCCCATCTTTATTATATTGAGTCGACAGGCTTTTGATTTATGGGTGATGAAATCTTGGAACGAAATGAAAGTTGAGCTTCATTTGCTAATGTTAATGGTAGTCGTTCTCTGTGGGTATATTTTCAACATTAGATATGGTGATTGGTTGCAGTTAAAAAATGTCGTCTCAATTGAGATGATGCTTTTCTTGATGCTAGTTGGAAGCATAGCTTTAGCTGGCGTGCGCAGCTTTACCCCCAACTTAACCTATTGGTGGTGCATGAGTGGGCTTGTCATATTGTTTGTTGCTGATTGCGTTGGGTTCTGTGAAGTGTTTTATCAGCAATCGTGGGCAGCTACGCCTAGTGGTTCGGGTGAGCTGGTATGGCGAGCTTGCTCTATCTTATTTAATCCAAATTTATTTGCCTATTGGGCATCTTTGGTTTATCTCGGTTGCGCATATGGTATGCATGTGTACAGGAACCACCGAAAAATGATGGTGTGGGGAATGGTTTTGGCTTCGATTGCCATCTATTTGTCCGGATCCCGTAGTGCCGGTCTTCCGCTATTGGGAATATTATTTATTTCTCCGTGGCTGATAAAGGAGCGACTGCGCTGGTTGCCTTTGATGGTTTTGCCGCTAACCATGCTGACAACATATGCTGTAGCTGAATGGCTTGTACCATTAGTTTTTTCGAGTAGTGAAGGTTGGCGTGGCGTTGCTTTGTTGGGGGAAAGGTTCTTTCTCACCCCACTGTCTTTGATCGGTTATGTTTTGAGTTTTACAGGCATTCCATCTAGGATAGGGTTGCCTGATGTTTCGGTTCGTACAATGGAATCTATTGAAGGTCGTTTTGTCGGAGATGGGCTAGATGCTGGGTGGGTAGTGTTATACCAGGACGTAGGTTGGTTTGGGTTGGCAGCAGTAATTTTGGCTATTTGTCTATTAGTTGCCAGGGGTGTAAGAGTTCATATTGCGCATCCAAGTTCATCAAGTGTTTATGCGCTTGCTATGTTGTTCTACTGCTTGGCAATAGGTTTGGGTATTCGATTCCAGATTTTTCCTGTGTGGCTATTTATCAGTATTGTCCTGATCCCATGTTTAGCGTTTTGGCGACAAGCTGCACTTCCAACTTTGAAGATAAAGAGCTGAAATGCAATTCTGATCGTCAGTCGCAATTCTTTTTGAGTGGCCGAAAGTAGCCAAGGTATTGTAATTATAGGTTTTTAGAGCGAATATTCATAGTGGCAGGGCGGTCAGCACCGAATGTATGAATAAAGAGAAGAGAGGTATTCAGTGAAGGTTTTAGTGATCGGTGCCAGCGGCATGATCGGCAGTACCATTATCCGCGTACTGAGCGAAAAAAAAGAATGGGATGTGTTCGGAACAGTTCGTTCCGGCGAAGTGAAACGATTTTTCAGCCCAAAGATTGCCGAGCGGTTGGTGACAGGGATCGATGTTGAGAATCACGATACCTTGGTCAAGGTGTTCTCGCAGGTGCGCCCTGATGTGGTTATTAATTGCGCGGGCTTAACCAAACATCTGCCGGGCGCGGAAGATCATCTGGTGGCCATTCCCATTAATGCGTTGATGCCTCACCGACTGGCGGGCTTATGTGATCTCATTGGTGCGCGTTTGATTCATGTCAGCACGGATTGCATTTTTTCCGGAAAAAAAGGGGGGTATACAGAAGACGACCCTGCGGATGCAGCCGATATATATGGCAAGTCAAAATTTCTGGGTGAGGTCAATTACCCGCACGCGATTACTCTGCGCACTTCAACTATCGGGCATGAGTTGCAGAGTACCCATGGCTTGCTAGACTGGTTTTTATCGCAGCAGGGACAATGCAAAGGCTTTGCCCGTGCGATTTTTTCGGGATTGCCTACGGTTGTTTTTGCGCAAGTTATTCGGGATGTGGTAATACCTAGGGCTGACTTGTTTGGGCTGTACCATGTTGCCGCTAAACCTATCGCGAAATATGATTTGTTGCGACTGATTGCCGAAGTGTATGGCAAGTCTATCGAGATTGTGCGAGAAGACCAGTTTGAAATAGACCGTTCGTTGAATGCAGAGCGTTTCCGCGTAGCGACCGGATATGCGGCGCCTGATTGGCCGGAATTGATAAAATTAATGTATTATAATAAATAGCTTAGACTAAAAAATTATGTTCAAAAATAAAATATTGATGATCACTGGCGGCACGGGTTCTTTCGGGAACACTGTGCTTAAGCGCTTCCTTTCGACGGATGTGCGCGAGATCCGTATCTTCAGTCGTGATGAGAAAAAGCAAGAAGAGATGCGCATCGCGTTGAGCAATCCAAAATTGAAGTTCTACATCGGCGACGTCCGCGATTACAACAGCATCTATCAGGCAATGAAGGGCGTGGATTACTTGTTCCACGCGGCAGCCTTGAAGCAGGTTCCCTCGTGCGAGTTTTATCCTCTGGAAGCGGTGCGCACTAATGTGATGGGATCGGAAAACGTGATGGAAGCAGCCATTGCACGGGGTGTGTCGCGAGTAGTGATGTTGAGCACGGACAAAGCCGTGTACCCCATCAATGCGATGGGGATTTCCAAGGCGATGATGGAAAAGTTCATGGTTGCTAAAGCGCGCATGCAAAATGCTGGAGAGACAGTGTTGTGTGCGACTCGTTACGGTAACGTGATGGCTTCGCGCGGTTCGGTTATCCCCTTGTTCGTGTCGCAACTCAAAGAGGGCAGTCCACTCACCATTACCGACCCAAACATGACGCGATTCCTGATGTCGTTGGAGGACTCCGTAGATTTGGTGCTATATGCGTTCAAACACGGTAGGCAGGGCGACATCTTTGTACAGAAGGCGCCAGCCTCGACGGTGGAGGATCTCGCACAGGCGCTAAAAGAGACGTTCGCCAAGAGCAATCCGATCCGTGTCATCGGTACGCGACACGGCGAAAAGCTATATGAATCGCTGATTTCGCGCGAGGAAATGGCAAAGGCGGAAGACTTGGGGGACTATTACCGGATTCCTGCGGATAATCGCGATCTGAATTACGCACAATTCTTTAGTGAGGGTGAAGAAAAAATATCTCATCAGGAGGATTATACTTCCCACAACACCGAGCGTTTAAACGTCGAGCAAGTTAAAAAACTGTTGTCGAAACTGGATTTCATAAAGGAAGAACTAAATGCTTAAAGTCATGACTATCGTCGGGACGCGACCCGAACTGATCAAAATGAGCCGGGTTATTGCTGAGTTCGATCAGCACACCAAACATATTCTGGTGCATACCGGACAAAACTACGATTATGAGCTGAACCAACTGTTCTTCGAAGACTTGGGCATCCGCAAACCGGATCATTTTCTTGAAGCGGTTGGCGAGAACGCCGCGCAGACCATAGCGCGGGTGATAGAAAAGTCTGATGAGGTCATGGAAAAAGAAAAGCCGGATGCGGTCATGCTGTACGGCGATACCAACTCCTGCCTGGCAGTTATAGCGGCTAAGCGCCGGAAAATTCCGGTATTCCACATGGAGGCTGGCAACCGTTGTTTCGACCAGCGCGTGCCTGAGGAATTAAACCGTAAGGTGCTCGACCACTTGAGCGACATCAATCTGGTGTTGACTGAGCATGCCCGCCGTTATTTGATTGCCGAGGGCATTCGCCCTGAAACGATCATCAAGACCGGCTCGCATATGCGCGAAGTGCTGGATCATTACATGCCGAATATCCAAAAATCGGACGTGTTATCTCGCATGGGGCTGGTGGCGAACGAATTCTTTATCGTGAGTGCGCACCGTGAGGAAAATATCGATAGCCCTGAAAATATGTCGAATATGGTGGAAACGCTCAATGCCCTGGCGGAAACCTATAATTGTCCGGTGATCGTCTCCACGCATCCGCGCACGAAAAAACGCTTGGACACGATGGAGTTGGGTAAACTCAACCCGCATATCCAATTCCTCAAGCCTTTCGGGTTCTGCGATTACATCAAATTGCAAATGGAGGCGTTGTGCGTTGTGTCCGATAGCGGCACGATCACCGAGGAGGGGTCACTGCTCAATTTGCCAGCCATCACCATTCGCAATGCGCATGAACGTCCTGAAGGGATGGATGTGGGCACCCTGATTATGAGCGGACTGAAGAAAGAGCGGGTGCTGGATGCGGTGCGCGTCATCATCGCACAACATGACAAGACCAAGCGAGTAATGCGGCCGGTAGATGATTACGAAGCAGGGGCAGTGTCCAAGCAAATTCTTCGTGTCGTAATGAGTTACGTGGATTACGTGAATCGCACCGTCTGGTCAGCTTAAATTTGAATAGTTCTTTTACATGGAGGGTGTTCGTCGTACTGAACGTATCTCATCGGTGACGACTTCGCAGTAATAGGCGGCAATGTTAACAATTGGGATGTTCATGGCTGCAGTTATCGGTGTTGAGGGATGCCGGTGTCCGAAGAAACTTATAAATTAAAATTGACTGATGATGTATTACCTTATTGCACCGATGGTGTCTTTTTTTGTGGTATTTGGAATGCTGTGCTGGTTGCTGAAGGGTGCAATGGCGGGCGCAGTGCTGGATCATCCTAATCAGCGATCACTGCATACCCTTCCGCGGCCACGTACCGGTGGGCTTGCCATGATAACCGGGGTGTTGGCGGCGTGGCTTGCCGCGCAGTCATCCTGGGGCTGGGTGATGATGTTGATGGTGTTTTTCTTATCGGCAGTGTCTTTCTTGGATGACGTGCGCGGACTGTCAGTCATTTGGCGGTTTCTGGCCCATTTTGTGGCTGCGGGAATGTTTGTTTCAGTTTATGTATTGCCCGGCTTAGGGTTTGTTGGCGCTGCTCTGGCTGTGCTGGCGATGGTCTGGATGACCAATCTCTATAATTTTATGGATGGCTCGGACGGTTTGGCCGGGGGCATGGCGTTATTCGGCTTTGGTTTTTATGGAGTGGCTGCGTGGGCGCAAGGGGATATGGCGTTTGCCGGGCTGTGCTGGAGTGTGTCGGCGGCCTCTGTTGCGTTTCTTTTGTTCAATTTTCATCCCGCACGGATTTTTATGGGGGATGCGGGTTCCATTCCGTTGGGATTTCTCGCTGCCGCGTTGGGCCTGCTGGGCTGGAGCGTCGGACATTGGCCGTTGTGGTTTCCGATGCTGGTTTTTTCTCCTTTTATCCTGGATGCGAGCGTCACGTTGGTAAAACGCTTGCTGCGCAGGGAGAAGGTATGGCAGGCGCATTGCGAACATTACTATCAGCGCCTGGTGAAGATGGGCTGGGGACACCGCCGTACCGCACTGGCAGAGTACGCCCTGATGGCGCTGGCAGGTGCCAGCGCCACTTGGGCGATTGGGCAGGATGACCGCATGCAGCTGTCTGTCTGCATGGGTTGGAGCTTGGCATATTTGCTGGGTATGTGGTTGGTGGATTCCAAATGGTCGCGTAGTCAAGAAGGCAGTCGAGATGTCTAAAATAAAAATATGAAGCTGTTTAGTCGATTTATCTACCGATCATGGAAGGCGCGCCACCTGTGCCTGTATGCCGAGGCCGTGAGGAATCCGGTTTTTGTACGGGGTGAGATCGTGCGGTTTGCCAAAGGATAGGAACAGCGATGCAAATTTATTTTCACAAAATTCTGCCGTTTTTTTTGCTGCCTCTCGGCATAACCCTGCTGCTGGTGTTCGCTGGGCTCATGCTGCGATGCCGGGCGTTTATCTGGGTTGGGCTTGCTGTGTTGTGCTTGAGCAGTACTCCGCTCGTCAGTCACTTTATGGCTCGATCTGTGGAAGGATGGACTGAGCGAAGTGAGGCAACCCTTGCGTCTCGTGCCGATGCTATTGTGGTGTTGAGCGGGGGAAGGGATGTCGCTCCCGGTGCGGCTGAGGTTAGCGAATGGTCGGACGCCGACCGTTTCTATGGCGGTGTGGAATTATTCAAGGCGGGCAAGGCGCCCTTGCTGATTTTCACGGGGGGATGGGTGCCGTGGGAACCCAAGGCTAAGCCTGAGGGGGAAATATTAATCGGCTACGCCAAGGCCTTGGGTGTTCCTGAGAATAGCATGGTCACAACCGGCGCGGTGATGAATACCGACGAGGAAGCTCAGGCTGTCGCAGCACTGCTGGAGCAGCGGCATGCTGTTGGCTCGGATCGAGGGGAAAGGCCGCATATTCTTTTGGTGACATCGGCGTTCCATATGTCGAGGGCGCAGTATCTGTTCGCGCATGCGGGACTGGACGTGACGCCATTCCCCGTTGATTTTCAGGTATCGGCTGGTGGCGAGTTGGGCGTGATGGACTTTCTGCCTTGCGCCGGTGCTTTGGCGCAAACGGAGCAGGCATGGCGCGAAATGTACGGCCGCTTGTATTACGGCATGCGTGGTGTTCTTCAGTAAAGTTGCTACGCTGATGCTGGAGCAACAAAAGGGGTTAGGTTGTGGGGGGGCAATGCTGTTATAAGCTCAGCACGAACGGGATGATGTTGAAGTATCCCCCAGCAAATCAATCTGCCTTAATCAAATAGGCAGCTAATTCAAACGAAACACAGCGGCGCGTATTGTCCCCCAATCTGTCGTTGCGGAGGTGCCCTTAGAGGCTGCCGGTACGGCCTCAATTCCTGAACGAGTTGTTCCGTGGTTTCAGAGTCCCCCTTGTCTTCTTGCCCTTCCCTTGGCATCGGTCTATTTGATCGAATACCAGCGCATTCCCAGAATCAAATGCTATGCTTCGATAACTGTGGAAACTGTTAACAGCTGGAGTGCAGGCTTTGCCTAAGCATAATGCAGCATGAGTTGTCTTCAGCACTTTACGATGTCATACCAAAATCAAATATCACCATGAACCTGAAAAAACGCCTGGAAATCTTCGATCGACTGGCTGCGGCCATACCCGAGCCGACCACGGAGCTGCATTACACCAGCGCTTTTGAATTACTGATTGCGGTGGTTTTATCCGCGCAGGCGACCGATAAAGGCGTCAACAAAGCGACTGCCAAACTATTTCCGGTTGCCGCCTCGCCCAGTGACATTCTGGCATTGGGCGAGGCGGGCTTGAAAGAGTACATCAAGACCATCGGACTGTTTAACAGCAAGGCGGCCCATATCATCACGCTTTGCAGACAGTTACTGGATAAACATGAAGGCCAAGTGCCGCAAACGCGGGAAGAGCTGGAGGCGCTGGCAGGCGTCGGCAGAAAAACCGCCAATGTCATACTGAACACCGCTTTCGGGCAACATACGATTGCGGTGGATACGCATATCTTCAGGGTTGCCAACCGTACCGGCATTGCGTCCGGTAAAAATGTGTTGGAGGTTGAGCGAAAACTGGATAAATGGGTGCCTAAACAGCACAAGAAAGATGCGCATCATTTACTGATTCTGCATGGTCGTTACACCTGCATTGCCAGGAAACCGCGCTGTCAGAGCTGTGTAATTGCAGATTTGTGTGAGTACAAGGACAAAACCGAGTGATAGGTTGGGAGCAGGGAGTGGCTAGAGTGATCTACAGCTGCTTCTCCACATTTTACTGCCCACTCTATAATGTAGATATTCATTCTTTATTCAGTTGATTTTGATATGATGAGTAGCATTCGATACGTTTTACGTGTCGATTCAATTCTCGGATTAACCGCCGGGAACGGATTGAACCCGATGATTTATATCAACACTCTGGAGGCAAAATGAAAAAAATTAATAAAACACCTTTAGCAGCGGCAATGGGCGCTGCTTTTCTGTCTACATTTGCTGCAACTGCGGTTAATGCCGAAGCCAATCCTTTCGGAATGACTGAAATGTCTGCCGGTTACATGCAAGTTGCAGCTGCCGACAAAGCAGCTGAAATGGCATGCGGCGCGGCAATGGGCGGCATGGAAAAACCTAAGGCGGCGGAAGGCGCATGTGCAGGCAACAAAAAAACTGATGCAGCGAAACCTGCTGTCGAAGGCAAGTGCGGCGAAAGCAAATGCGGCGCGATGATGCAAGGCGGCAAAATGAAGCCCGGTATGGAAGCGGCTTGCGGCGCGATGATGAAAGGCAAAGAAGGTTCATGTGGCGCTATGAATAAAGACGCAACCGGCAAATAAACCTAAGCGTATTAGTACAGGGAGGGCATGGTCATCATGCCCTCTCCTCCCCATCAAATCAGATAAGGTGTTCTTATGGACACAACCCAGAATCTCGTTCACGGCGCCGGTTTAGGTCTTAGGCGGTCTTTGTTAAGCCAGATTGTTGAATCCCCTCCCGAAGAGGTCGGCTTTTACGAAGTCGCGCCGGAAAACTGGATCACCATCGGCGGAAAATACGGCAAACAATTCCGCGCGATGACCGAGCGCTTCGATTTTATCTGCCACGGCTTATCGCTGTCGATAGGCAGCACCGACCCGCTGGATGAGGATTTCGTCCGTGAAGTCAAACAGTTCATGGCCGAGCATCAAATCAAGTTTTACAGCGAACATTTAAGTTATTGCAGCAAGGACGGGCATTTGTACGACCTGATGCCGATCCCCTTCACCTCGGAAGCGGTGACGCACGTTGCCGGGCGAATCAGGCGAGTTCAGGATATTATGGAGCAAAAGATAGCCATCGAAAATGTGTCCTATTATGCTGCACCCGGCCAGGAAATGGCCGAGATCGATTTTTTTAATGCGGTTATCGAAGAAGCCGACTGCGATGTGCTGATCGACATCAACAATATTTACGTAAACAGCGTTAACCATGGTTACGATGCCGAGGCGTTTTTAAAGGCCATGCCCGCGCACCGTATCGCTTACGCGCATATCGCAGGGCATTATGTCGAGGCCGAAGATTTTCTGGTCGACACCCACGGCGCAGACGTGATCGATCCTGTCTGGAAATTGCTGGGCAAGGCTTACGAGCTTTACGGCGTGTTTCCGACGCTGTTGGAGCGGGATTTTAATCTCCCTCCTATCGAAGAACTAATCAAGGAAGTGAGCACCATCAGTGCCATACAAAATGCCTGGGGAGCTCAACATGCCCAGCAATCAGCCTGAGGCCGGTATGAGCGTCGACTTTAAAGCCAAGCAGCATGAGTTTGCAGCCTATATCAGGGATCCCGAAAACAATCCGCCGCCTGCCGACGTAAAGCCGCAGCGCATGGCGATGTATCGGGAGCTGTTTTTTAACAATATCGACAGCTTCCTGTCAGCCAATTTTCCGGTGTTGCGGGCCCTATTGGATGACCGGCAATGGTTTGAGCTGGGACAGGATTTTTTCGTCAAGCATGCCAGCCGAACGCCGCATTTTTCCCAAATCCCCGAAGAGTTCTTGGATTATCTGCAAAACGAGCGGGACAGTTCTGGCGATTTTCCGTTTATGCTGGAGCTGGTGCATTACGAATGGGTGGAAATGGCCTTGTCCATCGCCAAGGAAACCGTGCCCGCCAATCCCCCTAATTTGGATAACCTGCAAAACCAGCACATCCGCTTGTCGCCTTTAGCTTGGCCGCTAGCCTATCAATATCCCGTCCAGAAAATATCGCCCGATTTTTTGCCTGAAGCGGTGCCGGAACTAGCCACGTTCCTGATTGTTTACCGCAATCCGGACGACGAGGTTAATTTTATAGAAATCACCCCGATCACGTACCGGTTGCTGGAAATCATTCAGGAGCACGAAGAAGTGTTGGTAGCGGATTGCCTAAAGCAGGTTGCCGAAGAATCGAAGCATCCCAATCCTGAAATGATTATCGCAGGTGGTTTGCAGATACTAAAAGAATTGGCTGAGAAGACGGTTATTACTTGTTGGGACGTGGAGAGTGGTTAGCTAGGTAGTCGGGAATGCCGGGCATAAACAGCAAGCCCGGCTCCCTCCATCCTATAAAGTCTAATGGCTCAAGCCGATCAATTAACCTGTGGTGCCCTGGAAAAATCCGGCCCTTTAGGATGCGAGTTCTCCTGCAGGCAATGATAAGCCGCGGCTTCATACTTGATAACCAACGACTGGGCATTTTTATGCTCGCCGATAAACAGTTTAGCTTCATCAGCAGTCAAATCCTTCATCAAAAATTTGGCTATGCACATGCAAGGCGTAGCGAAGCGCACTTTATCGGATTCCTTATTGGTCGAATTCTTCAATTCTCTGTCTACGCACTGGTCGGCAAAATCATGCTCGAACTTGTGTTTTTGTATGTCGGTTACCGGGGTATCGTGGGAATGGTCGAACGGATTATGCACTTCGTGGGCGGGTGCCTGGGTTGCTGCCGCTGTTTTTTGTTCATCATCCGAACAACCGGTAACTGATAATGCGATAAGCAGGCCGGTCAAGCCGGCAAAAAAGAAGTTTTTGGTAAATATGTGCGTTTTCATAAGTTTAAATCGTAAAGGGTTAAAGTAAAATTATACGGTTAATCGAACTTTATCATTTTATTAAGACTCGTTCTACTCATCTTCATCATTCATCGCAAGATGTTTTCAAATAGCGCTATTCGTTGCGCGCCTGTTTTCGTTATCATGATCCTTTTCATTGATGACTTTCCTCCATGTCTTTTATCAAAAACCTCGAATCCGAATTTGCTGCGCTGCCTGACGAGTTACGGGCAATGGTGGTCGCCTCGCTGACTAAGCTGGATGAACGGCTTGTGGAGCTTAATATTTCCCAATCTCCTGAGGTTAGTGCATCGATCGCCAAGGTCTGGTGTTCCAGCCTGTTTATTGCCGAAAGCTGCACACGCAAGCCTGAGCTGCTGGTCGATCTGGTCAACTCCGGCGATTTATCGGCTATTTATAATGAGAACAGTTATGCCGAAAAATTAGCGCATACGCCGGTTGACTCACAATCCGAGTTAATGACGAAACTGCGCGACTTCCGGCGCAGGGAAATGATCAGGATAGCTTGGCGGGATTTGGCCGGTTGGGCCGAATTATCGGAAACGCTGGCCGATTTATCGCATCTGGCCGATGCCTGTACCCAATACGCATTGGATTTTCTCTATCAGGAGGCCTGCGAACTGCGCGGCACGCCGTTATTATCCGACGGCAGCCCGCAGCAGATCGTGGTGTTGGGCATGGGCAAACTGGGCGCTTATGAATTGAATTATTCTTCCGACATCGACCTGATTTTCGCCTATGCGGAAGAAGGTGTGTTGCAGGATAGGAAGGAAACCAGCTACGGCGAGTTTTTTACCAAGCTGTGCCGTAATCTAATTAAAGTCTTGGATGAGATTACCGTAGACGGTTTTGTATTCCGCACCGACATACGCTTAAGGCCGTATGGCGACAGCGGCCCGATCATCATGACCTTTGACGGCATGGAAAACTATTACCAGACCCAGGCCAGGGAATGGGAGCGATATGCGATGATCAAGGTGCGCCAGGTTGCGGGCGATTTTAAGGTCGGTGCGCAATTGATGGCTATGTTCAGGCCATTTGTCTACCGGCGCTATCTCGATTACGGCGCGTTTGAAGAATTACGCTCGTTAAAGGCGCAAATTACCCAGGAGTTGCGGCGCAAAGACCGCATGGAAAATATCAAGCTGGGGCCGGGCGGCATACGCGAAATCGAATTTATTGGTCAGGCGTTTCAATTGATACGCGGCGGCAATGACAAAGCCTTGCAAACCCGCCCCATTCTGGATGTTTTGCAACTGCTGGGCGAGCGGGAATTGCTGGCGCAAAAAGATGCCGAGCAATTAAAGCAGTCGTATCGCTTCCTGCGCCGGGTGGAAAACCATATCCAGCAATATCAAGATCAGCAAACCCACGATTTGCCGAAAGACCCGACTGCACAGCGGATATTGGCGTATTCGCTGGACTATTCCGATTGGACTAGCTTTAAACAGGATCTGGACAAGGTGAGGACGCAGGTACACGAAGTCTTCGACCAGGTTTTTTCGCTATCGAAACACGATGGTTCGGCAGGCTCACCACGAACCGGAATAGTTTGGGCTTGCGTGGCGGATGACTCGGAGTTGATGGATCATTTAAAAGAATGGGGCATACAAGATACCGGCGCAATCCTTGCCGCGATAAAAGATTTTAAAAATTCCGCCGCCGTCAGAAGGCTGACGACCAAGGGTGCGGGTGTGCTTGACCGGTTAATGCCGCAGCTGATAGAGGCCATGCAGCAAGTTGCTAACCCGGATGAAACCTTGCTGCGGATACTCGGCTTGTTTGAGGCGGTCGCGGGCCGGAATGTGTATTTATCGTTATTGTCCGAAAATCCCGGCGCCTTGTCGCAATTAATCAGGCTGTCATCGGCCAGTCCGTGGATTTGCGATTATTTATCGCAGTATCCTGTGTTGTTCGACGAATTGCTCGATACCCGTTCCCTTTACGAGCCGCTCAAAAAAGCCGATCTTGACGAGCAGCTTAAGGTTTTGCTGGCTCAAATTGAGGTGCAGGACCTTGAGCAATTGATGGTCATACTGCGCCAGTTCAAGCAACTGAATGTGCTGAGAGTGGCCGCCGCCGACATTATGGGCGCAATCCCGCTGATGGTGGTCAGCGATTACCTGACCTATATCGCCGAAAGTATCGTCAGTCATGTTGTCGAACGGGCGTGGCGTATGCTGACAGACAAGCATGGCTTGCCGCCGGTGCCGAGCCAGTCGGGAACTGGCTTGCGGCATACACACCATCCCTGGCGATATACCGATAATAGCTCGATAGGCTTTGCGGTGATCGGCTTCGGCAAACTGGGCGGTATCGAGTTGGGGTACGGTTCCGACCTGGATCTGGTATTTTTGTACGATTGCAAGGACGGCAATGCGATGACCGACGGAGACAAACCGATTTCCTGCGCCCAGTTTTACGGCCGTCTGGGACTGAAAGTCAGGCATATTCTCGATACCAAGATGCTGTCCGGCGTGCTTTACGAAGTGGATATGCGTCTGCGCCCCAATGGCGACTCCGGGTTGCTGGTCACGCATATCAACGCCTATGAAGATTACCTGAAAAATGAAGCCTGGACTTGGGAGCTGCAGGCGCTGGTCAGGGGGCGGTTCATCGCAGGCGATCCGCAGTTGAAAGTACAGTATGAAGCCATACGCAGCCGGATTTTGAGCTTGCCCAGGGATACCGAGAGCTTGAAAAAAGAAGTCCGCGAGATGCGCGAGAAAATGCGTGAAGCCCTGGCTACCAAAGATAAGGACAAGTTTGACCTAAAACAAAGCAAAGGCGGTATTGCTGATATTGAGTTTATAGTACAATTTGGCATATTGGATCAGGCGGCTCTTAATGTAGCGCTGACGACCTATACCGATAATGTCAGGCTGCTTGAAGGCTTACAACAGCAGGGCTTTATGTCTCAAGCCGATGCGGAATTACTTAAAGCCGCTTACTGCACCTATCGGGATTTCGGGCATAAACAGGTTTTACAAGGGGATAAGGCGGTTATAGCTGAGGCCGAGGTCGCCAAAATGAGCGCTCAAGTCGAGCAGATTTGGCATGAATACATGGGGTAGCGGCATCCACAAGTAAGCGCCATCAAAATAAGATGGAACGCAGATGACGCTGATAATTATGATTAACGCGGATAATTATAACTATTTGGACGTTACTGAAAGTGGGTTTGGTCTTAAAGCTTAGTAAGAAATCAAAGTTTAAACGCAAAAAAGAAAAATCTTATTTAATCATAATGATCAGCGTCATCAGCGTTCTATTTTGGCTGCTGAGTAGTAACAAATAAACTTAATATTGGAGAATAAACGATGACGATGGACGACAGAGATGGCGTTATTTGGCTGGATGGAAAGTGGGTTGAGTGGCGCGAAGCTAAAGTCCATGTGTTGACGCATACCTTGCATTACGGCTTGGGCGTGTTTGAAGGCATACGTGCTTATCACGCGGAAAAAGGCACGGCGATTTTCAAGATGCAGGATCATACCGACCGCCTGTTCCGTTCCGCGCATATCATGAATATGAAAATGCCGTACGGCAAAGACGAACTGAATCAAGTTCAGCGCGATGCGGTTGCCAAGAACAACCTGGACAGCGCCTATATCCGCAGCATGTGCTTTTTAGGTTCCGAAGGCATGGGCTTGAGAGCCGACAACCTAAAAGTCCATGTCATGGTTGCCGCATGGTCGTGGGGCGCGTATCTGGGCGCGGAAAGCATAGAACAAGGCATCCGCATTCGCACCTCGTCTTATACCCGCAACCATCACAACAGCACCATGTGCAAAGCCAAAGCCAACGGCAATTACATCAATTCGATTCTGGCGTTACAAGAAGCGCGCGCCAATGGTTACGACGAAGCGTTGATGCTGGATCATGAAGGTTTCGCGGCGGAAGGCAGCGCCGAAAACCTGTTTATCGTACGCAACGGTAAAATTTATACCCCGGAAACCACCTCGGCGCTGGAAGGCATTACCCGCGAGACGGTCATGACGGTCGCCAGAGAGCAAGGTTATGAAGTGATTGAAAAACGCATTACCCGCGATGAGATTTACGTGGCCGATGAAGCGTTCTTTACCGGTTCTGCGGCTGAAGTGACGCCGATCAGGGAACTGGATAACCGTGTAATCGGTTCCGGCAGCCGTGGCCCCGTCACCCAGCAGTTGCAGTCGCTGTATTTCGACTATGTGCATGGACGCAGAGCCGATCATGCCGACTGGTTGACTTACGTTGCTTAAAGGCTTTTAAAAAAATTTAACTACGAAGAAAGAAACATAAAGTTTCGTGTCGCTTCGTATTCAAAGCTCGCTTTGAACTCAGGATGTCCGTGATGTGATATTTGGAGTCCAAAGCTTGCTTTGGTCGGTTGAAGTCGAAGATAAAACAGTAACGTAGGGTACGCTTCGCGTACCGTTTTCCAAGCATCGCCCCAAGCTCCATAAAGGTACGCGCAGCGTACCCTACATGACTTATGAATATCAGGTAAGGTCTTGAAAAAATATCACAAGATTCTAATCGTCGGTCCCTCCTGGGTCGGCGATATGGTGATGGCGCAAAGCCTTTTTATCGCCCTGAAAAACACCCGCCCCGATTGCCGGATTGACGTGCTGGCGCCGTCATGGACATTATCCCTGCTGGAAAGAATGCCCGAAGTGACCAAAGCCATTGCCATGCCGCTGCCGCGAGGCAAGTTCGGCTTGATGGAGCGCATCAGACTGGGCAAAAGTTTACGCTCGGAAGGCTACGATCAGGCCATCCTACTGCCGAATTCCTGGAAATCCGCAATCCCCCCGTTCTTTGCCAATATCCCCATTCGTACCGGCTACATCGGCGAATGCCGCTGGGGCTTGCTTAACGACGCCAGGAAACTGGATAAGAACCTGCTGACCATGACCGTGCAGCGTTTCGTCGCCCTGGGCCTGCCAGTCGATGCGTCTACGCCGCCGGTATGCCCAAAGCCTGTGATAACGATTAGTAAAGATCGGCAACAAGTCGTTATCGATAAATTCAAATTAACACCATCGGTGAAGACCCTGGCCTTATGCCCCGGCGCCGAATACGGCCCGGCAAAGCGCTGGCCGACCGAGTATTACGCCGAAGTCGCCCGGCAAAAGATCGACCAAGGCTGGCAGGTCTGGCTGTTCGGCTCCGATAAGGATAAAGCTGTCGCAGAACAAATCAACAAAGAGTGTTCCGGGTTCTGCACCGATTTCACCGGCAGAACCTCATTAGCCGAGGCGGTCGATTTGATGTCGCTGGCCAATACCGTGGTGACCAACGATTCCGGCTTGATGCATGTCGCCGCTGCATTGGATAAAAAAATCATCGCCATTTACGGCTCGTCGGATCCGGGCTTTACGCCGCCGCTGAACGACAAGGCCCAGGTTATCTCGTTAAATCTTGACTGCGCGCCCTGTTTCAAGCGCGAATGCCCGCTAGGCCACACCCATTGTCTGACCGGCATCACGCCCGATCGGGTGCTTGAATTGATAACGCTTACCCAATCAGGGCCTAAGTGAAAGTCGCCATCGTAAAACTCTCGGCTCTGGGAGACATCGTGCATGCGATGGTAGCGTTACAGTTCATCAAGGCGCATTCCCCCCAAATCCAGATTGACTGGATCGTTGAAGAACGCTTCGCCGAGGTTTTAAAACACAATCCCGATATCGATAACATTCTGACGGTTAACCTGAAAGCCTTAAAAACCAACAAGGCCGGAATTTTTGCGCAGCTTAAAAAGATTCGCAGCTATGCAAACAACAACTATGACCTGGTTATCGACGCCCAAGGGCTGATTAAATCGGCGGTCACCGCCAAGTTCATAGGAAAGGGAAAATGCATCGCCGGATTCGATGCCGATTCAATCCGGGAAAAAGCCGCATCATGGTTTTATGACGTCAAAGTGGCCTGCGCCTACGATGCCAATACCATCGACAGAAATGCCCTGATACTGTCCAGCCCGTTAGGGATTAACATCATCACCGAGCAAATCCTCAATAAAAAGCCGTTCCTGTTTTTCAACAACGAAGACCCGCAAATATACGATTTCCTGTCAAAAGACCGGCTCAATATAGTGCTGGTGATCGGCTCAACCTGGGACAGCCGCAACTATCCGGCCGCCAAGTTTGTAAAAATAGCCGAGGCGTTACAGCAAAACTGCCTGGTCGTTTGGGGTAGCGAGCAGGAAAAAGCCGCAGCAGAGTGGATGGCGGCGCAATCCGACCTGATCAAAGTCATGCCCAAGCTGGATTTGAACAGCCTGAAAGCGCTGATAGCCAAAGCCGACTTACTGATCGGCAACGACACCGGCCCGACCCATATGGCCTGGGGATTAAATAGGCCGTCAATCACCATCTTCGGCCCAACCCCGGTCAGCCGGGTTTACCAAACCGACATCAACAAAGTGGTCAAGTCCGCGTCAATCGTCAATCCGTATAAACTCAACAAGCAGGATTATTCGATTAAGGACATTGATGAACGTGAAATTATTGAGCAGGCGAAGTTTTTATTGTCGCTGTAAATAAAACTGGATTTATGGTTTTTTTCGGTTCCCCCGTGCTGTATGGAACCAGATAAACTCGTCATCCCGGCAGGGAATGCCGGGATCCAGAAGCCATGGATGGTTGTCTCCGATCTTGCTAACCATTTTTAGCAGCATGGAACCTTTTTTGATTTTCACATCCCTGTGACCTGGATCCCGGCATTCCCTTATATCTTGATTCTACTCCCTCAAAGGGCCAGAATCCCCGACTGATCATCGGGAGGATGGAGGAGGAAGTCGTGCTATCCCTGAGGCTTAAAGCCTGACCGGCAGATTGAACTCCTCCACCATCCACACTCGCTAGTATAGTTCGAACGGTATACTTAGGCTTCGAGCTTGTATGAATAAGGCTGAACTTAGTGAGTGGTTTCTTAATAAACTCAAAAGGTTGTTTCATTATTTCTCATTTTGGAGTGTATATCTATGTTTCAAATAACAGTCGGTGTTGATATTGCCAAGAAAAAATTCGATGTAACGTTGCTTATAGAAAACAAATATAAGCATAAACACTTTAGCAACGATGAGGCAGGTTTTGAGGCCTTCATCGCGTGGTTATTAACCTTTAATCTATTCGCCCAGCCGCTGATTTGCATGGAGGCGACAGGTGCTTACAGCCTACCTTTGGCGGACTTCTTGGTCGTTAACGGTTATTCGGTTAGCCTCGTTAATCCAGCTAAAATAAATGCCTTCGCCAAAAGCGAACTGAGCCGCACCAAAACCGACAAGGCCGATGCCAAGCTCATTGCCCGTTATGCGCTGGCGATGCAACCAGGCTTGTGGACACCGCCACCACTTGAGATACGCCGATTGCAAGCCCTGACGCGCCGCCTGGAGCATTTGCTCGAAATTCAACAAATGGAGCGCAACCGCCTGGAAACCGCTGATGCTAGCATCACTGATTCCATTAACACGCTGCTCAAGACCGTGGAAGATGAAATCAAGGCAATCCGTCAGGCTATCAACGACCTCATCAACAACAATCCCGATCTTGATAAACGCCGCGAGCTACTTGAATCCATTCCAGGTATCGGTGCTGCAACAATTGCTCATTTACTCATTGCTTTTAGTTCACATCAAGGCTTTACCAATGCTAAGCAAGTCGTCGCTTTCGCAGGCCTTGCGCCAGCTCTGCGTCAATCGGGGCAATGGTCAGGTAAAACCCGTATCGCCAAAAACGGCGACCCTATCTTACGCAAGGTACTGTATATGCCAGCTTTGTGTGCCTGGAAACATAACCCCATTATTCACGATTTCTGCATTCGCCTTAAAGCCAATGGCAAAAACGGTAAGGCCATTGCCTGTGCCGCCATGCGCAAGCTCATTCACATTGCTTTTGGCGTTCTTAAATCCGGCGAACCTTTTGACCCGCTTTGGGCGTATTCAAATAAGCATTGATTTTCCGACTTTAAGACGGTATCTGCCGGGATGACGGTTGGTTTTCTATACCTATATGCTACATTGCGTTCAGCACCCCCTACGCCCTGATACGTTAGACAAATAATATTAGACTTGCTCCCCTGACACCAACACTCATCTGATTACTGGCTGGATTAAATTCGTGCTTCATTATCAAGTTCCACGCACCTGTACCGCTAAAGTGGATGATTCTCGCGCCGAGAGTTATCCAGCTGAGCATTTTAGAGACTTGAATACTTACGTATTGCTGGGCGAGCCGGGTGCTGGAAAATCCAGCTTATTCAAAAAGGAAGCGGAAAATACCGACAATGGTCACTATGAAACTGCCCGCGATTTTATCGATCTCGACAGAGAGAAAGAATGGAAGGGCAAAACTTTATTCATAGATGGCCTGGATGAAACACGAGCGGGCAACAGCACAGACCGAACACCCTTGGGTGTTATTCGCGGTAAGCTTGATAAGTTAGGCTGCAAATGTTTCCGCATTTCCTGTCGCGAAGCGGAGTGGCGCAGTTCACTCGATAATAAGGATTTATCGAAAGTCAGCCTTGATTCTGAAATTAAAGAGCTGCATTTAGATCCGCTAAGTCGTGAAGACATTAAGCAAATACTCAGCAACGATAAGCGAGTGGATAACGCCGACGCATTTATCGGAAAAGCCGAACAATTTAGTCTGACCGGTTTGCTGGATAACCCGCAAACCTTGGATATGATAATTGATGCCGTCAAAGGTGGACAGCAATGGCCGACCACCAAGCATCAGGTTTACGAACTGGCATCGAAACAGCTGGCTACTGAGTTTAATGACGAACATGCCGCAGCACAACAGCAAACGGCGACTATTCCACAGTTACTTGAGGCGGCAGGCTTTTTATGTGCAATACAAATCCTCGATAATGCTGCCGGCTTCACTGAAGGACAAACTAGAGAAGGCCGAATTTGCCTGAATGAATTAACCATCCCCGCCGCCATACAAACCCGCGCGGCCTTAAAAACCCGTTTATTTAACAAACTCAATAACGATGAATTCAGCTATGTGCATCGTAGTGTAGCGGAATACTTGGCAGCACAATTCTTAGCCGACAAGATCAAAGAAGGCTTGCTGTTCAATCGGGTGCAGTCATTGACCTCAGGTTTTGACGGCGGCATAGTTGCCGCCTTGCGTGGATTGATGGGCTGGCTTAGTGTCCTCTCACCGCAAGCGCGGAACCGTTTGATTGAAATCGATCCGCTGGGCGTTGTTATTTATGGCGATGTAAAACTATTTTCGGTTGCGAGCAAAGTGCAGCTTTTAGAAGCAGTGAGGCGCGAACTTGAAAAAAACATTAACTGGATAACTCAATCATTTGAGGCCATCACCACCAAAGACATGGCAACGCATTTACTGGCTCTATTGAACAGCCCTGAACGTAAAAATGCCGAACAAAACTTGCTGTACTGTGTATTGACTGGTTTAAGTTATTCCGAATGCATACCAGAACTGAAACAAGCGTTGCTTGCGGTTATTCGGGATCAAACTTTTTGGACAGGAGTCCGCACGAGAGCGCTATATGCTTTCTTACACCAGCATCCTGAAGATACCGACAGTTTGCTAGAGCTTGCTAACAATATTCGTGAAAACAAAATTGAAGATGACAATAGCTTATTAGGATTATTGCTAACTAAGCTATTTCCTGTCCGCATTGCTGCAAGCGAGATATTTCAATATCTTAAGCCTGTCAAGGATGATCATGTTATTGGACTCTATCATTTTTGGGATACAGTTTTTGTTCAAAACGTAACAAACGAAGATTTACCCATTGTGCTTGATGATCTCGCCGATCGCGGTATAGGTTTCCTTAAGGTTTCGCATTACAGCAACCTATTCTCCATGGCAGCTAAATTTCTGATACGCGGCTTACAAATACATGGTCGAAACATCTCACTTGAAAAACTATATAGCTGGCTTTCCATCGGCCTTGATGGATACAGATGCCACTTAAAGTCTGAACATCAACAACAAATTCGTGATTGGCTTGAAAATCAACCCAATATTTATCCGGGCTTGCTAGGATTTGGCATTAGTCGAATAAATGACTTCGACAAAACATTCTATGAAATTTATAAGATATCGGCTCGACTTTGCAATGCCACGCCGCCTGATAATCTTGGCTTATGGTGGTTGGAGCAAGCTTTATCCACCTCAAACTTTCAACTGCGTCACGAGTTTTTTCGACAGGCATTTTGGACACTGCAAAACGAGAGCGGCCACCACGGCTTGTCGCTGGAGTTTTTTGAACATTGGTTGGTGGATCACTCAGAGTTTCAGGAAACTTATCAGTCTCTACTTTTCTGTCCTATCGAAGACTGGCGAATTGAAAATGCGCAATCAAATCACCAATGGGCAAAGCAGCATAAAGACAAATTAAACGCCAAACTCAATTACTTTAATGAGCATAAAACCCAGATTGCAGACGGTAGCGCCTACCCGCAAATTTTTCATGACCTCGCAATGGCTTATTTCGATCGCTATTCCGAGATCAACGGTGAAACAGGCGAAGAGCGATTATCGAATTTTTTAAGCGATGACCTTGAGCTGATTAATGCCGCAAAAAGTGGTTTGCTCAAAATACTCGGGCGAACTGACTTGCCTGAATTAGCTGATATATTCGCGCTGGCGCTTCAAAATCGCGAACACTATATCCGCCTGCCTTTTCTGGTTTGCATGGAAAAGCTTTTTCAGGAAAATCCATCGATACTCTACACATTAAACGATAATGTGACGAGCAAGGCTTTGGCTTTCTGGTATACCTATGGAGCTGGTGAGGAACCTGCATGGGTCAAACCGCTGAGCTTGTTGTATCAGGTTCTCACGGCTAAAGTGCTGATCGCTTATGTCGGCGCGATGTTGACAGGTAAAAAACAGTATATCCATGGGCTTCATCAATTGGCCCATGACGATGATTATCAGCAGATCGCAAAGCTAACTGTCATCCGGCTGCTCAATAAATATCCAGTCAGTGGCTCAAAGCCGCAAGCGTCCTATCTGGAATATCTGCTTAAAGCTGCGATTAACCAAGCAGAAAAAGCCGAATTGTTGGCACTGGTTGAGAAAAAATTGTCATACAAAGGCATGGACATAGTTCAAAGAATATATTGGCTTGCCACCGGTTTGATAATTGAACCAGCCATTCATGAGCGGTTGATTAGACAAGAAGTCGACGGCAATAAGATACGAATCAATCATCTGTCTTCCTTTTTATGCCTTGATTGGCCCATAAAGGATGAGCGTTACGCGTTACCGACTTCTTCCATAGGAATGTTGATTGAATTATTAGGGCCTCGCTGTTCTCCGCAAAGAAGTGCTGGTGCAAATTGGGTTGGACGAGCCGAAAATGAAAGAGATTATGTCCGGTCCTTGCTCAACAAATTCGGCAAGAACCCTACCGAAGAAAGCGCGAGCGTGCTGGCCCACTTACTTTCACTGCCGCAATTGAGTGCTTGGCATGAACAGATTCGTAGCGCTCAACAAACCCAACAGCTTAGTCGTAGAGAAGCGTTGTTCAAACATCCCAGTGCAATTCAGGTCATCAACACCCTAAGCAATCGCAAACCAGCTAATGTGGCGGACTTAACTGCACTTGCTGTTGATTGTTTGGAACAACTTTATGCCGAAATGCATGGTAGTAATACCGATAGCTATAAAAATTTCTGGAACTTAGATGGTAATAAACCCGATAATCCAAGGAATGAAAATATTTGCCGCAATTATCTAATCGAACGACTCAAACCATTGCTTTCACAATATGATGTAAATATTGAGTTGGAAGCGCATCAAGCCAAAGACAAACGCGCAGATATGAAATTGTCTTTTACTAACAATGGCAAAACTTTCCACCTTCCCATCGAAATCAAACGCGATTACCACAGCGAATTATGGCGAGCTATTCACGAACAACTGATTCCGCTGTACACTATCGCTCCAGAAACCGAAAGCAGAGGCCTATTTTTGGTAATCTGGTTTAATCATAAAAAACTACCTACTCATCCACAAGGCTTGTTGCCGCCCACGTCCGCTGGACAGTTAGCTGTCATGCTTAGAGAAACGCTGACTCCACCAGAACAAAAACTGATCGATGTTTTCGTTTTGGATGTTTCGAAAAAATAGCCCAGTCATTCTGATATTCGTAAATAGCGTGCGATACGCTCCCTACTTGGCGGAAACCAATCAGTAAGATTTGACCTTAGGGTTTGCTCTTAGTATTAATCATACCTGAAGCTTTGTTAATTTAATCCATTCAGCTCAATAACCAGATCGCCGGATAGGTATTTCTACTAATTGCTTGGAGAAGTTGAACCTCCTATTCTAAAGACACTAATAAAATACCAACCGGTTTTTCAGGATAATGGCATATGAATCGCTGCTAACCGTTTTGCAGGACAAACATAAACTTTCAGTTGCAGAACTGAAAAAAGTTGAGCGTGTGCAAAAAACCTCGGTATCGGAAAGCGTGCCGCAGTTGTTGGTCAAGCTGGGCTTGTGTTCGGAGCTGGATGTGGCCGATGCTTTTGTTGAATCGGGACGGTTTGAAAAGGTTACGCCGGATCACTATCCGCTGGAAATGCAACTGCCGGAAACCGTACCGTTACGGTTTCTAAAAAACTATCATGTCATCGGCTTGGGTAAAAATGGCGGTCACAATGACGATATTACCGTTGCGCTGATGGATCCCGAAGACCGATTTGTGATTGATGCGTTAAAACTGGCGACCGGAAAAAATATCATCCCCAAAGTCGGCCTGCTTTCGGAAATCGATGCTGCGCTGGAAGTGCAGTATGGCGAAGGCCGTTCGCAAATGGATCAACTCGTTGGCGATCAAACTGCCGATGATTTGGGTGAGGAAGACCTGGAGCATTTGAAAGATCTGGCCAGTGAAGCGCCGGTAATCAAAATGGTCAACCTGATCATGCAGCGGGCGATTGAAACCCGAGCCTCGGACATTCACATCGAACCCTTTGAGCAATCCCTAAAAGTCAGGCTGCGTGTCGACGGCGTGTTAAAGGAAATAGACGCTCCGTCGGTCAAATCCACCGCAGCGGTGATTTCCCGTATCAAGATCATGGCCAAGCTGAATATCGCCGAACGCCGTCTGCCGCAGGATGGCCGCATCAAAGTGCAAATGCTGGGCAAGGAGCTGGATTTGCGGGTTTCGACGATACCGACGATGTACGGCGAAAGCGTGGTAATTCGCTTGCTGGACAAGGAAAGCACGGTGCTGGATTTTGCCGCACTGGGCTTTTCCGGCAAACATTTGCAACAGTTTATTGAAGTGCTGTCTCAGCCGCACGGCATTATCCTGATTACCGGTCCGACCGGTAGCGGAAAATCGACCACGATGTATGCCGCGCTAAAACAGCTGAACACCTCCGAGCGAAAAATCATCACCGTTGAAGATCCGGTGGAATACCAGATGGACGGCGTCAATCAGATTCAGGCCAAACCGCAAATAGGCCTGACTTTTGCTTCGGCATTACGTTCTATCGTGCGCCAAGATCCCGACGTGATCATGATCGGCGAAATGCGCGATCTGGAGACCGCAAGAATCGCCGTACAATCGGCGTTAACCGGACACTTGGTGTTATCGACGCTGCATACCAATGACGCGGCGGGCGGTGTTACCCGCTTGCTGGACATGGGGTTGGAAGAATATCTGCTCACCTCCACCGTCAACGGCATATTGGCGCAACGTCTGGTAAGAAAACTGTGCCCTGAGTGCAAGCAACGTTATACGCCGCCCCAGGACATCATTGACGGCATGAGGTTAAGACGGTTTGCGCCTGCGGGGGAAATTGTTCTGTACAAACCGGTCGGCTGCCCATCATGCGGGGGATTAGGTTACCGTGGACGCTTGGCGATTATTGAATTTTTGCAAATGACCGATCCGCTCCGCAAATTGATTATGGCGCATGAAGAAGCCGGGGCGATTCAACGGCTTGCCATTGAGGAAGGTATGACGACGATGTATGAGAATGGTCTGGTTAAGGCTCTGCAAGGCATTACTACCATTGAAGAAGTACTACGGGTCACTTCGGAAGCCTAATGTTATTCGGTAGCTGCTTTAAATTTCAGGGCGTTTGGAGCCGCGACTTCAGTCGCGGTGATGGCAGTTATTATCACCGCCTATGCATGAACGCTCATGCGCGACTGAAGTCGCGGCTCCGTTTATGGCTTACGTTAGTTCACAGCTCAATCTAATGTTATTTGCCTATAAAGCGGTTAATAGTCTGGGGGAAACCGAAGAGGGGGTCAGAGACGCGGTTGATGAGCAGCAGTTGATTGCGATTTTGCAGACTGAAGGCTATATCCCTATCCGCGTAGTACCGGCCAGCGCCAAATCGTTTTTGGGTTTGAGACTAGGTATCAAGCAGTCTAAATTATCGCAAAAAGACATCGCCTTGTTCACCGGCGAATTGGCAACCTTGTTGGAGTCCGGCTTGCCTTTGGATAAGTCTTTGCTGGTGTTGATCGACCTGACCGAAGACAACGAACGGGTGGCCAAGTTGATCGGCAGGGTGCTGGAGAAGGTAAAAGGCGGCTCCACACTGGCCGATGCGCTGGAAAAGCAGTCCGGCATTTTCAGCAAGTTTTACCTGAACATGATACGGGCAGGTGAGGCCGGCGGTAGCCTGGGCGAAGTATTGACGCGCTTGTCCGAATACCTGGAGCGCTCTCGGGAATTGAAAGAAACGGTCAGCACGGCATTGATCTACCCGGCCATCTTGTTGATTATGTCGTTGGCCTCGCTTTTTGTGATGCTGACTTTTGTGGTGCCGCAATTTTCCGAGATGTTTGAAAGCGCGGGCAAGGCGCTGCCGGTATCGACCCAGATCGTGGTGGGGCTGGCGGAATGGTTGCAAAGCTATTGGTGGGTGCTGGTTTTGGGCGTTGTCTTGATCACCGGTTATATGAATCTTCAGCTGGCTGATCCGGTCAGAAAGAAGGTTTGGGACGGCCGTTTTTTGAAACTGCCGCTGGCCGGGATGATTATTCTGAACAAGGAAACCGCCAACATCAGTCGCACGTTGGGCACGTTATTGGGTAACGGCGTTTCGATACTGACGGCTCTGGTTATTGTTCGCGAAACGGTGGATAACCAGGTTTTGGCGGGGGCCATTCAGGATGCCGAACAACAGTTAAAACAGGGGAAACACCTGTCGGATGCCTTGATGGAAAAAGGCATCTTCCCAAAAATGGCTATGCAGATGATAAAAATGGGCGAAGAGACCGGACGCCTGGAGGAAATGCTGCTGCGGGTGGCGATGATTTACGATAAGCAGCTTAGGGTGGCGATACAGCGAATGCTGGCTTTGCTGGAACCGGCGCTGATAATTTCATTAGGCGTGATGATTGCGGGCATCATCGTGTCGATTCTGCTGGCTATTTTGAGTGTTAATGATTTGGCTTTTTAAATATAGGAAAACATCATGAAACAGGTGACGAGGTTCAAGATTCAAGGTGCAAGGTTCAAGGCGCGTCTTCGTGGTTTTACCCTGCTTGAGTTATTGGTGGTGCTGGGCATTATTGCGATGCTTGCCGGGATAGTCGGGCCGCAGGTAATGAAGCATATGGGCGAATCCAAGACTAAAGCGGCAAAGGTGCAAATTGAAGATCTGGCGGCTGCTTTGGATATGTACAAACTGGATTTGGGCAATTATCCGAGTTCCGAGCAAGGTTTGACGGCCTTGATTGAATCCCCCGACAGCGCGAAACGCTGGAATGGCCCTTATTTGCGCAAAGCCAAAATGCCGCTCGATCCATGGCAGCAGGAATATCATTATGCATCTCCCGGAGAGCATGGAAAATTCGATTTGTACACCTTGGGGGCGGATGGCAAGGAAGGCGGCGAGGGCGAAGATCAGGATATTGTTAGTTGGGAGTGAGTTTTGAGGTGAAAGGTTCAAGGTTCAAGGTTCAAGGTGTAAAGCCCCCGTATTCCTCCTCTTGTACCTTGTACCTTGTGCCTTGTGTCTCGCGCCAGCGCGGCTTTACTCTGCTGGAGTTGACCGTAGTGCTTTTTGTCGTGGTGCTGGGTTTCTCGGTAATCGGTCTTAACCTGTCATCAGGGAACGACTCTACCCAAATCAAGGCGGCGGCAAGGGACATTGTTTCAGCGCTACGTTATGCCAAAGGTCAGGCTTTAATGACCCATCAGGATGCCACGGTTGCCGTTAATCTTAGCGACAACAGCTACACGGTCACAGGTCGGGACAAGCATTATCAAATACCCGAGACTATTGATATTACCGTGGTGACGGCGCAAACCGAATTGACCGGGGAGGGCTCGGCGAGCATCCGCTTTTTTGCCGACGGCTCTTCTACCGGAGGAAGAATCACGCTGGAGCGAGGCAATGCAGCATGGAAAATCGACATAAACTGGTTAACCGGGCAGATTGAACTTGAAAGCAAATAGACAGCGCGGCTTTTCTTTACTGGAGATACTGATTGCGTTTTCAATCCTGGCGCTTTCCTTAGGGATTTTGCTGAAGATATTTTCCGCCGGCGTAAATACCGCCGGAGTTGCCGAGGAATATACCGCAGCCGTGCAGATTGCCGAGTCTTTAATGGCCCAAACAGGCGTGGAAGCGCCGTTGCAGCCGAACCAAACTGCCGGTTTGGAAAATGAAAAATACCGGTGGCAAGTGGCTGTCAGTCCGTTCCAATTTACGGCTGAGAACTTGGATGTCACGACCATACCGGCAGTGCTTTTTAAGGTCAAGGTCACCGTAGACTGGGGGGATGGTAATGTTGCAGCCGATGGCAGGCAGGTTGAGCTAATCAGCTTAAAGCTGGCGAACAAAGTGTTATGAGGCAAATTCAGGCGCAAGGTTCAAGGTTCAAGGTTCAAGGCGGTAGGGTGCGCATCGCGCACCATTTTTCCAATGCCACACCGGACTTAAGAACCGCGACGGGTTTTACGCTGATTGAGGTTTTGATCGCCATGACCCTGTTAAGCATGATGGTGGTTCTGTTGTTTGCCAGCCTGAGAATTTGCGCGCAAAGCTGGGAGCAGGGAGAAAGAAAGATAACCGATGTGAATGAGGTCGCGGTGGTCTATAACTTTTTCCAGCGGCATTTATCCTCGGCTATTCCTTTATGGAATGATTTTACCGTCAGGGATAGGGTGAGCGCTGCAAACCAGCCGGGAGCCGGCGGGGATGGCATGCAGGCCGGAGATCGACATAGGAGAGATGACGCGGAAACCGAAAACCAGGACAGGATATTGTCTTTTCAAGGCAAAAAACAGTCCTTGCAGTTTGTCTCTGTTTTTCCTGCAAGCGCCGGTAGATCAGGCATGCAGTTGTTTTCGATACAGCCGCAGCAACAAGATGGCGAGCAGGTTATCAATGTGACCTTAACGCCGTTTTTGCCGGTGACCGAGGGCGAAGAATGGCGCCAGGAAGAGGTGGTTCTGTTAAGACGTGTCAGCGATTTTGAGCTGGCTTATTTTGGCGCTGATGACACGGGTGAAAGCCGTTGGCAGGATGAATGGCTGGAAAAAGAGGTTCAGCCCCGATTAGTCAAAATCAGCATCGGCACTGAAAATGGCATTTTCTGGCCGGAAATGATTATAGAGCTAAAAGCTGTAGGCGTAGGGATTGAAGCAAACATGGGAAATGCGACCGAATCGGTAGAGGATCGCAAATGATCAGGTCTTTGATCAAGTCAGGGGGCTTCGCGCTGGTTCTGGTTTTGTGGGTGTTGAGTCTGCTGACCATTATGGCCGGTAGTTTTGCGCTCAGTATGCGGCGGGAAGCGGCTATTGTGGCCGGCAGCAGCAGTAATGCCCAGGCCGAGGCCGTTGCTGAATCAGGACTTGCCGTTGCCGAGCTGATGCTGATGAGTCCTGACCAGCTGCAACGCTGGCGCGCTGACGGCAGTATCTACCAAATAGATTACACGGAGTCGAAAGTCCGAGTTCAGCTGCTGTCTGAAACAGGCAAGGTGGATATAAACAGCGCGAATCAAACACTGTTGCAGGGGCTTATGCTTCATGCGCCTGTGGAGGAGGAATTGCAAACCAAGCTGGTCAACGCGATTCTCGATTGGCGTGATGCGGATGATCTGGTGCGCTTAGAGGGCGCGGAGAAAGAAGAATATAAAGACGCGGGATTAAGTTACCGGCCTCGCAACAAGCCGTTTCAATCGATCGAGGAATTGCAGTTGGTATTGGGCATGAATGAGCAGGTCTTTAATTGGCTTGAAAGTCTGGTCACGGTTTATTCGGGACAGCCCGCAGTTGATTTGACTCTGGCGAGTAAAGAAGTTTTGCAGGTGCTGCCGGGAATGGATGCCGAATTGATAGACGGCTATATTGCAGCCAGGCGGGAAAGCGCGATAAACGGCTTGCCCGCGCCGGCATTTGGTGTGAATGCCGCTAGCCAGTCGGGAGCTGGCGCGGGAATTGGAAACGCACCCGCAGCAGTCGTCAATAACGGGATAGAACAAAAAGGCGCGATTACGGTTGTTACCGAAGCGCGATTGGGCGACGGCACAACGGCCATGATCAAGGTGCTGATAAAAAGATCGGATACTGTGGGCTCGTCGCCGTTCCAGGCGCTGAAATGGCAGCGCAGTGTTGTCGTCGATGCTTCATTATTTACCGACGAAAAAAATCAGTTACTAGTGAGACAGTATGCCGAACCTGAATTCAACAATTGATTTTGATGTTAAAAAGTTCTTCCGCTGGTGGCTGCGCGAACTTGAATTTCTGGTGCCTGAAAAAATCAGCCAGTGGGTTTTTGAGAAGCAGGGTTTTATTATCGTTCGCCCCGAAGGCAACCGGTTAGCCCTGACTTATGTTATCGCCAGGGAAGGTGGGTATGCCGCAAGCCAGTCGGGAATGGGCGCGGCTGATGGACAAGTCGAACCGTTGGCAATACTGGAGCGCAACGCATCGGGCATAGCCCAGTATAAAACTCTGTTGGCCCAGGATGATCGACTGGCTAAAGCGAATTTAATACTCCGGCTGACCGGGCAAGAGGCTATTCAAAAAGAGCTGGCCCTGCCGGCTGCCGCAAAAGAAAACCTGTCCCAGGTTGTCTCCTATGAGCTTGATCGCTATACGCCGTTTAGGGCGGAACAGGTTTATTTTGCGGTTAAGCCGCTGGAGGGTGAGCATGAGCCTGGACAAATCAGAGTCATGCTGGTGTTAACGCCTAGGGAAATACTGGATGCGCTGTATGAAGACCTCACGGCGATGGGCATGTCGCCGCTATTCGTTGATTATGAAGCGACGCCAAATGATCTTGAGCATCGCTATGACGGTTACAATTTATTGCCGGAAGGGATGAGGGAAAAAACCGCAACTGCTCCGCGCCTGATTTATACGGCTCTGATTGCGACAGCATGTTTGCTGCTGGGCGCGGTGCTGGTGCTGCCGGTTTGGTTTGAATATCAGACGGTCAATGACTTGCAGGAAAAAATCGATGCTATAGAAAAGGATGCCAAGGGAGTCAAGGTCTTGCAGCAGGAGATCGATGCGATGATAGACGAAACAAAACTGTTGATCGCAGAGAAAAGTGCGGCCCCGACGGTAGCCGATATGCTCAATACCTTAAGCACGTTAATGAAGGACGATACCTGGGCGGGCTATTTACAGTACTCGGACGGGCATCTGCAAATACAGGGCGAATCGCCCGCCGCTTCGGCGTTACTCGGCATCCTGGAAGACTCTGAAATGTTTGCCAACGCCCGATTCGTGTCACCGGTCACGCAGGATAAAACCAGCGGTCAGGAGCACTTCCAAATTACCGTTGACGTTATTCCGGCCGTTGCTCCCGCTCCATCCACATCATCCCTGGCGATACCGGGAGGTGCAAGTGACTGAGGCTAGCAATAAGAAATTGCAGCGATGGCTGGCAGTCGGACTGCTGGTTGCGGCGATGCTGGTCGTTAGTCTGGTTATTATCATGCCGGTGGTTAACAAAGGCCTGGAACTGCACGAGGCTAAAAATAATCTTGTTTTCAGGCTACAGCAATATGAGCGGATTCTGGCAAGAAAAGACGCGGTCATGGCAAGCATGAAAGCCATCAAAGAGCAGCATCAGCGACGTGGGCTTTTGAACAGCCAGGATACCGGCGCTTTAGCGTCGGCCGAGGTTCAGGAGTTTATTAAAAAAACGATTGTAGATGCAGGTGGGCAATTGATCAGTACCCAGGCGCTTCCCGTCTCGGCAGTTACTCCAGGCAGTGCTTTATCCACTGCATCCAAGCAGTCGAGCATCAAAAATGAATTCAGCCGGATAACCGTTAGCGTAAGGATGACGGGTAATAGCGAAGTGCTGCGAGCGGTGCTGCATAAGATAGAAACATCAACTCCGCTGATTGTTATTGACCAAATAGATATAAGGCCGATGCGCGGAATAAGGAACAGGACAACACACCAGGTCGAACTCAGTAACGAATTAAATATTAATTTCCAAGCAGTCAGTTTTATGAGGAAGCAGCCGGAATGAATATCAAACTCGTAAAATTGTTGGCATCCGTCTGCATCAGCCTGTGCTTGGCAATTGCTGTGGAGTGGTTGTACGCGAGTTATATGCGGCATCGTTTACTGACATCGATAAGCTCGGAAAAACCGCAAGGCTATAAAGCAGATGAGCTGCCCGAAATCGAGCTGACAAAAAAGCCGGAAGAAAGTTATGCCGATCTGGTTGCCAGGCCGTTATTTATCAAAGGCAGAAGACCGGTAGATGAGCCGCGCCCCGAGGCAGAGCAAGCGGCCGCCAAATCGGCAAGCTTTGACTGGCAGCTGACCGGTGTTTACAGCACCAAAAAAACCGTGTCGGCATTGTTCAGCCGGTCTAAGGCAAAGGTTGCGAAAGACATGCACCGAAAAATAACCGTAGGCGATGATCTTGACGGCTGGAAACTGACCGAAATAAATAAGGACAGGGCCGTGCTCAAACAAGGTGGTAACGAAAAGGAGCTGCTGCTTAGAAAACCGAAACTAAAAGCATTACCGCCGGAGGAAAGCGGCGCACCGGAAGCGCCCGCTCCTGTTTCTGCCCCAAGAACTATTCCTGAGCCACCAGCAGACACTACTGAAGATACGTCGGAGAGTAACCAATGACTAATATCAAAAAAATAACAATAGCTTCCTGTTGGGTGGTCGTGGGTTTGATGCTGTCAAGTTGCGAGTTACTCGGGCCCCAGCCTGTCGCCAAATTACCGTTGACGCCGGTGAAAAAGGAGCAGGCCGATGCGGTTATTGAACAACTGCAAAACAAAGCGCCCGCTACTGCAACAACGCAGGCCAAACCAGAGTTATTTCCCGGCACCAATAGGTTTGTGCCGGATACAACAACGCAGCACAGAAAAACCAAGCCCAGTGGCGAGGGGGCATACAGCCTTAATTTTGACGAAGCCGATTTGGGTGAAGTGGCCAAGGTTATCTTAAGCGACATCCTCGGGCAAAACTATGTGCTCAGTCCCAAAGTGGCAGGCAAGGTCACCTTGCAAACAACCGATCCCTTAAGCAAGGAGGAGCTGATCCCGACCCTTGAAATGCTGCTGCGGATGAACAATGCCGTGTTGATCAAGGATGCCAGGATTTACCACATTGAACCCGCTACGGAAGCCCTGTACAGTTCCAATTTTGCAGCCCCCGGTACTGCCGCCGGTAGGGTCGGCTATCAAGTCAGAGTTATCCCGATCAGAAATGTCGCCGTGCAAGACATAGTCGAAGTAATCAAGCCGCTGGTTCAGGAAAAGACCATACTCAATGTCGATAGCGCGCGAAATATTCTGGTCGCTTCCGGCACCCCCGATGAGCTGGGGCGGGTCATGGACATGATCAGTGCTTTTGATATTGATGTGCTGAAGGGGCGATCTTTTGGCCTGTTTCCGTTAGCACATGTTGAGCCGGAAACTATCATCAAAGAGTTGGAGGGGATTTTTTATAACAAGGGCAAGGATGACGAGAATGAGTTTTTCCGCTTTATTCCCGTTGAAAGATTGAATGCCGTTATGGCGATTACGCATCAGGCCGGCTATTTAAAGGATATTGAAAACTGGATATTTCGCCTGGATCGGGCAAATACGGCATCCGGCGGCGGTGTGAATGTTTATAGGGTTCAAAATGTCAATGCTGAAGAATTGGCAGAAACGTTAAATGAGATTTTTACTGGCGCGGCCAAGAAAGAAAAAAAAGCAAAAGTTGCACCAGGTCAAAATGCGGCTGAAGTAACCAATAAAGAGCCGACTGAAAAACAAAGCGAGCCCAAAAAATCATCAGGCAGTACTACACCAACCGGAGATGCGGAAGTTGCCAATGTGGGCGAGGTAAGGATTATTTCTGATGCGGCCAATAATTCGGTCGTTATTGTTGCCACCCCTCAGGAATATGAAGTGATACTCCCGGTTATCAAACAGCTTGATATATTGCCTCTGCAAGTGCTGATTGATGCGACAGTTGCCTCGGTTACGTTGACGGATAATTTAAAGTACGGCATAGAGTGGTTTCTAAGACAAGGAAATACTGCAATCGGTAGCGGTTTAAGCGGGGTTACTCTAGGAGATTTGGCATCTGGGACGGCCGCTGCCTTTGCAACCGGTGGACTTAGCGTGGTACAGAACTCGGGTTCTGTAAAAGCCATTTTAACCGCACAAGCCGATAAAGGTAACGTTAATGTCATTTCATCGCCGTCTTTAATGGTGTTGAATAATCAGCAAGCGAAAATAAATGTCGGTGATCAAGTACCCATACAAACAGCGACTTCACAGCTCCCTACTACTTCTGGAACGACAACCGGCTTGCTCACAAGCAATTCGATACAGTATAAAGATACCGGCGTCACCCTGGAAGTTACTCCCAGGGTTAATGCCAACGGCATGGTTATTTTGGATCTCCACCAAATTGTCAGCGCTGTAGTGCCAACAACAACCGGTGTTACAACCTCCGCAACCATTAATAAACAAGAGATTGAAAGTTCCGTGGCTGTACAAGATGGGGAAACGATAGCCTTAGGCGGCTTAATTAAAGACAATAACTCTGAGAATAAAAGCGGGATTCCTTTTTTACACGATCTTCCGTTGATCGGGCCATTATTTGGCAATACAACTTATACTCAAACCAAAAACGAACTGGTTGTCCTGATCACGCCGCGCGTGGTAAAAAGCAAGCAGGATTCCAGGCTGGTTACGGATGAATTTAAGCGCAAACTGACCGGAATTTACGAAACCAAGGCCGTTGATTCAGGAGGTTCAGCAGTGGAATAGCTGATAAACCATAACGGGTATGGACAGGATGTCGCCTAAAAGCGCCTGCTTTTTGAGCTCCAGCAATAAGGTTGCGTATTTTCTTAGAAACCGCAGTTGTGAGCATTCCAAAATTCCGTTCGCCCTGAGCTCAGTCGAAAGGCTCAGCACGAACGGCTGCCAGCTATTTTAAAGCGTAATAACCTCGGTACCCTTGCCGACCAGCACTACATCCGCAGGGCGTATCGCAAAAATGCCGACCGTGACTACGCCGGTAATGTTGTTGATGATTTGTTCCAGCTTGATCGGATCGATAATATCCAGGTTGTGCACATCAAGAATCACGTTGTGGTTATCGGTGATGAAGTTTTCTCTCCACTCCGGCTGGCCGCCTAATTTAACCAGCTCTCTGGCGACATAACTTCTGGCCATCGGGATGACTTCAACCGGCAGAGGAAATTTGCCCAGCACATCGACGCATTTGGTTTCATCGACAATACAGACGAATTTTTTGCTGGCTGCGGCAATGATTTTTTCGCGGGTCAATGCACCGCCGCCGCCTTTAACCAAATGTTTATGCGGGCTCACCTCATCAGCGCCATCGACATAAATATCCAGAGTGCCGACTGCGTTCAGATCGAACACAGGAATACCGACTTTTTTTAACTGGGCGGTGCTCATTTCAGAACTGGAGACCGCGCCTTCAATATCCGCCTTAAAATCAGCCAAATAATCGATGAAATGTTTCACCGTAGAGCCGGTGCCTACGCCGACAATGGCAACATCTTTAATATAGTGCAGCGCGGCTTGAGCCACTTTTTGTTTTAATTCATCTTGAGTCATGAGGCTTCCTGAATTTAGTTAAGGGTATGTAAATGGTGTGTGATAATACCGCAGAACCAAAGATTACTCAGCTGATTTTTAAAAAATGCCGATAACTATTCAGCAACAAAAAATAGAACGCTGATGACGCGGATTGCTTATGATTCATTAAGATTTTTTAGTGGTTATCAAACTCATCTAAAAATAAAACACTCATGACACGGATTAATGATAGATAAACACCGCTTAAAAATCCGCGTAAATCTGCCTAATCTGCGTCATCCGCGTTCTATTATCACACGCTGAATGGTTACAAAATACCCACAATCACTTAAATTCCCATGTTCATCCTGCACAGCTCCAATAAAACCGAAAACCTGGTCGCTCACCTGAGCGCAGTCATCGAAAACTCGCCGCTGGCATCGCCTTTTGCCAAGGAAGTTTTTTTGATCCAAAGTCAGGGCATGGAGCGCTGGTTGTCGCAGCAGTTAGCCAGCCAATTTAAAGTTTGGGGTAATTACGAATTTTTGTTTCCGGGCAAGTTTTTCAGCTCCCTGGCGCAGAACATCGACAGCCGCTTAAGCGATGCGGCTTTCGAGCGTAATTTAATGCTGTGGCGGATTGAGGCATTACTCCGTAGACTGGACGGCGAGGTGTTTTTGCCGCTAACGCAATACCTGTCCGGCGAAAATATAGCCTTAAAACGCTACCAGTTAGCCCAACAATTATCGCAGATTTTCGACCAGTACCAGATGATGCGGCCGGATATGCTGGAGGCGTGGCAAAAAGGTCAGCTGCTGTATCAAACAGCGACTGAACGCTGGCAGCAGGCTCTGTGGCTGCAAATAACAGCCCAGACCGGCAGCAAGCACCGGGGCTCGTTATGGCTGGATGTAATCGCCAAGCTGAATGCCGCAGAGGAAGGCGCATTCAGCCCGCAACTGCCGGAGCGGATTTCGGTGTTCGGGCTTAACACCATGCCGCCGTTATTCTTAAGCTATTTACAAGGCCTGTCCAAACATTGCCAGTTGCATCTTTTCCTGCTCAATCCGGCGCAGGATTTTTGGGCCGATCTGGCGACGAAGAGACAACGGACGAATGACGAAAACTTTACCGGGCATCCGCTGCTGTCAACCTTAGGCCAGCAGGGGCGCGAGTTTCAGGAGATGCTGCTGGAGCAGGCGCAGTTCGATTTTGATCCGGAAAGCTTCGAGCCTAGTGAGGCGCACACCAATCTGCAACAGCTGCAAAACGGTATCTTGAATAACCGTCTGGACGGGCAGATTCTGCAACCGGATAACTCGATCAGCATCCATGCCTGCCATTCCCGAATGCGCGAAGTGGAGGTGCTAAAAAACCAGCTACTGCAAGCGCTGGAAAACGACCCGGCGTTGGAGCTGCGTGACATTGTGGTGATGGCGCCGGACATCCAGGTGTACGAGCCGTTTATTTCCGCCGTATTCGACGACATACAACACGCCATCGCCGACCGAAGCTTGCGTCTTAGCAACAACGCGCTGGACGCCTACATCCGCTTTTTGGACTTAAGTCAAAGCCGTTTCGGCTGGCAGACCGTGCTGGATCTGCTGGAACAGCGGGTAGTCTATCCGGGCTTTGGTTTGTCCGAGGTAGACCTGGATTTGATCAAACACTGGGTGCTGGATACCCATGTCCGCTGGGGCAAGTCGGCGCAACACAAGCAGGAACTCGGCCTGCCGGAGCTGAGCGAAAACACCTGGCAGGCGGCGCTGGACCGGCTGCTGATGGGTTATGCTGTCGGCAGCGATCGGGATTTTGTCGCAGATGTGCTGCCCTACCGGGATATTGAAGGCTCCTCGGCACTGGCCTTGGGCAGCTTGTGCGATTTTATGCAGCTGTTGTTTAAAGCCGGCAAGGAACTCAAACAGGCGAAACCGTTAAAAAGCTGGAGTGCGCAGCTGTATTATTACGCCGACCAGTTATTGGCGGCGGCGGAACCGGTCGAACGCCAGCAGCTCAACGAACTGCTGGCGGAATTGTCCGTCGAGCTGGCCGCCGTGCACAATGATGAGGTCGAGCTGCAAGTGATTATCAGCTGGCTGAAAGGCATGGTTGCCGAGCGCAAATCGGCCAACGGCTTCTTGCGCGGACAGCTGACCTTTTGTTCGATGTTGCCGATGCGCTCGATCCCGTTCAAGGTGATTGCGCTGCTGGGCATGAATGACGGCGAGTTCCCTAAAATAGACCGGCATCCGACCTTTGACTTGCTGGCCCACAACTTCCGCAAAGGCGACCGCTCTCGCCGTAGCGATGACCGCTATCAGTTTCTGGAAATCCTGCTGTCGGCCAGACAGCAGCTGATTATGACCTACATCGGCCAGTCGATCAGCCACAATGACGCCATTCCGCCATCGGTGGTCATCAGCGAATTGCTGGAGGTTTTGCAATGCGAGGGCGACCGGCCGGTCGCCCCTACGATTACCCGGCACCCGTTGCAACCGTTCAGCTGGCGCTATTTCGACGGTACGGCGGATTTGTTCAGTTTTTCCGAAGCCGATTGCGCAACCGCGCAGGCATTGTCCCGTAGAGGCGACCGGCCGGTCGCCGAAGTTGACTTGTGGTGGCAAGGAACCATCCCCTCAGACACTGAGGAAACCGAAGTAATCGAACTAAGCGAATTGTTCAGCTTCTTCCGGCATCCGCAGCGTTATTTCATGCAGCGACAAATGGATTTACGCTTTAGCGGCATGGAAGCCGATGCCGAAGAGCGCGAACCGTTTTCCGTCGATAAGCTGGAGGCTTACGCGATTTATCATGAATGGATAGACGAGGCGCTAAACGGCAAGCCGGTATCCGTAAAGAAATTACAAGCCCAAGGCCGATGGCTGGCTGGTGTGCCGGGCGAGCTGGAGTTCGACCGTCAACAGCAGGTGATTAATGGCTTTGTCGAACGCATAAAAGCCAAAAACCTGGGCGCGCCTTTGGACGACTTGCCGATAGACATAACCGTCAACGGCTACCGCTTGGTCGGCAAACTCGGCAACCTTTACGAGCGCGGCAGCCTGTTTTATCGTTACGCCGATCTTAAGGGCAAGGATTTTGTCTGTGCGTTGCTGCATCATCTCATTATTAATGAAGTTCAGCCGCAGTCGTCGGCAATTGCTCCCTGCATTGCTCTACCTCCTGCATCCATGCAGTCGACATTTTTGCTTAGTGCCGATGAAGACTTAAGCTTGTCACCGGAATATTGCCAGCCGGAGCAGCTGACCGCCTGGATAGAAATCTACCGATTAGGCCGAAAACAGCCCGACGCATTTTTTGTCGAACCGGCCTTGGCGTACATCAAACAGGCCCACAAGCTGAAGACCAGCAACCGGGCCTCTAAGTCGGCTCTGGATGCCGCAATAGAGCAGTTGTCCAGAGCCGTAGAACAACCCTACGAGCCGGAACTAAGGCGGCTTTACGGTAATGTATCGGACTTGGGGTTAGTATTGGGCGAATCGTTTGAGCTGCAATGCCAAAGCCTGTTGCAGCCTGTTTGGGACGCAGCGCATTAATAACTCAGTTGACACTAGAAATGTTGCACGTTAGATTGGTCTTGAAGTTGTTATTTAATAACTGAATTTGTAAGGAGTAAATCATGCAAACATCAAGTATTACTTCAAAAGGCCAGGTCACGATACCTGCCAACATACGAAAATCCTTACACCTTACTGCCGGTCAAAAAGTAAAAGTCAGTTGCGAAAATAATATTATTACGATCACGCCGGTTGAAAATGACATTAGCGCAGTCTTTGGATTGCTGAAAGCGACAAAAACGGTTTCTTTGGCGCAAATGGAGGAAGCGATAGCCGAAGCCGCTTGCGATGATTAGTTTAGACACCAATGTCATGGTGCGCATCCTGGTAGATGACCCGCAGTGTCCCGAACAAAACAGCAAAGCGCGGCAAATCGTCAGCGAATATGAAACGGTTTATGTGACTCAAATCGTACAAGTAGAAACGGTTTGGGTATTAAGTCGCGCTTATGGTTTTTCCAGAGCGGATATAGAACGGGTACTGGAAAGCATGTTAAATAACTCAGCTTTTAGACTGGAAAACGAAACGATTTTTGCAGCCGCTTTACAGTTGTACAGCGGTTCAAATATTGATTTTGCCGATGCCCTGATTTTACAAAGCAGCGTACAACAAAATTTAAAGTTGCTTAGTTTTGACAGAAAATTACAAAAACAACAGGGCGTGGTTAGTGTTTGAGTCTTGATTTTGCGTGTTAGCAAATTCAACTTATAGTTTTTAATGACACAAACAACAACATGCTGAACGCACAATACAAGACCCGACACCGATAATTTCTGAAAATGGCCACCACAAAAGATAATTGCTCCTATGAAGAGTATGTTCGTCGGAATCGCGTCTTTGTTCTTGGCGCTGGATTCTCCGTTGCGGCGGGTGTACCGCTCACGAACGAACTAATACGAGAGTCTCTCAAGCTCTTCTCAACGGAGTGCCCCGGTATCTATAGTCGTGTCGAAAACCACGCCAAAGAGGCCATGGGAAATGCAGATGCTGAGCTCGACATTGCAAATCTTAGCTTCTCCGACCTATGCACATTTCTTGAGTTTATCGAACTTCGCGAGTATGGCGGCGGCGAGCGCTGGAGCGAAAACGGAAGCCGCGAGAAACTTGCCCTGCGCTACTACCTTGCGAAGACGCTCGTTGCGAGAACTCCCAAACCTGAACACGTACCAGAGCTTTATCGGGCATTCGCCGCCCAGCTACATGCTCAAGACGTTGTTATGTCTTTCAATTGGGACGGACTACTTGAGGCTGCACTCGAGGCTGTAGGCATGCCGTACACCTACGATAGATCAAACGATGCTGCCGTACATATCTACAAACTGCACGGCTCCGTCAATTGGCTACTCGGCGAACCCAATCTTTGGGGGGAAGCGCATTCCACACTGCCCTGGCAAAAGCTCGATTTTCATAGCAACATGATGGACAGAGCCATCTACTCCGCCGCACCGCTATTGCAGTCTAGTACTTGGATCAGGTGCCGACCGCTTGGTGAGGTTGATCCATACATAGTACTTCCAGGCTACGGGAAAGCCTTCGATGTTCGCGCCAATGCACCTCTATGGTACAAACCTGAAGCCGCGTTTGCATGCACCCACAACGTGTACATCATTGGTCTTAGCCTCGCACATGACGACTTCTTCGTCAGAAGCCTCTTTCTTTCAAACCTGCCGTACATCGAAAGCTATTCTGGAGTGCCGGGCCGGAAGATTGTAATCGTTAACCCATCGCCAGAAGCTCGAAAGGACTACGCGTTCATCTTGCACAAAAATAATGTAGAACTCTGGAATGAGTCGTTCAGTCTGGCCCACGTTGAAAAGTTTAGCAGTGAAGTAGACGCCTAACTCCAAGCGGGACGGGGTTTGTAACCCCGTTCCTAACGTTTCTGCGATGTTTGGGCTAAGTGGACACACCTAAAACGTTTCGAACGGGGCAACATGCCCCGTCCGGCTCGAGTTTGGATGCACTTTTACTGCCTTTTAGACATAAGATGTCGAGACGCGCTAGAATTGCCGCATTAAATTTGAATGGGGGCCGGATTATGAACACTCAACTCTTACAGCAAGCAAGTGCGCTCGACATTGACGAGCAGATCGAGCTGGTTGAGGCCATCTGGGACGGCATCGTTAGTCGCGGTGCCGCGCCATCGTTGACAGAAGCGCAGAAAACGGAACTTGACCGCCGCCTCGCAGATCATCTGGCAAATCCTGATGATGTGATCCCATGGAGTGAAGTAAAAGCCGCCGCTCTTGCCAAAATCAGGCAATGAGCCTAGCCATCACTTTTCATCGTGCAGCTAATGCAGAATTCATCGAAGCAAGTGTATGGTATGAAAGCAAGCGACTGGCCTTGCTCTTGAGTTCATGGCTGAAATTGACCGTTGCGTATCGTTGGTAGCTGAACATCCTCTCCAGTTTGCCGTTGTTCGTGAGGATATTCGACGTGTCGTTGCCAATCGCTTTCCGTACAGCGTTTATTTTCGTGCGGAGAAACATCGCATTGTTGTCTTGGCGGTATTCCATGGCAGCAGAGATCCCGCAATTTGGCGGGATAGAGCCTAACTCTACGCCCGCCTTTGAATAGAATATCTACGTGGCTTCGAAAGGGGCGCACGGCACCCCCTACAAACAAACCAGCAGCTAACGCCCGCTCAAATCCAAAATAGCATCCACAACCAGTCCCGTTCCTATCGCCATTAACAGAATATCGGATCCCACGCGAGCATAGCGGTAGCCGGGCAGCGGCGGCCCCAGTTGCATAACGATTGCCGGCGGCAGGTCGTAGTAAATAACGTTACGAGGCAGCGGATAGCCAATCTGCCACTTTTTTGCCTGTCCGGGCGGCATGCAGCCGTTGTGCTTCTTGGCGAGGCCCGGCGGACAGCGGCCGGTATTAAACTGTTCGACATAGTAGTCATGGATGACGGTTCGGTGCCGGTCGTCGAAATAGCGCTGTTCTCTAAAGTCGTCCCTGTCGCCTTGATGAAATGACCGGTTGTCGCGATCCTGGTCATGGCTTTGTTTTTCCCGCCGCTCATGTTTCTCGGCTTTATCATGACCGCCCCCAGAATGCTTGTCGGCGAGCGCCGGGCCGATCGCCAGCATGCCGACGATTACAAGGGCTAGGGTGCGATTTATTTTGAAAGGATTGTGCGGCATATTTTACTCCCGGTAAAAAGTTAACATCCATTCTCCGCTTTGTTTACGCATAATGCACATAAAAGTTTTTAAAGTCTGCCACGACATTAAGGCTCTGATGCCGCAGGGAAAAGGAGGAGTCCGTACCCGCTACGCGTGATGCATCAAACAGCCTCACGGTCTTCCTCGAACCATCGATAAAGCGTAGGCAACATAATCAGCGTCAGCAGCGTTGACGTGATCAGTCCGCCGATAACAACGATAGCCAGCGGTCGCTGGACTTCCGAACCGGGGCCGGTGGCGAACAAAAAGGGCACCAATCCGAGCAGCGCGACGGTGGCGGTCATCATGACCGGGCGAAAGCGTTGTGCGCAGCCCTGGCGAATGGCCTCTATCTGGCTGAGTCCGTTGTCGCGCAGGTTGCGGATATAGGAAACCAGCACCACGCCGTTTAATACGGCGATTCCCCACAGCGCAATAAAGCCCACCGAGGCCGGAACCGACAGGTATTCGCCGCTGATGAACAAGGATACCACGCCGCCTATCGACGCAAACGGCAGTACCAGAATGATCAGTGCGGCGAAGCGTAGCGAGTTGAACAGCATGAACAGCAGGAAGAAAATCGCGCCGATAGTAATAGGGATGATGATTTTAAGATGTCCCAGTGCGCGTTCCATATTCTGGAATTGTCCGCCCCATTCCAGGTAATACCCTTCAGGCAGTTTAATCTGGCTGGAGACGGCTTTTTGCAGTTCAGCCACGAAGCTGCCCAAGTCCCTGTCCCTGACGTTAATGCCCACAACGATTCGGCGTTTGCCCATTTCCCGGCTGATCTGCGATGGCCCGTCATTCAGGCGGATGTCCGCCAGATCGCCTAGCGGCACGCGCGCACCGTTGGCCGAAGTCAGTAGCATGGCGTCAATAACTTCGATGCTGTTGCGAAAGCCTTCCGGCAAACGCACTGCTGCCGAGAAGCGCCGTTCGCCTTCATAAATTTCCGTTGCCGTCTTGCCGCCGATAGCTGTTTCAATGGCATCATGAATATCAGCGGCGTTAATCCCATGTCTGGCGGTGGCTTCCCGATTGACGGTGATGGATAAATATTGTTGGCCGGTGAGCCGTTCCACGCGGATATCCTGAGAGCCTTTGGTACTGCCTGCGAGCTGGGCGATGTTATTTGCGGTTGTTTTCAACTGCTCCAGGTCGTCGCCGAACACTTTCACCGCCAGATCTGAACGCACGCCGGTGAGCATTTCGTCTACGCGGTCGGAAATCGGTTGTGCCATGACGACTTGCACACCCGGCAGATTTTCATTGAGTTTGTCGCGTATCGCATCGGCAATCTGATCCTGGCCCCAGCCTTTGGGCCATTGATCCCGTGGCTTCAAACTGACGATGGGGGTCGATTCGTTTTGCGCCTGGGCATCGGCGGGGCTTTCGCCACGGCCCAGACCGGATACCGCCGATAATACGCCGGGAATTTCCATTACCATGCGCATCGCATCCATTTCCATCTTCATGGACTCATCTAAGGAGATGTTCGGCGTGCGATTAATGCCGGGCACGATAGAGCCTTCTTTCATTTCAGGAATGAAGGCGCTGCCCAAAAAGGGCAGTAATAACAGTGTGCCGACAAACAGGCCCGCCGACAGAAAAACGACGGTCTTGCCTTTTTGCAGGGATATATCCAGCAGTTTGAGGTAAGGTTTTTTCATGAACGCAATAATGCGCGTGTCGTGTTCTTCGCCATGCTGACCTTCCAGCAGAAAAGAGCATAAAACCGGTGTTAATGTCAGCGACAGAATAAGTGAAATCAACAATGCAATCGCGATGGTATAAGCCAGCGGCGCAAACATCTTGCCTTCCATGCCTTCCAGCGTCATCAGCGGCAGGAATACCAGAATGATGATGCCAACACCAAATAATACCGGGGTGGCAACTTCCTGGGCGGCAGCCATGACTATTTTCACTCGGCTGGTAGTGCCGCCCTTGCGCTCGGTCAGCAGGCTGAAAGCGTTTTCGACCACGACGACGGAGCCGTCGACAATCAGGCCGATAGCGATAGCCAGACCGCCCAATGACATCAGGTTGGCGGAAATACCCAGCTGGTTCATGACGATAAACGTGACCAGCGGCGTGACCAGCAGGGTGCTGACCACGATCAGGCTGGAGCGGATATCGCCGAGAAACAGCAGCAGAATCACCACAACCAGCGCAACACCTTCAAGCAGCACCTTGGTGACGGTGTACAAAGCGGCATCGACTAGTTCGCTGCGGTCATAGTACGGAACGATTTTGAGGTCTTCCGGCAGCATGTTTTTGTCGTTGATTTCCTGCACCCGTTCCTTGATGCGGCTGACCACTTCTTTGGCATTGCCGCCGCGCAGCATCATCACAATGCCGCCAACCGATTCGGTGTAACCGTTTTTCACCACCACGCCAACCCGGACTTCGTGGCCAATTTTTACCTCGGCGACATCGTGAATATGGACAGGGACGCTGTGTTGCTCTTTGAGGACGATATTGCCGATGTCGGCGACATCCCGAATCAAGCCGACGCCGCGAATCAGGTATTGCTCGGCATAATGCGGCAAAACGCCGCCGCCGCTGTTGGCGTTGTTGCGAGCGAGTGCGTTAAAGACTTCATTCAGCGTGATATGGTAATGGTGCATGCGGTCGGGATTGACCAATACCTGGTATTGCTTGATGTAGCCGCCCTGCGAATTGATTTCGGCAACCCCGGGTATGCCGCGCAATAGGGGGCGCACAACCCAGTCCTGAGTTTCGCGGCGGCGCATCAGTTCTTCCGGCGTCAGCGCGCGTTGTCCGTCGTCAGTCCGCTCCAGCGTGTATTGATACACCTCGCCAAGTCCCGTGGAAACCGGCCCTAATATCGGATTGACGCCTTCTGGCATGTTGTGGCTGACTTCCATCAAGCGCTCCATGACCAATTGCCTTGCAAAATAGACATCGGTATCGTCGGTAAACACCAGCGTGATCAGGGAAAGGCCGTTTTTGTTTAACGAGCGCATTTCCGTGAGGCCGGGCAGCCCCGTCATCGCGATCTCCAGCGGCACGGTGATAAAACGCTCGACTTCTTCCGGCGAACGTCCGGATGATTCGGTGGCGATTTGCACCTGTACGTTAGTGACATCGGGAAACGCATCGACGGACAGCGATTGCAGGGCGCGCACGCCAAAAGCCGCAAGACCCAGCGCTAGAGCCAAAATAATAATGCGGTTATGCAAACTCCCGCGAATCAAAGCTTCAATCATAGATTTTTACTCCAATTCCTTGCGCTGGCGTTCGCTGTTAAGATGAAATCCGCCTTCCACGACCACCTTGTCGCCCTGTTGCAAGCCGCCGACAATGCGGCGTACATTGCCGTAACGAATGCCCAGCTGTACCGGTCTCAGCTGAAACTCTTCAGGCCCGGTCTGGACGAAAACATGATCGCTGTCATTGACGCGCAGCACGGCCGAATCGGGCAAAACCAGTTCCTGTACGCCCTGTTTACGAACCAGTAAGGTTGCCAGCATGTTCGGCTTGAAAATACGCTGCGGATTGGGCAGCGCCATACGCACCGTTACGGTGCGAGTCTGAGGGTCAACCATGTCGGCTACATAAATCAGGCGCCCGGTCAGCTCCTCTCCGGGCAGGGCGGCAATAGAGACCTGCGCTTCATCGCCTTTGTGCGCCCAGCTCGCCTGTTGCTCAGGCAGTTCGGCGACGACCCAGACATGGGACAGGTCGGCTACGGTAAACAAGGCATCGGCAGGCTGCACGACTTGGCCGACGGTGACCTTGCGTTCAACAATCGTGCCCTGAATGCTGGCGGTAATCGGCAAGAACGAATGGATTTTCTTTTCTTTGGACAGCCTTGCCAAGTCGCTGTCCGACATGCCGAACACGCGCAACTGGTCGGTCGCCGTGCGCAAATCCACGTCGGCCTCATTCAGCATGCTTTCTCTTTCCTGGAGTTCGGCAGCCGCTATCACATCACTGGCCAGCAGGCGTTTGGCCCTGTTTACCGCCAGCTGACGCAGATTGACTTGCGAGCTGGTCTTTAGATAAGCCGACTGCGCCATACCGAGTTCGGTGCTGTTGAGTATCGCCAGCTGTTCGCCTTTATGGACTTCCTGGCCGAGTACGGCCTGGATTTCGGTAATCCGGCCTGTTACCGTTGCGCCGATTCGGGCGACACGCTGTTGATCCAGATCGACCCGTGCCGGCAAGCGCAATGAATCGTGCACTTGACCTTCACCGATGGCAATGACTTTGATTTGCTTCATCAGGACGGGGCTGGCTTTTACCACCGATAAGGCATTATCGGCATTGCTGTAGGGCGAGATCAGCAGCAGGATAAACAGCAGAGGGTAAAATGATGTCATGGTTACAGGTTCTCCAGGTCGGTAGCGCGTAAACGGTCAATATCAATCAGCGCGGCCTGGCGGTCGAAACGAGCGTTCATGTAGTCGCTACGAACGGTGCGGTAGGTGCGTTGGGCATCGAGATAATCAATAATACCGCGCTCGCCGAGACGATAGGCGGATTCAGCAACTTTCAGCACGGTTTCTGCTTCTTTCAGTAAACCGGCATCGAAAGTTTCAACCTGGCGATGGGCTATCCGGTACCGGTTGTAAGCGTTTTCCAGTTCGCGGATGACTGAGAATTCCTGCTGGTTGGCTAATGCTTCCGCTTGCTGAAGCTCTGCGGCGGCCTCGCCGATAGGCCCCTGGCGCTGATTCCACAACGGCAAGGGCACGACAATGTTAACCCGCCACTGCTCAAGTCCGGGATCTCTTTCTGCCCCTGCTTTCAAGGTTGGCTGCGGATAGCGAAGATTTTTCTCATACTTGACTTTGGCCTGGGCTTTTTCGATTTCCGCACGAAACTGCTGCAAGATGGGTTGCTTGTTGAGCACTTCTTCCCGCAAATTTTCCAGTGTGGGTAATGAAGCTGGTGGTGCAGGCAAAGCGCCTTCCGCTTCATACTGGTGCGGCAAGGCCGGGCCGAACATCATGCGTAGCGCCGATTTTGCATCATCCACCCGCGTTTCCGCGCTTTCCCGCAGCTTTAGCGCATTGAGCGCTTCCGCTTCAGATTTGACCTGTTCATAACGGGGCGCTTCTCCTACTTCAACCTTGAGTTTTATTTTATCGCGTATTTGCGTCAGTAATTGCTCGTTGTCCCGGCTGATTTGCAGTTCCGCCTGACGGCGTAAAATTTCATAAAACGCCAGTCGTACCTGACTGCGCACGGTTAGCCAGACATGGCGGCTGGCCTCGTCTGCCGAAGTAATGCCGGCTTCGGCGACTTGTCGCCGCGCCTCTCTTACGAACGGCAGGTCTAATGGTTGGGAGATAAAAACTTGTCCATTGGAACCACTGAGCGCGCCTTGTCCGATGCCGGTCGAAGAACCTCCGCCCACTTCCAGTTCAGGATTGGGATAGGCTCGGGACGTGACCAATGCGGCCTGCGCCGATTCCTGCCGCGCTTGGGCATTGGCGAGTGATGGATTGTGTGCTTCAAGCAGGCTAAGTATTTGAGGCAAGGTCAGCGTTTCGGCAGACAGGCTGCTGTGCCAAAAAACGCTTAGCATAAGGATGAGAGCAAGATGCCGTGAAATTGATAAAGAGGTGTGAAATGATTTTCCGGGTTTTCGCATGGTTTTGTGTCTAGATTTAAGTTATTGAGCCAAAAACAGTCAGTCTGGCAAACCAGCAAGCTTGCGGATTTCTTTGTTTGGGAAAATTGTATGCAGTTTTTGCGCCAATTAGCCTTTGCGAATCCCCGGTGTCGATCAAAGGGTGGGGCGTAAATCGATGCCCACGTGTCATTCTGTCAGATTCTGGGTAACGGTCATTGAATACACCATTATCCTACCCTTAACCTTTCAAGTACCTTTCACAATATCTGAAGTGCATGAATATTTTATTGATAAAAGACGATACTGTTTTGGCAGATGGCTAGTTCATACCTTGGGCGGTAGCGGTTATTCGGTAACCTGCGCCAAAGTTGGCTTGTCGGGTAGTACCGGGCCAATCGCCAGCAGCATCCCGGCGATAACAATGGTCAACGCGTGACTTGTTTTCAAAGCTTTGTGCTGCATGATTTTCTTCCCGATAAGAATGTTAACATCCGCTCACTCAGCTGCGTTTTTTAGGTTGAAGTCTGCCATGACGTCAATATTAGTGGCGATATTGCCTAAATTCAATCGCATAGATTCTTTAAAAAACCGGCATTAATCTGGACGCCAAGCAATCTTTTGGAGGACGGTAACGCTGCCGTATTTTTGTTTGAACGCCATATTCTGTTGTTTTATACTTGATATTTAGTCCCATCAAAGCAGTACGGATGGATTTATCAGGCAGATAAGGCAAACTCAGATTTTTATAGGGGGATCTATGTCGTATATTTCAGGTTGTACGCAAAAACTGATATGAAAAAATACGGTATGCATCGGACTGTATTGTCCGTTATTTGCTTTTCGTTGTTGGCGGTGTTGCTGACGGCATGTGTTTCACACGACTCTAAGTATGAAGAGGCTTTTGCCTGGAAGCTGCGGCTGTTTCAACGCTTGCAGGACAATTTGTCCAAGCCGGTTGAAGCGCGCGTGCAGAAAATGCCTGCCGAACTCCTTAAGGCAACCCGGGAGCATGAACAGTCGATAGGCATTACCAGTGCCGTCCGCTACGCAGCGCGAACGCCCTCTGCGGATGATATGGCCCTTTTCAAGTCATACCTTGATTTGCTCCCTCACGCGCACAAGGTCGTCTTTGAGAAGAAGCTGCTGGCGGTTTACCTGATTGACGGATTTTCCGGCGCAGGGTTAGCGAATTGGGTTGTTGATCAGCAAGGCCAGACTTACTACTACATCATTCTCAACAGCTCGCTATTCAGGGTATCCCTAGACGACTGGTTGAGCTATAAGAACGACTCCCAGTTCGACAAGTCAGAAGCATCGCCGACGATTCGCGTGCGCACTCAAACGGATTACAAGGCCCTAATATACGGTTTGCTGCATGAAGGAGCGCACCTTGTTGATATAGAATCCGGGGCAACGCCTTACTTCGATCATCATCACCGGCGGTTGATCGGCAGCACTCAAAAAATTTCCGAGTTCACCGACAGGGTTTGGTTAAATTGGTTACAGCCTGCGCCGCAATGCGACTTTGCACATCGCCTTGAACTCAACCCCTACGGCTCATTTCCGAAGAAGGGGAGTATTCCGAGAGCCGAACTCACAGAGATGTTTTCGCAACTGATAAAAACGCCTTTCGTCAGTTTTTACAGTGGCTCGTCATGGAATGAGGATTTGGCCGATTATGTGTCTTTTCACCACATTGAGAAGAAGCTTGGCGGGGCAATAACCGTTGAATTGCTGGATTCAGAAAACGTAATTGATCATTACGCGCCGATAAAAAGTCCCTGGCTAAACAGGGAGAAATATATTCAGGCGTTTTATGATTGAACCCGGAAAAATCGTGTGATTCTAGAAAAATCATTTCCTCCGCGAAAATCACAAAAAGCACGAAAATCTTCAGGTAGACAGCAACATTCAGATCCCTTTTTTGTAGGGCTAGTCACCAAAAGTTAAACAGTTAAGACATCAGACTGTTTCCGGCATCGGTGCAAAACAACAACCGGTCGGTTGTTTTGCACCTCTATAGATCTTATTTTCAGATGCTTATCAATAAAATGATAAGTAAATCAGCTGATTATAAGTATAAAGCCAGTTGGCATGGTAATCGCTTGTAATTTGATAGCGTTTTTATCATTACGAGGATTTGTATGAGTGAGTCATCCCTGTCAGGGCTACCAAAGACCGGTTTAGCGGGGTTAAAAGAAAACTGGCGTAGCGATTTACTGTCCGGTTTTCTGGTTTTTCTTATTGCCTTGCCATTGTGCTTGGGTATATCGATGGCTTCTGGTTTTCCACCATCGGCCGGTATTATCACGGCTATTATCGGCGGGGTGCTGGTTTCGCGTATCAACGGATCGTATATAACCATTAACGGCCCGGCCGCCGGGTTGATCGTGGTGGTTTTGGGTGCGGTGCAATCCTTGGGTGATGGCGATGCGATGGCCGGTTACCGCTATGCGCTGGCTGCCATCGTTATTGCCAGTGTGTTACAAATTCTGATGGGATTTTTTAAGGCGGGACGGCTCAGCTCGTTTTTCCCCGCATCGGTGGTGCATGGCATGTTGGCGGCTATCGGCATTATTATCATGGCCAAGCAAATCAACGTGGTGCTGGGTACTACGCCGGAGAAAGGCAGCAGTCTGTTTTCAACGATCGCACAAATTCCGCATAGCATTGTTAATCTTAATCCTGAAATTGCCGTTATCGGTATTTCAGGGTTGGTGATACTGACAGTCTGGTCGATGATAAAAAACCCAAGCTTAAAGATGATCCCGGCCCCGCTTATCGTGGTGTTGGTGGGTATGGGCTTGGCTCGGTATTTTGATCTGGAACATGAGCACATGTATTTGTTTCTTCCGGATGCGCATTTTTTGCCGCATCACGAAGAAACCGTCGGGCCGGCGTTTCTGGTCGCGATTTCTGAAAATTTCATGTCCGGTTTTTATTTTCCGGATTTTTCGAAAATCGCCACGCTGGAGTTCTGGGAAGCCGTGGTGAGCATTTGTTTGGTGGGCAGTTTGGAGAGTTTGCTCAGCGCAATGGCGGTCGATAAGCTTGATCCGTATAAACGCCATTCCAATCTTGACCGCGATTTAACAGCGGTGGGCGTAGGCAATCTGGTTGCCGGTTTAATCGGCGGATTGCCAATGATAGCGGAGATCGTGCGTAGTTCGGCTAACGTGAACAATGGGGCAAAAACCCAGTGGGCCAACTTCTTTCACGGCGCTTTCATGTTGTTGTTCGTGGTGTTGTTTCCGCGGCTGATTCACAGCATACCCTTAGCTGCATTGGCGGCTCTGCTGGTATTTACCGGTTTCCGCTTGGCATCGCCGAAAGAATTCGCCAAGGTCATGGGCGTTGGCAAAGAACAGTTGTTCATGTTCGTGGTGACGATTATCGGTGTGTTGGCGACCGATTTGTTGGTGGGTGTCGGTATCGGTATTTTGACCAAGTTCGTCATCCACATGCTGCGCGGCGTCAGACCGAACAATCTGTTCAAGATTCACTTTGTTATTGAACCGAAAGACGCCGATACTGTCGTGGTCTCGATAGTGGGCGCGGCGATTTTTTCCAACTTCTTGTCCTTGAAAACTGCGCTGGCTAATCTGGCTTACGGCAAGACGGTGATATTTCAATTGAACAACGCTTATTTGATCGATCATACCGTGATGGAATTCATTCATGATTTTCAGCACCGCTATGAAGGGCAGGGGGGGCAATGCCGGTTCTTCGGCATGGAATATCATGATACCTTCTCCGAGCACCCTTTGGCGGTACGCAGAATGAAACGAAATAACATGAGCCGCCGTAAAAGCGATCATTATGGTGTTTAGGGTGAGGTTTTTGTAGGATGTACCTGTAGCGGGATTTGCTGTTAATGCTACAGTGGTATAGTGAATCATTTAGAGACACACTATTTTTACAATAAACGAGGACTTCTATGAATAATCTATCCCGTTCAGCTAAACCCCAAACCGGTCTGGCGGGCTTAAAAGAAAACTGGCGTAGTGATTTACAATCAGGATTGCTGGTTTTTCTAATCGCCTTGCCGCTGTGTCTGGGTATATCGGTGGCTTCCGGCTTTCCGCCGTCGGCAGGCATTATCACGGCAATTATCGGGGGGGTATTGGTATCGCGTATCAGCGGCTCATACCTGACCATTAATGGCCCGGCTGCCGGCCTGATTGTGGTGGTTTTGGCGGCGGTGCAAGCGTTGGGCGAAGGCGATGCGATGGCCGGTTATCGGTACACCTTGGCGGCTATCGTGGTGGCCAGTGTTTTGCAGGTTTTGATGGGGTTCTATAAGCTGGGGCAGCTAAGTTCCTTTTTCCCCACGTCGGTGGTGCATGGCATGCTGGCAGCGATCGGCATTATTATCATCGCCACACAAACTCATGTCATGCTGGGCGGCGTACCGGAACCCGGCAGTTTGTTTTCGATCATTGCACAAATTCCGCACAGCCTGCTTAGCATGAATGCGGAAATCGGCTTGATCAGTTTCTTGGGTTTACTCGTGCTCATTACGTGGCCATTTACCGGAAGCAGGATTCCCGCCCCGATCATTGTCGTGTTGGTGGGCATCTTATTCGCCTGGCATTTTAATCTGGCTCAAGATGCGGCGGCCAGTGGATCGAAATTCCTGGTGTCGATTTCCGAAAATTTTTCGGGTGATTTTTATTTTCCCGATTTTTCCAAACTATTCAGCGTAGCCTTTTGGGAAGCCGTGTTCAGCATCAGTTTAGTGGGCAGTCTTGAAAGCTTACTGAGTACGACAGCGATAGATAAGCTCGACCCTTATAAACGCTCTTCCGACCTAGACCATGATTTAACGGCAGTCGGGGTGGGCAATGTCGTTGCCGGTTTCATTGGCGGCTTGCCGATGATTGCTGAAATTGTCCGCAGCTCGGAGAATGTCAATAACGGGGCCAAAACAGCCTGGGCTAATTTCTTTCACGGCTTGTTATTGTTGCTGTTTGTGGTTTTGTTTCCACGCCTCATTAATAGCATTCCGTTAGCTTCGTTGGCCGCAATATTGGTTTATACCGGTTACCGTTTAGCCTCGCCTGAAACATTCTACCGAGTCAGGGAGGTAGGCAAGGAACAGTTATTCATGTTTGTGGTCACGATTATCGGCGTATTGGCGACAGATTTGCTGATGGGCGTTATTTTGGGGATTATTGTAAAGCTTGCGATTAATATGGCCAGGGGCGTTTGGCCTAACAACCTGTTCAAGATTCACTTTACTATCGAGCAACAAGATAAAGATACGCTGACCGTTAAGTTATTAGGTTCCGCCCTTTTTTCAAACTTCCTGCCTTTGAAAAAAGCACTTGCCCAGCTGGACAAAGGTAAGACGGTTATTTTGGATTTTTCAGACGGTTACCTGATTGATCATACCGTTATGGAGTTTATCCATGATTACACGCAGAACTATGAAGCTCAGGGTGGACGATGCCGGAAAATAGGTAAAGCGTTTGAAACGTTTTCCGATCATGCGCTCGCTGCGCGGTTAATGACGGCGGATGACAGAAAATGATTGTAGATTGTGGTCGGATTAGGCGTAGTGCCGTAACCCGACATCCGTGGTTTTAAAGTGTCGGTTTACGCTATGTTCGGCAATTGCTCCTGCATTCCTCACAGGGATGTGGGGAATGCAGATATTGCAGGAGCAAATATCTGTCCATGCAGTCGTAACCCGACTTACGCGATAGTGAGAATTTCATGATCCTTGTGTCAGCTTATTGTGCAGTACTTTTAAGCTTTGCTTCCGGCTTACTGGGACTGATGATGAATCAGCGTCGGTATATACTGGAATTAAGTCGGTACTGGTTTAAAAAATTCCCGAGTACCAACGAACATTATCAATCTGCGATTGCAGGCAGTCTGGAAGAAAAACATTACCCGGTTTTTTTACGGCAAGCGGTGTTTGTTTTACTGGGTTTATCCGGCGTTTTTGCGGTATTGGCCGGGCTGAGCGTGTTGATCGGTAAAGAGGTGGTTACCGATCAACTTAGCTTAGGGTTACCTTGGCTGCCCTGGCATGTTCGTTTTGATTGCTTGTCAGGTTTTTTCTTTTTAATCGTCGGCATTGCCACAGCTGCGGTCAGTCTATATGGGCCGGGCTATGTGAACAGTTACGACGAAAGTCAGCATCCTTTTGCAGTCTTGGGCTTATTTACCGGCCTGTTTGTTGCCGGGATGCTGCTGGTGTTGTTGGCCGACGACGCGTTCTTTTTTATGATCGCCTGGGAGTTGATGTCGGTCGCCAGTTATTTTCTGGTCGCGTTCCAGCATGAAAATTCCGCCAATCGCCGTGCCGCTTTTATCTATTTATTGATGGCGGAAGTCGGCGCATTAGCCATTATCCTGGGCTTTGGCGTACTGGCCGGATTCGCGGATGGCTTTACCTTCGACGCCTTGCGCGGGGCGAAGTTGTCAACAACCTGGGCCAGCATCGCCTTTATGCTGGCGCTGCTGGGTTTCGGCATGAAGGCCGGGATAGTTCCGGTGCATGTCTGGTTGCCGGAAGCGCACCCGGTGGCGCCTTCGCATATTTCCGCGTTGATGAGCGGCGTGATGCTTAAAGTTGCGCTGTACGGACTGATCCGTTTTTGCTTTGATTTGCTCGGCGATGTGCACTGGCAATGGGGCGTGGTGTTGCTGATATTGGGCACTGTGTCGGCGCTGGGCGGCATCCTGTACGCGATGATGCAGACCAATTTAAAACGCCTGTTGGCTTACAGTTCGGTCGAAAACATCGGCATCATTTTTATGGTGCTGGGATTGTCGATGATCTTTATGTCCAACGGTCATCCGCAGCTGGCGGCGCTGGGTTTGTTGGCGGCGCTGTTTCATGCCTTCAATCATGCATTGTTCAAGAACCTGCTGTTTTTGGGAGCAGGGATTATTCATCATCAAACCCATCAGTTAAATATCGACATGATGGGCGGGCTGATTAAAAAGATGCCGAAAACCAGTGTGTTGTTTTTGATTGGTTGTATGAGTATCTCGTCGTTACCTTTGTTTAACGGTTTTGTCTCGGAATGGCTGGCATTTCAGACCGCATTGCAGGTCGATGTGCTGGACAATGGCGTATTGCGCAGTTTGATTCCGGTTGCCGCCGCTGCATTAGCGCTGACGGCGGCATTGGCCGCCGCCTGTTTCGTCAAGGTGTTTGGTTTGATCTTTTTGGGACTGCCCCGATCGCATCATTGCGAGAAAGCGCATGAAGTTCAGGATGCAGGCATGCTGGCCGGACCTATGCTGCTGGCCGGTTTGTGTTTCTTGTTCGGGATTTTTCCCGGCTTGATCATCAGCCTGATCAATAATGTCGCCGGGCAATTATTAGGCGAAACCTTGCCGAATGACGCCGCCTTAGGCTGGTTGTGGCTGGCACCGGTTTCTGCTAAACAAGCTTCTTATGCCCCGCCGTTGGTTCTGATCGGTGCGATGATAGCCGGTTGCGTCAGTTTTTGGTATTTGCGGCGCAATCCCGCAACGGCGCTGCGTAGATCGGATACCTGGGATTGCGGTTTTGGCGGCTTGACGCATCGCATGCAATACAGCAGCAGCGCCTTTACGATGCCGTTCCGGCGTATTTTCGCCAAAGTCTGGATTATTGACGAGCAGATCGACAAAGACATGCAAGGTGCGATGAACCAGGATGTGGCAGCAGTTCATTATCAGTTGCAGATTCAGGATCACAGTTGGCCGCGTTTGTATGAACCGATTGCTCGCGGGGTAAACAATACGGCCAAACTGGTGGGACGCATTCAAACGGGAAATATCCGGGTTTATCTGGGCTATTCGTTTGTGACCTTAATTATTATGTTATGGGTGATTAGCCAATGAACTGGTTAATAGCTGTTTTACAAACCACGCTGTTTGTCGCATTGGCTCCGTTGCTGGCAGGCTGGGTCAAATGCTGCAAATGCCGGTTGCAAAATCGCAAAGCGCCGTCTATTTTCCAGCCTTACCGGGATTTGCTTAAGCTGACTTACAAGCAACCCGTCGTTTCAGAGCAGGCTTCGTGGGTATTTATCAAGGCGCCGTACATTATCTTTTCGGCAACGGTGCTGGCGGCAACCGTTGTGCCGTTGATTGCCGTCGATTTGCCGACTTCGGCCAGCGCCGATGTGATCGTGATGGTGGGTTTTTTCGCTTTCGCCCGGTTTTTCCTGGCGCTGGCAGGTCTGGATATCGGCACCGCATTCGGCGGCATGGGTTCATCGCGGGAGATGACCATTTCATCGCTGGCGGAACCGGCGATGCTGATGGCGATTTTCACGCTGACCATGACCGCCTCAACGACCAATTTATCGTTTGCTATCAGCCATGTGCTCAATGAAGGATTGGTTTTACGGCCTTCGTTTGTATTTGCGTTGGCGGCCTTGGTACTGGTCGCTATCGCGGAAACGGGGCGCATTCCCGTGGATAATCCGGCGACGCATTTGGAGCTGACCATGATTCATGAGGCTATGATCCTTGAATACAGCGGCCGCCACTTGGCGCTGATTGAATGGGCGAGTCAGTTGAAGCTGATGCTGTATGGGGTATTGATCGCGAATATCTTTCTTCCCTGGGGTATCGCCGAAAGCTTTGGCGTTCAAGCATTAGGTTACGGCTTGCTGGCTATCATGGGCAAGCTTGCGGTGTTGGCGGTTTTTCTGGCGATAGCGGAAACGCTGGTTGCAAAAATGCGTCTGTTCCGAGTGCAGGAATATTTGAGTTTCGCTTATTTGTTGGGGTTATTGGGAATGCTGAGCCACATCATCCTGGAAGCAGCACGATGAAAGTAAAAAATTATTACCACGAAGATCACGAAGGACACGAAGTTTTATTTCTTCGTGATCTTCGTGGTGAATAAAAGATTTTTAATCGCTTGTTTATCAACCGATTTGATTCTGAATGCGGCCTGTGATGATGAGAAGTTATGGATAAAGCTATAAAAAATCCGCGTAAATCCGTCTTAATCTGTGTCATCCGCGTTCCATTTTTTTAAACATAGGCAATAAGCTATGAACATCGAACAACTGGATTTTTATACCCAGGCCATTTTATCGATGGCCGCATTGGTGGGGTTGACCTCGTTTCTTATGTTAGGGCAGGGGCGGTTGCTGCGGCTGATTTTCGTATTTGCGATGCAGGGTTTTTTATTGACCTTGACCACGGCATTGGCGGCATACAGCCTGAATAATCATCACCTGTACATTTCTGCGGTGCTGACCTTGGCGCTTAAAGTGATTCTTATCCCGTGGATGTTAAGGCGGGAGGTTCTGAAAATGAATATGCATCGTGATATTGAAGCCTTAAACAATAAAACCGCAGTGATGATGGGCGGAGCCAGCCTGATGGTGTTTAGTTATTACGTGCTGCATCCGGTTGTGCAATCCTCATCGGTAGTCATGTTGAATGCGCTGGCAGTCAGTCTGTCAGTCATGCTGCTGGGTATGTTGCTGATGATTTCGCATCGTCAGGCTATCGCCCATGTGGTTGGTTTTATGTCGATAGAAAACGGTTTGTTTTTCGCGGCCATCGTTGCCACCAACGGAATGCCGATGGTGGTTGAGTTGGGTGTTGCGTTCGACGTACTGGTCGCGGCGGTGCTGTTCGGCATCTTTTTCCTGCACATACGCACCAGTATCGATTCGCTGGATGTCGATTTGTTAAACAAGCTGCACGAGGTGGATAAATGATTGCCGCTTACTTGGTCTTATTAATACCGTTGGTCGGCATACTGTATTTTGCGCTGGCGGGTCACAGAGAAGACACCGGAAAAATTAATGTCCGGTTTAACGGCATTTGCTTGTTGGCGACCATCTGGCTGGCGATCAACGTACTCAACCAAGGTACGATTATTTCATCGGGCAGGGCTTTTTTAATCGACCCGTTTAATGTGTATTTGATTGTGTTGACCGCTTTTGTCGGCTTTACCACGTCGATATTTTCCTCGCCCTATATGGAGCATGAAAAGGAAATCGGCAAACTCAGCGATAACCGGTTGAAACTGTATCACTCGATGTTCCAGGGTTTTATGCTGGCCATGTATCTGGTGCTGACCACTAATAATATGGGCATCATGTGGGTGGCGATGGAAGGGGCGACGCTGGCAACCGTGTTGCTGGTCAGTTTGTACCGAACGCCGGAATCGATTGAGGCGGCGTGGAAATATTTTATTTTGTGCGGCGTGGGTATTGCCCAAGCCCTGTTCGGCACCATTTTGCTGTATTACGCGGCGGTGCAGATCGGCGACGGGGAAAATGCCTTGCTGTGGTCAGTGCTTTACGAAAATGCCGATAAATTAAATCCGGAAATTCTTGAAATCGCCTTCGTTTTCTTGCTGATCGGTTACGGCACAAAGATCGGCCTAGTGCCTTTGCATAACTGGTTGCCCGACGCCCATTCCGAAGGCCCGACCCCGATGTCTGCGGTGTTGTCGGGATTACTGTTAAACGACGCTTTGTATGCGGTGGTGCGCAATAAGATGCTGGTGGATGGCGCGACGGATTCCAATATGGCGGGCTATTTAATGATGGGCTTCGGTATGCTGTCGTTCCTGGTTGCCGCGATACTGCTGCATCGGCAAAAAGATATAAAAAGACTGTTCAGCTACTCATCCATTGAGCACATGGGGCTGATGACTTTCTCGTTCGGCATCGGCGGCCCGTTGGCCACTTTTGCCGCGTTGTTGCACATGACCGTGCATTCGTTGACCAAGTCGGCCATTTTTGTGACGGTAGGCCATGCGGCGCAGCTGGCCGGAACCCAGCGTATAGACCAGATCCGCGGCTTGATTAAAACACAGCCCAAGATCGGTTGGGGCTTGTTGATCGGCACTATTGCCATTGCCGGATTTCCGCCATTCGGCGTGTTTACCAGTGAGTTCCTGGTGCTGCTGGCGACCATGCACAGTTATCCTTGGTTGACGTTACCGCTGTTGCTGGGTATCGGCATTGCCTTTGCCGGGCTGTTCAGGCATATCCAGCCGATGGTTTACGGCGACAGGCCCGAAGGTCAAAACCCGATTACCGCCAACTTATGGCCGGTCACCATACATCTGGCCTTGGTGCTTTGGTTGGGTCTGGCTATCCCCGGCTTTTTGGCGCACTGGTTTTCGCAGGCGACACTGTTAATCTCCGGGAGTACGCCGTTATGAGTACTTCAAAATGGACAGCGGATTTTTTAAGTCGGCTAGGCACCGAGATTACGGTCGCCCAGATCGATGTGCCTTCAATTACGCTATGGCAGATCGAAAGCCACGCATGGCAACGATTTGCAGAACTGGCTGTACAGCAAAACCTGCGCTGGGCAGCAGGATGGGCGGAACAGGTTCAGAGCCTGTTCTTGATCAACGCCTGCTTTGAAAAACAAGGTGAGTATGTGTTGCTGCGCACTCTGCTTGACGACTCGAATCCCGAGTTGCCAAGCCAGGCCACGGTTTATCCGGCCGCCAACCGCAGTGAACGTCATACGCAAGACATGTTCGGCATTAAATTTATCGGCCATCCCGATAACAGGCGTTGGACGCGGCATCAAGCCTGGACTGAAAACAGCTATCCGTTACGAAAAGACTTTCCGGTTAAAGGGACGCCGGTAGGCATCACTGCGCCGGATATACATTATCCGTTTATCAAATCCCACGGCGCAGGCACTTATGAAATTCCGGTAGGCCCGGTACATGCCGGAATTATTGAGCCTGGGCATTTCCGGTTTCAGGCCGTTGGCGAGCTTATCCTAAATCTGGAAGAACGTTTGGGCTACGTCCACAAGGGCATAGAGAAAATCGCCGAAGGCAGAACGCCCGAGTCTTTAGCCAGACTGGCGGGGCGTGTTTCCGGCGATACCACGGTCGGGCATTGCTGGGCTGCCTGCATGGCTATGGAGCAAGCGGCGGGCGTTGAAATCCCGCCTCGCGCCGCATTGATACGCGGCATTCTGGCAGAACGGGAACGCGTCGCCAACCACATGGGCGATATAGGTGCAATCTGCAATGATGTGGCTTTTGTGTTCGCGCAAATGCAGTTTACCCGCCTGCGCGAACTCTGGCTGCGTACCAATGCAACGGTGTTCGGTCATCGCCTGCTGATGGATCAAATTGTTCCCGGCGGTGTTGTCTGCGACTTGTCGGATGCATCATGTAGCTTGATTAAAAAGGAAATAGCCGAATTAAGAACGGAACTGGCGGAGGTTATACTCGCGCTGGATCTTAATACTTCACTGGAAGACCGGCTGTATACGGCGGGTTTTTTGTCTGAACAAACCGCCGCTGCTTTTGGAACCTTGGGTTACGTTGGCCGTGCCAGCGGACAGGATTTCGATGTGCGCCGCGATGCGCCTTATGCACCCTATGATCGGGTAATGGTTAAAGTCGCACTGGAAAATCAAGGCGATATTGCCTCCAGGGTTTGGGTAAGGTACAAAGAAATCAGGACGGCTTTGCGTTTGATAGGAGAGTTTATCGACCGGCTTGTTGACGGAGATATACGCACAGAATGGCAAATGCCGGCGGCGGGTAGTGAAGGCCTGGGAATTGTTGAGGGTTGGCGCGGCGAGATTATCAGCCACATCCGCTTTGATGCCGATAACAAAATCGCCCGTTTTTATCCGCGCGATCCCAGTCAATTGAATTGGGCTGCGCTGGAAAAACTGGTGCTGAATAATATCGTGCCGGATTTTCCTGTGTGCAACAAATCCCTGAATGGCTCTTATTCAGGCAATGATTTATAGGAAGGGACAATGCTGAGAATCTTTAAAAAAATCCTGACCACGGGCGTTGTCACCGAACGGTTTAGCATGCGTTCCCACGCAGAGCGTGGGAACGAGGACGAACTGGAGCAGCTGGGCATCCAAATCAAACGTCACATCGACAAGCAGTTTTCCGGCAGCATCGCGATACGCCAAGTCGATGCAGGCTCTTGTAACGGCTGCGAACTGGAAATTCACGCACTGAATAATCCCTTTTACGATATTGAACGTTTTGGCGTTCATTTTGTAGCTTCGCCAAGACACGCCGACGTGTTATTGGTCACAGGGCCGGTTTCAAGGCATATGCAAACCGCGTTACTGCGCACTTATGAGGCGACACCGAATCCGAAATGGGTGGTTGCAGCCGGAGATTGCGCTGCCTGCGGCGGAGAGTTCGGCGTGTCTTATGCCAGTTGCGGCGCGGTGTCCAATGTCATTCCTGTCGATGCGGTGATTCCCGGTTGTCCGCCTACACCTTTGGCGTTGATGAAGGGGCTGTTGGGCTTGATGGGCGTTAAGAAATGAAAAGAGCCATAGAATATATTTGCGCTGGTTCCCAAGCTCTGGCTCTCATCGCGTTATACACAAGTATGTCCGAGAGTCGTCATACCGGCATGGATGCCGGTATCCAGAGCCATGGACGGTAACTTTCGAACTTCGCCCGTTGTTTAGTTACCAAGCTTTCACATCCATGTGCCTGGATTCCGGCATCCCTGCCAGAATGACGGTGTCCCGCAGACACTTGTGTATAACGAGGAGCGTTCCGCGTGGGAACCATAAACGGAAGTTATTTTTGGCGAGATCCTAACTCAACAGTATCGAGACTTTAGGCGCCCATCAAAACCACATTAGGAAAACGATATGATCAAGAGAAAAATACAGCTATGGGGAATCGCCGCCGTGATGCTGGGTTCATTCAGTACAATTTCAACGGCAGACGACTTGCTTCAGGACGCCGGCAGCTGGCTGCAAGTCGTAGGCGAGGGCAGTCTGAAGGTCGTGGATCCTAAGCTGGAAAAAGGCCGTATCTGGTTGGAAGGTCAATCCCGCTTCGACGACAACTGGAATCATTGGAATCAAGGCGTGGTGCGTGCGGCGCTGGGCTATTCACTCAGTGACCGGGCAACTATATGGGCAGGCTACACCTGGGTGCCTACCCAAAACGTCGGGAAGAGCTATGTTTCCCAGCAAGATGTCTGGCCGGCGTTCCGCTATGTCTTGCCTACCAGTGTCGGAACCTTTACGTTTAGAACCATGATTGAAAGCAGCTTCATACAAGGCAATGATGTTCGTTTCCGGCCACGGCAGATGTTACGGGTTATGTATCCGCTAGAGTTCGAGCCGCGTTTAAGCCTGATTGCCTGGGACGAGTTTTTTATCCGAGTCAACTCCACACGAGTCGGCGGCCAGTCCGGTTTTGACCAGAACCGCGCGTTTGCGGGTCTTGGCTGGACCTTCAATAAAAGTCTCCGGGCTGAAGCTGGTTATATGAACCAGTATCTGGATGACGCCACCCACACCAACAACGCTATGCATCACTTGATTATGGGGTCGTTGTTTATCAACTTTTAAGCCTTGATTTCAGGAGGCCAAAGCTTCCGCTTCTCGACAACTGCTCATGCAGTCGTGCTCCCCCTTACCTATATCCATGCAGACAAAGCCCGCGTTGGTCAATTAGTAAGTGTTTTTGTTGCTAAAAGGAGAATGGCTAACGTGCTGGTTATTCTGCAAAAAAATCACAACAAAGCCTAACCAGGGACTTAAATTTTTGTAGATTGGCAACGGTGTGTCGTTTTGTTGCGCCGTCATCAAACTGTAATAAATCTGTCATTAAGCTGTCATTTAATTTCCATATTCTTGCTCAAACTTTTCGATAACAACTTCTAATTTTTTGATAACAACCAAGAGCAAATATGAAAATTTCTAAACTTACATTGGCAATCGCAACCGTTTTAGGTGCAGGCGCTTCATCCGGCGCTTTTGCGATGGATCTTTATGTCGATACCAAAACCAAACAGATTTATGCAGAGCCGGGTCCGCATAGACAACTGATGGGCAATTTTGAAAAAGTCGACAACACTCCTGCGAAAACAGCGGATAAAGCAGAGAAATTAGATAAAGCGGAAATTAAAGCCATTCGTGAAGATTTGGCTTTGAAAGACAATGCAATCAAAGCATTGCAAGAGCACACAGAACAAGCTTCAGGGCCTGATTCGGTTAATGTCAAATTGGATAATAAAGGCCTTAACTTTGAAACAAAGGATAAAAATTTCAAGTTTAAACTGGGTGGCCGTATTCATGCTGATGCGAATTTCACCAGCAATGATGAATTTGTTTTAGCAAATCGAACAACAGGCCTTGCATCAACAACACCTCCTACTCCTGCTGAGGCTAATGACGGCACAGAATTTCGTCGCGCACGGATAGACTTTAGCGGTACTTTCTATAAAGACTGGAACTTTAAAACCGTAGCGGATTTCGCTGATAACGGCGTCGCCATGAAAGATTTATTTTTGCAATATACCGGCTTAGATTTTATGAGCATTACCGGCGGTCAGCAAAAGCAAAACTTCAGCCGCGAGTTGCTCGAAAGCTCTAACGACCAGATGTTTACCGAGCGTTCTTTAATGAACGTAATAGCCGCTCCGGTTGTTGATCGTGCGATTGGTCTGAATTTTCAAAGCGAAGCCAAAAAAGGATGGACGGCAGCAGGCGGTATTTATGGCAATTCGATTACACCTGCTAGAACTGCAGGCACAGAAGTTGCCAATGCCGGTGATGAAGGCTGGGCTGTTTCAGGACGCGCAACTTACGCGCCGATTGAAGAGAAAACCAAAGTTGTGCATTTAGGTATCGCCGGTAATTACCGTAAGCCAGATGGTAACGGCGACGTAGCTCAATCTAAAGCGCTGCGATTTGATTATGAAACAAATCATATGTCTAACCTTAATTTGATAGATTCGACGGTTAATGATGTAGACAATATATCAATGTTAGGCTTGGAAACTTCCGCTATGTACGGGCCTTTTTCTGCAGGCGGTGAATATACCCACATGTGGATAGACCGCGCTCAAAAGGGAGCAGGAGTAGTTGCGGCAGATGGTGGAACTTCAAATCTAGGGCTGCATGGCTGGTATGCCGATGCAGCCTGGACAATCACCGGCGAGTCACGCAAGTACAAACAAGGCAGGTTTTATAAACTCGATCCAGATAAGAAATTCAGCCTTAAAAATGGCGGCTTGGGTGCATGGGAACTTGCGACACGTTACTCTTCTGTTGAATTAAACGATGGAGTTTTCAAAGGCGGTAATATGTCAAACATGACAGTCGCTTTAAACTGGTATATGAATAGCAATATGCGCTTAATGGCTGATTACACCAGGGCATTTAGTCTAACTAACCCTGCTGTTATTAATCGTGCAGGCGGTCAACCAGAAAATACTGATACCTTCACTGTGCGTGCACAATTAGCGTATTAAATAGATCCAGGCATCAAGTCGAACAAAGCCGCACTGAATTATCAGTGTGGCTTTTTTTTATGGGTAAGATTTCGTATATGATGAGCGGATAAAAATCGGTCATCAAAGAGGTTAGTGTTGAAAATTAGTCACATTATTAAAGTTGTGCTGGTTTTATGGCTGGCGGGTTGCGCATTGGAGCCTGTTCCACCCACTGCCAGTAATTGGATCATAGAACCGGTTAGCCGCTATGATTCGGGTTATGTTGAAGGCACGGAAATCGTCAGCGTGCAGCAATCCACGTTGCGGGCGGTGCTCAGCAATTTTGCAACGGGTGAGGTTGATGTGCTGGATGTCAGCCAGCCTCAGCATGTGCATAGAAAAGCGCGTTTCAATCTTAAATTAAGTAAGGGCGAAGAACTGACCTCGGTTGCTTTTCATCCTACACTGGATCTGTTTGCGGCGGTTATCGATGCCGGTAACCGTCCAGGCAGGCTGGAGACTCGTTCGGCAACAACGGGGCTATTGATGGATCGGGTTGTTGTTGGCTTTGGGCCCGATTCAGTGGTATTTTCCGAAGACGGCAAGCTTGCGATGATCGCCAATGAAGGCGAGGATTTTTTGTTTGAACCATCCAGCAAGCAGTTTTTCACGCCGGAAGGCAGTATTTCCATGGTTCATTTGGATAAGTCCGGCCTCATTGTGAGCCACAAAAACCTGGAACTGGCTAACGCGATTAATTATGAAGGCTTTGTGGTAAGCAAAGGCGGCCGGTTTATGGAAAGGGAAATCGACTGGAATGGCGACGGTATTATCAGCAAGAATATGGATTTCGACGGCAACGGCAAAATTGACAAGAAAAAGGTTCTGTTGGGGAGTTTTGAAGGACAGGATGTAAGCGGCATGGAAACCAAAGGCGAGCAGAAAATATTAATCCCGATAAAAACCCATTCCCCAGCCTTATTGGAGCCGGAATATATTGCCATTTCGCCGGATGCAAAGAAAGCCTATGTGACTTTGCAGGAAGACGATGCAGTTGCTGTCGTCGATTTAGTCAGCGAACAGGTTATCAGTTATTACGGCTTGGGAGCGACCCAGCATAAAACCGATGCCCGCTATGACGGCTGGGTGAAGTTCGAGCAATCGATGACGGGGCTGCGCGAACCCGACGGGATAACCACGGTAGCCAATGGCCGTTATTTCGTTACCGCCGATGAAGGCGATACCGATACGGATAACTCTGCGCCAGCGGAGGGCCAGCCGACCAGTGGTGGGCGTTCGGTCAGCGTTTTCGATGCGGCGACAGGTACCTTGCTGGGTGATACCGGCAGCCAGATTGATGAAGTGGCTTTTGCCAATAAAGTCTACCCGGAGCGGCGCAGCAGCAAAAAGGGCTCGGAACCGGAAATGTTGGTTGCGCTGGATCTGGATGGCGTACCGTATGTTGCGGTCGGCATGGAGCGGGCCGGTTCGGTTGAATTGATTTCGTTGGCCGATCCCTTTCATCCTAAAGTGGTCGCCCTGGGCAAGATCGGCGGCGATGAAGACAAGTCACCGGAAGGAATCGCCCATTTTGTCGTGGATGGCGAGCATTACCTGCTGACGGCTAACGAGATGAGCGGAACTGTTGAGTGTTTCAAAATCGTCCGGCAAGGCGGGTAGCGGGAGCGGCTTTTTTTCAGGTCAGTTGCGGCAGATCCTGCTTTCACAAGGTAGCGACTCACCTATCTGATGTTCTCTCCTACTAAGGTTCAAAGCGAGCTTTGAACTCCGGCCTTTACACTTTCTGGAGTAGGGCAATCGCGCTTAAATAAAGCGATAGGGTGCAAATTTCTGCTTAGTGATTTTAAGTTCTGCTTTAAAAATCAGGGAAAAACATAAACGGAGCCGCGACTTCAGTCGCGCACGAGTCATAACGCCAGTTGTGAAGGAA
>JAUXTH010000049.1 GCA_030679035.1 Methylobacter sp. | reverse complement strand
TAAAAAGCGATAGATTTTGCTTAATAGATTCAAAATATTTGAACAATAAACAAAAGCGAAAAGCATGAAATATCCTATCACCCTCGATGCGCTGGAAGTACTGGATGCAATTGACCGGAAAGGCAGTTTTGCCGCCGCGGCTAATGAACTCTTCCGGGTTCCTTCGGCAATCTCTTATACCGTACAGAAACTGGAACAGGATCTGGATGTGGTCTTGTTTCGCAAGGAAGGCAGGAAAGCCGTATTAACGCAGGCCGGAAGAGTGTTGCTTGAACAAGGCAGGAAAATCCTGGACGCAACGGAACGCTTGGCGATAGCCACCAAAAAGACTCATAGCGGCTGGGAGCCCGTGTTCAATATCGCGATAGATTCGATTTTGGACTTTGATTTCATCTACCCGTTAATAGCCAAGTTTTACGAGGTGCTGCCGGATATTGAAATCAATATTTATGAGGAAGTGTTGGGCGGTGCGCAAGAAGCGATCACCAGCAACCGTGCCGATCTGGTCATCGGCGCAGGCGCTGAAACCACGCCGAACCAGGGCATTAAATACCAAAAGATTCGGCAGATCGAATGGGTTTTCGCGGTCGCACCGAGCCATGAGCTAACCAAAGCACAGCTGCCGCTATCTCGGCAACTGATTGAACAGCACCGTTTTATCGTGGTCAGGGATTCATCCAGAAACCAGGCACCGCAAAGCCACCGGGTATTCAGCAAGCGCCCGGTATTGAGCGTGCCATCGGTGACGGAAAAAATACACGCCCTGTGCTCGGGTTTAGGCGTCGGCTTTTTACCCGCTCACCGGATTCAGGATAAGCTTGAGCAAGGCCTGCTGATCGCGTTGCCTGTAGAAGACACGATACCGATTGATACTCTCCACATGGCCTGGAAAACAACCAATAAAGGCAAAGTCTTGCGCTGGTTTATCGAGCAGTTATCGCGGCATGATTTCATTTAAATAGTGTGGTAAGAATTTTTGTGTAAACAGTCATTTGGCGTAAAATTACCACTACATTTAGTCCTGTAGGTCGAACAACCGCTTTTCGTTGCCCGACATTTTAATGTATGTGAATGTCGGCCATAAACAGCTTCCCCAGCCGTTATTAAAAAACAAAAGTCTTGATCCCACGAGCCGGTATTGAGGTTATAGCCTGTAATCCCTGACTCTTTAACACGAAATCAATTGCCTGCTCGGTGCGGTTCAAGACCACTACAGCCACAGTCCCATCAACATTCAAAAATGCGGTTGCTTCAAGGCTGTCCAGGGTTTTGGCGCAGGCCACTCGGCGAGCCCCCGGCCGGATGAAACGGGAAAAATGACCGATGTAGTAATAAGAGCTTTGATAGAGTATTTCTCCGGCTTGGGTGTCGGCAATAATGGGCGCGCTACATAAATTGTTCACATGATTCGGGCCGCCTGTTTCATCCAGAACCATGTTCCAGTCCACCCATGCCTCGGTCCAACGGTTAAGATCGTTTATGATCGAGTGAGCATAACGCTCTCCGGTATCCCACGAACCGAGATGCGGCCCGGCTTCCTGGCAACCCTCTGTGAAAATAAGGTGTTTATCGGGATAGGCGTCATGAGTCAGCTGCACATTGTCGAAATGATCCCCGCAATACCAGTGGAAACCGACGCCCCAGACATAGTGAGCCGCCTTTGGATCATCCAGGACAATCTTGGCGCGCTCAAACATCCGGTCGCGATTGTGATCCCAGACAATCACTTTAACATTGTCAAGCCCGGCATCATGGAGGGTTGGCCCTAGGTGATCCCTGACAAAATCCCGCTCTTCTTCGCCTGTGTAGATACAGGAGTCCCAAGTTTGCGTGGCTTCCGGCTCATTCTGCACCGTCAGCCCCCAAATCGGTATGCCCTCCCGCCCGTATTCTTGAATGTAACGAACGTAGTAATCCGCCCAGGTTTGGCGATATTCCGGCTTAAGCTTGCCTCCGTTATTCATCATGCCGTTGGTTTTCATCCAGGCCGGAGGACTCCAGGGTGAAGCGAAAAGCTTTAACTTGCCGCCGGACAGCTCAATGGCCTCGCGAATCATCGGAATCAGAGATTGCCGGTCATGCTCGATGCTGAAATGTTCAAGACCTGCATCACCGTCCACTTCCGTATAGGCATAATTTCCAAGCGAGAAATCGCAGCTATTGATGTGGGTTCGGCATAAGCTATAGGCATTGCCGGTGCCTGGAGAGAAATAGGCTGCCAAAATTTCTTGCCGCAAGTGGGAGGGCATTTTGTCTAAGGTTACCGCAGCCGCTTCTGTGAAAGCCCCTCCGAAGCCCTGGATTTCTTGAAACTTAACGGTCGTGTCTATGAACACCGAGGGATCGGAAAAATTCGTGGCAAGTTCGAACTCTATCGGCTCCAGTTCCGACAGTCGATAGGCTGTGTCACGAGTGGTACAAAATTGCTTTACCCGTCGCTGTTTCGTCATTTTGTTAACTCCACTTGTTGAGTGTTGCTGAAGAAGATAATCGCCAGACCAGCTATTGAGAATCAACTGATGGATTTTTTATAAGTTAGTCAGTGGTCGTCTTGCAAACCTTAGAACATCACATCATATCAAGTCGAGCTAATACAACTCATCCGCTTATTCAAAATCAAGACCAGCCTTTCGCCAAGCCTTTGCTCCTCCCTCAAGATTGAGTAAGTTAGGGTAACCTAATTCATACAGAGACCTTGCTGCGGCATTTCCCATAGGGCCACCCTCGCAATACAGATAAATAGCTGCATTTTTATCTTTGGGAAGTTTATCTTTGTATTTCTCGATTTCGTTATAGGGTATAAAAAGATCCGTGCCTTTTATATGCCGTTGTTCAGGCGTATGAACATCAACGAGGAATATATCCTCATTTTGCATGATTCGGTTTAATTCAGTCGCAGTTATCACTTTCACATAGTCTGGCTTTTGAAACATGCAGCCAGTAACGATGAAAATAAAAGCTACGATGGAAAACAACTTTATAGTTTTAGAGCTCATAAAAAACACCTCGTTGATAAACAAATAAAAGTCTGCGCTAGAGAACTCGGAGATAAATGGTTATGTAGTATTGGAACTAGGCTTCTGTTTCTCCGGAGGGACCGCTTTTTCCAGCTGACGGCGGAATTCGTCCAATTGCCGTATTAACTCTTCACTGAAGGATTTGATTTGTTTCTCAAACAAAGGAACTTGCTGTTCCAGCTCCTTGTTAAT
>JAUXTH010000042.1 GCA_030679035.1 Methylobacter sp. | reverse complement strand
CGATGCACTGCAATATATTTCCTATTATCATCCGCTGGACTTTATCAAGGTCATGCATGAGGCCTATCAAAAGGAAGAAAATCCGGCCGCTAAGGATGCGATGGCGCAAATCCTGATCAATTCCCGGATGTGCGCAGAAGGTCATCGTCCGATTTGCCAGGACACCGGCATTGTTACGGTATTTTTAAAAGTAGGCATGGATGTCCGCTGGGATGCTGACATGAGTGTCGCCGATATGATTAACGAGGGCGTCCGGCGCGCTTACCTGCACCCTGATAATGTGTTGCGCGCTTCTATACTGGCCGACCCTGCCGGAAAACGCATTAATACCAAAGACAACACTCCGGCAGTGATACACATGGAAGTCGTGCCCGGCGATACGCTCGATATCGAAATAGCCGCTAAAGGCGGGGGATCCGAGGCCAAGGCAAAGTTTGCGATGCTCAATCCTTCGGACAGCATCGTCGACTGGGTGTTAAAAACCGTCCCGACTATGGGCGCGGGCTGGTGCCCTCCCGGTATCCTTGGCATAGGCATAGGCGGCACCGCTGAAAAAGCCATGCTGTTGGCAAAGCAGGCGTGCATGGGATCGATAGACATCCAGGAATTAATCGCGCGCGGCCCTGGCAATGCGCTTGAAGAACTGCGTCTGGAGTTGTACGACAAAGTCAATGCGTTGGGTATCGGCGCTCAAGGCTTGGGCGGGCTTACCACGGTGTTGGATATTAAAATCAACGATTATCCTACCCATGCGGCCAACAAGCCGGTTGCGATCATCCCCAACTGCGCCGCAACCCGGCATGTGCATTTTGTGCTGGACGGCAACGGCGCGGCACAATTTACGCCGCCTCGCTTGGAAGATTGGCCCCAAATCACTTGGCACACAGGCGCGGCTCGCAGGGTCAATCTGGATACCGTGACTCAGCAGGATGTGGAAAGCTGGACGACGGGGGAAACCTTGTTGCTTAGCGGGACTATGCTGACCGGCAGGGATGCAGCGCATAAACGTATGGCTGAATTCTTCGAACGGGGCGAAGCCTTGCCGGTCGACTTTACCAACAAATTCATTTATTACGTGGGGCCGGTCGACCCTGTTCGCGATGAAGTGGTCGGTCCTGCCGGCCCCACTACCGCAACACGCATGGACAAGTTCACCGAAGTGATGCTGGACAAAACCGGCTTGCTCGGCATGATCGGTAAATCCGAGCGCGGGCCGGAGGGGATTGCCGCCATTAAAAAGCATAAAGCCGTTTATTTGATGGCGGTGGGTGGAGCGGCTTATCTGGTATCCAAGGCTATCCGTAAAGCGAGGATTGTCGCTTTTGAAGATCTCGGCATGGAAGCGATACACGAGTTTGTTGTTGAGGATATGCCGGTCATGGTTGCTGTCGATACCCAGGGCGTTTCGGTGCATCAAACCGCGCCTAAGTTATGGCAAGCCAGGATCGGCAAGATTCCCGTTGCGATTGAGTAAAGTTAAGTTATGACAGGTAGGAAATTACGCTTGAATTTACAAAAATATGCCCCATTATATTTTGCGATTGCCAGTAAAACCAGCTGAAATCAGGATGTGCAAAGCTTAGACAAAAAAAATATTCTGAAAGCGGAGTATTGATTTGTGTTGATTTGTATTTGCAGTTATCTTAAACATTAGTTATTAAAATAATAAGGAGAAATCGGATGTCAAAAGGCCAAAATTTACAGGATAACTTTTTAAATGCGCTTAGAAAAGAGCATATACCTGTGTCCATTTTCCTTGTTAACGGCATAAAGTTGCAGGGCAAGGTGGATTCATTTGATCAATACGTGGTTATGCTGAAAAATACCTCAAGCCAGATGGTTTATAAGCATGCCATATCGACCATTGTGCCGAGTAAAGCGGTAAAGATGCCGCATGAGCATGAATCCAGTGAAGAATGATTAGTCGTTGGTATCGGCGCGCTTCATTTCCGGAAAACCTGCAAGGCAGCGGCTTGTGTAGGAACAGTCAAAAGAATTTTATAATAACGCCTATGGGGTATTTCATTGTTTGATCGTCCCGAATCAGGTGAACGAGCCGTTCTTGTTCATCTGACACTCCGCTCCATGCAGGAAGACCTTTTAGAATTAAAAGAATTGGCTAAATCAGCCGGAACCGACCCTGTCTATGTGGTCACCGGCACCCGCAAAAAACCCGATCCAAAATATTTTGTCGGCAAAGGCAAGCTTGAAGAGCTTAAGGGCGTTATCGAAGCTTACGAAGCCGACATCGTCTTATTTAATCACCCGCTTTCACCCAGCCAGGAAAGAAATCTTGAGGGATTTTTAGGCGTTCGTGTGGTCGATCGAAATGGGCTGATTCTGGATATTTTTGCCCAGCGTGCGCAAACCTTTGAAGGCAAGCTACAGGTTGAATTGGCGCAATTGCAGCATTTATCAACCCGGTTGGTTCGCGGTTGGACGCATTTGGAACGTCAAAAAGGCGGTATCGGCCTGCGCGGGCCGGGCGAAACCCAGCTGGAAACCGACCGGCGATTATTGGGTTTACGCATCAAACAGATTCAACAGCGCCTGGATAAAGTCGATAAACAACGGCATCAAGGGCGCAGTAAACGGAAAAAAGCCGAAGTGCCGGCGGTTTCCCTGGTGGGCTACACCAACGCCGGTAAATCAACCCTGTTTAACAGGCTGACAGGCGCCGATATTTACGTGGCGGATCAACTGTTCGCCACCCTCGATCCGACCTTGCGCAATTGCCAGTTGCCCAATAACAGCGAAGTTGTGTTGGTCGATACGGTGGGCTTTATACGGCATTTGCCGCATGAGCTGGTCGCGGCATTTAAATCCACGTTGCAGGAAGCCAGCGAAGCGGATTTATTGCTGCATGTGATTGACGCGAGCAGCGATGACAGGGTCGAGACAATTTATCAGGTCAACCAGGTTCTTGAAGACATTGAGGCTAATGAAGTCAGGCAGCTTGAGGTTTTCAATAAAATAGATTTGTTGGAAGGCATTCAGCCCCGGGTTGAACGGGATGATGCAGGCAATCCGGTTCGGGTCTGGTTGTCCGCCGAAACCGGGGCCGGTATCGATCTGCTTTATCAGGTCTTGGCTGAAATATTTTCAAATACCAAAGTTAAAAGAACCTGTCATTTGCGACCTGATCAAGGCGATATCCGGGCGAAATTATTTGCCTGCGCCAAGATAATAAGTGAGAAAACCGATGATTTGGGTGGCTGTGAATTAGTCATTGAAATTGATACCAAGTATTTGGGGCTGCTGAAAACGGTTGAGATAGAGGAAATACTTTAAAAAAGGGCGAAAGGCAAAGGTGAAAGTCGTTGCTTTTAGCCTTTCGCCGATATTTACGATAGAATGTCGATCATGAGTTGGTTAACCTGTATGGAGCAAAGTTATGTCCTGGAATGAGCCTGGCGGCGATAAGAAAGACCCCTGGAGCGGTCGTGGTGACCAAAAAGGCCCACCCGATCTGGACGAAGCAATACGTTCATTGCAAGAGAAGTTAAGCGGTTTTTTTGGCGGTGGCAAAGAAGGTGGCGACGGCTCTTCGGGTATTCCGCCATTAAAAAGCCTGGGTTTAGTCATGGCAGGCGCAGTCGTATTATGGGGCGCAAGCGGCTTTTATATTGTCGATGAAGGTACTCAAGGTGTTGAAACCCGGTTCGGCAAATATGTTGCGACGACTCAGTCAGGTTTGAACTGGCATTTTCCGTCTCCAATCGAGAGTGTTACTGTCGTTGATGTTAAACAACAGCGTTATATCGAAGTTGGTTATCGTAGCGGCGGGACTGAGCAGGGTCTGGGTTCGGTGCCGAAAGAAGCATTGATGTTGACCAAAGATGAAAATATCGTCGATGTCCGTTTGGCGGTGCAGTATCAAGTCAAGGATGCAAAGGATTTCATCTTTAGTGTTGTAAATCCTGCGGCTACCTTGAAACAGGTCACCGAAAGCGCGCAGCGTGGCGTGGTCGGCAGCAGCAAAATGGACTTTGTTTTGACCGAGGGCCGTAGCGAAATCGTGGCCCAGATTAAGAAAGAAATTCAGGATGTTATGGATAACTATAAGTCCGGCATCCAGGTTACCAGCGTCAACCTTCAGGATGCACAGCCGCCTGAGCAGGTGCAAAACGCATTTGAAGACGCCATCAAGGCGCGTGAAGATCAGCAACGCTTGATTAATGAGGCGGAAGCCTACTCCAATGACGTGGTGCCAAAAGCACGCGGCGCGGCAGCAAGAAAAATACAGGAAGCCGAAGGTTATAAAGAACAGGTTATTGCTCAGGCGGAAGGCGAATCCAACCGGTTTTCCAAATTGCTGACGGAATATACCAAAGCGCCGGAGGTGACCCGGAAACGTCTTTATATCGAATCGATGGAAGCGGTATTGTCTGAAACCAATACGGTGATGGTTGATGTTAAAGGCAGTAACAACATGCTTTATTTGCCCTTGGATAAAATGATTCAGCAGCAGCCTTCGGTTCAACAACCCAATGTTCCTCAAAGCACAGCAGATCAGCCTGCACAGACTAAGGTCGAAACGGTGCAACAACCTGTCGTGCGCTCTTCAACGCGCGGCCGTGACGCAAGGGGACGCTAATGACACAGAATAAAATATTGGTAGGTTTGGGTGCATTGTTGTTTATCGGCATGATGTGCATATTTACCGTCAGTGAAACAGAAAAGGCACTCAAGTTCCGTTTAGGCGAGATCGTAAAGAACGATTACGAACCTGGGCTGCATTTTAAATGGCCGTTTATCAACAATGTAAAAAAGTTTGATAAACGCATTCAAACGATGGAAGCTAAGCCGGAACGGTTTTTAACCGCTGAAAAGAAAAACGTCATTGTCGATTCTTTCGTTAAATGGCGCATCGGTGATGTCACCACGTTTTATACGGTGGTTGCCGGTGATGTTGATCAGGCTAATTTGCGTCTGGATCAAATCGTTAAAGATGCTTTCCGGGGTGAATTCGGTAAACGAAATATCCAGCAATTGGTCTCAACCGATCGCCAGGAAATTCGTGAGATATTGATTAAAAACGCCAGACCTCTTGCAGCCGCTTTGGGTATGGAAATTATCGATGTTCAGGTGATGCGGATCGATTTGCCTGAGGAAGTCAGCAGTTCCGTGTTCCGCAGGATGGAAGCCGAACGTGAGCGAGTCGCCCGTGAATTCCGCTCGCAAGGCGCGGAAGCCGCAGAAAGAATTCGTGCCGACGCCGACAGACAACGTGTCGTTACGATGGCGAACGCGTTCCGGGATGCAGAAATGTTGCGTGGTGAAGGCGATGCAAAATCGGCGGAAATCTATGCCAAAGCCTATGGCGCAGATGCCGAGTTTTTCACGTTTTATCGCAGTTTGAATGCCTATAAAAAGACCTTTACCAGCTCAAGCATGATGGTGCTTGATCCTGATTCCGATTTCTTTAGATATTTTAAACAACAAAAGTAGGGGCAGGCCTTGTGCCTGCCCAGATCAAGGGCAACCACAAGGGATTGCCCCTACTATCCGTAACCAACGCTCCGCATGCGGGGCGTTTTGTTTGAGTGGACATATAAAAAATGCAACAAAAAGACTCTTGGCTTTTGCCTGACGGCATAGAAGAGATTTTGCCGGAAGAGGCTAAGCATCTTGAAAGCTTGCGCCGTAAGATACTGGACACGTTCGCTTGCTGGGGATATGAGTTAGTCATTCCTCCGTTCATCGATTACCTGGATTCGTTGTTGACCGGTTCGGGGCATGACCTGGAATTGCAAACCTTCAAACTGACCGATCAGATCAGCGGTGAAATGCTGGGGGTGAGGTCGGACATGACGCCCCAGGTTGCCAGAATCGATGCGCATAATATCAATGCGCAATGGCCGACCCGTCTTTGCTATGCAGGCACTATTTTGCACACCAAAGGCGATCCGCTCGAAAAAACCAGAAGTCCGATGCAGATAGGCGCAGAACTTTACGGTCATGCCGGTAAGGAAAGCGATGTCGAAGTCATCCGCTTGATGCTGGAAATGCTGGCGATGTCGGGCTTGCAAAATGTGCATCTTGATTTAGGACATGTCGGCATCTATCGTGCGCTGTCACGGCAGGCGGGATTAACTGATGCGCAGGAAGCCGAATTGTTCGATGTGTTGCAGCGCAAAGCCAGACCCGAACTTCAAGAGCTGATGGCCGGTTACAGCATTGATGATGAACTAAAAACAATGTTCCTGAAACTGCCGCAATTGAACGGCGGTCAGGAAGCCCTTGCTAAAGCCCGAGACGTTTTGAAGGCGGCTAATGGTGAAGTCAACCAGGCTTTGGCGGATTTGGAAGGTATTGCAGAAAAGCTGGCAGTCTGCTTTCCATCGTTACCTATCAGTTTCGATTTGGCTGAATTGCGCGGTTACCATTATCACACCGGCGTGGTTTTCGCCGCTTTCGTGCCGACGGTAGGCCGTGAGATTGCCCGAGGCGGTCGCTATGACAATATCGGCGCCATCTTTGGCCGCGCGCGTGCTGCAACCGGCTTTAGCGCGGACTTGAAAGTATTGTCGGCACTCGGCAAAGCATCCTACCAAAAACAACAGCAAGCCTTGATTTTTGCACCCTATGGGGACGATGCCGCGTTACATGAAAAAATCAGGGATTTGCGCGCCGAAGGACACGCAGTTGTTCAGCAACTGCCGGGACAAACCGGGACTGCACAGGAACTTAAGTGCACCTCCGTCTTGGAACAAGATCATCAAAACTGGGTCGTTAGACCCTTAGCAAGCTTGGAATAATTATGGGAAAAAATGTCGTTGTCATCGGTACCCAATGGGGTGACGAGGGAAAAGGTAAGCTGGTCGATTTGTTAACGGAGCAGGCGGAAGCCGTGATCCGGTTTCAGGGCGGGCACAATGCGGGACACACGCTGGTTATCCAGGGAGAAAAGACGGTTTTGCATCTTATTCCGTCCGGCATCCTCAGGGAAAGCGTCCAGTGCATGATTGGCAACGGCGTGGTTTTATCGCCCAATGCCTTACTGGAAGAAATCGAATTTTTGGAAAAAGCCGGTATCCCGGTCAGAAACCGCTTGTTGATCAGCGAAGCCTGCACCTTGATCTTGCCGGTTCATGTGGCGATTGACAAGGCGCGTGAAATAGCCCGCGGCAGCAAAGCGATTGGCACGACCGGTCGAGGTATCGGGCCTGCCTATGAAGACAAGGCGGCCAGACGAGGCCTGCGCGCCGGGGACTTTTTAAACCCTACGGTTTTTGCCGAACGGTTTAAGGAACTGGTCGAATACCACAACTTCATGCTGACCAATTACTATCACACTGATCCCATCGATTATCAAACAGGTCTTGAAGAAGCGCTAAAACTGGGCGAGCAAATCAAGCCGATGTTGACCGATGTCAGCGAGAAATTGTACAAACTTCAGGATCAAGGCAAAAACCTGTTGTTTGAAGGCGCACAAGGCGCTCTGCTCGATATTGATCACGGCACTTTTCCTTATGTGACTTCGTCCAGCACCACTGCGGGCGGCGCGGCTACCGGCACCGGCATCGGGCCGCTTGATCTTGACTACGTGTTGGGTATCACCAAAGCTTATTCGACACGCGTAGGCAACGGCCCATTTCCGACCGAATTGCACGATGCGAACGGCGATCACTTGGGCACGGTAGGCCATGAGTTTGGCGCCACCACCGGACGCAAACGTCGCACCGGCTGGTTTGATGCGGTCGCGATGCGCAAATCCGCAAAAATGAACAGCCTGAGCGGCATTTGTTTAACCAAACTGGATGTGCTCGACGGCCTGGAAAAAGTCGGTATTTGTACCGCTTATAGACTTAACGGCGTCATTACCGAAACAGCGCCTTTAGGTGCCGATCAGTACGAAGAATGTCACGCGATTATTGAAGACATGCCGGGCTGGACGGGAACGACTGCCGGTGTAACTGATTACAACGCGCTGCCGGATAATGCCAAAGCCTATATCAAAAAAATTGAAGAGCTGGTCGGCGTTAAGATTGCTATCTTGTCGACCGGTCCCGATAGAGACGAAACAATTATCCTGGAAAATCCGTTCGATTAAACGGGGTTTCAGGCTGGAGGGGCTATCGACTTAAGCCCCCATCCGTTCGCCCTGAGCTTGTCGAAGGGCATTTCGCGTAAAAAATAATATCGCACTGATTACCTGGAGATAACATGGCTGAAACTGTAGATGAATTGACTGTAACATACGAAGACGGCGGTATTGAGACAGTCAAGGAACTGGACAAAAAAGTGCTGACCAAAGGTGCTTGGGCTACGATTATGTACCGTTACCAGGACTGGAACCGCGCCAAGGAAGAATACGGCCCGGATAAATACACCATTCGCCGTTATCAGAAGCAAAATGGCGAGTATAAGCAAAAATCGAAGTTTAATATTTCCAGCAAAGATCAGGCGAAAGCCATTATCGAAGCGCTGGAAGATTGGATTAAATTGGATTGATTGATAAGGCGATCCATATTTTTGTAGTTCGCTGCCATTGAGTTAAAACGTCATCCCGGCAGGGAATGCCGGGATCCAGATGCCATGGATGGCATGAATCTATATCATGCTAAGCGATAAATTTTTTTTTGATCTGACTTTCACATCCCTGTGCTCTGGATCCCGGCATTCCCTGCCGGGATGACGAGTTGTTTGGATGCCAGGGCTTTAAACAGAGAATAGGCGTGAGGTAAGAATTTTGTAAAACCCGCAATTCATAATCGTGCGGCTAACAACCCAATCCGATGCACTGCGTCTGACTTAACCCGGCACCAGACCTATGACCAAAATCGCCCCCTCCGTTACCCGCATCGCCTTAGCCAGCTTCATCGGCACCGCTATCGAATTCTACGATTTTTACATCTACGGCATGGCGGCGGCCTTGGTTATCGGCCCGGTGTTTTTCCCCGGCGGCAACCCGACAACCCAAGCGCTCAACGCCTTCCTTACCTTTTCCGTGGCTTTCCTCACCCGGCCTTTGGGCGCGGCGCTGTTCGGACATTTCGGCGACCGCATCGGGCGCAAAACCACCTTGGTCGCATCGCTGCTGGTCATGGGCGTTTCTACCACACTGATCGGCGTGTTGCCGGGCTATGATGCTATCGGCGCATGGGCTCCGGCGTTGCTGTGCCTGTTGCGTTTCGGCCAGGGTATCGGCTTGGGCGGAGAATGGGGCGGGGCGGCGCTGTTGGCGACCGAGAACGCACCGGCCGGAAAGCGCGGCTGGTACGGCATGTTTCCCCAATTGGGGCCGCCGGTGGGTTTTTTGTTGGCGACCGGCAGTTTTTTGCTGCTGGCTCATTTTCTGACTGAACAAGAGTTTAAAGACTGGGGCTGGCGACTGCCGTTTCTTGCCAGTTCGGTGCTGGTCATGATCGGTCTGTATGTGCGTCTGGCCTTGGCCGAAACCCCGGTATTCGCCAAAGTGTTGCAGCAACACCAGCAGGTCGGCTTGCCGCTTAAGGAAATAGTCAAATCCCATGCCGCCCCGCTGGCACTGGGAGCGATGGCGATGGTCGTCTGCTATGCGTTGTTCTATATTTCGACCGTGTTTTCCTTGAGCTATGGCACCACCGCGCTACATATCCCGCGTCAGCAATTTCTCGGCATGTTGTGCGTGGCGGTGCTGTTTATGGCCGCCGCCACGCCGCTATCGGCCTGGGCGGGCGACCGATTCGGACGACGCCCCGTTTTGCTGGTCGCAGGTAGCGCCGCATTCCTGTCCGGTTTCCTGTTAAAGCCGATGCTGGAAAGCGGCTCGCCGTTGTTGATTACCGCCTTCCTGTCCTTGGAGCTATTCCTGATGGGAGCCACATTCGCGCCGATGGGTGCTTTGCTGCCGGAGCTGTTTCCTTCCAAGGTACGCTATACCGGTGCGGGAACGGCCTACAACTTAGGCGGCATACTCGGCGCGTCATTTGCCCCCTATATCGCGCAACGGTTGGTCGCCGAGGGAGGGTTGGCCTGGGTCGGCGGCTATGTCTCATTGGCTGCGGCTATCAGCCTACTTGCTGTATACATAATGCGAGAAACCCGTAATAATCATTGGTTGTAAAGAGATGAGCAATAATAGTAACTATTCAGCGCGAAGCACAACGTCCCTCTCCAGCGGGAGAGGGTAGGGTGAGGGAGTAAGCTCTCAGCGATTTGTGAGCTTGAATAGTTACCAATAAGATTGCTTAATTCATAGACCATGAACTACGAGGAATTTTTATGAGACGCACAGTTTTATTTACAGCAGTAGTGATCTTAGGCAGTGTTGCGGTCACAGGATGCGAGAATAGCCAAAAAACGGCAAAAGTAATTCCGATAGCGGTAAAAAAATACGCACAAGCCACGACCCTGGAAGGCGTGGTCAGTAATGACAGCGGAGTGGTTAAAGAGGGCAAGGTAGAAGTGAGCGATGAAAACGGCCGCATAATTACCGGAGTAACTGTAGAAAATGGGCATTACAGCGTGGAAATTCCAGCCGGTACGGTTCTGCCGATTCTATTGACGTTTTCTCCTGCTTCGGGCGGGGAGAAATTAGTTACCGCCGTCATTCATGACACGATCACGAAATATGAGATTAACCCATTAACTACGGCGATTGCCAAATCAGCAAAAGCGATGGGTGGATACACCCATGCCAATATGACTCGTGCGGCGGCCGATACGGTATCCACTCCCGATGCCAATAAAACCACTGGCGGTTGGAAAGGTGATCCGACCACACAATATGGTGGCTGGCATTAAGGCTATGTTAAATATTGCTCCATCCATTCAATCCCGAATGATGGGCTTCCTTAGTCTGCCCATCCTATAGTACTTATTTCGAAGTTGAATATATTACGTAAGGATTTATGAATTATGGTTTTCAGTAAAACTCATCAGCTCTATTTGCCAAGTAATTTCCCTTTCACCGAGATGGATGCTTTTAAAGCGGCAGCCGATAGGCTTTTGATGCCGGAAACATCTATTATTGAGGAGTGGCAGGAATATGCTGGCGCAATAAACCTCATCGGCTGGCGCTTTAGAAACTGTCACGAGGATATGGAGAGGTGGATCGGTTCATTGAATATGCATGGCGAGAACGGAGATTTCGAGGAAGAATACCTGCGCGACCGCGCCCTTTTCGGATTTTTTACAGCAGGCTTATCTTGTATCGAAAGCACTTGTTATGCGCTTTCGGCTTTGGCTTACCACCTAGCATTATTAGATTTACCCTCAAAAATGGACAAAAAATGGTACCTATACCCCAAGGATCTCGAGAAACGTCTGTTGGAACGGCCTAAGACAGTTGCGTTAAAAACAAAGCTCCACGAGCTTACAGGTTCAAATGAATTCGAGAGATTGAAACAACTACGCGACAGAGTGACCCATCGTTCAAATCTACCGCGTAATCAGACTTTGAGCATCAGTAATAATGCTCATCAGGTGTTTGCAAAAACAAATAGCACCAAATTATATGGAGAAGAGACAGAGCTCACGATCAACGAATTATTTCTTAAAGATATGCTGGCTTGGCTAGCGGAATCAGTTCGAGCCCTACTCGTAGAAGGGACTAGGCTTTGCGAACAGCCATAGCGCGGTAGGCTGGGTAGAGCAACGCGAAACCCAGATTTGATGCGAAACCCGCTGGGTTTCATTACATTCAACCCCGCTCCTAACGTTTTGCAATGCCCGAATCTTAGCCAAAGCAAAACATTTCGAACGGGGCAACATGCCCCATCCGGCTCTAGGGTAAAACAATCAACCACATGAATTTATGAAAAACAAAGGACTGGCGATGAATTCTTTCTGCGCCTGGGACGGTGAAACCTTAGTGCTTAATATTCTCGGCCAACCCAGCGCAAAACAGGATGCTATTGGCAAGGTTAAAGGCAATCAGCTCAAAATCAGCGTCACCGCCGCGCCGGTGGGAGGCAGGGCAACTGATCACATGGTTCGATTCCTGGCAAAAGAATTTGGCGTGACATCCAAGGATATTGAAGTTGTGTTTGGCAGGTTCAATGTCAATAAACAACTGCGGATTAAGTCGCCTAAGAATTTACCCTCTGTAATCAGCAAACATTTATCTCAAGAAGCTTGCTCCACGATACCGAAGATTTGAATTTTGAAAAGTGAAATGCCAAATCTGAGACTGATGGCTTAAAACATGAGTCACATGCAGGTCATACGTTTGACAAAGTCCTGCAAGCTTTGACCTTCAATATCTATAAAAGTCGCGTTTTCCGGTTGAATGCTCTGAATCCGATCCAGCCGGAAATTACGGAAATCGTCGCGCAGTTCGCACCAACCGACCAAGGTCCAGACGTTTCCCCAAAAATACAGGCCCAGCGGCCGGATGCGGCGCAGGCTTTGTTCGCCGTCGGCACGGCAATAGCTCATCTGTAACAAGCGTTTGCCATCGATGGCTTTACGGCAAATATCCAGGTTGATATCGAGATCCTGGCGCTGATCGAAGCGTAACGAAAACAGCTTGCTGTTTTCGATCTTATTCCTCAGTTCGGCAGGAGTGACGGCGGTAATTTTGTCCAGCGCCGATTGTGCCGAATAACCCAGCTCGGTTCCCGCCCAGGTCTTTGCCATTCGAGCACCGATGACCAGTGCCTCGATTTCGTCCGAGGTAAACATGATCGGGGGAATGTCGATGGTGTGCCGCAACCGATAGCCGACACCGGCTTCGCCCTCAACCGGCACGCCGGACAGGCTGAGATCCTGAATATCCCGATAAATGGTGCGCTCGGACACTTCCAGGCGTTCGGCAAGAGTCTTGGCGGTAACCAAGCGCTTGTTACGCAGGATTTGTACGATTTGAAATAAACGGTCGGCGCGTCGCATGTTTTTGAATAGGCGGCCAAAGCCCTGGCCGCCTACGGATCAATAATGATCAGGATGCTGAATACAAGCCGACGCGGTTGCCTTCGCTGTCTAAAAACAGCGCGAAGTAGCCGCAGTCGCCGTCATGAATCGGCGTTTTAGGCATGAGCACGCTGCCGCCGTGTTGAACGGCCCTATCCAACGGAACGCTTAAATCTTCGCCGCCGTTGAAATAAACCACTGCGCCAGTTTCGCTGGGCTGGTAATGTTCGCCCAGAACCAGCATACCGCTGACAGCGCCTTCGTCGGCGGCGAAAATCGCCAGTTGATAATCGCCCATTGCTTCGTCTTTAAAGCCCGCTTGTAGAACATTTTGGTAAAAGCCTTTAGCGCGCTGCAGGTCGGTGACTGGAATTTCAAACCAGGTTGCTACATTATTCATTTTTATCTCCGTGTTTTAAGTGTTAACGAGCAACTATGGTATGACAGCACTACTGACAGCGTGGTGTCAGTAGTGTTTACCACCTTAACGATTTTTATCGGACCGAATCAAGTTTAACGCGCGCGTCCAGCAGGTGAGTGACTCAAGTCAACTTACAACCGATTGTATTTATAACACAAAAAAAGTGGTGTAGATGGCTATGATCTATCGGGTAATTCGATTCAAAGCACTTTCACAGCCTTACAACAATCCAAGCATCGCAGCTTTTACCGCCGCTGAAGTTTTGTTGGTGGCATTCAACTTGATGATGGCATTATTGACATGAAAGTTGACTGTTCGCTCCGCAATATTGAGGATGCTCGAAATCTCGCCAGACGTTTTGCCATCGGCAGTCCAACGAAGCACCGCTATCTCGCGGTTTGATAATTTCGCATCGGCTTCCGGCATCAATTTCGGCGTCAAGTATCGCGACATGCCTAAGTGCGCTACCTGAGTCAGCCAGACCATCTTGAATTGTTTGGCTTCAAGTTCTGTTTCGGAGATCGGATCATTTGAGCGCGCCAGCGTTAACATGCCTATAACGCCATTGAAATCGCGGATGGATTGCGCCCTGCCATAACGCAGCCCGAATGATTGTGCTTCCTCCCATAGTTCGCGCGCGGGACTGAATAGATTATCTGTCCATAGAATAGGTAGGGGTGAAAGCATAGCATGTTGCACCGTAGGGTCAATCGCAACATAATCTTTGGCTTGATATTGTGCTTGCCAAGCCGTTGGGTAATTACTGAATATTACGGTCTTGGGTGTCGCCAGAGGAAACGGCATGCGCAGACCATAGGCGCAGTGGTCAAAGCCAAGTTCCTTGCCAAACGAAAGAATGGTTTGAAAAAGCGGCTGTTCAGATTGAATGGATTGCAATGCTTGAAGTTGATTTTCCTGCCAAGTGATCATGAGTTTCTTCGCTTACATATATCAGGTTTTGCTAGTGGCTATATTATGATGCCTGAGTCTGGAATATGCTCGATTAAAAGCGGCAGAACCTGTCAATATTAACAGTTGTTCCCGGTCACAAAATCCAGTCTAATCAGCCCTATTTAGGATAGAGAATATTCGTCGTTACAGACGATTAGCTCTGAACCATTGCAGACTCGACTCAGTAAAAACAAGCAGACGATGAATCTTTGAGAAATATACGACGGTAAGTTTTTGTCAGACAATTGATGTCGTATATATACGTTAGCTCCCACGAATGAGCTTTAATACAAAAGATTGCAAACTCACGTCACGCAAAAATAGAAGAATTGTCGTTTAAAAACACACTATAACAGGTTGAATATGATCAAAGTTTATGGCATGCCAGACACACGTAGTACAAGAGTTCTCTGGGTGTTGGAGGAAGCAAACGCTGATTATGAGTTTATTAAAGTTGATCTTGGAAAAGGTGAGGCAAGAGAGGAATCTTATCTGAAACTCAACCCAAGTGGCAAAGTACCAACTTTAATTCATGACGATTTGGTTTTGACAGAATCAGCAGCGATTTGCACTTATATTGGCGATTTATTTCCAGATTCGAATCTGATACCAGCCTGTAGAACTTCAGAACGCGCCATCTATAATCAATGGTGTTATTTCGCCATGACTGAACTTGAACAACCACTCTGGAGTATGGCGAAACATCGGTTTGCATTACCTAAAGAATACAGAATTCGGGAAATGTTGATAACAGCGAATTATGAGTTTGATAAAGCACTGGATGTATTCAGTTTACGCCTTAGTGATAGTGAATTTTTAGTGGGTGACAGGTTTACTTGTGCTGATTTAATAGTTGCCAATATTCTTAGCTGGGCCAAACGAGGCGGTAAACGAGCAATGTCTTTAAGGCATGATAATATCGAGCAATACTTGGAACGAATGCTTTCTCGTGAGGCATTTCTTCGTGTGCAAAAACGGGAACAGGAAGTCTTATAATTTATCTGCTAATCACAATCAATGGGGGGCGTTTCGATAAAAAGCATTCAGGAAGGTACATTGTCCAGGGTGAAGAGCCTACGGTTATGGAAGGTTGTAACTGGGGATTTCGTGGACAACATGGCGATGAAGTCGTGTTAAATTACAAAATCAATGTTTAGCCGTTTAGTGCAAGAACTCTTTATTTGCAAAAGATAGCATGCGGCGTTCTATAAGCCACTAAACAAGCCATCTTAAGTGAGCATCTGAATGAAATTGGAATTTATACAAGCAACACCGGACAAAGCAGAAATTATAGGTTCACTGGTTGTCCAGCTTACACAGGAAATCTGTGAACGTACTAATACACAACATTTCAATATTGATTTGGAAGGCACAGTTCAGAGGTGTGAAGCGTTGTTATCGGCAGGCCACTATGCGGCTATTATTGGCTGGTCAGATGTTACCCCCGTTGCTGTTTCGACAATCACTGAGACCTACGCTTTATATGCGGGTGGAAAGATAGGGGTAATTCAAGAATTTTACGTTATTCCTGAGTTTCGCTGTTCAGGTGTCGGCTCAATGCTGATAGAGCAGGTAAGAAATTATGGGCAAAAACGCAGTTGGTCGTGCATTGAGTTATGCACGCCGCCGCTTCCTGAATTTGAGCGTGCATTAAGCTTTTATCAGGAGAATGGTCTCGTTCCTGTTGGCGGTCGTAAAATGAGACAAAATTTAGCTACAAATGGTTAACCCTTTTGCCAAGACACTTGTCGTTAGTTAAGAGATTCCCATGCTTTGGATAAAAACCTTTCATGTACTTGGCGTTATTGCCTGGCTTGTCGGCATTTTTTATTTACCGCGGATATTTGTCCATTATGCTGAAGGTCAAAGCAGGGAGGAAGATGTACGGCGGCTAATTATTATGGCAGGGCATCTTTTTGTTTTCATGACGATCATGGCTGTCGCTGCCATTTTGTTTGGTAGTATTCTGTGGCTAGGTTACGGCATTAGCGGTTCTTGGTTGCATATTAAGTTGCTGTTTGTGTTTGGTCTGCTGCTTTATCACGCGGCTTGCGGTTTGATTCTGAGGCACATTAAGTCAGGACGAACACTCACTAAGAGCGTATGTTTTCGGGTGTTTAATGAAATCTCTTTGTTACTTGTCGTACCAATACTGGTGCTGGCAATAGTTAAGCCATGAATATGCGTAATTCCGCCAAAGGTTTAATTCAATCCATTCGTGAAGGAAACGTTACCGTAACCGATGAAGTACAGTCGTGCTTTGATCATATTGATCGCCACAATCCTGCAATAAACGCCATTGTTACCTTGGACAAAGAAGCCGCGCTGAATGCAGCGAAAGCGGCCGACATCCGTATCGCTCAAGGCGGGGCTTTGCCGCCACTATTCGGAGTACCCATATCCGTTAAAGATGCGTTTGAAACCCAAGGCCTCAGGACAACCGCCAGTCATCCGCCGCTCAAAGATTTTGTTCCCACAAAAGATGCAACGGTTGTAGCACGACTGAAAGAATCCGGAGCCATCGTTCTTGGAAAAACCAATTTGCCGCAACTCGCCGGAGATCTTCAGTGCTGGAGTCCGCTGTTCGGCCGAACGAATAATCCGTGGAATCTTGCACTAACCAGTGGCGGAAGTTCCGGCGGAAGTGCGGCAGCAGTAGCCATGAATTTTTCGTTTCTGGATATTGGCAGCGACCTTGCAGGGTCAATACGCATTCCGGCAGCGTATTGCGGCGTGGCGGGACTTAAAGCTACCGAAAATCGCGTGCCTCGCACAGGCCATATTCCGCATCTTCCCGGTGCCGAACGTTCCGTGCGGCACTTGCTGTCATTCGGCGTACTCGCCCGATGCGTCGATGACCTACGCTTAGGATTCGACAGCATTGCGGGGCCTGACGGCATCGATGCTGAGGTTCTTTCGCGGCCAATTAGTGCCGCCAATCCCACGAAAACGCGGCCTTTGCGTGTGGCGTGGTGGGATGATTTTGGCGGATTGCCGCTATGCAGCCGCACCAGAACCGGCTTGGATCGCACTGTTCAGCAATTGATTCAGGCTGGTATGACGGTCGAACGCTGTTGCCCAAACGGTTTCGATTTCGAAGAAGCGTGGTATGCCTATGGCATTATCGCGGGAGCGGAAGTCGGTTTGGGCATGCCTGCTATGGAACGCTTGCCTTTATCAATGATTGGACGGTTTTTGCCTAAATCCCAACCGCTCATCCGCTCTTTCGCTACAGGATTGAGGTTCGATTTCCGTCAGTATAACGAAGCGCTCAATATCCGGGAGCGACTCATTTCCCGGCTAGAGCAGTTTCTTGATTTATGGGATGTCTGGTTGTGTCCGGTCACCCCGAGCGTTGCCTTTCCGCATCAACGACCCGGAAAGTTTGGCAATCCGCCAACTATTACGATTGACGATCATCGGTTGTCCTATTTGGAAGGCACCATTAGCATGGCTGTGCCGTTTTCATTGACGGGAAGCCCAGTCGTGACATTACCCGTCGGCGTGGTAAATGATTTGCCGGTCGGAGTTCAGCTCGTGGGGCAACGTTGGCGTGATGAGGCGTTACTGGATAATTGTCTGGTAATTGAGGACATCGTAGGCGGGTTTCAACCGCCGCCGGGCTATGTGCCATAAACTCACAAATATTGCCGTTAAGTCAGTCCATTCGACTGCGATTAAGAGTTCCATCCAGCAAACAATATCGTTTTAGTAGCATGGCATGTCAATTGCTGTAGGTATCTGAGAATAACAATATTTGAGGATTATTACATGGAAATCCAGACCTATAGAACCTACACAGCCCTTACGTCAGGCTCTAGCTCGCCGCAACAGCGGCAAGCTTCTGCCGGTGCTACGGAAACATCAGCCGCTTTTGCGCCTAGCCTTGCCGACAAGACCACTATTTCGCAAGCCGCACGAGACCGGTTAGCTGACGAGCCCAAGGGGGATAGCACCTACGATTTCACCAATATTGCTCCGAACGATATGTTGAACACCATCAACAGCCTGATAAAAAATGGCAAGATGTCGCTGGATGAATCCAGTTCACTCTTGGCTTTTGTACCGCCGACTGAATTGAATGCCGCCATGGGCAAATCCGGCATCACAAATCAGCCAATAAATTTATTTTCCAGTTTGGAAAAAATGATTGCCTTCAACAAGTCCATCCATAATGACGCAGGTGTTACTTATGCCCAGAAAGCACTTTCCGCGCTTGAGCGCCTTCAAAGTACGCATTGATCAGTAGGCCACTTTGAGCGTTAGGAGTGAATACTGATTTCCATTGATTTCTAAATTAACTAAGTAGATCGTCATGGTAACTGGAATAAAGTAATCATAAGCAAGCGAATTCGCGTGAAACGTCAAGGAAGCGCTACAAAATTTCTTGGTGTCATTTTTAATCAAAATCAGGAGTCTGATATGTCAAATTTAAATGTAAGCAACACAGCCACCGCTTCAACTGCAACATCGGCAATTAACAAATCAACCAATGACCAACAAAAAACCACTACTGATTTTCAGTCAACCTTAGAAAAAACAATGCAAGCTGAAAATACAGCACAGACGTTTTCTGACCTCAAAATGAAAATGGAGGATGGTAAAGTCATTGAACTTAAGAATTATCGGCGTATAAACCTTGAGCCTATGACTATTAAAAAGCCAGGCCTTAGCAAAGAGGCAGAAGCAGAATTTGCAAAAATGGCAGCTGAGCATAAAAAATCGTGGGCTGAGCGTGAAAAAATTGAACAAGAAAATGCGAAAGCAGCAGCGGAATCCGGTACGCCTGAAGGACAGAAGAAATACCTGATGTCCAAAGAAGTAGAAGCTGTGGCGCGTGACGCTACAGGCAATATAGTTGCAAAGCTCTACAAAGACGGTAGTTTTTTTGCTAGCAACAAGTTAGCCGGGGTTGTACGTGAATTTTTGGATGGTCGTTCAGCTGGGAAAGCAATGCAGGAAATAGCAAAACAACCGAATGTGGTTGTCACTCATTACAAAAGCAAGGTAACAGACTTCGATCTTTTGCCGGAACAAATTGCTAATGACAGAAAACAATATCAGCTTTATCCTGAGTTCTATCGCCAACACAGGGAGTCAATAGAAGAGGTTATGGCGTTGAGAGAGCGTATTTTGGCTCTTTAAAAACATTTCTGCCGCCTACTGGGCTCATGTTGGGCATCTAAACCTAAACAAAGGATAATCGATCCATGCTGGAACTCTACATTGCTAACAAGAACTACTCATCGTGGTCGTTGAGACCCTGGGTGCTGATGCGCGAGCTTGAAATTCCGTTCGTTGAGCGCTTGGTGCCTTTCGGCGACAACATGGAAGCAAATGCATTTAGCAGCTTTTCGCCTAGCGGAAAAGTGCCGTGCCTGATTGACGGGGCTGCCGCCGTCTGGGATTCATTGGCCATCACTGAATACTTGGCGGAACAAGCGCCGCAAGTCTGGCCTGCCGATGCGTCGGCACGCGCTTGGGCGCGTAGCGCGGTTGCCGAGATGCACTCGGGGTTTCAGGCGCTACGTGAATGTTGCACGATGAATTGCGGGCTGAGAGTGCAAATCGGTTCATACTCTCCAGCCCTGAAAAAGGATCTGGCTCGGCTCGATGAACTGTGGCTCCAGAGTCTTTTCCGTTTTGGCGGCCCGTATCTTGCCGGACAGTCGTTCACCGCTGTCGACGCATTTTTCGCGCCTGTCGCATTCCGCGTACAGACTTATGAACCGGTAATGTCAGAGGACTCACTCTTATACGCCAAGCGCCTGCTGGCGTTGCCTTCCATGCAGGATTGGTATGCCGCAGCTTTGCTTGAGACGTGGCGCGATGAGGCGCACGAGGTGATAGCGCGAAATGCCGGAACCTGGCTGAATGATTACCGTGTTAGTGTATGTTAGGCATTCGTACTGAACACCGTAACATTGGGAGCAAAGAGGCGTTTTGGCATGATTAAGCAGGTTGGGAAAACGATTATTAACCCGAAGCATCTGGCAACGTGCCACTGCGGAGCCGTTGTGCTGGAACTCGACTTGCCTGACGGCATCGTTGACCCTCGCCGATGCGATTGCTCGATCTGCCGAAGAAAAGGGGCGATAGTCGCTTCGGTTCCGCTCTCTGGCATCAAGATCGTCAAAGGCCAAGATGTATTGAAGCTCTACCAGTTCAATACCCTGACCGCGAAGCATTACTTTTGCTCAATCTGCGGCATTTATACGCACCATCAGCGCCGCTCGAATCCCAATCAGTACGGCTACAATGTCGGCTGCCTGGAAGGAGTCAATCCATTTGAAATCGAGAATGTTCCAACGAACGATGGCGTTAACCATCCGGCTGATCGCACGCAACAGCGACACTTTAATAATAAAAATGTTAATGCAGTCTAAATTCGAATAACTGCGTAACATCAGTTATGCATCAACTGGAGCACCCATTGAATTTTAGTCAGTTCGGTTCCGATAATGGAAGAATAGTTATCTACTTTCATGGTGCGCCCGGAGCACCGGAAGAATGCGCAATTTTCGATCTTTATGCCAAAGAACATGGGTTGAATTTTATTTGTTTCGATCGGTTTTCCGGCGATTATTCGATAGCCGGTGAAGCGTATTATCAGCTCTTGGCCCAGGAGATTGGAAAGCAAGCCGACGGGAAACAAGTAGATGTCATCGGTTTTTCAATCGGCGCATTCATCGCTTTACAGACCTGCCGTTATTTGGGTAACGGAGTCCGAAATTTGCATTTAATCTCGGCTGCCGCACCGCTGGATGCGGGCGATTTTCTTGAAGCGATGGCCGGGAAGCAGGTTTTTCAGTTAGCAAAGACATTTCCGATCCTATTTGTTCTATTGTCTTACTGGCAAGGGCTACTCGCTTTGCTTTTTCCGAATGCGTTATTTCGTTTGCTGTTTGCCGGCGCCGCTGGTGGCGATAAAGCATTGTCCGTCGACCGCGTGTTTCAATCAGGCATCACCAAAGTATTGAGATCGTGCTTTATTGGCCGCATCCAAGGGTATGTTAGAGACATCAAAACTTATGTCCAACCCTGGAAAGACACGCTTTCAGGCATCGGCGTCAATACGCACATCTGGCACGGCGCGGATGACAACTGGTCGCCGGTCTCTATGGCGGAATATTTGCAATCGGCGATTCCCGGTTGCACCTCGACCGAAATATTTGGCGGCCTGTCGCACTACTCATGCCTCTATCGGGCGGCGCCTGAAATATGCCGTCAGTTAGGTGCGGCTTCTGGAGGTCAGCGCGAGTATCCGGCATTGTCAGGAGGCATTCATGCAGAAGATTGATTTCAAACTCAAACAATTCGTTTTTTCGGTTGCTCTCGTCGTTTTGTCTGGCTGCACAACCATTCAGCGAACAGTCCACATGTATAGCAATGAGGCTTCATCGCCGCTTTCCTTCAAATATAAAGATGGCGGCTCAAGTGTTTATTATGCGTTTACCATTGGCGATGCACTCCAACCTGAAACGGTCATTTTCTTTTATGGCGGCACAGGCTGCCCCAGTTGGAAATCGGTAATGCCTGAATATGTGAACGGTCTTACTGTCAGCGCCCGTGTTTTCGCGCTCAACAAACGCTTTGTGACTGACCGTTCAACCGGAATGTTCGACTGCGGCGAAGAATTTCAACTTGCTAACAACCCCAGCCAATGGGTTAACGATTATTCCGAATTCATCGCGGCACAAATAAACTCCTTCGCATCCAAGCCCAGAAATGTAGTCTTGATTGGTGTCTCAGAAGGCGCGTTTCCCGCAACCAAGATTGCCGGGCAGTCCTCCGAAGTTACCCACCTTGCAATCATCGGCAGCGGCGGCTACTCAATGCGCAAATCGCTCTCCACGCTTGCACAGAAAGGAGCCATACGGTTTGATGTTGAGGCGGGGTGGAACATGATCCTTTCCGACCCACGTAGCATCGAAAAGGATTGGTATGGCAACCCCTATCGTTGGTGGTCAGACATCATGGACATCGACCCGCTACCCGACTTCCTAAAGTTGAATATCCCCATTATCATCGGAATGGGCGAGAAAGATGAGAGTGTGCCTGTTGAATCCGCATTTTTCCTGGATACCAAATTCAAGGAAGCGGGTAAAAACAACCTCACCCTGAAAGTCTATCCGGAATCGGACCACCGTTTGAACGGTAACGGTGTTTCTCATCGAGATGAGTTTTTCGCAGAGCTATCTCGTCTACTCCAACGAACGCATGACATTGCGGTCAGGCGGGACGTGCCAAAAGCGGTGTCTCCCTTATTATATTGAAGATAACAGGTCACAGGAGCGACAGTGCGATTACATCATATGACGTTGGCAATATTGGTCGTTGCAATTTGGGGAGTCAACTTTGTTGTAATCAAGGTCGGGCTTAAAGAAATTCCGCCCATTCTGCTTTGCGCGCTCAGGTTCTTTCTGGCCGCGTTTCCGGCGGTTTTTTTCATCAAGCGCCCGGCCGCTTCGTGGCGTATGGTTGTCGGCTTCGGGCTGGTGATGTTCTCGTTACAGTTTGCATTGCTGTTTTCCGGCATGTATGCAGGGACAACCGCAGGTCTGGCGTCTTTATTGCTTCAGGTGCAGGTGTTCTTCACTGTCTTGCTTGCTGTCTTATTCTTGGCCGAAAAACCATCCATTTGGCAAATCGCAGGGGCTTTGGTTTCATTTTCCGGAATCGGGCTGGTTGCAGCAAATATTGGTGGTGAAATTTCGAGTTATGGCCTGATTTTGATAATCGCCGCCGCTGCATCGTGGGGGGTAGGCAGCCTGATTTCAAAGAAGCTCGGCAAAGTCGATATGCTTGCGCTGGTCGTGTGGGGAAGTCTCGTTGCTTGGCCGCCGTTATTGGTTCTGTCGTTTTTTCTGGAACAAAACAGTTGGAATGCTGAAGTCATTTCGCATATGTCGTGGCTCACTATCGGCGCGATTGGCTATATGGTGTATCCGGTGACCCTGCTTGGATTTGCCGCATGGAGTTGGTTAATGAGTCACTATCCGGCTGCAACAGTAGCCCCGTTTACGTTGCTGGTGCCTATATTCGGTTTTACAGCTTCAACGCTGATCTTGGATGAACCTCTTTCCCTCTGGAAGATAAGCGCCGCCGCCTTGGTTATTGTGGGTTTGTGCATCAACCTGTTTGCTGCCCGCATTGCGATTCGCTTTCGGTCGGCTTAAGTCTTATACGTATCTACTTTGAAAGGTAGGGGAAAGCATAAATGGAGCCGCGACTTTAGTCGCGCATGAGGCATCATACACAGACGGTGATGATAACAACCATCTGCGCGACTAAAGTCGCGGCTCCAAACTTCATGAAAGCTAAAGCAGACACCCTTATACGTTACAAAACTATTTTGGAAAAATATGAACACAATCACCGTTCGTCAAGCCGTTCTGTCCGATCTTGAAGCGCTCGCGCCGCTTTTCGACAGCTATCGCCAATTTTACGGTCGCGCCAGTGATTTACCTGCCGCAACAGAGTTTTTGTCGGCACGTTTCAATCATAATGAATCGGTCTTGTTCATTGCGCATGAAGGCAATAAACCTGTCGGCTTCACCCAGCTTTATCCGAGCTTTTCATCGGTATCGCTGGCCCGGATATTTGTGTTCAACGACCTCTTCGTTTACGAGAACGCCCGCAGAAAAGGCGTAGCCTCAAAACTGATGTCCGCCGCCGTTGACTATGCAAGTTCCTTGGGTGCTGTCCGCATTTCGCTGTCAACCGCGACAACCAACGAAGCAGCCCAAAGGCTTTATCAAGCAGCCGGTTGGCAGCGCGATGAGCAGTTCTTTGTTTATCATTTTGCCATTCCTCAAATAGGAAAATAAACAGCATGATTAAAGCTATAGCTTTGCTCGGCGAATACACGCCGACATTCCCGCCTCACATTTCGACCAATGTGGCCATCAAGCATGCTCAAAATCTGCTGGATGTGGAGTTAACGGCTGACTGGATTTCAACTGACGACATCGGCCCAAAGCTGTTTGAGCATTATTCGGGCATATGGGTTGCGCCTGGAAGCCCGTATAAAAACATGGAGCTTACGCTGTGGGCGATTCGTTATGCCAGGGAAAACAAAATCCCCTGCTTCGGCACCTGCGGTGGGTTTCAGCATATGGTGATCGAGTATGCCCGTAATGTCCTTGGTTTTAAAGATGCGCAACATGCCGAGTACGATCCTTGCGCCTCAAGCCTGTTCATCTCACAACTGGCGTGTTCTCTGGCAGGCCGCGAGATGCAGCTTGATTTTGTGCCGGGGTCTCAGGTAGCTACAATCTATGGTGGGTTGTCCGCTAAAGAAAACTACTACTGCAACTTCGGAGTCAATCCCGATTGCATTGATGAGTTGAAGCAAGGGCCGTTGAATATTTCAGGCTCCGATGCCGAGGGTGAAATTCGCGTCATTGAAAATCCCGATCATCCGTTTTTTATCGGGACGTTGTTCGTGCCGCAAACGCGGTCTACGCCTGAAAAGTCGCATCCGTTGGTTACGGCTTTTTTGGCGGCTGTGATTGGTCATGCGACCTAATATTGCAGTCGAAAGAATATGCAACTATTCGTTCTTCCCTCGGTTTAAACGCCTGGCAACAATACCAGAAGAAATTTTTAAATGATAAAAAAAATAGATATTCAGCAAGAAATGTACTCGCAAATCCTTGGCAAGGAACTATTCGAGCAGGCAAAATCCTACACGTATGCCTACATGGATGGCGTACACGAGCGGAACGTTTTTCCAAACGACGAGGCCATTAAAAATCTGGTTGTTTTTGACGAACCTTTCCCCGCAATGTCCATTAATCCAACTGAACTGCTTCGAATGTTGCATGAATACGGTTCACCGGCAACCGTCACCCAAACGGGTGGAAGGTACTTTGGCTTCGTGACCGGAAGCTCGGTTCCCTCTGCTTTAGCCGCCAAATGGCTGTCGGATGTGTGGGATCAAAATACCGCCTTATATGTTATGTCGCCTATCAGCTCCCAGCTAGAAGCTACCTGCGAAAAATGGCTGGTTGATTTGCTGGGATTACCCGCAGGCACCGGGGCAGGTTTTGTTACCGGCTCTTCAACTGCAAATTTGTGTGGGCTTGCAGCCGGACGCAACGAATTGTTAAATCGTCAGGGTTGGGATGTGAACGTAGACGGGTTGTTTGATGCGCCCAAACTTCGCGTTGTTTTGGGTGGGCAGGCTCACGCCACAATATTTAAAGCACTCGCTCTGTTAGGTCTTGGCAAGTCGCGGGTTGAAATTGTGCCTACTGATAACCAAGGACGCATGATTGTCGACGAAATGCCTGAAAGTTGTCTGGTGATAACCCAAGCGGGAAACGTCAATACAGGGGCGTTTGATCCGATTGATGAGATATGCGATCTCGCTCGGCGCGTGAATGCCTGGGTTCACGTTGACGGCGCTTTCGGTCTTTGGGCGGCAGGATCGCGCACTAAAAAAATCCTTACGCAAGGCATCGATAAAGCCGACTCGTGGGCTGTCGATGCCCATAAAACACTTAATGCTCCATATGATTCGGGCATTATCCTATGCAAGCATAGCGAGATTCTGGTCGCAGCCATGCAGGCAACGGCTGCATATATTCCCCACGGCGAACAACGTGACGGTATGCATTACACGCCGGAGATGTCGCGGCGTGGGCGCGTGGTTGAGCTTTGGGCAACGCTGAAATTCCTGGGCAAAGACGGCGTGGAAGAACTGGTTGATCGTCTTTGCGACCACGCCAAACGGTTTGCCGAAAATTTACGTGCCGAGGGTTTTCGTATTCTGAATGATGTGGTCTTCAATCAAGTTCTTGTTGCTTGCGACAGCCCGGAACACACAAAAGTAACATTGGAAAATATCCAAAAATCAGGAGAATGCTGGTGTGGCGGATCAGTTTGGAATGGCGAACCGGTCATTAGAATTAGTGTATGCTCATGGGCAACGACAGTGGCTGATGTGGAGCGTTCCGTAGCTGCTTTCGTAAATGCCCGGGACAGGGCGATCTTTCCATAAATATAAAACCGGAATAGGGCGTTTACTATGCACGAAATTAACACTGAAATTGAAATAACCGCAACACCGGAGCGGGTCTGGTCGATTACTCATTGACTTCGTCGCGTATCCCCAGTGGAATCCGTTTATTCGATCCATAAAAGGCGTAGCCAAGACCGGTGAGCGACTAACCGCACTCATTCAACCGACTGGCAGCAAAGGCATGACCTTCCGTCCTACCGTACTTGTCGCGCTGCCGAATCATGAATTGCGTTGGCTCGGACATTTCCTGTTGCCTAGAGTTTTTGATGGCGAGCATTACTTCAAAATCGAGCCGGTCTCGTCGGGTCGAGTGCGCTTGATTCACGGCGAAAAGTTTTCCGGCATTTTGGTCGGGCTTGCCAAGTCTAAGCTTGAGGGTGAAACAAAGTCAGGGTTTATCGCGATGAATCAGGCGTTAAAGAATCAAGCGGAAGCGGTGTAACAGTATGTTAGCGATCTCCACCAATATTCGCGAACAAGGAGCATGGTAATGCGGATACTTATCTTGGGAGCCGGCGGAATCGGCGGGTATTTCGGAGCGCAGATTCAACGTGCGGGGGGCGATGTCACCTACTTGGTGCGTCCTGCCCGTGCGCAGAACCTCATAGCCAACGGACTTTATGTATCAAGCACACTGGGCGATATTCATGTTACGCCACGGGTCGTTACATCCATAGAAACCCCATGCGAGGCTTTCGATCTCATTATTATTACTTGCAAAGCTTATGATTTTGACTCAGCACTAGCGTCAATTTTACCTGCGATAGGGGGCAATAGCTTAATTCTGCCGCTACTAAACGGTGTTGCCCATTTGGATACGTTAGACGCCCTATTTGGCCGTGAACGGGTATTGGGCGGCCTCGCCCATCTAGCCGTTACCTTGACTCCTTCAGGTGAGATTAAACATTTAAACAGCATTAATCGTTTGATTATAGGCTCCCGCTGTACGTCATTTTCAAAGCAAGTTTCTTCACTGGCGGAGTTACTGTCATCTACATCCATCGATTTTTCCCTCTCCAGTCATATCGAACAGGATATGTGGAATAAATTTATCTTTCTCTGCACGATGGCTGGCGCGACTTGCACCATGCGAGCCAATATCGGTGAAATATTGAGTACCGTGGCCGGAGAGTCGTTTATTACCGGGCTGCTTGATGAATGCGAAAGAGTGGCTACGGCTAATCATCGTATCCCCAATCCTGATCAACTGTTGACCTATCGTAATCAGCTCACTGAGCAAGGATCAAGTTCTACGGCGTCAATGCTACGCGACATTGAACGCGGCGGCCCTATAGAAGCGGAGCACACTGTTGGAGATATGGTTCGCCGGGCGGACGCGAGCGGTATTAGTGTTCCGTTACTTAAGCTCGCATATTCCCATCTTCAGGCATACGAATTGACTAGGCAGAGACATGGATATTGATAAATTCCGCGCGGCACGCAATCCTGATGCCGAGACAATAGCGCAACTCGCCAATAGCGCATATCGCCCTGAGTCGGGTGTAACCGGCCGGACTAATGAATCCGATTTGGTTATGAAAGAAGAAACTCTTAATTTAGAACAAGAAGCTGTTTGGGTACGCAATAGACTGGAACAGTCAGACAAGAAAAATATTCCTTTAATAACAGAAGATTTCCCAATAATGAATTGCAAGTTATCCTCAATGCTTGTGGCTTACCATTTGATATTTAAGTACCCCAATTTGATTATTCATGGAGTTTCTGGACGTGCAAAGAATTGGAAAGGTCTTGATGAAATCAGTCATTATTGGTTAGAGGTAGGTGAAATTCTTATAGATATTACATCGGATCAGTATAACAAGATCGATATTGATGAATTAAATGGTCAATTCGCATCATATATCCCGTTTAAATCCGTATACGTCGGCCCTAAATATCGCCAACCTCAATATTATCTGTTTAAGAAGATAGATCGTGATGTTTTTACAGATGGCTTTCCTGATATTGGTGAAGACTTTATTGAAAAACTGGAGATTTCACATAGGTATCTAAATGGTCGGAAATAAAATGAGGGGTAGTTGTTTATGCGGAGCCATTGAGTACGAAATCGACAGCATTGATATGCCTATCGCTCACTGCCATTGCCGGACTTGCCAAAAAGCGCATGCGGCTGCGTTCGCCTCAACTGCCGGTGTAATGCGTGAGCATTTTCGCTGGCTGAAAGGTGAAGAAAAACTTTCATTCTTCGAGTCTTCTCCAGGGAAGCTGCGCTATTTCTGTTCGGTGTGCGGTTCACATCTGGTAGCTGAGCGGGTGAACCAGCCTCATGTTATTGTTCGGGTGGCAACGCTGGATGAAGATCCAAACATTACTCCGCAAGCGCATATCTGGACATCGCACGATGTTCCGTGGCTTGAATATGACGATATTCCTTGTTATCCGGAATGGCAGTCGGGGCGATGATGAAAGCAGGTATGGAACACTATCTCGACAGCAGCGAGTATATCGATTGGAATCATCCTTTGGTGGTTGCCAAGGCGGCGGAACTCGCTGAGGGCTGTGTTAGCGATGAATCTGTAGCGAAACGTTGTTTTGAATTCGTCCGCGATGCCATTAAACACAGCTGGGATTACCGGATGAATCCCGTCACCTGTAAAGCCTCTGACGTGTTAATTCACGGCACGGGTTACTGTTATGCCAAGAGTCATTTGTTAGCGGCGCTGTTAAGAGCCAATGCCATTCCGGCGGCGCTTTGCTATCAACGCTTGATGGTTGAAACCGATGGTCCGCCTTATTGTCTTCATGGATTGAATGCGGTTTATCTTGAGCAGCATGGCTGGTATCGCATTGACGCCCGAGGCAATAAGCCGGGTGTATCTGCCGATTTTTGCCCGCCTATAGAAAAACTGGCTTTCCCGATTATAAATGCTTTGGAAAGAGACTTTCCGCAAATATTGGCTGAGCCGTTGCCGCTGGTGGTAAAAGCATTGACCGAGAACAAGACGGTAGAGCAGGTCTTTGAGAATCTGCCGGATGCTGAAGTTATCAATGTTCTGCCGAGAAGACTTCGCCCTCTTACAATACGCCCATCACATTGAACCTTAAAGATTACTCATGGACAACACCTTTGCCGAACATTTTGCCAGCAACTGGATAGACTCGTGGAACAGCCACGATTTGCAGCGCATCTTATCCCACTATACTGACGATTTTGAAATGTCATCGCCTAAAATCATTCAGCTTGCCGATGAACCCAGCGGAACCCTACATGGTAAAATTGAGGTTGGAGCCTATTGGGCTAAAGCGCTGCAACTCATTCCCGATTTACATTTTGAATTGATAACGATACTGGTCGGCGTGAACAGCATCACTCTTTACTACCAAGGGGCTCAAGGTCGTTTGGCAGCCGAGGTGTTTCATTTTAACCAAGAGCAAAAAGTGACCAAAGCGTTTGCGCATTATTCACCACTCACGGAATCTCCATGATAAAAGTCAGCATTATGTATCCCAACAACCCAAGCGCACGGTTCGATATGGGCTATTACATCGACACGCACATGCCGTTGTCGATTGGACTTTTGAGCGCCCATTCCGGGTTCAAAGGCGTTTCAGTCGAGCGCGGACTTGGCGGGGCAATACCGGGAACGGAGGCTGCCTATATCGCCATGTGCCATTTCCTGTTTAATTCGGCTGAAGACTTCATGGCCGCTTTCACGCCGCACGCCGCAGTGCTGCAAGGCGATATGCCCAATTACACCGACATAGAACCGATTATTCAACTTAGCGAAGTCCTTATTTCCGAGTAGACCACTTAAAATGGCGTTATGGCGGCGAAAAAGGCCGAAAGGCGTCATCGTTCATTCTGATCTTGGCAGCCAATATTGCTCGGCAGTTTATCAAAAGCTTTTTGATAAGCATCAGCTGATCTGTAGCATGAGCTAGAAAGGCGATTGCTACGACATGCGGCGATGGAAAGCTGGAATCACAGTCTTAAAGTCGAAGCCATCCATGGCGAGAAATTCATGACTCGCGCCGAGGCAAAACAACATGTATTCGAATATATTGAAGTGTATTACAATCGCAAAAGTTTTATTCAAAATTAGGCTAGCTTAGCCCAGAAGCTTTTGAAGCCAAAATGGTCTCTTAGCAAAGTGTCCGTGAAATCAGGTGAAGATCACTAGTCGGACAGATAGCGAAGGAGAAACCTGATCTTGTAGGGTTTTCGGTATCGTTTTCTTATCATTTACAAACAGTGAAACAAGTTATCGTGCAGTTGCATGAACGCCTAATTTGCGCAATTAAACACTAACTTCCACTTTCAGAACAATTTCCTTGAGGTTTATTTTGATTATTCTCGGCATTAATGATGGCTGCCACCATAATTCCGCGGCTACAATTTTAGTTAATGGAAAATTGGTTGCTTCGGTTGAACTGGAACGCATTTCCAGAATTAAGAATGACAGCTCCTTTCCCCATGCTGCAATCGATGAAGCTTTAGCCATTGCCGGTTTGAGCCCCGAAGATGTCGATATAGTCGCCAAGGCTAACTTGTCGCGCTGGGAGCAAATACCTTATCTTAATCGATATTACCGGCATCTGGCCCAGATAGGCAAAACCGATACTGCAATCAGAAACATTTTCTGGAAAAAGCAATTTGAACGTTATCGTCGCGTACTTTCCCGCCGCAAAAAACCGCGGGGTATTTTTGCGCAAAAACCCTATCAAACGGTTGAACATCATTTAGCCCATGCGGCATCGGCTTATTATACTTCGCCTTTTGGAAAGGAACGTGTAGGGGTAATTACTCTGGACGGCGTAGGTGATTTTTCCTGGGGGTCGGTTTGGATAGGCGAACACGGAAAATTACGGCATGTAGACCATTTGCATCAGATAAACAGCATCGGTTTATTGTATTCCGCCATTACCATCTACCTGGGCTTTAAGGCCATCAGGCATGAAGGCAAAGTGTTGGGCCTCGCCGCTTTCGGTAATCCCGAGCCATTGCTATCCCGCTTACTTGCGCATACCAACAGCGACAATTGGGATGAACTTTTCGATCCCAAATTGGTGCGGGTTTCATTGAAATTCGGATCCGATCTCGGCCAATCGGTGATTAAAGAATTGTGCGCCGACTTGCCCAAAGAAGATGTAGCAGCCGGTATTCAGGCCTATACCGAAAAGTTGATTTGCAAGTGGGTGCAAGATCAGGTCAAGGAATTAAAGACCAGCAAATTGGCCTTGGCCGGCGGCGTATTTTCCAATGTAAAACTGAACCAACTGATCCTGGCATTGCCGGAAGTTGAAACCATTTATGTACATCCGAACATGGGGGACGGCGGCTTGGCAACGGGCGCCGCATTTGAGGTTTTTTCACGCTTGAACCACGGTTTTGAACCGCAGTTTAATCAACAAGTTTATCTTGGCACCGAGATCAATCGCGACAATGCGTTAGCCGCGCTTGAAAAACAAGGACTCGCTTATGAAGAACCTGACAACCTTGCTTTCGTCGTTGCCCGATTATTAGCCGACGGAAAAGTCATTGCCCGCGCCGACGGCAAAATGGAATACGGTCCCCGCGCCTTAGGCAATCGCACCGTGATGGCAGCTTGCAATGATCCGACCATTAACGTTTGGTTGAATAAAAAGTTTGCCCGCACCGAATTCATGCCTTTTGCTCCTGTAATTCTTCAGGAACAGGCAAAAGAATATTTTCCAGAATGGAAGGATGATCATATTAGCGCGCGTTTTATGACACTTACCTACAATGTTTCCGATATAGCCAAGAAAAACATTCCCGCCGCAGTGCATATTGATAACACTGCACGCCCCCAAGTGCTACGCCGGGAAGACAATTCGGACTATTACGACATTATTAAAGAATATTACGGTATTACAGGCGTACCCAGCGTAATTAACACCAGCTTTAATATGCACGAAGAGCCTATTGTTCGCACTGCCGACGAAGCCATACTCGCTTTTCAGTCCGCCGACCTAGATGCGTTGGTTTTGGGGCCATTTTTAATTAGCAGATTTAACTCCGAAATGCACTCGTAGTAATCATGCGGTTTCTCTTCCTTGTTCAGCAAATAAGACCTCATGTGGTGTTTTAAAATTGAGTATTTTTCGAGGGCGATGATTGAGCTTATGCATGACTGCCTCAACTTCGTCATCGGTAATGTTCTCAAAACCGCCCTTTGGCAAAGTGTTGCCTACGACTTCTTTAGGGCTGCGAAAAACACCGGCAAAGTAAAGTCGCACTATGCCTCGATACGCTTAGCCCGGCGTGTATCGAAGAAGCTATTCGATTGGCGCTCGGTAAAGGAGCTGTATAAAGCCTCATCAAACATAACCGATAATTTTTAGGTAATTGATTTCATTTTACTAGCGGTTTTTGGTAAGGTTCTTCGTTGCAGTCAATAGTTTTCCAAGGTAACGGCCAGAATGTATTTAACAACTAAACAACTTGATGGCGTTTACGTAATTAACGTAAAAGCTTTCCGGGAGCGTCGTGAATTTATGGAGACGCAGCTTTTAAGACACGATATGACTGCTGAATTCATCCTTGACGGTGACCCTGATGAGCTAACGGCAGAAATTATTAACAAGTATTTTATTGGCGACAATTTATCGCTCAACCAAATGTCGTGCGCTTTAAAGCACATCATGGCATTGGAAAGCATCGTTGAAAAAAAGCAGCTAAAGGCGTTGGTTCTGGAAGATGATGCGATTTTTTTGCCACATTTTGATCAAGGCCTGCGTTATGCGCTGGAAGAAAGCTCATGTTTTGATGGGCTAAAGGTTGTTTTTATCGGTTGCGGCGGCAATTTTTATACGCCAAAAAGCCTTAGAAACTTTGGCCAGCATTTATATAAAGGCGTTAGAGGCCGTTTTGCTGATTCTTATATTATCGATAGTAACACCGCGCAAAAACGGATGGATTGGATTATTACCAACAAGGTTTCATTGCCTATCGATAATCAATTTGAAAAAATGGATAGGGAATTAGGGATCAGCATGTTATGGCTCGAAGAGCCCGTGATAGAACAAGGCAGTAAAACCGGTTTATATATGAGCGCCCTGGAAAAAGCCCCGCCGGCATGGTTACAAAAGTTGTTATTTAACTTTGAAAAGTTAAAACGCAAATATATCTATCAATTATGGAGTTAACCAAAAAAGCTATGTTTTCTTACTTAGTTACCGAAAAATCCCTATTAACTTGTCGCTATCTGGCAATCATTGCGGCTATTGCCGCCCCCATTTCAACAGCTGTTACCAGCGCGCTTTGTATTGCCATGTTAATAGCTTGGCTTATGTCAGGACAAGTTTGGCAGAGCCTGAAAATATCGGCGGCGCAACCTGCGGGGAAAATGCTGTTACTGTTTTTTGTTTGGCTTATTATCAGCAGTTTATATGCGGACACTGCTTGGGTGGACAAACTCGTCACACTTTCTAGTTGGAAAAAATTATTCTATACGTTTGTGTTGTTAGGGCTGTTCAATCACACGCAATGGAAAACGCGTTTTGTTAATTACTATTTAGCAGTGATGTCCTTCGCCGCCGTTATCGCCGTTCCTTTGTGGCTCCTGGATATCGAGGTAAGGCCGGGGCTGAATAGAGGGTTCGGCATTTTTATGACCAATTACTCCTCGCAAAGTTTGGCGTTTGTAGCTGCCGCCTTATGCTGTATTTTTCTGCTTAAAGAATCACTAAGTCTACAAAAAAAGTATCTTTTAGCAGGAATGCTGATTTTGTTTTTATTTAACATCTTCTTTATCAGTCAATCTCGTAGCGGCTATCTTGCTTGCCCTGTTGCCGTTTTTTTTGCGTTTACCACTCTTTACAAATATAAAAAAATTCCGCAAATATTAGGAATTACAGCCGTAGCGCTTTTACTAATAGTTTTAACTTCTAGTACTTTACAGCAGCGAATTAAATTAGGGTGGGAAGAAATGACAAATATCCAGACTAGTGAAAACATGACATCCATAGGGGTTCGGGTTATTTTCGCGCAAAATACGTTGGAATTGATTCAGCAAAAACCTTTGCTGGGTTACGGAACATCTTCTTTTAAGAGCATTTATAGCTCTCATGTTGCCGCTAAATATCATAACTGGCGCGGCGATCCGGTATCCGATCCGCATAATCAATATTTATTTGTCTGGCTGGAAAACGGTTTAATTGGCTTGTTGATATTTTTGGCTTATATTTATACTGCTGTCAGGCAAGGGTTAAGTCAACAACCTTACGGAGCAATTGGTGCTAGTGTCCTAGTTGCAATTGCAGCCGCTAGTTTGTTTAATTCTAACTTTAAAACTTTTCCCGAAGGGCATTTGCTGGCTTTTTTCGTCGGTTGTTTACTGGCCCGGCCGTCGGCAAATAAGGCGGAGGAAGTTTATACTAGTCGTTTAACACTTCTTCAAAACAGTCACAACGAGAACCGTCAAGACTGTCAGTGATCCTCATCGAGGATTCGATACGGTAATGCCAGCTTCTTGAGCTTATAATTTCACATTCCTACTAACGTAGACAGAAGACAACTGGGTATTAATGGATATTTTCAATATATTGAAACTTGCAAGGAAAACTTTTCTTACTAAACATCGACGTGTTTATTATTCACAATTTGGAGAAGATGCAATTCTTGAAAATATGATTGGACGTAAAAAGTCTGGCATATATGTGGATGTTGGTTGCTACCATCCAAAAAGATTTTCTAACACCTACCTTCTACATAAAAGAGGATGGTCTGGAATAAATATAGACATGGAGGAAGATAAGATCTTTTGCTTCAGACTTGCTCGTCCAAATGATTTTAATGTTGTCGCCGCTATTTCTTGTGATAAGCAGCAGGTGACCATTTACAGGGATCGAGAATTTTCTCTTGGCGCAACTATTAATCCAACGATGGGAGAGCGGATGTGTGTTGGGGGTAAGGTCGAGCGATTAACAATTGAAACAAGAACTCTCAATGACATTATTGAATCGAGTCCATATTGCGATACATTTATTGACGTTCTTTCAATAGATTGTGAAGGAAATGATTTTTCAGTCCTAAAGTCTATCGATCTTAAACGTTATCAACCAAAGATAATTATCATTGAAGATCAACTTAAGGATATTCAGAAGATATGTATAGGAGAAACCTACCAATACTTAATTAAAAGTGGTTACGTTTTACGATCATGGGCACACCTATCTCTAATATTCGTCATGATAGGATCAGAGTTCGACAATTCATAATGGACTTAACTGATCTTGCCCCGATCTATCGGACATGATATCGGCGTAGCCAAGTAGGGGGCGCATCGCGCACCATTTACGAATATCAGAATGGCCTAAAACATTCCAATGGGCAATCCATTTCAGGTTCAGTATGCTTGGATTCCGAAAAGGGGCGCGATGCGGCTCCTACAGGGCTACTCACCACCTAAGAGCTATTCATATAAAAGTCAGCATTATGTACCCCAACAACCCAAGCGAACGCTTCGATATGGGCTATTACATCGACACGCACATGCCGTTGTCGATTGGACTTTTGAGCGCCCATTCAGGATTCAAGGGCGTTTCAGTCGAGCGCGGACTTGGCGGCGCAATGCCGGGAACGGATGCAGCCTATACCGCCATGTGCCACTTTCTGTTTAATTCGGCTGAAGACTTCATGGTCGCTTTCACTCCGCATGCCGCAGTGCTGCAAGGCGATATGCCCAATTACACCGACATAGAGCCGGTTATCCAAATTAGCGAAGTCCTTATTTCCGAGTAGACTCATGTACACACCAGCACAGTTTGAACAGCCCGATGTTGAGGTCATGCACGAGCTAATTTACAACCGGCCGCTTGCGACATTGGTAACACTCGGCTCAAACGGCATTGACGCCAATCATATTCCATTGCATCTTGAACCGACACCGGAACCGTTTGGCGTGTTGCGCGGCCATATAGCGAAGGCAAATCCGCTCTGGCGCGACCTTGCGGCGGATGTTGAAACGCTGGCCATATTCCACGGCCCGGACGCTTATATCAGCCCATCCTGGTATGCGACTAAACAGGAAGCAGGAAAAGTGGTTCCGACCTGGAATTACGCGGTAGTTCACGCCTACGGTTCTTTGCGGATTATCGATGATGCAGTTTGGGTTCGTACTCAGCTTGAAGCGTTAACGCAGCATAACGAAGCCGCTTTTCCCGAGCCGTGGGTAGTATCGGATGCGCCGGAGGATTTTACCGAAAAGCTGCTTGGGGCTGTAGTCGGTATTGAAATGGTTATCACCCGATTAATCGGCAAGTGGAAAGTCAGTCAAAATCAACCGCCGCAAAACCAGCGTAGCGTTATACAAGGACTGAATGCCAGCGGGCAAAGCGAGGCGGTGGCAATGGCTGAGTTGGTTAAAGCCGGGGTTAAAAATGTTGGCTGAAGTTTCCGGCGGCTGTCAGGTCGTGGTAGACTGAGCGTTAAACTAAAAGCAGGAGTCAATACCATGACCACCGTTACTTTTGATACCCTTGAACTGGTAGCCAAGCTAAAATCAGCAGGTTTCCCGCAGGCACAAGCAGAGGCTTTGTGTGGGTGATTTCCGAGGCGCAAGATACCTTAGTTTCTAATCTGACATTAGACCACCGCTTAAAAGAAACCGAATTACGCCTAGATGCGGGTTTTGAGCGTATTGACGGTGAATTAAAGCTAAACAGATGGATGCTCGGCGTATTATTGGCTGGCGTTATATCGTTGGTATTGAAGGCGTTTTTTTGATGGTGGTTATAGGGCTAAGATTAGACCGGATGCGTGATTGCAAGGCCAGACACCGTGTTTCCAACACACCATTTTTTATACGACAATCAATATCGTATAAATTACGTTAGAACGGCATGACAGAACATCGCTACATATACAGAAAAAAACCAGCTGCCGATCAGAAATCGGGAGCATCGGTTGTACAGGTACCGTGGCAAGGCAAGATCCACTCAAAAACTTTCTCCGACAAGAAATGCGGAGGCGAAAAGGAAGCTCTTAGCGCAGCCATCGCTCATCGCAATAATTTGATGAATACTTTTGGAATCACATCACGTCTGCAAAAACCGGATAGCCCACACCCAGGTGTTAGTCGTACCGAGTCCGAACGAGTATCGAAATCGAACGGGAAGCTTCGTACTGATGCTCATTGGCAAGCATACTGGACTAACGCTGCCGGAAAAGAAGAAGCCCGCAGGTTTTCGATCAAGAAGCTTGGGGAGGAAGGCGCAAAACAGGCGGCTCTCGAAACACGCAGTAGAGCAATTCAAGCAATCGCGCTGGGTGAAGATCCCTTTTTTGAGGCACCGCAAAATATTAACGCTACTCTATGGCGTTATATGGATTTGACTCGATTTGTTTCGCTTTTAGAAGATTCTGCATTGTTCTTTTCAGCGCCTGAAAATTTCGAAGACCCATATGAAGGCTCACTGTCGCAAGCTAATAAAACGAGTCGAAATTTTGTACACTCTCGAACCGGGCAAATCGTCCAGTCATCGGACGCTACTGACCGAATAAAAGTAGTTGTTAGCTGTTGGTATGCAGCACAGCATGAGTCGGCTGCGATGTGGAATTTGTATGCGAAGTCGACTGATGCAATTGCAATTTGCACAACCTATAAGAAACTGCGCCAATTGTTGCCACCGGTCACCCGCCTTGGGCTTATTAAATATGTGAACTATAAAAAGGCGTGGATTCCTGAAGACCGTCCGCTTCATCGCTTTATGCACAAGAGGCTATCGTTCCAACATGAGCATGAACTCCGCGCCCTGATTGACCTAGGAGCGCCTGAAGTCCCTTTGATCGGTCAAGAAGTCGAGCTCGGACTCAAAGTACCTATCGACCTTAATCGGCTACTAAACAAGATTTATGTTGCTCCGAAGTCAGCAGAATGGTTTCTCGAACTAGTCGAGCGCATTTGTATACGTTACGGATTGAAGCAAAGGCCAGTTCGATCCTCCCTTTATGATGACCCAGTTGAATAGCATTGGTACGGGCTGTTCTTCCAAGCCGAGTAGGGTGCGCATCGCGCACCATTTACGAATATTTAAATGTCCGGGCTTTTTAAAATATTCTAATGGGTATCCATTTCAGGCATTAAGATTTCTTGTGTAGTTGGATTCCGAAAAGGGACGCGATGGGCCCCCAACCGAGCTGGAAAAATCCGGCGACGATTATAACCCGGATTATTTGTAGCCCGAATTGCTGTGACCCCGCCGGGGTCGATGTTCTTTGTCTCATGCTATCCGGGGGTGTCGCTACGCTCAACCCCCGGCTAACGGCTTTAACCCCGCTGGGGTTATTCACGTGTCGGGCTACATCTTTTTGTTGCCCAACATTTTGATCTATGTAAATATCGGACGTAAACAGTCCTGTAGGTCGTAATAAGTAACGTAAGTCGGGTTACGCTAACCCGACATGGCTACACGGCTTTTCCCAACCCAACCCAACCCAATACATTCGTACGGAAATATTGGGTTAACGATACCAACAATAGGCTTTAAGTGATGCTGAAACCTACCGCATCAGGAACCCCAACGGGGTTCAAGCCGTTAGCCGGGGGTTGAGCGTAGCGACACCCCCGGACCGAATGGCATAAAACATCCCCGACCCCAACGGGGTCGCAGAAACACAACATTTAAGCGAAATTCACCATGGCATCCACCTATCTTAGCCTGCATTACCATATCGTATTTGGAACCAAAAACCGTGCTCCCGTCATCGATGCAAAATGGCGTCCTCGGCTTTATGATTATCTCGGTGGAATTGTCCATAGACTGGGCGGGTTTTCAAAACGAATTGGTGGAATCGATGACCATGTCCATTTGCTGGTGTCTTTAAAATCCACGCACAATCTTGCAGATCTGATGCGGGAATTGAAGAAAGCATCTTCCGTGTGGGTTCATGATACATTAGGAGAAAAGCAATTTGCATGGCAAGAAGGTTATGCGGCTTTCACCGTTAGCGCGTCCGGGCTGGACGCTGTGGCAAAATATATCGCCAATCAGGAACAACACCATAAAATGAAATCGTTCCGGGATGAGTTGGTTGAAATGCTGAAAAAATCCGGTGTGGATTATAACCCGGATTATTTGTAGCCCGAATTACGGCGACCCCGCCGGGGTCGAGGCTCTTTGCCTCATGCCATCCGGGGGTGTCGCTACGCTTCAACCCCCGGCTAACGGCTTGAACCCCGCTGGGGTCCTGATGTGTAGCCGGAATAAGCCGGTTCGAGCGACAGCGAGAGCTGGTGTTGCCTACATGAATGTAGGTAAGGGGCGTGAGCACGACTGCAAGGATGCAGGAGGTAGGGCAACGCAGGAGCAGTTGCCGAGGAGCGGAAGCCAGGTAGGGTGCGCATTGCGCACCATTTACGAATATTAGAATGACCGGGCTTTTTAAAACATTCTAACGGGTAATCCATTTCAGGTATCAAGATTCCCAGTATGCTTGGATTCCGAAAAGGGGCGCGATGCGCCCCCTACCGAGCTGTGAACCGCAGAACAAAAGCCGCTTAGCCCGTGTTGTTGTCTGAAACGGTGTTAACACATCAAAATACCGGATGCACCAAACCATAATCAATTGAGTTAATGACTTTAGCTAATTCCCCAGCGTTCCTTTTTCTGCTCCGGTCGTAAAGCGGAAGCACAAATTTATCAAAAAAATATCAATATGTTATTCTAATTACCAATTACTGAAATTTAATTTTACTGAAGGGGATTTTATGAAAAAGTTAGTTTATATTTTAGCATTAGCTGTTGTTTCTAATTGGGTTTACGCTGAGTCAGCACCTGCCGTCGAAGCTGTTACGCCTGTTGAAAAAGCTGCCGAAGCTAAAAAGGATGGAGCAAAAACAGGTGTGCGTACACCTACGGGGGATGTAAATAAATTTTGGGATGAAATAGATTGGAATGATATGTCCGCTGAGGAACAGAAACTCTGGAGTGTTTTATCTGATGGTGCTTCGTGGAATAAATTAAGCAAAGAAGAACGGGCGGCCGCAACAGCTTTAGGCTTTAACAAAAAATCATGGAACAGTGTTCCCGCTACGTCAAAATAGCCAAGTAGGGGGCGCATCGCGCACCCTATTACGAATATCAGAATGACCTAAAACATCCCAAAGGTCAGTCCATTCAGGTCCAGAACGCTTGGATTCCGAAAAGGGGCGCGATGCGCCCCCTATAGGGCTGAAAGCCAATGCAGGACTGGCAAAATCCCTAACCCGCACGACACAAAAACAACCCATTTTTATGGCAATTTATGCCGTATTCAAGTTGTAATGCCTAAAAAATAAAACATACGGGCAAAGCTGCCGATTAAAGCAGATCAGATGGCTTATTCTGAGCTGCCACAATAAAGACAGCGTAACATCAGTTATAATCATGGATAAAATCAAATTGCATACCCTATCGATCAATAATGCATTCACTCCGGTTTAAATTTTCATTAGCGCTTATCATCACCAGTATGAGCGCTGTCATCGTTGTCGGCATTATTGCCCAGTGGCGGGTATCGACAAGATTCGATCAAATGGCGATGGAACGCGCCTTTGAAAATTTTCAAGCGGATGTTACGGCCTATATTGTCTCTTACGGGTCTTGGAACGAGGCGCGACAGGTCGAACGGTTTGGCCAGTTTGTCAGGCGCAAGCGCGCGTTAACAGGCACACATCCGGATGAGCCGTTCTTTTCCGGGCCAAAAAATAGGATAGAGCCTGCCGGGCGGCGATTAAAACCGCCGATGCCGGATGAGCCGGAGTGGGCTCCGCCGTTTCTGTTCATATTGCTCGATCCGCAGGGTAAGGTGTTACTGGGTGGCGGAAAATATGAAGATGGAGAATTTGTGCCGGTATCGGACCGTTTGGGAGTGACTCCCATTATGCTGGAAAATCAGGTGCTGGCATTGGCGATTCCGCAGGGCAAGCCCAATTTATCTGCGATAGACCGGAATTATCTGACGATAATCAGGGAAGCACTGATCTATGCATTTATTATTGCCAGCACATTGGCGATTTTTCTCGGCTTTCTGTTCAGCAAACGCTTAAGCAAGTCGCTTCATGAACTGACAATGGCTATCAGAGCCATGAACCAAGGGGAACTCCGCCAGACAGTGACGGTGCATGGCAAGGACGAAACAGCTATCCTTGCACAAGCATTTAATCGTATGAGTGCTGATCTGGCCCATGCTTACGAGAAACTGGAGGCGTCCAACTGCACCATCAGCGAGCAGGCATTACTGTTAAAAGAGCTGAGCATCCGCGATGAATTGACTCAACTCTATAATCGCCGCTATTTTAATGAGCAGGCAAATAAGCTTTTTATCCAGATGAAACGATATAAGCATCCATTGAGTTTTATGATTGGCGATATTGATCATTTTAAGCAGGTGAATGACAAGTTTTCTCACGCCATCGGCGATGAAGTGCTAAAAGCAGTTTCCGGTATATTGAAAGATGGCACACGCGCAAGCGATATTGTTGCCCGTTATGGCGGCGAAGAATTTGTCGTTGTTTTTCCTGAAACGCCGTTGATGCAAGCAGTGGAACAATGCGAAAGACTACGCAAAAAGATTGAAAATTTCCCTTGGTCAGCGATACATCCTGATCTACAGGTTACCATGAGCATAGGCCTGAATGACGATCTTAGCTTTGATGGCTTCGAACAGATGCTGGCAGTTGCCGATCATAATCTGTTTCAGGCAAAAGCCGACGGCAGAAACCGGCTTTGTTATTAATCTTCGGTGGATTTGGAGCTTCGCAAGAGGGATAAATGAATTTGTGTAACCGCTTATTTTCAGCAGCGTGTTGTCGGGCAACAGCTTTTTGTTGCCCGACATCTTGATGTATGTGAATATCGGCATAAGCAGTTCGCCCAACGTGTCTCCATAACGATAATCGATAATAAGGAACAAAATGAATAAGAAAATTTTAATGTCTATCGCGGCTTTATGCCTCGGCTTATCAGCATGCAGTGGAGAGAAGGGGAATGGAATCCAGGTTAAATCAGCTTTCGTTAATAACTGTATAACGCAGGAGAGTTCCACGCGTTCTGCGGAACAGGCCAAATCTTACTGTGATTGTGCGGCTGATTCAGTGTTTGGCAATAGCAGTATTTCCGATGAAACAAAAAACCTGATGCCTACTATCAGTGATAAGGACAGTAAGATTTATAAACAAAGTGATATTGCAACGGTCAAAGGGCTGCTTATGTCCTGTTACACCAAAAAGTTTTATAAAAAATAGGCCTGAAAAAATAATTTTCCGTCGTGCCCGGTTAGCTTTACGTTATGTGATAAGAAAAACATGAATACCTACAGTTGGAATGCCAAAGATTATGAGAGAAACTCACTAGCCCAACAAAAATGGGCAAGGGAACTTATTGCAAATCTAAATTTAACCGGCGCAGAAGACATTCTTGATTTAGGTTGCGGCGATGGCAAAGTATCGGCGGAAATCGCTAGTTTAGTCGGTGATGGCTCGGTGGTCGGCGTTGATAACTCAAGGCAAATGATAGAGTTGGCAAAGGAAAAATATCCGCAAAACCAGCGTCCTAATCTTTCGTTTCAAGTCATGGATGCAAGCGATTTATCGTTTGAAGGCTGTTTTGATATGGTTTTCTCGAACGCGGTACTGCATTGGGTAAAGAACCATAAACCTGTTGTTGAAGGCTTATACAAAAGCCTCAGGGTTGGAGGAAAAATTCTTCTGCGCATGGGCGGAAAAGGCGATGCTGAAGGGATACTTTCGGTTATGAACGAGGTTAGAGCTGCAAATAAATGGGCGCAGTATTTTACCGGTTTTGAATTTCCTTTTACTTTCCTGGGTGTCGATGACTATCAAGTGCTATTGAAAGAGGCTGGATTTTCTATAATTCGTGTTGAACTGATTCCTAAAGATATGACGCATGATGGAAAATCAGGGCTGGAAGGATGGATTCGAACCACATGGTTACCCTATACGGAGCGAATTCCAAAAGAAATGAGGGATGACTTTATCGAAGAGGTTTCTGCAAACTATCTCGCTAAAGTGCCGCTAGGAACAGATGGTAACGCTCATGTGGCTATGGTAATGATTGAAGTTGAAGCAGAAAAAATCACATAACAATTTCCCACGCGGGGCGGGGGTTGCATCCCCACTCCTAACGTTTCTGCGATCCTCGTAAAGTGGTTACGCTTAACCAACGCCTACGTTTCGGACGGGGCAACATGCCTCGCCCGGCTTGTATTTACGTTATCTGGCTACGCTAAATAAGCTAACCATGATCTACATGGCTTGAGAAGCGCAATTCACCGGCTAAATGCCGTTGGGATAATCGTAGCTGTAATGCTTGCGCAATGGTTTGACTACTTCCCATTGACTATCCAATCCTTTGTGGAACGACACCAGATCGCCCGGCAGAATTCGTACCGGTTCCCCGTTAGCCGGCGTTACCAAAATTTCGCCTTCCAGGATATAGGCGCATTCAGTGTCATCAAAATCTATTGGGAATTTTGAAATTTCTTTTTCCCAGATTTCCCAGTTGGAAACACCCAGTTCTTTTAAACGCTCTTCACTAGGATTGTGTTCGATGGTGATTTTGCTCATGCTCTTCCTAAAAAATTAAACTTATTGAAACGGCAATTTTAGCATTAGGCCTGCCTTTATGTCGCCACCTGTGATTAGTCTTGGTAGTGCATAGGATGGGCTTCCTGCGTCAGCCTATCCTATAACTCTACGCTTGAAGCAAGCCCCAGCGCCCGGTCAATTTCCTCAAACGTATTATAAAAATGCGGCGAAAACCGGATCCCGCCGCCGCGTAAGGCGCAAACCACGCCGTTGTCCTGCAAGTGTTTATACAGTACTTCGTTTGCAACCGTCCGGTGTTTGAAGATGACAATGCCGGATTTCAATCGATTGTGCCGCCCCGACAATAAAACCAGCTGCCCGTTTTTATCAATCGCATCCGCCAAATAATCGGACTTTTCCAAAACCTGTGCTTCGACTGCCGCCATGCCGGTTTCCAGCAATAACGACAAGCTGGCGGAAAACGCATGAATGCCCAGCATATTGGGACTGCCGCATTCGAAACGGCGGGCGGTGGGATGAACTTCCCACGGCTGGTTTTCGTAATTATGGATATCTCGCATCATGTGCCAGCCGTACTGGGTCAGCTTCAGCTTGTCCCTGGCTTCGGGCGTGGTGTAAAAAACGCCCAAGCCTTCGGGGCCGAACATCCACTTGTGACCGTCGGCCATCACAAAATCGGCCTGATAAGCCTGCGCGTCAAACTGCACTGCGCCCAGACTCTGGATCGCATCTATGCAAAACAGGATGCCGCGCCGCTTGCAGAATTCACCGATCCTTTCCAAGTCCATGCGCAGCCCTGAGGCGAATTGTATAGAGCTGATAGTCAATAAGCGGGTGTTGGGATCGACCAGCGCAAATAAAGCATCCTCGGGCGTATCAGCGCTACGCAAATCGGCTTGGCGAAACTCTACGCCCTGATCGGCCAAGGATTCCCACGGCAGCCTGTTGGAGGGGAATTCCTCATTGCTGGACACGATATTGTCGCCGGGCTGCCACTCCAAACCGTAGGCGACAAAGGACAGGGCTTCCGAGGTGTTTTTAACCAGCGCAATATCGTCAGCGGAGGGGGCGTTTAATAAAGACTGCAATTGGCTGCGCAGTTCGGCTTCCTTGTTCAGCCAGTCCAGATAAAAATGCGAGCCGTAGCGGGTGTTTTGTTCGGCAAACTTGATCACAGCTTCGCCGGTTCTTTTCGGCCAGGGTGCTACGGCGGCATGGTTGAGATAAATTAATTCGTCGGTCAGCGGGAATTCCGGGTGCTTGCTGCTATTCATAAAGACAGTCGCTCAAATCCGGTATTTTAACCGGTTTGGACATCTTGCCGTCATGAATCATTTGAAAGGCTTTATCGAAATCCGCGTTGATAAAACCTCGGGCTAAATGAATGCACAAGCAATAAACGGCTGAATAATCATCGCTGCTGCCGGAGCTGCAATGATTGATTTTATCGGACAGGATGCGCATGATCGATAAGACAAAACCATCATGCCGCCACGTTACGGGGCTGTCTGTAACGTCGCCGCCTTGCATCGCAACAGCGCCCAACGCACTGTAGGCAAGGTTGACTAAACCTGCCAATATTTCAACCATGTCGCCGGATTTAATCGCTTTTAATGCCGCGCTGCCTTCATCCATCAGTAACGCTTGGCGCAAAACAACATCCATATCGGATAACCGCGTATTGGCGCCATGTTCTGCTTGCGGAACAGAGCATGCGTCGTGAAATTCTCTAACTAACTTCAGGTGCTTGTTCATGGTTTTTGTCCTCTGTCCGGTATTTCATTCGAGTGCTATTTTTTCCTCGATGCAATGGATGACGCCGATAGCGGGCGCTTCCAGCGTCATTTTGACCGCTATGGTTTCGGAACCGTTCAATTTCCCGGCTTCGACGGCTTTAAGCACCGCATGTTCGATCTCGCGTTGTGAAGTGATGCCGACATGTTTGAGGAATTTTCTGATTTCCAGGTTTAATGTATCTTCATTCATTTTGACCTCCTAAAGGCAAAGTTTTAGTCAAGCGCATTGTGGACTGTATTACGTCCCAAAGAAAAAAGGAATAAGTAAGTATCGCTATAACTATTCAGCCCATAATGAAATGGAACGCAGATGACACGGATTAGGCTGATAAACACAGATTAAAAAGTGCATAATAAACTTGGCTTCGGATTTTTTAAAAATCCGCGTGAATCAGTCTAATCCGCGTCATCCGTGTTCTATTCATCGTAGGTAGTATTCACTGAATAGCTACGTTCCGCTTATTAACCGCCACGTTATTGGCAATAATGGTCAAATCCAGCCAGCAGGGTTTCCAGGGCATTGCTGCTCTCGGTATCAACTGTAATTGCACCGGACTGCTCTTGTTCCGACAGCGGCTGCGCCGATTGCAGCTGTTGATGCAGCACGGCCACGGTCGCTTCCGATGCATCGTTTTGCCGTTGCTTGATGCGGCGGCATAACTCTTCATCGGACGCTTGAAAAGTGATGATATGAAATGGCACGCCGCAGTCAGCTGCAAGCTGTCGGAAGGGGGCTCGTTGCTCGGCTTTAAGAAAGGCCGCGTCGATAATGACCGGGAAACCGGCTTCAAGCACGGCTTTGGCAAGTTCTTTAAGATGCTGGTAGGTTTTCAGGCTTGCCTCTTGGGTATAAAGTCCGTCGTCAATGCCGCTGCCGGTCTGCATTAATGCCTGGTAGCCGAACAGTCGTTTGCGTTCTATATCGGAGCGTATCTGGAATGCACCGATTTTTTCGGCGAGCTGGCAGGCCATGGTCGATTTGCCGGAGCCTGAATAGCCGTGGGTGATTATTAAAACGGTTTGGCGGCGCTTGGTAAAACGCTCGGCCAGATCGGCAAAAGCGGCGTATTCGGAACGCGCCTGTTTGGCTGCGGCATCATCATGTTGCTGCGCCATGCGCAATAAGGCCACTTTAGCCCGAACCAGCGCACGGTAAACCAGGTAATATCGTAACAGCGCCAGTCCTTGATAATCGCCGGTGTGCTGCAAATAGCGATTAAGGAAGCGGTAAGCATAGCGCTCGTAACCAAAGTGCAGCAGGTCGATAAATAGAAAAGCCACCTCGCTGGTGACATCGATCCAGCGCAGCATCGGATTAAACTCTATGCAATCGAACAGTGTGACCTTGCCGTTGATCAGCGTCATGTTGCCCAGATGCAGGTCGCCGTGGCATTCGCGTACATAGCCTTGTTGCCTTCGCAGACGCATTAATCCGGCTTGCTTACGCCATTCGCTATCGCCCCATTGCTGGATCTTTTGCAACTGCTGTTTTTGATCGTCATCGACCAGCAAAGGCCTGATATGGTCGAAATTCTCGACAAACCAATGCTGGATGTTGGCGCTGTCGCCATAGGGAGAGTTTTCGTCCGTCTGTTCAATCGTTTCATGAAAACCGGCAACTATATCGGCAAGCTGGTCGATTTGATCTGCACTCAGCTGTCCGCGCCCGGCGCAATCGCTTAGCAACTGGCCCACGGGAAACCGGATCATCTTGACCGCGTACTCAATGGGATCGCCGGTGCCGCCTAGCTGGGGATGATCCGGAGTTCCTGTTATCGGCACGACGTCAAGATACAGTTCGTCAGCCAAACGTTTGTTCAGTCTTAATTCTTCATTGCAGTAAAAGCGGCGTTTTTCCAGTGTGGAAAAATCCAGGAAACCGAAGTTAACCGGTTTTTTAATTTTGTAGGCGTGTTGGCCGATCAGCAGTACCCAGGAAATATGGGTTTCAATAATGTTACAGGCATTAATATCAAATAACGCATTGATCAGGGTGAGGCTTGAATCCTGCACTGTATTGTTGCTCATGATGATAACCCCGATGCAATCGATGGTTAGATGGTATTACGTTCGAGGTATCGGGCGCAATGCCGGAAGGGCAGGATGATGCAAATTACGTATTTTGCGCAGTGCCAAGGCTAAGATTTTAAACCGCTGTTTTCACCGACAGCGTCAAAATAAAATCGGTTTCTATTTCGAGTTCTGCAACGTCTTTAATGGCTTGCTGAACGCCTTCATTGGCCCGCCAAGCAAAAGGCGTCATCTGTAACAGGGCTATTCTTTGTTGGGGGTTCGGGGTGATTTTATAGCTGATGCGCTGCGTGTCTATGCGCTCAAAGCCTTCCGGCACAATGCTTTCCAACGCATGCTCCTTTACTTCGGCATAGATAAATTTTTTCAGTTGCCATAAATGTCTTGGCCCCGGCGTTACTGTTAGTAAAAGTCCTGACGGTTTCAGCACCCGTTCCAGTTCATCGTCATTTGACGGGGCAAACACCCTCAGCACAAAATCGAAATACTGGGTTGCATAAGGCAACCGGTTTGAACTGGCGACTATAAATCGGGCGTTGGGCTGTTTTTTGGCGGCTGCGGCTACGGCAAATTTGGCAATGTCGACGCCGTGCTGCATCATCGGATTTTGGCAATGAGCTGCAATTGCCCGGCTGTAATAGCCCTCGCCACAACCCAGATCCAGCAGATGCTTGGGCTGGGTTGCATCGATTATCATCGCCACCGCTTTGGCCATTGGTTCATAAAACCCTGCTTCCAAAAACTCGCGTCTGGCCTGCATCATTGTCTTGTTATCACCGGGTTCTGCGGAGTGCTTAAATTGCACCGGCAACAGATTCAAATAACCTTCTTTGGCAAGATCAAAATGATGATTGTTTTCGCAAGCATAGCTTTTAGCTGATGGATTCCGCTGTAGCGAGGCCGCGCAAATCGGGCATAAATAACGGGAAGTTGGCTGAGCTTGGTGCATGGTAAACAAGGGGCTTTTACGCGGTTAGCCGGGTAAAAGTTGTAGAAGGGGGCAAACGATTGTTTTGAATGGAAGACAGGATCAACTTAAGTTAACCCTGCCCCAATTAAAAGTCGAATCTATTGAGTGATTGACTTGTAAAAGCCTATTGCTTTGTTTAATTCAGCAATAGCTTTTGGTTCATCAGCGCTTTTACCGATGATTTGCGCTTTAATGATGCTTGCAAGTCCTTCTTTTACAGCAGCTTCGTTGCCTACGATTTCATCAGAAGCGGTACGTGCTGCTTTTTCATGTGTATAAGCGGCATTGAAATCGTGTTTGTTGATTTCAGCTATAGCTTCTTCAAGATGTGCAATAACTTCAGCGGCTTTTGCATTTTCAGCGAAAGCAACGGTGCTTGCACCAAAAGAGATAGCCATAACGATGGTGAGTACTGCTTTTTTGATTAAATTCATCATATACCTATGAAGTGTTTTGGTGTGATTTTCAGACAATGCCTGAAAATAAATAATTGGAAAGGCAATTAATCGCTTCCCAGACGCTATGATATACGAAAAATCTTAAGTTCATCTGAAATAAATTCAGCCGACAAAGAACTGGCAGGCAATACTGAAACCCTTTGCAATACGGCCCTCTCCGAACAGGGTGTCAAGGTGATGCCCCGATCTGATTTTTAACATTAATATGGCACTGTTTTTCAGGGTTGTGTGCACTGAAAGGATTAACGCATGAGCAGCAACGTTACTATCGAGCATAACCCAGATGAAGCCCGTTTGAGTGAGTTGGGCGTAGCCAAATGGCCGACATGGGAGAAGGAAGTATCGGTATTTCCATTTGAGTTTGACGATCAGGAAACCGCGTATATCCTTGAAGGCGAATGCGTGATCACGCCCAATGACGGCAGCGCGCCGGTCAGTTTCGCGGCGGGCGATTTAGTGGTTTTCCCTGCCGGATTGTCTTGCAGCTGGGAAGTCAAAAAAGCGCTGAAAAAGCATTATTCGTATGATTGATTGGGGGGGGCTGCAGGGTATAGATTTAGGTTGTTTTTTCTAAGGCACAAACTCCAACAAAAAGCTTATATGCCTGTATTGTTGGGGTTCGCCAAGCTCACCTCAACGCAGTTTAATTGTCAGGGTTAGAACAATATTATTCTATTCCATTAATACCAAAAACGGACACGGTAATGTTGCCGGTATCGTTGCTTTTTGTGGTGGTTGCAACGTCCGATAAAAAAGCTTGTAGTTCGATGAAAGTGAATCTATTTTTTTGGGAAACTGGGTGTTTCCATTGACGCCGCCCGTGATCAGTTAAAAACAATATTCCATGTCTGCGACTTAGAGGTTTTAAGTAATCTTCCGCCAGTTGCCGCGTTAACGCAGTTTTAAGTTCCTTTGGTGACCATGAGTCTGCCTGCTTGACCTCAATGGCGATTTCAAATTGTCCTGTTGCTCCTGAAATGATGATGTCCGGTTCCTTTATATCAGCGACTTCCGCCTCACGGTGGACGTGGTATCGGCCGTTTGCGCGAAGCGTCAATTGTTCAGCAAGCCAATTTTGTACACTTTTTTCGTCGTCTTTTCCAATTTCGGCCAGTTTGGATAAGAGCCATTTTGAAAATACGTCGTTTTGTTTGAGTTCAAGAGGTATGTCATCCAGTCCTTTCCTGGACAATTTGGACAATAACAGTTTTGACGATGCATCGCTCCGTTCAAATCCGTGACGTATGTCATCCAGAACGTTTAGGACACATTGATACAGCGCATCTCCGTTTTTGATAGAGGCGATGTGTTTGTTTTCAAACGTTAGCGTTTCGTTTTCAGTCCATGCAGGAAATTCGGCATCGCGTTCCGCCATGCCTCGTGCTAGTTGCCGAAACCGATACTTGCGTTCGCCGATTTCAGGGGTATCTGCTAATTCGTTCATCGCTTGGTAGGCATCGTCTCCTACTGAATTAAGCAATGCAGAAAGAATCGCACTGCGGCCGGATTCTGCTCGATCACGAGTACCCTGAGTAGATACATCGTCGTGTTTAATATCTTCGGTAGGGCGTATTAGCCGATAAGCTAGAGAAACCAAGCTTTTAAGCATTTGTATCGGGGCGTCTTTGAGCGCGTTGGCAATAAGCCACCAATCATCGCGATTGAAAACGCCCCCAATAATTTGGGTCGCCAACTCATTTTGTGCTTCCGGTTTGGCCGTCGCTATCCAAGTCTCCATCTTTTGCAATGCATATAGCGGGTCAACTTGAAATAACAGCACGAGATAGCATATTGCAGACTCTTTATCGTCGTGTTCAAGGAAATGATCAAACTGAGCTGTTGCCCGTCTTTTTAGATGCTTTTTCTGGCTTTCCGATAATGTCATTTGCTGGAAAATCTTAAGCCCGCATTTTAAGCTATGGAGCGTTCCAGGGTTGGTTCTGCTCATTATGTCAAATAGTTTGGCAGCGATATCTGGGTGAAATGGTTTTTCGGAGTTGCGATAGTGGTATAGAAAATCGCTGTGTCTATCCTGTGTAGTCGTCCATTCGGAGCGGAACGCTTTAACAATGATAGGCATAACCACAGTGGGATGCCCGTCCAATAAGGCATCCAGCCAGTCGGGGTAACCTTGTCCAGATATGCAGCCGTGCTTGGCAGCGCGTTTGACCTCATCCGACGTCAGCTGTGTCGCCCAGCGCATGTTTTCGTCGGCTTCAATGCCAATTCCGGCATAGGCATAAGCCATGGCCCGTTTAAAAGTCACTTGATTTCCCTTTCGCTTTGGTCGTTCTGGCTTGGTGTCTCGCCAAAGGGTTTTCATGGCATCGCGATAAGCTTCAGCGACATCATTATTGAAAGATTGTTTGATCAAATACCAGTGCCTTGCTGATTTTGTTGGTTCTTGGTTTGTTTCGAACCCTAGCCAACGTGTTAGGTTGTCTATGCACCATAAACACTGGTCAGGGTTAGTAAGTTGGTCAGGATCAGAGATCAGGTCATTTCTGAATTTTAACCACGAGGCTTCCGCTTCAGATTTTTCGTCGCGTTGTTTTTTCTCGCGCCGTTCGCGGCGTAAACGATGTTCGCGCATTCCGTCGCTTTCCTGTTGCGGTTTAAAATAATTTTCCAAGTCTTCAGCAAGCAGTGGAAAATTTTGCACGTATCGATAAAGAGATGCCTTTATCTCCTCTAAGGCATTTACATCATTCACATGCTTCAAAATTTGCGCAATAACATTTAAAACGATCCGCTTATCGTCCATCAATAAGCGCTCTTCCAAATCGTCGATAAGCCAAGGCAGGTCATCGACACCAAACTCCCACAATGCCTTTTCATAAGGGTAAATCAATCCGTATTGGATTGGAGGTTCTGTGCCAGTCCAATTTTCCCTAGCTTCTGCGACATCAGCCCAAAATAAGGCACGTTGCACTTTGGGGGAAGTTTGTACCAGTTCACTAAGGGAAGGTTTTAATTCGCTGAACGAAGACGAATGCTCTACACGTTCAATAGCCATTAAAAAACGTATCAACTCGTTTGCCGGATCGTTATGACCAAGATCGACAATTACTTGACGCGCGATAGGCTCAAAGTTATCGGCGAGAAAACCGTATTTTTTGGAAATATGCCGATATTCATCCACGGGGTTCAATAGCGCAAGTTCGGCAAGGCCGCCGATAAAACGTGTTTTCCACTCGGCAGGGCATTTTTCCCATAGCTCTTCAAGCGCATAACTAAGCTCATGTGTCGAATTTCTGGCTGGCGCTTGGCTATCTGCAATGAACGCAATGAGCTGTTCGATGTTCAGATAATCAGGAAATAGTTCCTTGACAAAACCGGCTGCGAGCCTTGCGCTGATGTTGGGAGCATCTTGAACAAGCTTTTCTGCAATGGTTGACAGTGTCGTCGTACTGTTGAATTTGTTTAATGCTTGAACTGCGACAATACGATGGTAATCATGCGCTTTCGTATCTTCGGCAACCTGTGTGGCAAGGTCGTTACAAGCAGCTATAGCGCCTTCACGAATCAATCTAATGAGATCGCCGCGAAAATCATCCTGGTCGCAGCGATGCCAAACTTCGCGAATGGTGTTCGCCAAATCGGGATGAGCAAACATCCATAGCGCACGGTGGTCGAGGCTGTCATTGGCAATGTCGCCTATTTCGTGTTTTTCGGCATAGGCATGAAGCAGCCTGCATCGGGTTTCAATCGGAACTGAACCGGGATCGCCATACTGGATCAGAATTAACGGGTCTCTCTTGAGAATTTCGTCCCGAATATCATCTTGGCTGACAAGCCAAGCTGCTATCGGCTTTAGGCTGGGAACTACTGTTTTTACTCCGTAAACTTTGGCGAACAGCAATTTAAAAATTTCAGAGCGCGGACAGCCCTGTTGCAGCAAACGCTTAAACCACTGGGCCGTTAGGTATTCTTGTGTCGAACGATGATGAAAGCGGACGCGCCCATACGTTGCCGGTGCAAATATTCCCCGCCGAAGAAGCGCATTGCGTTCTGCGTCTGACCATTTCGGCAATAGTTTTCTCGGCTCTAAAACATCGGCGAATGGGATTGAATCAGGCGCTTGAAGTGTAAAAGTTTTGCCGAGCGTTAAAGCGGCGGCAATTCGTTCAGCACCTTCCCGCGCCTTTTGGAGGTTTAAAACATCATTGTCAGCCCGATAAGTGTCTCGCTCAGTCAGTTTTTGGTTTACTGCATGTTCAGTCATCTCTGAAAGCGAGCCGAATTTTTGATGGCTTTTCCAATAGTCGGCCAGTTCAAGTAGATCGCCGGGTCGTTCAGCCAAATTTTCCAGTCCCTGTTGCCAGATAGCGGAGCAGAATTGCGAGACATCTTCAATGCCATGTTCTTGGGCTAGTGTCCGTTGTTGCTCATTGTCCAATGGAGTAAGCCTGACTATGGTTATTTCGTCATCGATGTTAGCTTTTTCATTCTCGACATGTTTGTTCGTTCCACGATCCTTGAACAAAGGGGCAAGCAACGCGGTTTCTGGGTCAATCTCCGGCTTCGGCAAGTTATTATGGTCGGGCAACGGCAGAAGCTGTTTGATTACTTGGTAATCTTCCATTCCTTTCCAATCGGTTACGCGGCAAGAAATAAAAATTCGGCAACGTGGTAAATGAGGTGAAACCGCACGTGCGAATTTATTTAAAGCCGTTGTGAATTTTTTGTGATTAAGTCGAGCTTCGTCGACCGAGTCCAGGAAAAATAAGCCTTCGTTAAAGTCTTGCTTCCAGTTTTCGAATAAAAACACATCATCTGGATTTAATGATTGTTCAAATCCTTCATCGGCCAACTCTTCAATAGGAATGAAAAAAGCAGCTTTTCCAGTATTACGAATTTTGTCTACCGCGCCTTTAAATTCGGCGGTTTTTCCGCTGGAAGCTTCGGCCAAAATAACCACTCGTTGTTTATTTAGCAACGCGTCCCAATCCAGCCAGCCACCAATCCGTTTGCCCCAATAGCGGCCAACGTCAAGATCAACTTCTTCGTCTTTTTTAATTGGAACAAAGCTTCGGTTTAAATCTATATATTTCATGTCCAGGCTATGTTTTGACGGTATTCAAGCTCACCAATTTATCGATTTATGGGATAAAACGTTAGATCGAGAGGTTGCACGAACACAGTGAAGCGGATCAATTGAGCCCGGTAGGGGGGCGCAACGCGTCTCTTTTCGATGTGAAAATATGATGCCGAATGGATTGCCAGTTGGAGGGCTTTAGAGTAGCCCGGTTATTCCGCATTCGTAAATGGTGTGCGATGCGGCCCATTGGCTTTAAAGCAGCTTAACCAGTGCGGCCACAATGCCGATGGACAAGGCCATTAGACCCCCTAATTTAATGACTAGTCGCTGTTCAACTTGGATAAAACCAGAGAGCATTTCTCGTCGAAGGGACTCAATTTCATGGTGTAAATCTTCCTTGGTCACCAATTCCTTTAGGTTAACCTCAAGCGCCTCTGACAGTGCTTCGGCCTCCGCCTCGGCTTGTTTGTCAGGAACGCCAGCAGACTTAAGCCTGTTGGCATATTTTAATGTATCAAATGTAATAGCAGCCATAGCGCCACCTCCTGTTTTTAGTTTACCACGCTTGATAATCATCGGAAACTTTGTTAACCATAGATTGTCCTTCTAAATCCGACATTTGGCGGCCAGCGCAACGAATTCGCAATCATAAGCAGAACAAGTGCTGGCGTTTGTTAATGCCAACACCTGAGCGGCGCTATCCATACCGAATCGTGTTGATAGAGCTGGCTAACACTTTGCGAATAATCCGTTGGCAAATAGAAATAACTGATGATATTGGTATCGGCGACGATCATGGGCGGCCATTGTCGATTGTGTTCGAAATTTCATCAGCCGTAATCACATTTGCTTGAATGGCTGAGGGCAATGACTCAACCCGCGCTAATTGTTCGGATGGCGTTAATATCTTTTTTAGGCATCAACGCGCTTTCAAGACAAAAATCACTTCACTGTTAATGCTGCGTCTGTGGCTTTCGGCAGTTTGTTTTAGTGTGAGGTAAAGGTCATCGGGAATGTTTTTTATGGTTAATGCAGGCATGATGTTTAAACTCAGTAAGTCAGACTATCAACATAATGGTTGCAGTGTGGAGCCGGGTCAACTTTGCTTATTTCGCGGGGTGAAATTAAAAATGCGGCTGTCGCGAAGCTGGAGCTTCGCCTTCGAGGTTCCCAATCTGGAGATTGGGAACCAGCGTGAGCTATGCTTAACTATTCGCTAACTTGGGCAATCCAGTCTTGCAGGTTGTAATAGTTGGTAATGCGGGCAACTTTGTTGTCGCGGATTTCAAAAAAAGCACCGGCTGGTAGGCGGTATTTTTGCCCTTGTGCGGCAGGTAAGCCTTCGTCGGTTTTAATATATTCGCCCAGTACTACAAATTCTGCAGCCGCGCGTTTGCCGTCGGCTGTCGCCATGATGGCCATATCGATCAGCTGTTCTTTGTAATTGTTGTTCATGCAGGCCATGAACTGGGTGAATGCGTCTTTGCCGGTTTCGCGTTTGCCTTGGTTGATGTCATGAATGACGTCGTCGGTCAGCAGGTTAAGAAAGGTATCCATGTCGCCGCCGTTGAATGCGGCATAGTATTGTTCTACAAGCTTGATGCTGTCTTGTTGGTTCATAGTGATTCCGTGGTCAATAAGTTAGAGTGATATTCGATTAGTCTTTTACCCAGTTTTCCCGCAAGGTCACGGTGCGGTTAAATACCAGTTTGCCATTAACGCTGTCTATCGCATCGAAGCAAAAATAGCCGGTGCGTTCGAATTGGTAACGGCTTTCCGGTTGTGGATTAGCCAGGCTGGCTTCGACTCTGCAATCGGTCAGGATTTCCAGCGAGTCGGGGTTTATCGCATCCAGGAAGTTTTCTTCATTGTCCGGGGCAGGTACGCTGAATAAGCGGTTATACAGACGCAGTTCCGCCGGTTTTGAGTGCGGCTCGGAAACCCAGTGGATCACGCCTTTGACTTTGCGGCCTTCGGGGTTTTTGCCCAAGGTGTCGGGGTCGTAGCTGCAACGCAGTTCGGTGATGTTGCCGTCGGCATCCTTGATGATTTCGTTGCATCGGATAACGTAAGAACCGCGCAAACGGACTTCGCCGCCCTCTACCAAACGCTTGAATTTCGGCGGCGGGATTTCAGCAAAATCATCCTGTTCAATTAGTATGACTTTAGAGAAGGGCACGATGCGTTTGCCCAGCTCAGGTTTTTGCGGGTGGTTGCTGACTTCCAGCTGCTCGGTTTGGCCGTCAGGATAATTATCGATGACCACGCGCAGCGGCTGTAAAACCGCCATGGCCCTGAGCGCATTCTCGTTTAAATCTTCGCGGATGCAGTATTCCAATACGCCCATTTCGATCCATGAGTTTTGCTTGGTCAGGCCGATGCGCTCGCAAAAGTCGCGGATCGATTTGGGCGTAAAACCTGCGCGGCGCAAACCAGCGATAGTCGGCATGCGTGGGTCGTCCCAGCCGCCCACGTGTTTTTCGGTGACCAACTGGTTGAGTTTGCGCTTGCTGACGATGGTGTATTCCAGCTGCAAGCGGGCAAATTCGATTTGTTGCGGATGACTGGGTGTTTTAAGTTGATCCAGCACCCAGTCGTAAAGCGGGCGGTGATCTTCAAACTCCAGCGTACACAGCGAATGGGTGATGCCTTCCAGCGCGTCGGAAATACAGTGGGTGTAATCGTACATCGGATAGATACACCAGTCGTCGCCGGTGCGCTGGTGATGCACGCGGCGAATGCGGTACAACGCCGGGTCGCGCATGTTGATGTTGGGCGAGGCCATATCGATTTTGGCGCGTAGCACGTACTGGCCGTCGGCAAATTCACCGGCGCGCATGCGTTTGAATAAATCGAGGTTTTCCGCAATCGGGCGGCTACGGTCGGGGCTTTCTTTGCCGGGTTGGGTCAGTGTGCCGCGATATTCCCTGATTTGTTCTGCGGACAAACTGTCCACATAGGCCAGGCCTTGTTCGATCAATTGCACGGCGTAGTCGTAAAGTTGTTCAAAATAATCCGATGCGTGATGCAGTTCCGACCACTCGAATCCCAGCCACTGCACGTCGCGCATGATCGATTGCACATACTCGTCGCTTTCTTTTTCGGGATTGGTGTCGTCAAAACGCAGATTGCAACGGCCGTTATTTTCGGCGGCGATGCCGAAATTCAGGCAGATCGATTTTGCATGACCGATATGCAGATAGCCGTTAGGTTCGGGAGGGAAGCGGGTGACGACTTTGCCGTTGTTTTTGTTGTCTTTGAGATCAGTAGCGATGATCTGGCGGATGAAGTTTGACGCAGGTTGGGTATCGTTTGTGGACATTGGGTTGTATTTGTTATTAGGGAGGTTGTGTCAATTTATTCACCACGAAGGACACGAAGTTTATTTCTTCGTGTCCTTCGTGTCTTCGTGGTGATTTTTCTAACTGCAATTATACATTGAATGGCTGCTACGAGGCTATTCCTCAACCAGCGTCTGGATTCGGTAAAAGCCCTCGCCGTTATTGCCCAGAACATCGGCCAGCCAAGGCAAAACCTGCTTCATTTCAGCGGCCAAAGTCCACGGCGGGTTGATGACGATCATGCCGCTGGCGGTCATGCCGTGTTCGCCGCTGTCCGTGCGTATGCCCAGCTCAAATAATTGTACATTTTTGATGCCGGTCGCTTGAATGGCGCGCTCCAGTTTCTGATTGCGGCTGCGCTCGATGACCGGATACCAGAGCGCATAAGTGCCGGTGGCGAAGCGTTTGTGCATGGCAATCAGCGATTCAACGACTTGTTGGTAATCGGTTTTCATTTCATAAGAAGGATCGATCAGCACCAGTCCCCGGCGCTCGAACGGCGGCAGTAATTTCAAACAGCTTGTTAAACCATCGGCATGAAATACGCTGATGCGCTTGTCTTTATGGGCTTCGGCGGTTAATAACTTTATTTCGGTGGTATGCAGTTCAAATAAGCACAGGCGGTCTTTGTCGCGCAGCAACTGTTTGGCAATTAACGGCGATCCGGGATAGCGGGTTAATTTGTCAGTACTGTTAAAACGTTTGATCAGGCTGACATAGTGGGCAACGCATTCCGGTAAGTCGTTGCGTTGCCATAACTTGGCGATGCCGTTGTCAAACTCCCGGTTTTTTAATGTGTAGTCGCCGTCTAGCGCATATTTTCCGGGGCCGGCATGGGTATCGATGCAGCAGAAGGGCTTGTCTTTTGTTCTTAAGTATTCAAGGTTTTGTATCAGGATGATGTGTTTTAAAACGTCGGCAAAATTGCCTGCATGAAAGGAGTGTCGGTAGCTGAGCATGATAGGTTTAATTGTTTAGAGTATTTTGTCGAATATCGTCATGCCTATTTCAAAAGCAATCAGCCAGATAATAATCCATTCCAGTATTGTTGAATGTCTGTGTTTTTGCTCGTCTGCCAGCATTTCAAATAACTCATGGATGGTTTCCAGCTTTTTTGACAATACCTCGGTTCGCGGGACTATTTCCAGGTATTTTGCGGTGATGCCGTAAAAGGCCTCATATTCCGGGTATTCCCAAAAGAAATCAGGCGTATCCAGCAGGTCGTAATTCAAAATAATGTCGCTTTTGGTTAAAAACAGTTGTCCGCGGATTTTTGCGATTTTATTGCGGCTTAACTTGATTCTGCCGTTTTCAGCTAATGACTTGGGAATGTAACTGGTGTTGTTGATGGTGGTGATCGCATTGGTTTCAAAGGAGGCCAGCTTAATCGATTGCGCCATGCCTTGGGATAAGGCAAATATCAGAATGGGATCCGAAGACTCGATTTCAATATGATCTTCAATAATACGGGTACTGGGGCAGTCGAGAGCGAAAGTGAAGTTGTCTTCCTCCGGAGAAGTTAGCGGGTTTTCTGCATGATCCAATAATAACTGATGCAACTTGGCCTGCTGCTCTAAGCTGACATTCCAGTGCACAACGGCGCCATAAGCAAAGACAATCGACCAGGATTGATCATCTTCAATCAATAATGCGCCTTTAATAATCCTTATCAGCGTTGAGTCCGACAGCAATCTTGCCAATGCACTGATGTCAAAACCTTGCGCTAAACAATAAGCTACACATTTCTTAATGGACTGATTTTCAGACATAAAGCGCCCTCAAAAGTTAATATTCAATGTAACTGTGGGGTGACAAGCTTTCGTTTATGTTATCCCATTGTTGCATCAACAGACACCATCGGCTGATACCACTGAAAATAACGGCTATTGCTCTGCAATTTTTACCAGCCAGCCATTTTCGCCATTACATTTTGGGTTTTTGGCAATAACCTTGATATTGATTCTTGCTGCTGTATTAACTAACTCGGCAGGCAATTTACCTTTGACCAGATAAAAACCTTCTTTGCTTTCCGCAGTCACTTCAACCGGGATTGATTTTACAGTGACTTTAATTTGCTCTGGTTTTTCCACATTAAAAGCCCAAAAAGAGAATGCTGATCCAGGAGCTACGGTTGCCAGGTTGGCGGGCATAAATTTGTTTAGCTGTGCTTTTAAACAACCAGTTTCACCACCGCCACCGCCGGCCATATTGTGTCCGCTATGGTGCTCTGAGGCGTAAGCAGCGCTGATATTAAAGCAAGAAACTATAAAAAAAATGGCGAGTAGTCTTGGTGTTTTCATCAGTTTACCTTTCAATTATTATTTTTGTCGTGGTCCGTATAAAAGGCGGGAAGATTTGTAGCTGAAATCGCCCGTGCCGCCAATTATATTCATAAATGACGATTCATCATAAAACATTGGCGTAGTCCTGTTCCAGTTGCTTGAAATTCATTGACGACATGAAGCGGCTGAAACTCAGCCAGGACGATAGCCCCATCAGGTCTTTGAACTGCGGCGGCAGAAAGCGCGGCGCAATCACCGTGCCTTCTTCAACCAGATCGACCAGCACCTTCATATCTTCGAGCATGGTTTTGCCGCAAAACAGCAACGGGATGCGATCCGGTTTGCCCTTGTTGACTGCAAGACGCATGAAATTATAGGTCAGCACGAAGCCTTTGATATAGGTCAGGTCTTTGGTAAACGGCATGCCGTCGGAACTGCTGCCTCTAAATACCCGGCTGCTGAGCGTATAACTTTCTTCCTTGTCCAATCCTTTATCTCTAAAGAAATCGAATATGTCTATAAAGTCCGCGCCTTCTTCAGCCAGCGTGATCGCGCGCACCCGGTTGATTAATCGCATCAGCCGGTTCGGTGTGGAACTGAAGGTTAAGATTTCCATCAATACCGCCAATCCTTCCTGGGTGACGGTTGCTGACGGAGGCCCTTTGCCGAGAAAGGTGCAATAAGGTTGAGCCAGCCCGTTCAGCGTAGTGCCCAGATGCACCCATATTTCGTGAACTTCAAGCACGCGCAGGTCGCGCATGTTGAACAGCGCATCGGTGCGCAGTTTGATGTAATCGGTACCGGCGGCGGCATCGGCGACAATACCGTCGCTGAGCATCGCGCGCAGGCCTTCGCCAGGGAACACGGCCTGGATTTTTTCGTTAAGAATGTCTACCGCATCCTTGGCATTGATGGTCTTGGGTTCCTCGACCAGGAAATCCAGTTGTAATAATTGCGACAGGGTTCCTTCCATCATGCTGCCCAGATCGGCAATAGTCGGGTCGCCGACATGAAAAACATCCTGGGATGAGCCGTATAATTCCTGGGAAATATTGGAGAAGGTCGGTTTTCCTCTGGCTTCCAGCATACGCACTACGTCCAGGTATTCCTTGCATATCCGGCGCATGATCACGCTGAGCGGGTTGAGCTGGCCGAGCTTACGCATTAAGTCGCGCTCAATCTGGTAAAACTCGTGTTTCTTTTCGTTCGGGTCAAAGCCTAAGGGGCGTTTTTGATAATAATCCGGCGTGACTATCGGCGATTTTTTGCAGTTGCCCTCAAAAAAAGCCTGCTTGATTTGATCATCCCATTTAATAGCATCTAGTATCCGTATCGGCTGTTGAGCCTTGACGATCCGATCCGATAGCGCTTTGACTTCGGTCAGGTACGCGGAGGGTTTAATGGCTTTTTTACGCATGTGTGTCGTCCATTAGCAGTGCAGTGTTTAGTTCAGTGAAATCAGCTTCAGTATAGCAACAGATTGACAGAGCCCAACGGAATTCCAATTCGACCAAATTCAAAAAAACCAAGGCCGGTTTTATGTTTTTCCGCGTGGGGAAGGCCGCGATACTGCTGATATGCCTATTGTATCCAACAGATGACGGATGATTTATGGATAGTTTACCGATTAGCTTTAAATAAGTGCTTAATAGTTCACATATTCAGCGTCAGGGGAATAATTTTATAGGGGATAGTTAAGGTTAATTAAGAGTAATTTAAGGTTAAGTGATCAGAATGGCACCATCAGTATTATTACGTACGAAGCATGAACACGAGTAGAACCGACTATGAATGAAAGTGACATTATTTCAGCACGACGCAAGTTTCTGAAAAATATGGCTTATGGCTCCCTGCTGATGGTGGGAGGAATCGGAGTCGCAAACGCTAAAGCTAAACATATAACCTCACATGCAGTGCCCACTTCCCACAAGTCACGTGTTCATGACACGTTGCATCAGCATTTGTCCTCAAACAAGTTCTCGCACAAGATAGATACTTTTCGCAATATAGATACTTATAATGTATTTGATCGGAACTCACCCTCTCATAAGGTGCTTGCTTTCCATAACACCCATACCGGCGACCAGTTAAAGCTGACTTATTTTGAGCAGGGCCGTTATATCAAAGACGCACTCCACGAAATCAATCATTTGTTCCGTGACTACCATGACGGTAGCGTTCATCCCATCGATCCGGCATTGTTGGATCAGCTGTATGATTTAAAAGATACTCTCGAAGTCAGAAAGCCGTTTCATATCGTTTCCGGGTATCGTTCGCCGGCCACCAATGCTGACTTGCGTAAACACAGCGATGGCGTCGCCAAAAATAGTCTGCACATGCAGGGCAGGGCGATTGATATACGCATTGAGGGCCTTGATACCAGAAGGATTAGAAATGCAGCGCTAGCCATGCAGCGTGGCGGTGTCGGTTATTACGGAAGATCCGATTTTGTGCATTTGGATACCGGCAGTGTTAGAACCTGGGCTGGTTAGGTTCTCAGCTTAAAATCAGGGCATTCACGAAAGAAACCTAAGGGTACTCGTGTTCTCCGCAATTACTCCCCGCAGTCACGCGTCACAATACGTTATATTCAGAACGACCAAAGCAAGTTTTGAACTCCAGTAGTTATATTTTTTGGAGTCCAAAGCTTGCTTTAGTCCGTTAGTCTAAAAAATCAGCTGGATCGTCCTCTATAAACGTTATCTATTTAATTAGCGCTTCCTGCGCAGTATTGGTGCTGATGAAAATCGACTGATCCGATAGGTCATCCGGTTTACTCAGAGTTCCCAGCAATACAGCGTCATGACCATAAATGTCAGGGTAAAACTCTAAATTATCATTTTGGTCGAAAAAGGCGGTGATATAAAAAAACAACACCGGTATCGGTTTTTTCAAGATGACCCGCTGCGTTTTGGGCGTGTTCATGGCGATTTGTATGGTCTCTGGGTTCCAGTCATCCTGGTTTTTAAGTGCAAACTCAGCCAGTTTTTGAGGGTCCGCCACTCGCACACAGCCATGACTAAAATCCCGTCTTGACTTGCTAAACAAGGCATTTGCCGGCGTATCATGCAAATACACATCATCCTTATTGGGGAAAATAAATTTCACTCTGCCTAAGGCATTCTTCCCGCCAGGCCGCTGTCTGATCCTTAACTTGCCTTCTTTGAGCAGATTCATTGTTTCTTCGTTAAGCGCGGTAGGTTTTTCTCCGTCGCGAAAAACAGAGACCATTTCCATATTTTCCTTATCAAGATAATTCCTGTCTTGAATTATCTTGGGCAATAGCTCTTTTTTTATGATGCTGTAAGGCACATTCCAGTAAGGCATGAAATCAATAAAGTGCATTTCCGCCATCAATACTGGTGTTTGGGTTTTTAGTGCGTTGCCGACCACGACTCTCATATTGATTATGTTGGCATCTGCCTGATCAATTGAATCAAAGGCCCATAATTGGAAGGCTGGGATATTAACAATAATGGAAGCTCCGGTATTGAACTCCGGTAACCAGCGTAGCCTTTCCATAGCCAATTCGATTTGTGTTACGCGTTCGCTTAAGGGTACGTTGAGTGCGGCTGCAGAACTTGTTCCGATATGTCCGTCAGTTGTAAGTCCATGCCGCTTTTGAAATTTCTTAACGCCGGCAGCGAGAGCGTCGGTGTATAGCGAGGACTTTTCCGCACTGATAACTTTCTTGTCTTCAGGTAAGTCACCTACGGTGCTTAAAAACCGGCGTAGCTCGGCAATTTGCGGATGGGTCTCGCCGGGATGCAAGGTTTTTTGGAGATTCAGTTTAAACAGCGGAGCGTTCGCGGCAAGTTCACGGTAATTAGCCAGTGCTTGCTTTAACTTTTGATATTGCTTTAACTTAGGTTCAACCGATAGCAGTAATTCAGTCAGTGTGTTTTGCGCCAAGCTGTTTTTAATTAACGAGGGCAGGTCAATCAGCTTTTTTTCTCTTAACTTTAAGTTAAAATTGATGCCTTGTGGATTTACCCTGCCATAATGCAAGTCATGCAGAAAGCGTAGCAACGAGATGCTGAGTGCCGTATCGTATAGCGCTGATTCTTTGTACGCATCCGGCTTGAGCTTTAGGGTGGGCTGTAGTTTTTGCCGCAGTGTGTCGGTATCGTAATTTTTAGGGTTTAAGCCGTGGACGGTCGCGTTTGCCAATAGATCGAGCGCAACGGCGATGTTTTTTTCTGAGTTCTCGTTGCCTAGCCACAGCAACTGGTGGTTTGTCATCTTGTAGAGAGACTCAAGATCATCGGTACGATTTGGAAAATTGGCCAACATCAGGAAAGGATGCTGTTTTGCCGTAATAATCGCGGTAATTTCCTGAGCTATGCCGGGTTCCTGATTGATTGTTTCTTCGGCAAGCAAGGCCTGTGTGGGGAGAACCAAGAGCAGGCCCAAAAAGAGAAACATTGGCAGTCGGGGAAGAGCGTGTCTTATGGTCTTTTTCAATTTATTTCTTCGCTGAATGTTCGTGATATTAAGTTTTGCGGTTGGGGTACGGCAAGCCTCTTTTAATTTAGGATAATCAGTCTTTTGTTGTACGTTTCGATGATAGCGCGATTTTAACATCAACTATATCATTCGAGGAAATTTTGACGACTGCATGGATGCAGGAGGTAGAGCAACACAGGAGTAGTTGCCGAGAAGCGCAATCATCATTTAATGAAAGTTCACCCACTACAAGGCAAGGCCATGGCAAATCTCACTTTTTTAGGCGCAACTGGCCAAGTTACCGGCTCCTGTTATTTACTGGAAACTGATTCCAGCCGCATTCTGCTGGATTGCGGAATGTTTCAGGGTTCAAGAGAAACAGAAAAGCAAAATGAAGCCGATTTTCCCTTTGATCCGGCTGGCATTGATGCCGTGGTGTTGTCTCACGCCCATCTTGATCATTGCGGACGCTTGCCCAAGCTGGTTAAGGATGGATTCAAGGGTTCGGTATTTCTGACTGAGGCTAGTTTTCCGTTGCTGGAATTGATGTTAATGGATGCTGCTCATCTGCAATTGCGGGATACTGAATGGGAAAACAAGCGTAGGGAGCGCGCAGGTAAGCCGCTGCTGGAACCTTTATATACAGAGGCGGATGTAAAGGCTTTGTTGGCGTTGCGTCAACCGATAGCTTATGGCGTGGAGACTAAAATACTTTCCGATCTAAGCGTTTCTTTTCATGAGGCCGGGCATATACTCGGTTCATCCATTGTGCGATTGCACATCAACGACAAAGATAAAACCAAAACACTGGTTTTTTCCGGTGATTTGGGCAACCTGAATTCGCCGTTGCTACGTGATCCAACAGTTTTAACCGAAGCGGATGTATTGTTGCTCGAATCCACGTACGGCGATCGCGACCATAAACCACTGGAAAACACTCTGGATGAATTGCGTGCTGCATTGGCGGAAGCCGCAGAAAGCGGTGGCAATGTCATTATTCCGGCTTTTGCCGTGGGCAGGACTCAGGATCTGATTTACTGGTTGGGTAAAATTCAGCGTCAGGGTGGGTTGCCGCAGCAACAAATTTATCTGGATAGCCCGATGGCAATCAGCGCCAGCAATATCTACGCCGATAATGTACATTTATTCAATATTGATGATCCTGAATTTACCAAAGTCGCCCCCGGCGGCTGGCAAGCCTGGTTGCCGGGGTTGATCTATTCGCAGACAGCCGAAGAGTCCATGGCCGTCAACCGTATTGCCGGTGGCGTGATTATTATTGCCGGTAGCGGCATGTGTAACGGCGGGCGCATCCGTCACCATCTTAAATACAACCTATGGCGACGTAATGCGCATATCATCATCGCAGGGTTTCAGGCCGAAGGCACCTTAGGCCGGGCTATTGTTGACGGTAAAAGGTCGCATTTGAAAATTTTGGGCGCTGAAGTCAATGTAGCGGCCAAGGTGCATACGCTGGGTGCGTTAAGCGCTCATGCTGATCAAAGTCAGTTGTTGCAATGGGCCGGGCACTTTAAGGAGCCCAAGCCGAGACTTTATTTGATTCATGGCGAAAAGGCGGCGACGTTATCATTGCAAACCTGTTTCAAGCGCTCCGGATGGAATGCGCATATTCCTGGAGTGGGTGAGACGGTTGCTATTTGCTAAGACCTGTGGGTTTCTCTTAGGTATATGTTGGGTGTGCGTCAATTATTTACAATAAAAATAACCGCTTGAAGCTGTAGGTGACGGATGCCCATTGTTCGGCCCCTTTCAGGGCAAAGTCTTTGAGTGTCGTCGATAGAAAATAAAGTTGGTATGGAAGTTGACAGCGGGGCTGAACGGGTTATAATGGGCGGCTTGTTAGGGGCTAGCTAGCTCCGACAGGGACGGAAAGAAAAAGAAAAGTTAACGGGATGTTGACAAGTTGAATTGGATCTGTATAATTGTCCAGCTCAACCGGGGCTTAGCTCCACGCTCTTTAAAAACCTGATCAAAATAATTTGTGTGGGTGCTTGTGATGGATTGT
>JAUXTH010000146.1 GCA_030679035.1 Methylobacter sp. | reverse complement strand
ACCGGGTCGCCTTTTCTTTGGTTACTTTCTTTTGGCGAAGCAAAAGAAAGTAACTCGCCCTCGGGTGCGAGAACCCGATTAAAAATAAACCGTCGCAACAGCGACACTTTAATAATAAAAATGTTAATGCCGTCTAAATTCGAATAACTGCGTAACATCAGTTAAATAAGATTTAATCTGTGTTCACCATATATTCATCCGCGTCATCTGCGTTCCATTGTGTTTGATGGCGCTGAGTAGTTACGAAATGAGTATAATTACCGACATTCCCGTACGCCAATCCGCCTGGAAGACATCGCAATGAAATCACACCCCATTTTTGACTACCCTCTTTTTGCCCTGGGCTTTAGAGCCTTTTTTGCGTTGGCGGGACTCGCGGCGCTGATCCTGATCCTGTTTTGGAACGCCCTGTTCAACGGCAGCTTAACGACGGAACATTACTTTCCCAATAGCTACTGGCATGCGCACGAAATGCTCTTGGGTTATGCCGTCGCCGTCATTGCGGGGTTTTTATTGACGGCGGTTAAGAACTGGACGGGCAAGCAAACCATCACAGGCGACCCGTTGGCAAGCTTGTGCCTGCTATGGCTCTATGGCCGCATCCTGCCGTTTTATGCAGGCGAGCTGCCCGACGCCTTAATCGCACTGGTGGATTTTTCCTTTCTGCCTGCCCTAGCCTATCAAGTCAGCAAGCCGATCATTGAAGCCAAACAGTACCGGAATCTATTTTTTATCGGACTATTGCTGCTGTTGGCCATAGGCAACGGTTTGATCCATGCCCAAATGCTGGGCTTGTCGACAAACACCGCTGCAACGGGCATCCAACTGGTCGTCGCGACTATCATCATTCTGATTTTGATTATCGCCGGGCGCGTGTTTCCTTTCTTTACCGAACGCGGCATACCGGGAACATTGATCATCAGGAACCCGATGCTGGATAACGTATCGGTAGCCTCTGCCGTTATCGTATTTGCGCTGCAACTCTTCGGTATTTCAGGAACATTGCTGGCCTTGGCGGCGATTATTGCCGCTGCCGCCAACATCGCCAGACTATTTGGCTGGTACGTAAAACGCGTCATCTACGTACCGTTGTTATGGGTGCTTTATGCCGGTTACGGCTGGGTGATTCTGGGCTTTATGCTGACCGTACTATCGGCCTATTCGGTGGTGCCGCCGTCACTGGCTCTGCATGCTTTTACGCTGGGAGGCATCGGCGTGTTAACGCTGGGCATGATGGCAAGGGTATCGCTGGGCCACACCGGCCGGGCGATGAAAGCTTCCAACACAATAGCTATCGCGTTTGTATTGATTAATGTCGCTGCCCTGTTCCGGGTTTTATTGCCGATAGCGATGCCGGGCTGGTACGAAAACTTAATCTATGTTTCGGTACTATTCTGGCTGGCGGCATTCTCGTTATTCGTATTTGTTTATGCGCCGATATTAGCCGGCGCCAGAATCGACGGTCAGGAGGGTTGATGCTGTCCAAACTAGACGGCATCGTTGAACTGATAACCGGCTCGTTGGTGTTATTTTCCAGCATCGGCATTTTCGTACTGACATTGAATGCCCGTTATACCCATGCCATCGGCCGAGTCAGAGACATTTATGATACGTTAAAAACCAGTTCGCAAGCCGAAAAACTGGAAATAGAACTCGACACCATGGTGTACCGGTGTCACGTACTCAAATGGAGTTTCGGCCTGCTGTTATGCAGCGCGATCAGCAGCGGCGTGTTTATGCTCGGCTCAATAACGTTGCGCTTTACCGATCAAATCAACGCTGAAATTTTGATCTTGTTTGTCGTGTTCAGCGTGTTGTTTATTTTCAGCTCAATGGTTTGCTTGTTTATCGACGTGCTGGCTTCTTTACGGGCGACGATGGTTCATATTGAGCGGGTGAAATAAAACGGTAGGAAGGTGGTTTGCAGGTTGGTAGCGTAACCCAACATTTTGCGCGATTGTGTTGGGTTACGGCTAGCGCCTAACCCAACGGCACTGTGGACAATGAAAAAAGTCTTTTGTCGTTCAATATTTATCACTTCCAGCATCGTTTTTCCGGTCTACGGTCACTGTCCGAGGCTCTTATTTACCTATCTCCAAACTGAACCGAATCACCACGAAATAATAAATCAACTATTAGATGTACCTTAGAGTATACTCAGGATGAATCCTCTGATTAAGTTCATCTTTGATCACGTTGTTTTCTCGACATATCACCAGTTCCAGCAGTTCAGTGCCGCGATGGCCGATTGCTTAGTCGCCAACGGCTAAGCTTGGTTCCGTAAGTAGCGGGCCAACAGCAGTTGCCTGTTTACCCTTGCCAAAAACTGAGTTGCACTGGACCAGCGAGCAGGAATGGTGTGTATACTTGACCCAAAATCGAATATCTGCTTCAGGAAACACAGTGATTTCATTCCCTATGCTTGAGTGCTGGAATACCATAACCAAAGTGGCGACCGTTGCGGCGGTGGTCAACAAAAAACGTGTGCTCTGCCGAATATCACTGGGGAGCTTGAGAGATAAATTCGGCTCCTCAGAAGAGGAGCCCATGCGTTTTGTAGCTCGGCATAGATCGACTATACAAGAGGCAGCGAGAAGGCTCATAGAAAACGAAATCTATGAAGAGGATGGTTCGGTTCTCATCCGCGCACGCGATCTCTAGTAGGAAGTCGAGGGTTGTTACGATTCGAAACCGACTTGGATGCATGTGTTCATCTTTGCATTCTTCCATTCTAAGGCGGTTGTTTCAATTCATTGGTGATGCACTGGCATACCGGTGTATTTTGTATGAATTCTCAGAAAAACCCATTAATTATTTGGAGCGAATACCATGAGTAAGGAACAAAAAAGTAATAGAGAAGACAAGAAAAAGCCTGCTCTGAGTCCGAAAGAAAAAAAGGCGGCAAAGAAATCCAAGAAAGATTCTAAGAGTTAATAAAGAAAATATCGCATTCCTGCAGCCGTTTATTTCCAACGAAACCTGTTCAATCAGATCATTCACCGTCAGCGGTAAGTGACTTCCGATCACTGGCAGTCACTGAATGACCGATTTCAAAGGATGATCAGCCGTCCACTGTAAACCTGTGTCTGTCTCCTAATGGCCGCGACCTGAGGCACTCAGCTCCGTCAATTCCAGAACGATTCTCTGAATTAGCATAGACAGCCATAAGTTTCTGTTCAAATGCCCCCGCTAGTCCTGTTACGGGCAATCAATGATCACCACGATTGATATTGTGTTGATGCTCAATACCTTCAGTTAAATTATAACCTTCGTAATTGAATAGATCATTGGTAAAAAACAAACGCATATCTATAATCCAAGCAATTTTTCTTTGCTGATTGTTTTCTATAATAATGCTTGAAAGTTTCTGATTGTCATCAATAATCTGAACCACAATTGTTTTTGGGTTCAGAGGGTCTTCTTTTAGCGCGCCTGACACAATACGCTGAGCAGCTTCCATTGTCAGCACTTGATGCGTAATAAGTTGCTCAGCGTTTTTATCATCTTTAAGTGACTGCGCGTTAAAATAACCAATATCATAGACGACCTTAAATAACAGACCAATGATAATCACGACACCATAAACAGAAAGGCCAATTTTTAATCGCCTTCTAATACGAGGATTTGATAGTTTTTTTATAATAACGGAAATTTTCATACTCATTTTTATTGCGGTTCCATGGCTTTATTTGTCATGGTGATGGTGGATTCAACTCTGAAAGACTTGCTCTCAATGACCGGTTTTGGCTGGAAGCTGATATTCAGTTTCAACTAAAAACCAATACCATCTTGGAGGGGGTTAGAAATAACCGCTACTTTCTTGTTTTAGTTCCGTAGGCTGAGTTTACAACTCCATTCCGAACATTTTGACAGCTATTTGTAAATATGTTTTCGATGAGCAATATCGTTAAGAACAATTATCAATCGATCACCTTCAAATACTGCCAATAATCGGTAATCGCCAACTCTGTAAGACCAAAACTCCGACAACGGGCCTTGCAGTTGTTTTCCCAGTTGCCGTGGATCGTCTAATTTAGCCAACCGGGAAGTAAGGAAGGTACTGATCCTTTGCTGTATCGGTTTATCCAACTTGTTAAACTGTTTTGCTGCTTGAACAGTAAACTCAATCTTCCAAGTCATTGTCTTTTATTAGTTGATCTAAAGACACGGTTTGACCTGTACGCTTGTATTCAGCATAGGATTGTTCGGCCCGTGCAACCGCTTCCCTTTCGGACTGGTAATCAAGAATAAAGTCTTTAATCAGCTGAGAAACGCTGATGCCCTGCTCTACTGCGATATGCTCAAGCTGGTGCTCTAGCTGTTGGTCTAATGTAATCATATAATCACCTCATTATTTTTCAGAGTAATTTATTTTACATGGTTAGGTTTGATCTTTTCTCGTAGCCGCTCCAATAACTGCTCGGCGAAACCTGTTTCAGGAACCGCTTTTACCGGAACGTACCAATGCTGCTCACCTGCAAAGCCCATGCATTTGACCGCATCCTTCTCGGTCATTAATACCGGTTCGGAACCAGAAAACGAGATGTCGCCAACCAGGAATTTATAATGATCGGGGAAGCTGTGGGTTTTACAGATCAAACCGGCTGACTCCAACAGTTTAAAGAATCGGTCTGGATTGCCTATACCAGCCAAGGCATGACAGCCGGTTGCGCTAAATTCCTGCAACGGTTTTTGCTGTCCGGTAGCGAGATTGACGGCGGTATCGCCGGTGATTTGCATCGAAAACTCGTTGTCTTCCGATTTTTCTCCGTTGACGACGATAAAATCGACGCTCTGCAATCTTTCTATCGGTTCGCGGAGCGGCCCTGCCGGTAGGCAATAACCGTTACCGAAGCGCCTTTCACCGTCGATCACGGCAATTTCAATGTCCCTGTTCAGCGCGTAATGTTGCAGCCCGTCGTCGGATAAAATGACATTGCAGTCTGATTTTTCAAGCAGCAGTCTGGCAGCATCTGCACGTATCGGGCTGACTGCCATGGGGCAATCGGTTTGCTTGGCTATCAACAAGGCTTCGTCTCCGACCTGTTCCGCCGTGCTATTTGCATCGACCCATTGCGGCCAGACTTCAGCTTGCCCGCCGTAGCCTCGGCTGATGATGCCGGGCTTGAAACCTTCAGCTTTAAGCAATCCAGCCAGCCAGATAATCAACGGCGTTTTGCCGGTGCCGCCCACGGTGATATTGCCTATCACGATAACCGGAACCGGCAGGCTATGTTTTTTTAACACGCCGATACGATACAAAAACTTCCTGAATTTAACGAAGTCGCTGAATAAAAAACCCAGCGGCATCAGGAATACGCCGATAAACGGGTCTTTGTACCAGATGTCTACCAGCCATCGGGATAAGGTTTTTTTCATGGCTATTCGGTCGGATGCAGCGTTGCAAAGGTGATGTGACTGAATCCCACTTGGCCTGCAATATCCAGCGCGGTCATAACCGCTTTGTTAGGCGTTTTGTCATCGGCATTGATGATAAAAGGGAGATCCCTGGACTGTGCTGCAAGCCTGCTTAATTCCTGTTTTAAGCCTGCCCTGTTTTGATCGATTAATTGATGAGGCAAGCCGTCTTCACCGATCAAGGAGTATATGCCGTCCGCATCAATTACCAGGGAGACTGTTTTGGGATGTTCCGCAGCCTCTGTTCCTTCCGCCTCGGGAAGCTTGATATTGACTTCCGTATTTTGATTAAAGGTTGTGGAAACCATGAAGAAAAGCAGCAGCACAAAAAGCACGTCAATCATCGAGATCAACGTAATATCAACATTTTCCCTTTTTTTACGATGGAACTTCATCAGGACGCTTTCCGGTCTTCGTGCAAAATATCGATCAGTTTTAACGCTTCCTCTTCCATGATGACCACATATTCATCAACCAGCCTTTCAAAGTAACGATGAAAAATCAGGCTGGGGATAGCCACCGTCAAACCCGCTGCCGTCGTAATCAGGGCCACCGAAATACCGCCAGCCAAAACGGAGGGATTGCCGGAGCCATGCTGCAAAAGAGACGCAAAAATATCAATCATGCCGAATACGGTGCCTAATAAACCCAGCAATGGGCTGACTGCTGCAATCGTACCCAGGGTATTAAGAAAGCGCTCCAGGTCGTGCACGACCCTGCGACCGGCTTCTTCGATACATTCCTTCATGAATTTTCTGCCATGATGGCTATTGGCAAGGCCTGCGGCCAAAATACAGCCGAGCGGCGAGCTGTTTCTCAAATGGCGCAAAGTGGCATCATCCAGCTTTTTGTCTCGAGATAAACGCCATACTTGCGCGACTAGCGCGGGCGGCAAAATCTTTTTTCTACGTAAAGACCAAAAACGTTCCGCGATAATGCCCATGGCACCAATGGAACTCAGTATGATTGGCAGCATCATCCAGCCGCCGCTTTTTATAATTTCAAACACATTATTTCCCAAAAAATTGCTGGTCGGGTTAGCGCAACCCGACACTATTTTAACCTAATACAGTTCCATCTTGAGAACTTTCCCGTCCAACCCAAATATAGGCAATAACAAACGCAATACTACAAAAAACTGCCGCCATTGAATAGACAAACTCTGCGCCCAATGAGTCCCAATAATAGCCGCTAAAGTAACTGCCCAGCATTCCGCCCAAGCCGAAAGTTAAGCTGGTGTATAGCGCCTGACCTTTACCCTGATGCCGGTCGCCAAAATACAAATGAACCAAATGAATCGCGGCCACATGAGCACCGCCAAACGTTGCCGCATGCAATAGCTGGGCAATAAGCAACAGCCAAAAGGAATCGACACACCAGGCAATCACCAACCAGCGCAGCACCGACAGCAAAATGCTGGTCAATAAAACCGCCCGCAGGGAAAAACGCTTCAGCACGCGACTCATATATACGAATAAAACAATCTCGGCAAAAACTGCCAGCGCCCACAAAAATCCGGTCAGACTGGCCGTGTATTGATAATGCTTAAGATAGATCGAATAAAAAACGTAATAAGGCGCGTGCGCAAGCTGCAACAACATATAAACGACCAGGAAAGCCCACAGTTCCGGTCTCTTCATGATTTGCATGATGCCGACGGCGGTGTCCTCCTGGTGAGGAGCTTGGATTGTCGGCGTCATTAAGCTGACCAGCCAGATGAGAGTCATTAATGCGGTAATCGATAGTGGGATTATGACCGGGGGCTGATAATCCAATAACCAACCGACTCCCAGCACCGCAACAATAAAACCGATAGAACCCCACAGCCTTATCCGGCTGTAGCGATGCGGTTCAGTTTTTAGATGGTATAAGGTGACCGCTTCGAATTGCGGCAAGGCGGCGTTCCAAAAAAAGCTAAAGGCTATCGTTATCCAGGCAAACCAGAAATAGCCATGAACAAATAAAAATCCGGCAAAGAATGCAGCCGTTAAAAAAGTGGCTATGCGGATGATGCGCAGATTTTTTCCGGTATGATCGGCAATCCAGCCCCATAAAATCGGCGCAATGATTCTTGTGCCGCTAAGCATTGCAGAGAGCTCGCCGATTTCAACGGGATTAAAACCGCTTCCTTTTAAATAAAGGCCCCAATAAGGAAGAAAAACACCAACTGTGGCGAAATAAAAGAAATAAAAGCCTGACAGTCGCCAGTATGGAACGGACATGGTTTATCTTAAGATCGGCAATCCTGATTGCACGTTGATGTTCTGCGCCCGGTGCCGCAACAAATGATCCATAATCACTATCGCCATCATCGCCTCGGCAATCGGCGTTGCGCGGATGCCCACGCAGGGATCATGACGGCCTTCGGTGACCACTTCAATCGCTTCGCCTTGCAGGTTGATGCTTCTGCCCGGCAGTCGCAGGCTGGAAGTCGGCTTCAAGGCGATACTGGCCGTAACATGCTGGCCGCTGGAAATACCGCCCAAAATGCCGCCGGCATGATTGCTTAAAAAACCGTCAGGAGTGATTTCGTCGCGAAACTGTGTGCCTTTGCTGTCGATGCAATCGAAACCGTCGCCGATTTCCACGCCTTTGACCGCATTAATGCTCATCAAGGCATGGGCCAGATCGGCATCAAGACGGTCAAAGATAGGCTCGCCCAAACCAGGTGGAACGTTGGTTGCGACCACTTCGATTCTCGCGCCAATGGATTCACCCTCTTTGCGCAACGCATCCATATAAGCTTCCATTTCCTCGACTTTATCTGCGTCAGGACAGAAGAAAGGATTGCTGTCGATAACAGCCCAATCGACTTTTTCGATTTTTATCGGCCCCAGCTGCGACAGGTAGCCGCGTATTTCTATACCTGCCTGTTCCTTCAGGTATTTCTTGGCGATGCCGCCCGCCGCAACGCGCATGGCCGTTTCACGGGCCGATGAGCGCCCTCCTCCCCGATAATCCCTGATGCCGTATTTTTGCTGGTAGGTATAGTCCGCATGGCCGGGCCTGAAGGTATCGGCGATCTTGGAATAATCCTTGGAACGCTGGTCGGTGTTTTCGATTTGCAGGGCTATCGGCGTACCGGTGGTTTTGCCTTCGAACACGCCGGACAGGATTTTAACTTCGTCGGCTTCGCGCCGTTGGGTAGTGTGCCGCGAAGTGCCGGGTTTCCTGCGATCCAGGTCTTCCTGCAAATCGGCTTCGGTCAAGGCCATGCCCGGAGGGCAGCCATCAACGATACAGCCTATCGCAGGGCCGTGACTTTCGCCAAACGAGGTGACGGTAAATAATTTTCCTATTGAGTTTCCAGACATAGTTATAAAGCCGCTAAAAATAATTCGTTGTATAGCCTAACCTGTTCGGCCGACAGCAAAAACACGCCATCGCCGCCGCGCTCAAAAGCCAGCCAGTAAAAAGGCACGTCGGGGAAAGCGTTCTGCAACGTTTCCGCGCTGCTGCCCACTTCCACAATCAAAATCCCCTGCTCTGCCAGATAGCGGTCGGCATCGACCAGGATGCGCAACACAATGTCCAATCCTGTGTGTCCGCCTTTAAAGCCCATATCGGGTTCGGCGCGAAATTCTGCGGGCAACTGCTCCCATTCTTCAAGGCACACATAAGGCGGATTGCTGACGATCACATCATAGCGAAACTCAGGCAGCTCATTGAACAAGTCCGAACGGTAAAGGGTTACCGCATCTTCCATCTGATGCTTGGCGACATTCATTTCGGCGACGGCCAGCGCATCTTCCGATAAGTCCACCGCATCGACGTTAGCGTCGGGGAAGGCATAAGCGCAGGCAATGGCGATGCAGGCGCTGCCGGTACACAAATCCAGGATGCGGAAGACCCGCTCTTCATTGACCCAAGGAGCAAAACGCTGTTCGATTAATTCGGCGATAGGCGATCTCGGCACCAATACCCGCTGGTCAACATAGAACGACAGGCCTGCAAAAATGGCTTCATGGGTTAAATAAGCAGCCGGTATGCGTTCGTTGATGCGTCTGTCGATCATATCGATGACTGCCTGGCGCTCGGTCAGCGTTAAAACGCTTTGCAGATACGCATCGGCCAGGTTGTAAGGCTGGCGAACGGTATGCAAAACCAGCGCCGCCGCTTCATCCAGCGCTGTTTCAGTGCCATGGCCGAAGCTCAGTTCGGCCTCGGTAAAACGGCTGGCGGCCCAGCGGATGTAATCGCGAATAGTGGCTAAAGTGGTTAAAACTTCGGATGGCGTTGTTTTCATTGCAGGGCAAAGTAAGATGGATACAATACGGTTCGACGTAGGGGTAGATTTTAAACTAAACTTTGCCAGCTTGTTTGAATATTAAATAAACATAATATGAGTCCAACCGACAAAAACCTTAGCAATACCGCCTCCAGTTTGGCTAAAAACAAACTTTTAATGGACTGCTATCGGCATATGCAATCCGAAGATTTGGTGTTGCCTACTATTCCTGATGTGGCTTTCAAAATTCGCCGCGCCATTAATGATGATTACGCCAGCGTCGCATCAATAGCACGCATAGTCCAAGTCGATCCGTCAATTACTGCCAAACTGATACAAATCTCCAACAGCGCTCTATATTCGGGCCGAAAAAAAATTGAAAGCTGTCCCGAAGCGCTGACCAGACTGGGATTAACAACCTCTCAAGACATTATTACCACGTTTGCACTGCAATCGGTGTTTAACGCCAAGTCCCCCGTTATTCGTCAGAAAATGGCCGAGTTATGGGCGCACAGCAGTTATATCGCCTCCATCAGCGCCGTCTTCGCCCATAAAATCCCTGGTTTTGACCCTGACCGGGCCATGCTGGCCGGGTTGATACATGACATCGGCATCGTGCCCATTTTGACTTATGCCGATGATCACCCCGATATTCTTGCTTATCCTAAAAGTCTCACGGATATAGTAAAGAAATTGCGCGCAGACATAGGCGTGCAAATCATTCGCCAGTGGGGATTTCCCGAAGATTTTGAAGATGTGGTCATCAATGCCGAAAACTGGTTTCGCAATGACGACAATCCATCCAGTTACGCAGACATCGTAATGATCTCGCAGCTGCACAGCTTCATCGGCAAAGTCGATATAAAAAAAATACCTAAAATAGACGACCTGCCCGCTTACAAAAAACTGTCCGTCCATCTGGATGCCAACGACAGCATCAATATACTGGATAAGGCCAAAGATGAAATCGAGCAACTCCGGCAATTGCTGGCTTAAGGTATTGCGATGGATATTAATTCGTTCATAAATACCCTCCCCCTATTTTCTCCTAACCGGTTAGTAGAAAACGCTTTAAACCTGAAGGTCGGGCAACAGCTTGATGTAAAAGTGATCGGCTCTGATGTACAGGCGGCAAAAAATGCGATTACCTTAACATTGGGGGACAAGGACATCACCGTACAAAGCAACCAGCCGATTACGATAAGCCCCGGGCAGGATTTAAAAATTCAGGTTACCCAAATCGCCCCGTCCATAGAATTTAAAATCCTCGATTCCTTGCCCGAATTAAAAGCCAAAATCATACAACTTCAAGACCCCCAAACCCAAACCGCTGAATTGCGCTTAAAGTTAATACCGACTGCCAAGGATGGCGGAAGTGCCGCAACCGGTACGACTGCACGGATGCAGGAGGTAGAGCAACGCATGGAGCAGTTGCCGAAGGAACCGATGCGACCGACTGCCGGGGATAGCGGGAGCGTAGCAATCGGCAAGGAACTGGACAGCACTTCGGCCTCATCGCAGCCAAGACAACCCTTAGACGCAAAAATTCTCAGCATCATCGGCACTAAAATCCAGTTACAAATTTCCAGCCCATCGCTAGCTGAACCGGGCAGCAAACAAGCTGCACTGATCACTATTGACCGGACTCAACTGACCAATGCACCGTCAGATTTAAAGGTCGGACAAAACCTGAACCTGGAAATCGTCAAAGCCGGAACCGCCCCGGAATTTAAGATCATACCTGCTGCGGTCAACATCCCGGAAGCCAAAGTAGCCGAGTTTGTAAAACAGTTTCTGCCGCGGCATGAAGCGGCCCCCATCTTTTTAAATCAGTTAATAAAAGATTTGCCGAAACTGATGAAAAATGAAAGCGTGCCCCAGGCACTAAAAGATATTGCCGCAAAAATAATCCAAAATCTGCCCCCAAAAGAACAGTTGATCACTAGCCAGGGCCTTAAACAATCCATAGTCAATTCAGGGCTGTTTCTTGAGGCCAAGTTGCCGCCTGCAATGGCTCAGGCTGATCTGATTAAAGAGTTACCTCAGCTGATAAGAAATGAAAGCGTACCCCAATCATTGCAACGCATTGCCGCTGAAATATTACAGAACCTGACGCAAAAACAGCCATTGTCTGGCAGCTCAGGTCTTGAACAGCAGCTTGCTGGTTCAAAGCTCGAGTTAACATCTCCAGCAGTAAATCCAGCTGATGACGGCATGGCCAGCAAAGAAGCGGATAAACTGCTGAGCACCGCCAAAGCGGGCGCTTTGGTCGAGACAACGGATGCCGCCGGAAAAAACACAATGCAGCAAGCAAGCGCCGAGGACTTTAAAGCCAATTTGCTTAAATTTATTCATGCCTTAAAACAGGAACTTAACCCTCAAGGCGAACAGCAACTAAACCAAACCGATCTTGACCTGCTCAAGAACCTGCAAAATAAAACCGAGAACACCGTCGCCAAATTGGTGCTGGATCAATTGATGTCCCTGCCCAAGGACGATAACCCCAAGCAGCAATGGATCATCGACATTCCCTTTATTGACCGGCATCAGGCCGAATCGGTCAAGATTGAAATACAGCAGGACAAGGAAAACAAGCAACAATCCGGCAGCAACGACTGGTCGGTTAATATCACCATCACCCCGCCGGAACTGGGCACGATTCATTGCATGGTGTCCTACCGGCATGATGTGATCAATACCTTTTTCAAGAGCCAGAACACGCAAACGACTGAACTCATCAAACACAACCTGGATTACCTGAAAAACCAGCTCGAAGCATCAGGTTTAACAACGGGGCACATGGACGCACACGACGGCTCCCCAAAAACCCAAGCCCCCCACCAACTGACCGGAAAAAAACTGTTTGATGATAAAGCGTAGGCTTTTATATCAGTGATAAGCGCTACACATCACACAGTGCGTTTACAATAAGTCTGAACACCCCAGAACACAATCACACCCAGCACCGCGCCACAAACATTAGCGGACGCATCAAAAAATGAAAACTGCCGATTTACAGTAAACCAATACTGGCAATATTCAAACAAAACGCCGATCAGACTTGCGACCGGGATCACGATGCCTGCCATCATCCAGGGTCGGTTCTGCTGCCGAAATGCGACCATCATCAGGATCGACAACAAGCTGTAGGCAGCTGCATGATCGAGTAAATCCCAGGTAATAAACCCTACAGCCTGCGTAGAATCTGGACGCAGCCAAGGGTTCAGGCTTAGAAAGCCTAAAATGATCAAAAAAAATAACCACAACCATTTCAAAAACACACTTATGCCCTTCCGTTAAAAAAACTTGAGAACTGCTCGCCCTGGCTAATACTCGCTTCTGCACGTCACAAAATGCCCTATTTAAACTCATAAAGTTCAAAGCAAGCTTTGAACTCCAGTATTCAAGTTTCATGGAGTCCAAAGCTTGCTTTGGCCGCCTCAATATTTGCCAAGGTTGCAGCTATGATTATTTTAAAGCGACACTACAGCTGCATGAACGCAGCCGTAGCAGCTTACTTTGGGTAATCTACAACTCCCGCGTCGCGCTGAATTTAATATCCGGCCAGCGCTCTTCGGTCAATTGCAGGTTGACCCGGCTGTTGGCGACATAAACCAGGTAACCGCCGCCGTCTTCAGCCAAGTTATCAAAGGCCTTGTTCTTGAACTCTTCCAGCTTGGCCGGTTTGTCGGAACTGACCCAACGCACGGCTGAGATGGGTATCGCGTCATAAACGCATTCGACGTTGTATTCGCTTTTAAGCCTGAATGCGGTCACGTCAAACTGCAACACACCGACGGCGCCCAAAATCAGGTCGTTATTTTTTAGCGGCTTGAACAGCTGGGTCGCGCCTTCTTCAGTCAGTTGCACCAGCCCTTTTTGCAGGGCTTTGGCTCTTAACGGGTCTTTTAATACCACGCGGCGGAATAATTCCGGCGCAAAATAAGGGATGCCGCCGAATTTAAGCGTTTCGCCCTGGGTAAAGGTATCGCCGACCTGGATGGTACCGTGGTTATGCAGGCCGATGATGTCGCCGGGGTACGCTTCTTCGACGCTTTTCCGGCTGTCGGCCTGAAAGGTGATCGCGTTGGCAACCTGGATGTTTTTACCGATACGCACATGATGAATTTTCATGCCCTTGTCGAATTTGCCGGAACACACTCGTAAAAAGGCAATTCGATCCCGATGAGACGGATCCATGTTGGCCTGCACTTTAAACACAAAGCCGGTAAAATTGGGTTCTTCAGGCAGCACCTCGCGCTGCTCCGCCTGCCGGGCTCTTGGCGACGGCGCATATTCGGCGAACGCATCCAGCAACTCGATAATCCCGAAATTATTGATAGCCGAGCCGAAAAATACCGGCGTCAGCTTGCCCGCCAGATAGTCTTCCAGATGAAATTCATGGCTGGCGCCTTTGACCAGATCGATTTCATCCCTGAGTTCTTGAGCTTGATCATCCAGCAGTTCGTCCAACTTCGGGTTATCCAGGCCTTTGATGATTTCAACCTGGGCAATCTTGCCGCCGTGTTGGGCGCTGAACAGGTGGATTTCATCCTTATATAAATGATATACGCCCTTGAAACGCTTGCCCATGCCGATAGGCCAGGTCATCGGCGCGCACTTGATGTTCAGGACGTTTTCGACCTCGTCCATCAACTCGATAGGTTCGCGCCCTTCCCTGTCCAGCTTGTTGATAAAGGTCAGAATCGGCGTGGTACGCAGGCGGCACACTTCCATCAGGTTGATGGTTCGGTCTTCAACGCCTTTGGCAACATCGATCACCATCAATGCAGAATCGACCGCGGTCAAGGTGCGGTAGGTATCTTCGGAAAAATCCTCATGGCCTGGGGTATCGAGCAGGTTGATAATGCAGTCTTTATGCTCGAACTGCATCACCGACGTGGTCACCGAAATGCCCCGTTCCTTTTCCATTTCCATCCAATCTGAAGTCGCATGACGTGCGGCTTTCCTGCCTTTTACCGAGCCTGCCAGCTGGATTGCGCCTCCGAACAGCAACAGTTTTTCGGTAATGGTAGTTTTACCGGCATCAGGGTGGGAAATAATGGCAAAAGTTCTACGACGTTTGGTTTCGGAGCTTAGTTCAGTAATCGACATGTTTTATGCAAAAAATAGGTACACACGGTACACAACAAAAGAGTACCCATTTTGTTAATGGGGGACGAATGGATGATTGAAGGCTGCCCTTCTCAAAGATGTAGACATTAGCAATAACCCTAACGCCACTAAACAAACAGTGGGCCAGAGTTTTATAGGGGCTTCAAATGACTAATTTTACCTAATTCATCTAAAATAAGTAAGTCTCAGTAACTTTCAAGACGGAATAAGCCTGTTTCTACCGAAAAAATCAGTCAGACAGGCAAATATACTTGCCCCAAAAACTTTATGATGCAGGATATTCAGCTTAAGCAGGATCGCCCGTTAGGTAATCGCATTTATTGATAGCAGAATTTGAATTCTCTACGATAAAAGCTAAACTATCATTTCCCTTTAGGGATAATCATTTGCCGAGCCCAACATAATCATCTATTGAAGCAAGACATGAATGACATCAAAGAAAATCGATTAACCGGACGCTACCCTACCTTTTGTACCGTTGAGCTTGATTCAGGTACGGGCGTAACACGCGACCTGAGTACTGCCGGAGTTTGCTTTACGACGGATAAAGCCATTGAACCGAATTTGATGCTGCGCTGCTTCATTTCCATGCAAAAAAGGGGAGGAAATTTGACTCGTCTTCGCTGTGAAGGACGGGTGGTGCGGACCAACGAATCCGAACAGGGTTGGGAGGTTGCCGTTCACTTCACGACGCTGGAATGGTGATTGTGCACATTGTTTCATGAAACATGGGTAAAAAAATCAACGATCAACGCGACTGTCGTCCACCAAGTCGGGTATCAATGAAACAATGGCGCTTTTGATAGCGACCGCCGCAGTACGCAGGGCTTGTCGTTCTCCGTTGTTCAATTCAGGGTGCAAATGGCGAATAATGCCGCTACGCCCCACCACCACCGGAATGCTGAAACAGTTATCGCGAATGCCCATCCAATCGTCAAACCAGGTGGCGAGCGGCATGGTGCGGTATTCGTCGAAAACTACGGCTTCAATAACCATGCATGCCGCGGTGGCGATGGCGTGATTGGTATAGCCTTTGAGGCGATAAACCTCAAAACCAGCTGCGGTAACCTGCTCAAATAACTGTCGGTGAATGGGCGTGTCGCCGATCGGTTCTCCTCCCGCTTCAGCGCTGCTCAATATGGGCAATTGATTGGAGCCGTGTTCACCCAGAATATAGGCGCGAAGGTCATCAGGATGAATATGCTCTTCTTGTGACAGCAAGGCACGAAACCGGGCGGAATCCACCAGCGTCCCGACCCCTATCACCCGATTGGCTGCAAAACCGGATAATTTATACGCCGCATAAGTCATCACATCGACCGGATTGGTCACGATAACGAATATGGCCTTGGGATTATTGGCGGCCAGCACCGGAATCAATTCCCTGAACAATAGGGTATTTTCCTCACCTAATTGGAGGCGGGAGATCAAAACCTGTCCATCCGCCGCAACCGACGCGGTGATGACGACAATGTCGGCATCCTTTACCTGCTCATTAGTACAGCCTTCGATACGCATGGGACGCGAGCAAAAAGCCAGCGTGTGCTGCAAATCCAACGCATCCCCCCTGGCCTGTTCATAGGTACGACCGGCAATCACCAGATGGTCGCAAGTCTGTTTTAGCACCAGGGCATAAGCGAGCGTGGAACCGACACGACCGGTTCCGATGATGGCAATTTTCATAAGCTTTTGACCGTAAGTATTTCAACAAACCATTAATTTACATTGATTGTAGCGGATTTTGGCAACTTCTTTCCGGCAAGACTCAGATAATATTTTTATCCGGCCTTAATTTTGCTGGATTTATGAGATTTTTGTGTGTCTATAAAACGTCCGTTTGATGGACACAGCTTATGAAAGCTTCTACCTAAAAAATTACAAATAGTAGGTGTTTGTACGAATAATGTTTATGCGTTTTCATTGATAGGATAAACACCATCAATTTAAACTTAAAAAATAATTAAATTTTCATCATAAATCTTAAATCATCAGCTTTAGCTGCGGCGGATTCAAGTTCGAAGCGCAACAGCTAATGTTGCGAAAGCTTCTTTGGGCGCGTCCCTGCCCAACAAGCGACAAAAATAACGCGGCCGCTTCTCAAAGTCTTCGGCTGTCTGTGGTCGCATCGACTACATGTAAATGAATATTGTTAATCAAGGATCACGGAGGAAATTGCAATATGAAAGAACCGATGAAATTTTATCGAAATGATTATTGGCAAGCGTTTCCCTTATTGTCATCCGGCGGACTTGGTGCGCTAGGTCTTGCAGTGTCCAGCCGTTTTGCAATGAATGGTTTGACCATGGCGACTGGTTTGATCGTCATGACTGTCGCCTTGCATTTCTGGAGTCGGAACCGCTATCGAATGTCGTTGCAAACTAGCGAGCAGAGCCTGCTTGAAAGTTTACAACAGAAACACGAGGGAACAATCAAGGCATTGCAGGATGCGCATAATGAAACTGTTTTGCGAGTCTGCGCCAATCAAGTTGAGGCAGAGCGGAAACATATCGAAACCTTAATGACTGATTTAGCGCAACGTTTTGACGTGTTATCAAACCGTCTCGGTGGACAGGATCAGAAAAAAACACAACAAGCCGAAATCGAGCGGCTTTCTGTCGAAACACAGATTGCTGATTTGGCTCAACGCTTCGATGTCTTGACGCAATATCTTGATGATCAGTCGACCGGCGATGAAAAACAAGAGTCGGGCATAGATGGGCTGGACATACTATGTCAAAAAGTATTACCGATCTGGTCGACTCAAATCGAAATGGCCAGGGTGCATACCGAAGAGTCCATTACTGAATTGGCGGAACGTTTCGACGCCCTGTCACATCGTCTCGATGCAGCCGTTATAGCGACTCAAAATACTGTGGAAGGCGATAACGACTCACATGGCGGGATCGTTGAACTGTTAAAGGATAGTCAGCTGGAATTGGGCACCATTACCAAGGCGCTGGGCGCATCGCTGGAAGATAAGGAAAAACTGCTGCGCTCAATTGAGGACTTGTCCTGCTTTACCGAGAAACTAAGCAAAATGGCATGGGAAGTCAGCAGTATTGCCAGTCAGACTAACCTGCTGGCATTGAACGCTGCCATTCAGGCGGCACGAGCCGGAGATGCGGGACACGGCTTTTCAGTGGTTGCGGATGAGGTGCGAAAATTAGCACGCTCGTCGGGTGATGTCGGTAAAAAGATTACCGAAACGATTGAATCCGTCAGCGAATCGATTGAAGAGACATTAATAATTTCCCGGAAGTTCACCCGGCAAGACGAAGAGACGCGGGGTAATGCGGAGCGGATTATTGCTTCGGTATTGAGACACTTCACCCAAGCGGCTGCCGGAATGTCCGACTCCGAGGCGCTGTTGCGTGCTGAAAATAATGCCATCAATCATGGAATATCCGATGTTTTAGTTACCTTGCAGTTTCAGGATCGGGTTAGCCAGATTTTAACGCTGGTCGGTGACGATTTGAACAAACTCGAACAGCATTTGAATGAGCTTAACAATGAAGAAACCAGCGAAGGATTGTCTCGCTCGGTGAATGTGGAGCTATGGCTGGAAGAACTGACCAAGACTTACACCATGGAGGAGCAGCTTGCGGCGCACGACGGTACGAAGGCCGAGATCAAGACCAACCAAACCAACATTACATTTTTTTGAGGAATTAGACATGGCAAAAACAATACTGTTTGTAGAAGATTCCGCCTCGGTTAGGCAGGTGATGAAGAGCACCCTGACGCGCGAGGGATACGAAGTGATTGTGGCTTGTGATGGTCAGGACGCCTTGACCAAACTGGACGGTTGCAAAATACACCTGATCATCAGCGACGTGAACATGCCTAATATGGACGGTCTCACGTTTGTTAAGACGGCCAAACAACTACCGGCCTACAAATTCACCCCGATCATCATGCTGACCACCGAAACCCAGGAAGCGAAAATGAATGAAGGCAAAGCGGCCGGTGTAAAAGCCTGGATAGTGAAACCTTTTCAGCCGCCGCAACTACTGGCTGCGGTTTCGCAGCTTATCCAGGCATAAAACGGGAGCAACTTATGGCGAACGTGAAAAATAAAAATCAGCAAAGCGGTCGCCTCGTCATAGAAGGTGAATTGACAATTTATACCGCTATGGAATTGAAAGATAAGTTGCTGACGGGTCTATCGACGACTGAAGAACTGGAGCTGGATCTGTCCGGCGTCGGTGAATTCGATGCCGCCGGATTACAACTGCTGGTGATGATAAAACAGGAGGCGGCGGATTTAGGCAAAGTCTTGCGCTTTACCGGTCACAGTCCTGTAGTGTTGGATCTTCTGGATTTGTCCGGCTTGGCCGGTTTTTTCGGCGATCCGTTGCTGTTTGTCTACAAGCCCACACATGAAGGTAAATCGACATGATTCCAGACGAATATCTACAAACCTTTGTTGTCGAATGCAGGGAACTGCTCGAACAAATGGAAGAAGCCCTGTTAATCGTAGAGCAGGCCGCAGATGATCCTGAAATTATCAACGCCATCTTTCGGGCGGCGCATACCATTAAAGGCTCGGCCGGCATGTTCGGCATCGACCCTATCGTGGTATTTACCCATGCGGCGGAAAGCGTTCTGGATCGGGTACGTAGCGGTGACATAGCCATGAGTTCCGTATTGGCAGCATTATTTATTGAAGCGCACGATCATTTGAGCGTATTGATCAATCATGTTGCCGAAGACAGTCACCCCGCCAGCGAAATCGACAGTCACGGTAAAAGTTTAATAAAGCAGTTGGAAGCTTATCTGGGCGAGGCAGTGGCGGATCAACCTGATCATTCGGGCGAAATGCCCGTAGTCCATCAGTCCAAACTGGAGCGTGAACAGAGCGACGAGGTCGGAACCGACCTTTGGCATTTGTCCTTGCGCTTTGGAGTGGACGTATTCAGGAACGGCATGGATCCCTTTTCTTTTGTGCGCTGTCTGTCCTCGTTGGGAAGCATCGTGCAACTGGTGACCCTCATCGACGCCATTCCAGTAACCGAAGAAATGGATCCTGAATCGTGCTATTTGGGCTTTGAAATCAGCTTTAGCAGCGATGCCGACAAGCTCGCCATTGAGAGTGTCTTCAATTTTGTACGCAGCGACTGTTTCATCCGCATACTGCCGCCGCGCAGTAAAGCCTCCGAATACCAGCGCCTGATTCTGGAATTGCCGGAACAAGAAATGCGTCTGGGCGAAATCCTGGTCAAGTGCGGCACCTTAACGCCGGAAGAACTGGAAAACATCCTGCGCTTTCAATCGGAACACGGCGATGCCCCGCAACGGCCGATCGGCGAAGTCCTGGTCGAACAACAACTGGTCAGTCCGCCGGTGGTAGAAGCCGCACTGGAAAAACAAAAACAGATTAACGACCACAAAAAAAGCGAAGCCAACCTGATCCGCGTCGATGCTGAAAAACTCGACGAACTGATCAATCTGGTGGGTGAGCTGATCATTGCCGGAGCAGGCACCAACCTGATCGCCCGGCGCGCTGGAATGGCGGATCTTATGGAATCCACCGCCACTCTGTCGCGACTGGTGGAAGAAGTCCGCGATTCCGCACTGGCGTTGCGCATGGTGCAAATCGGCGGCACCTTCAACCGCTTCCAACGCGTAGTGCGTGATGTCAGCAAAGAACTGGGCAAAGACATCGACCTGGTTATCAGCGGCGCGGAGACCGAACTCGACAAAACTGTCGTAGAAAAAATCGGCGACCCGCTCACCCATCTGGTGCGCAACTCCATGGATCACGGCATTGAGCCTGCCGAGCTGCGTATTGCCCGCGGCAAACCTGCCAAAGGCACCCTCAGGCTCAACGCCTATCATGACGCCGGCAGCATCGTTATCGAAGTTAGCGACGACGGCGGCGGCCTGAACAAAGAAAAAATCCTGGGCAAAGCCATCGAACGCGGACTGGTCGCCGAGAGTGCAAACCTGACCGACAAAGAAATCTACAACCTGATCTTCGAAGCCGGATTCTCCACCGCCGATGCGGTCAGCAACCTGTCCGGCCGCGGCGTCGGCATGGACGTGGTGCGACGTAACATCCAGGCCTTACGCGGCACCATAGATCTGGACAGCGTAGAAGGCCAAGGCAGCACCATTCGCATCCGCCTGCCGCTCACCCTTGCCATTATCGATGGCTTCATGGTGGGTGTCGGCAAGGCCGCCTACGTTATCCCGTTGGACATGGTAGTTGAGTGTATCGAATTAAGGGCTTGGGCAAGCGACGAGGGAGATGGGCAATATCTGAATCTGCGCGGTGAAGTGTTGCCGTATCGACGGTTGCGTGACCACTTTGACATGGAAGGCGAAAGGGTGCAACGCGAGAATGTTGTTGTGGTGCGCTATGGCGAGCACAAGGCCGGCTTGGTCGTGGACAAACTGATGGGCGAATTCCAAACCGTGATCAAACCGCTGGGCAAGCTGTTCAAAGGTGAAAAGAGCATCGGCGGATTTACCATTCTGGGTAGCGGCGAGGTTGCGTTGATCGTTGATGTACCGGGGCTGATGGGGCAGATAGAACACGAAAGGGGGATGGGCGAGATGACAGTCGCTATGGCAGCAAAATAGTGAAGATTTGTAGGGTGGGCACCGCTTTTTACGCTGGTTCCCAAGCTCCAGCTTGGAAACCCAGAGGAAAACCGAATTCCCAAGCTGGAGCTTGGGAATTAGCGCATATCAGTCATATTAACCTACGTTTAACATAAAAAAATAACCTGTACCAGGAGATATACCATGAGAGTATTTGATTTCTTTTCCAATCGTAGCCAGCAAGAAGAGATTACCCAATTTCAGCTGTTTTTAGAAAAAACCGGTAATGGCGTTATGTTTTTTAATGCTGATTTGGTGGTTTCCAGAGTCAGCCAATCGGCAGCCGAACTGTTCAGGCAACACCGGCAGGTTTTTGAAACAATGATGCCGGATTTCGATAGTCAGCATCTTATTGGTACAAATCTAGACAACTTTACCGCCATCCCTGCCCATGTCTTTTCGGAACTGCGTAAACAGCATAAAAGCTGGTCCAATATAATGTCGTTGGGAGAGGAAAAATTTCATGTTTCGCTGTTGCCGCTCGCCGATGAGCAAGGCATTTTTAAAGGCGGGGTATTCGAATTCCAGTGCGCAACGGATCAATTGAAACTGGAAGCGGAAGCCGATAGATCTAAATCGGTGCTACAGCACATGGTAATGCCGGTGATGACCTGCGATTTCGAACGCCGGATTACCTCAGTCAATCCTTCTCTGATTAATCTATTAAACCGATATAAAACGGAATTGCAAAAAGCCTTTCCCGGTTTCGATCCTGAACGGCTAATAGGCGTCTGTATCGATACCTTTCACCGTAATCCCGAGATGCAAAAACGCATTTTTGCTGATCCAACCCAAATGCCGCACAAAGCAACCATTCAGGTTTTGGACATGTCGTTTAATTTAACCGTTTTTCCTGTGCTGGATAAACAGGGCAATATTAATGGCTATGCGGTGGAATGGGTCGACTGCACCGCAGAAGTAAAAGCTATCGCAGAAATTAAACGGGTAACCAACGCCGCTATTGCCGGACAACTTAATGAGCGGATCAATACAACAGAATTTAGTGGTGCGACCCAAGAGTTTGGTAATTCGGTTAACCAGTTGTTGGATGCCATCATTCAACCGCTCAACGTTGCCGCAGATTATGTCGACCGAATATCCAAGGGCGATATACCGCCGAAAATCATGGACACTTATAACGGCGACTTCAACGTCATCAAGAACAACCTCAATACGGCCATTGATGCCGTCAATGCTCTGGTAGCTGACGCGGGCATGCTGGCTCAGGCCGCCGTTGAAGGTCGACTGGAAACCCGCGCCGATGCCGGCAAACACCAAGGCGAATACTGTAAAATTGTCGAAGGCATGAACGACACGCTGGACGGCATCGTCCTCCCTGTGAACGAAGCGGTGGCAGTTCTCACCGAGATGGAGAAGGGTGACCTTACCCAAGCCGTCAATGGCAATTACCAGGGGCAGCTCAAAGATTTCAAAGATACGATCAACAATACCATCGCCAAACTTTCACAAGTCATTAGCGAAGTTAATGGTGCCGCTTCCAATATCGCATCGGCCAGTGAGGAGGTTTCTGCCACTGCTCAGAGCATGAGCCAGGCGACCAATGAGCAAGCGGCCAGCGTGGAAGAAACCAGCGCTTCCGTCGAACAGATGTCGGCTTCCATCAATCAGAACGCTGAAAATGCCAAAGTCACCGACGGTATGGCTACCCAGGCCAGTAGCGATGCGGTGCAAGGCGGTGAAGCGGTGAAACAGACGGTGACCGCGATGAAGAGTATCGCCGGCAAAATAGGCATTATCGACGATATTGCTTACCAAACCAATTTGCTGGCCTTGAACGCTGCGATTGAAGCCGCCCGAGCCGGCGACCACGGCAGGGGGTTTGCCGTAGTCGCCGCCGAAGTGCGTAAACTGGCCGAACGTAGCCAAGTCGCCGCACAGGAAATCGGCGAACTCGCCTCCAGCAGTGTCGAGATGGCTGAAAGCGCCGGCAAGCTGCTAAATACCATCGTGCCCTCAATCAAGAAAACCTCCGACCTGGTACAGGAAATATCGGCGGCCTCTGAAGAGCAATCGGCAGGTGTAGGCCAAATCAATACCGCTATGGATCAGCTCAACCAGATCACTCAGCAGAATGCCAGTTCATCGGAACAGTTGGCCGCCACCTCGGAAGAGATGAGCGGACAGGCTGCGCAGCTACAGGAGCTTATGGCATTCTTTACAGTGGGTGATATCGCAGAGGCGGCACCTAAGACTCCAAATATCAAGCCTTTCAAGCCTGCGGTTAGAAAAACGGTGGCGGCAAAACAGGCGCCTAACAAAGCCGAATTCGTGAAGTTTTAGGAGGCGGGCATGAATGCAATCACACAAACGGTACAGACGCTGTCGGCCACGGTCGGCGGCCAGGCGCTGGAGGAGCAACAGCAGTATCTCACCTTTATGTTGAGCGGTGAAACCTATGCCATAGGCATACTTCGCATCAAGGAGATCATTCAATACGGCCAACTGACCGAAGTGCCGCGGATGCCGGATTTCATCCTCGGCGTTATTAACCTGAGGGGGGCAGTGGTGCCGGTGATTGATCTGAGCGCACGTTTCGGCAAGCCGCCTACTTCAATAGGACGACGCAACTGCATCATCATTATCGAAGTGGCGATAGGAGAGGAAACCCAGAGTGTAGGGGTGATGGTGGATGCGGTGAACGCAGTGCTGGAGATTCCGGCCTGCGAGATCGAACCGGCTCCCACGTTCGGTACCCACATCCGCGCCGACTTTATTGCCGGTATGGGCAAGATCAATGGCAAGTTTGTCATCATCCTGAATATTCAGCATGTGCTGTCGATGGATAACATGGCTGAGCTGGCTACGGTGGGCTCTACTTCGGCAAGCGAGTTGGCACTCGCGGAGTGATATGACGTATGACGTTGTAAGGGCTGAGTCTGCGTTTCACGCTTGGACGTGGGAATGCAGTCATTATGAATTGCCTGGTGGCGTTAAGTGGATGTTTTTTAGCATCTATTTTAAAAGACAGGGAAAACGATAACCGGAGCCGCGACTTCAGTCGCGCATGAGAATTCATACCTAGACGGGGATGATAACAGCCATCACCGCGACTGAAGTCGCGTCTCCAAACGCCATGAAATTTAAAGCTGATACGATGTTTTTTTACAGTAACGCTTATGAATTATTTAAATATAAGGTGCTTATGAACGAATTAAAAGCTATCGCGGAAATCAATGAGGAGATTAAAAGCATTGTATACGCAGCAGAAAACATCAGCCTGACTGCGACCAATGCGATGCTGGTCGCCAGACAAGCGGGCATTAATGCCGTGGGGTTCAGCGTGGTAGCGCGTGAACTGAGGATGTTTAGCGAGAAGATGACGACTGTCATGCAAGGGCTATCGGGGCTGATTTACCGGCAGGTAGTGGCAACCGCAGGTAAGCGTCACCGGACGCGTAACCTGGTTTTGCTTACCCAGGCCGGTTCTTATGGCGAGTTGGCGCAAACCCGTATCGCCCCGGCATGTATGCACAGCCTGGCCGATGTAGATGAAATGGAGCAACTTATCGCGAGCCTGGTGCGCGAGTTGCAGATTACGATGAGACGCACCGGAAAGCAATGCGCCACCGGCGTGGTGATTGCTCACTCGGCCGCCATCGAGGCGGCTCACGGTGGCGTCATGACGCCGGTATTACGCCAGATTGCGCAGGGTGTGGAAAACGTTGTCGACAATATTGCCGTGCGTGTTAGGAAACTTGAATCACGACTGACAGAGACTGGCTTATGAAAAAAGCAACGATTATTTATCAATCCGGCCAGCACCAATGGATTGCCGTCGCGCGCGATCCGGAGCGCCCTAATTATTTGATCGACACCAACGAATACCTGATTACTGACGGCACTACGGCGTTATTGACCGATCCGGGCGGTTCGGAAATTTTTTCAACGGTATTCGCAGCTATCTGTGAAACGTTCGATCCTGCGAAAATAGGCGTGCTGTTTGCCTCTCACCAGGATCCGGACATCATTTCGTCACTGTCTCTGTGGCTGGATTTTAATCCTGAACTCAAATGTCATCTCAGCCGCTTGTGGACGACCTTTGTTCCGCATTTTGGCGGCACCGACGAAACCCTTATAGGGATTCCCGATGAAGGCTCGGTGATTACTGTCGGCAAGCTGAAGCTGCAAGCCGTGCCCGCGCATTATCTGCATTCTTCCGGCAATTTCAATTTGTACGACGAGACCGCACGGTTGTTTTTCTCGGGTGATATTGGCGCGGCGATGCTGCCGGAAGAGTTGAATGGTTTATTCGTTAAAGATTTTGATCGCCACATTCGCTATGCAGAGGGTTTTCACCGCCGCTGGATGGGGTCGCCCGAGGCCCAGCGCCTATGGTGTGAGCGCGTGGCCGCCATGAAAATCGACATGCTCTGCCCGCAACACGGCGCGATTTATCAGGGCGCTGACGTAGAGCGTTTCATCAATTGGTTTTCAGAGCTACAAGTGGGGTCCGGGCTGATATGAAACAACTAACGTTGTTCCGGGAACGCCAAGCCCCAGCTTGGCGCGAAACAAGCAGAAAATTAAAAGCCGAGCTGGGACTCGGCGTTCCACCATGCGGGACGGGGTTGCAAACCCCGTCCCGCATGGTGGTGGCTGGAGTGCAAGGCTGGCCTTGCATTCGATTGCATCAGTACAAGGCCAGCCTTGTACTCCACCAGGCTACAAGTGGGTTCCGGGCTGGTATGAAACAACACAACGGTGATTTGATAGTGTTTGCCGGTTCCCAATCTCCAGATTGGGAACCTCGAAGACGAAGCTCCAGCTTCGCGAAATGAAATAAATGGAGTGAAAAAATGACTGCATACGCAATTCACAAACCCAATTTTGAGGCCGTGGTGCTGCAAGAGAAGGAATTCGCACAGTTTCGCGACCTGATCTACCGTATCGCCGGCATCAGCCTATCACCCTCCAAGAAGGCGCTGGTGTCCAGTCGCCTGGCGAAGCGGCTTACACACTACGGGTTGGCGAGCTATGGCGAGTATTTTCACATGATTACCGCGGTCAACGGCAAAACAGAACTGCAAATGGCGGTGGACTTGCTGACCACCAACGAAACGCACTTCTTCCGTGAACCCAAACATTTCGATTTTCTGCGCCAGCGCATTTTACCGACGCGAAAACCTGGAAAACCCTTGCGCATCTGGAGTGCCGCCTGTTCCAGCGGAGAGGAACCCTACAGTATTGCCATGCTGCTGGATGAGGTATTGGGCAAAGCGCCATGGGAAATCGTTGCCTCCGACCTTAGCATGCGGGTGCTGGAGATGGCCCGTACCGGCCTTTACCCTATAGAGCGCATGTTGGAAATCCCCAGCTGCTATTTGTCAAACTGCTGTCTTAAAGGCACCGGCACCCAGGAGGGGACATTACTGATCGAGCGCAAACTCCGCGAACGCGTCCAGTTCATGCAACATAACCTCACCGAAGCGCCGCCGAAACTGGGAGAGTTCGATGTGATATTCCTGCGCAACGTGATGATCTATTTCGATCAGGATACCAAACGCCAGGTTGTATCGCGCCTGCTGTCGCTGCTACGCCCCGGCGGACATTTTTTGGTCGGTCATTCCGAGACGCTGAACGGCATAACCGAAGACGTACGACCGGTGCAGCCGGCCGTTTACCTGAAGCCCTGAAATGATAACGCCTTTGCATCCTTCAGAGATATTTCTTCAGCCCGGCGATCATTGCTTCGCTGGCCGGGACTCCCGCATCCGCACCGTATTGGGTTCATGTGTCTCGATGACCTTTTGGCACCCTCAACTGCTGGTAGGAGGAATGTGTCACTACATGCTGCCGGAGCGTGGCAGCGCACACAGGACAGTCGGCCGGTCAGTGCCGGACGGGCGTTATGCCGATGAGGCAATGGCCCTGCTGCTGAAAAAAATCGATGCTGTCGGCGCTTCCCATAAGGAATATCAGGTCAAGTTATTTGGCGGCGGCAATATGTTTCCTGAAACGCCTAAAAACAGGATGTCCCGGATCGGCATCCTGAATGGGCAAGCCGCGCGGCGACTTGCAAAACAACATGACTTTACCTGCGTGGCCGAGCACTTGGGCGACATCGGTTATCGCAACGTGATTTTTGAAGTGTGGAGCGGAGAGGTTTGGGTTAAGCACACTAAAGCGCTGTCCATAGCCGAGCTTGAAACCATAAACAGGAGACTGGGGTGACCCAGATTAAAGTACTGATAGTGGATGATTCCGCCGTAGTGCGACAGGTATTGACCGAAAACCTGTCGCAAGATCCGGGTATTAACGTGATCGGCGCCGCTTCCGACCCGATATTCGCCATGACGCGGATGCAGACGCAATGGCCTGATGTGATCGTGCTGGACGTGGAAATGCCGCGTATGGACGGTATCACGTTCTTGAAAAAACTGATGGCCGAACGACCCACGCCGGTGGTCATTTGTTCAACGCTCACCGAAAAAGGCGCTGAAACCACCATGCAGGCGCTGGCGGCGGGAGCGGTGAGTATCGTCACCAAGCCTAAAGTAGGGCTCAAGCAATTTTTGCAGGATGACTCGGAAAATCTGGTTGCCGCAGTCAAAGCCGCCGCCCGCGCCAACCTGCGCCGACTGGTCACATCGGCAGCCGCTGTGCCGGTGCCGGCCAAATTAACGGCAGACGCCATCCTCCCTGCCTCCTTCCACGCCATGTCCGAAACCACCGACCGGGTCGTCGCCATCGGTACCTCCACCGGCGGTACGCAGGCGCTGGAAGTCGTATTGACCGCCTTGCCGCGTGTCTGTCCCGGCATCGTTATCGTGCAACATATGCCGGAAAAATTTACCGGCGCTTTCGCTGCTCGTCTGAACAGTTTATGTCGGATTGAAGTGCGCGAAGCCGTCAATGGCGACCGAGTGATTCCTGGACGCGCGCTGATTGCACCAGGAGGGCGGCACATGCTGCTGAAGCGTAGCGGGGCTCAATACCATGTCGAGATTGTGGACGGGCCGCCCGTCAGTCGTCATCGTCCGTCGGTCGATGTATTGTTCCGCTCGGCAGCCAAGTGCGCGGGCAAAAACGCACTGGGTATCATCATGACCGGCATGGGCGATGACGGCGCCAAAGGCCTAAAAGAAATGTACGACATGGGGGCGCGTACCGTGGGGCAGGATGAAGACAGCTGTGTGGTGTATGGCATGCCGAAAGAGGCAGTAAAGCTGGGCGCTGTAAACAAAGAACTACCGTTAGATAAAATCGCTTATGAGATTGTGGCGTATGGTGGAGGGAGATAGTTCGGTGATTGTAAAGAAATGGTGGTTTAAATTGTAATTAATAGAAGTTCTTTTAAATCTATGGTGCTTAGTATGAAACGAAACAAGATAATTGAGGTTTTCAATAATGGTAAATTAATAGACTATAAACAACGTGTTGCTTTTCATGAAGCAGGACATGCAGCGGGTATTCATTTAAATAACAAAGCCAGACAGCTGCCACCGGTTTTTTTTAAAATTATTTTTAAGGATATGGGTGACATGACAGGAACAGAAGGTATGGCTTATCAAACAATCCATGGCGATTGTATTGCACGAGTGAAAGGAGGACGGTTAATTGAATGGTTACCTGCTCCTATTGATAGTCTGGGCGTGGGATTAACAGAACACAATGCCGCCATAGTGAGATTGGTGAATGATTATATGCTGGCTTGTGAGGCAGATATTATTAATCTACTTATCGGGCCGTTGGCTGAAGCTAAGCATGTCGCTCACACCGATGACGAGCTCTTCAATCATCAGTTAGTCAATCTGGAAGCATTAGAAAATTATGGAGGCAGTTACGATATTGCCTTGGCTAATGAATATTTACAAAGTTTCTCTGCCGATAAACAACAAAAAGATAAAAAATTGGCTGAGTTATTTACCGTAGCATTTGACTTTATAAATAATGATGCAAACTGGGCGGCAATCACCCAGCTGGCTGATTATATTCTTGGCAGTAATGAAAATATTATTTACTGTGAAGAGATTGCTTCAACGCTTGATCAGGCGGTAGCTCATTTTCAAAATCGGAGAAGCAACGTAAGGCATCATCATGGATGACTCACAGAAAAATCTCATTAAGACCGCACAGCGTATGCCAGAGAGCAGCGGTCGTTCGGCGTGGATATGGATGGTTGCCGCTGGCATGACACTGGGCTTGGCAATCTGGTCCATGCACTTCATCGGCATGTCGGCCTTTCATTTGCCCATTCCCCTCGGCTACGACCTGCCATTAACCCTGCTCTCTGCTTTGCTCACGATTGCCGCAGCTATGCTCGGTTTTTACGTGCTGCGCAAACCGGACATCGGCATTGTTCGCATTATTGTGAGTGGCGTGCTAATGGCCATCTGCATCAGTATCATGCACTATACCGGCATGGCAGCACTCAGTATGTCCCCGCCGATCAGCTATGCCCCGCTGATTTTTATCTTGTCCGTGGTTTGTGCCGTCACCGCTTCATGGGGCGCGTTGCTGATGATGTATCGGGGCGAGCGCGTCAAACTGACGCCGATGCTCCGTTTTGCGTTGGGTGGCGGTATCCTTGCCGCCTTGACTGATCAGCGCATGGCGCGGCAGAACGCGCAGGCCTTGGCGAAACTCGAACAATCGTATAGGCAGACATTAAGGGAGTTGGAGTATCAAAAATATGCGCTGGATCGGCACTCGATTGTGTCGATTACCGATGTGCACGGCACGATTACTTACGTCAACGAGAAATTCTGCGCCATCAGCCAGTATTCACGCGATGAGCTGCTCGGGCAGAATCACCGCATACTCACTTCCGATACACATCCGAGAGAATTTTTTAGCGACATGTATCGAACTATTGCTAATAGGAAGGTATGGCACGGAGATTGTTGCAATCGTGCCAAGGATGGCAGTCTGTATTGGGTGTCAACCACTATCGTTCCTAACATGGGCGGTGATAGTAAACCGTTTCAATACGTTTCGATACGCACCGACATCACCGCGCACAAACTTACCCAACTGACGTTGCAGCACAATCAGGATTTACTCAACGAAGCGCAGCGACTGGGACAATTGGGCAGCTGGGAGCTGAATTTGGTAAACGGCGAGTTGCACTGGTCGGATGAGATTTACCGGATATTTGAGCTTGATCGTACACGGTTCTCGCCATCCTATGAGAATTTTATGGGTGTGATTCATCCTGATGACCGCGACAAAGTAAATCAGGCCTATACACAGTCGTTAGAAGATTGCCGGCCCTACGACATCGTATATCGGTTGCGGCTTGCGGATGGCCGAGTCAAATGGGTGCGCGAGCACTGGAACAGCAAGTTTGACGTTTCGGGCAAGCCGCTGAGCTCGACCGGTATGACGCAAGACATCACCGAACAAAAACTAAGGAACGATGCATTGCGTATCGCAGCGGCTACCTTTGAGACGCATGATGCCATCCTGATTACCGATGCCAACTCGAATATCATCCGCGTCAATCAGGCGTTTCAGGACATCACCGGTTATAGCTCGGCAGAGGTATTGGGTAAAAATCCGCGCATCTTGAGCTCCAGCCATCATGACAAAGCCTTTTATACGGCGATGTGGCAACAGTTGCAGGATACCGGCACATGGGCCGGTGAGATGTGGGACAGGCGCAAGAACGGGAAGATTTATCCGAAGTGGATGACCATTACGGCAGTCAAGGACAATACCGGCAAAACGACCGAGTATGTCGCTATTTTCAGCGACATCACTAATCGTAAAGAAGCCGAGCAGAAAATCCTCAATCTGGCGTTCTATGACGAGTTGACCAAGCTGCCGAATCGACGTTTATTGCTGGATCGAATTAACCTCGCGCTGACCGCATCAGCACGCAGTCAAAATTACGGCGCGATATTGTTCCTTGATATGGACAAATTCAAAACGCTCAACGACACGCTTGGACATGATTACGGCGACTTGTTGCTGATCGATGTAGCGCAGCGCATCCAGTTTTGTGTACGCAGGGCGGATACGGTTGCCCGTCTGGGTGGCGATGAGTTCGTGGTACTGATTGAAGATGTTGATGATCAAGCTGAAGAGGCGGCGCAAAAAGTGACGCTGATTGCCGAGAAGATACGCGCAAGTCTGGTGACGCCTTATCATCTCAAGGATCATGAGTATCGCGGCTCACCGAGTATTGGTGTCAGCTTGTATCGCGGCAATGAAGAGTCGGTAGATACCTTGCTTAAACATGCCGACATGGCAATGTATCAGGCGAAAGATGCAGGGCGCAACGCGGTGCGTTTCTTCGACTCGGCCATGCAGCAGGCCGTGGAAACGCGTGTCGCGCTGGAGGCGGATTTGCGCTGTGCCGTGTCCGATGGGCAATTGCGTTTGTTCTACCAGATTCAGGTAGACAGCGATCAGCAGCCACTGGGTGCTGAAGCATTGGTGCGCTGGATACACCCCAATCGCGGCATGGTATCGCCTGCGCAATTCATTCCTGTTGCCGAGGAAAGTTCGCTGATTCTCGATATCGGGCATTGGGTAATGGAAACAGCCTGCCGGCAGCTTGTGCTGTGGAGTATACGTGAACAAACACGGGACTTGGAGCTGGCCGTCAACGTCAGCGCGCTGCAATTCAAAGAGCGCGACTTTGTTGAAAATGTTGCCTCAGTGATTCGTACTCATCAAGTTAATCCGGCGCGCCTGAAGCTGGAACTGACCGAGAGCATGATGTTAACCGATGTCGCCGATATTGTGGCAAAGATGGGCGCCCTGAAAGCACTCGGCATTAAATTGTCGATGGACGATTTTGGCACGGGTTATTCATCGCTATCCTATTTGAAGCAACTGCCGCTCGATCAACTCAAGATCGATCAGAGCTTCGTGCGCGATATTGCAACCGATCCCAATGACGCCATAATAGTGCAAACCATCATCAATATGGCACACAATTTTCATCTGAACGTCATCGCCGAAGGGGTAGAGACCGAAGCGCAACTGTCGTTTCTGGAGCATCACGGCTGTATGGCATATCAGGGCTTTCTGTTCAGCAAACCCGTGCCGATCGACGAGTTTGAGGCGTTGTTGGGGGAATATGAGTTTTGAGGAGGATGAAACCGTTCTTAAGAAGGCATCTCTAATAATCCCCCCATTTTCCAGTGGCTTTTGGGTGCACAATAATAGTAACAAGATGAGATAATAGCGGCACAGCCACCAAGAGACTTTGCCAATGAAACACCCACGCCAGCCGGATTATCCGATGTAGAAGAACGAGCCGCTCAACTCACCGAAATGGGTGATCCGTTAGTGGGATTAAGGCGATATGTCCGGTAAAGAATATACCTCGTATAATTTATTTTTTATTCACCACGAAGACACGAAGAGCACGAAGAAAAACATAAACTTCGTGTCCTTCGTGTCTTCGTGGTGAGAAAATAATGCGTAATTCGGGTATGTTCTTTCATGGAAATGGCCTAAGCGCACGCATAGACTGGGAGGCGTTTCGCCCTGAGCTCAATCGGATTCATGAAAAAAACAGGAAAAGTAAGGCGGGTGCTAAACCCTTTGATGTCGTGCTGATGTTCAAGTTGTTGGTGCTCCAGTAACTGCACAATCTGTCAGATGACAAAACAGTCTGGTTGTTTCGTGAACAGCTTAAGGGTTTGAGTCTGGAAGATGATAACTTGCCAAGTACTTTGCGCTCGACTTAGGCGCAAAACTTCCGCCCCTGTTCACTCCCATTACCTACATCCATGTGACTGGATACTGGCATCCATGCCAGTATGACGGCGCTAACTGAGGTTCCTTGCTAATCAGCAAATATTTTCACCACGAAGGGTACGAAGGGCACGAAGAAATAATACTTCGTGTCTTCGTGATGGATAAAAATATTCAATTACCTTGATTGTAGCGGATTTTGCCAACCTATTTTCCGGCTTTGTGCTTGATGATCACACTGTCAAATCCCCAATGAATGTTCAAACTCATCCAATGGCACCGGCCTGCCTAACAGATAGCCCTGAATGGCAGAGCAACCGTGAAGCTCTAAAAATGCGCGTTGCTCTTCTGTTTCAACGCCCTCGGCAATCACTTTCATGCCCAGATTGTCAGCCATGCCGATAATGGTTTGCACGATCACAGCATCGCCAGGTTTTACACCAATACTACGCACGAAAGACTGGTCGATCTTCAATTGATCAAGCGGCAGTTGAGTCAGGTAAGCCAGTGATGAATAGCCAGTGCCGAAATCATCCATGGAAAAATCTACCCCAACTTTTTTGAGCGCCTGCATCTTGATGATGGTGTCATCTATATTGTCGAGCACCAGACTTTCAGTCAGCTCAAGCTTGAGTCGCTCGGGTTGAACAGCATGTTTCTCCAACACAGCACAAACTTGCTCGACAAAACAGGCTTGATGAAACTGATGCGCACTGACATTGACGGCAAGCTGCAAATGCCGGGTCTGGGGAAACTCTTCCCAACTTTTTAGCTGGGCGCAAGCCGCTTCCAGCACCCACAAACCGATGGGCAGGATCAGCCTGGTTTCCTCAGCCAAAGGGATGAATTCCGAAGGCGAAATGAGTCCGCGCTCAGGATGTTCCCAACGCAGCAACACTTCGGCGCCGATAACCTGATGGTCGTGGTGCGCCTGCAACTGGAAATACAGCTTGAACTGATTTTTCGCTAATGCGCGGTCCAAGTCCGCCTCCAATGTGGCACGAGCTGTAACCGCAGATTGCATGGCCGGGTCAAAAAAACGCAAGGTATTGCGGCCTGTTGCTTTGGCCGCATACATGGCAATATCAGCCCGTTTCAGCAACTCATCCACGGCCTCAAAATGATCATTGAATAAAGTAATGCCAATGCTGGGGGTACTGTGGCATTCATAGCTGGTGAGCTGGTAGGGCCGATTCAGGGTTGCTAGGATTTTATCGCCTATCTCCTCTGCCTGAATGGCAGCTTCTTCGGGATTTTGACTCAACTCTTCCAGCATGACTACAAACTCGTCGCCGCCCTGGCGAGCCACCGTGTCGCCCTCGCGTATGCAGCCCAGCAGACGCATGGCTACCTGTGTTAACAGTATATCCCCCATATCATGGCCCAAGGTATCATTCAACGACTTGAAGTTATCCAGATCAATGAACAGCAATGCACCGTACCTTCGGCTTCTGCCACTGACGGCGAGCGCCTTGCCCAGCTGTTCCTGAAACAGGCGGCGGTTTGGCAGCTGGGTGAGAGGATCATAATACGCCAGGCGATGAATTTCGGCTGCCGCCTCCTTGTTGTTGGTGAGGTCGGTAAAAGACGCGACATAATGAGTAATGGTGCCGTCTGCTGCGCTGACAGAGGAAATATTTAGCCACTCGGCGTAAATCATGCCGTTTTTGCGCCTGTTCCATATCTCGCCCTGCCAGAAACCGTGCTCTTTCAAAGACGCCCACATCCGCTGATAGAAGGTTTTGTCATGTCGCCCTGAACTGAGTAGGTGCGGCGTCTGGCCTACGGCTTCTTTTGCGCTGTAACCGGTCAAACGGGTAAAAGCCTGATTAACCCGCACGATAACAGCATTGGGGTTCGTTACAATCATTCCCTCTTGGGACTCAAAAGCAATGGCGGCGATACGCAGTTCTTCATCATTATGTTTACGCTCAGTGATGTCCATCTCGATACCTGCGATACGCAGGGGATTTCCCTGGGCGTCGCGCTTGATCACGGTGCCGCGATTCAATAGCCAAATCAATGGCCCCGCTAGGGTACGGACACGGTATTCGGCTTGAAAAAAAGGCGTGCGATTTTCCAAGTGCGCCGTCAAAGCGGCATGGAAGGCGGGAAAATCATTGGGATGGATACCGTTTTCCCAAGTATCTATGTGAGGGTCTAAGTCTTGCAACCGGTAACCGCGCATCTTGGCCCATCGTTCATTGAAAATGACGTGCCCGGAACTGATGTCCCAGTCCCATGAACCCATCTCGGCGCAAGCCAAGGCCATAGACAGAGTATGCGTTTCAACCTCATGCAGGATCGCCTCTGCATGCTTGCTTTCGGTAATGTCGGTCAGCGCAATATACAGCACCGGCTCTTTATCACCGGTCATGACATGCAGGCAGTCCAACCGAGCAGAAAACACGGTGCCATCGTTGCGATTAAGCGTCAGCCCGATATTTTGCCGCTCGTTACGCTTGTTTACCTCAGAGAAAAAATGATGCCAACGGTCGCCGTCATCGGTGGTGACAAGGGCCGCAAAATAACGGTGCAGCAATTTTTTCCGATCCATGCCAAGCAGCCCGGCGGCAGTGGAATTGATCTCGGTAATCAGGCCCTTATGCGTTAGGGTGAGGTAACCGACCGGAGCAAAATCATAAAATTCTGCATAACGGTCACGGGACTCCTTCAGAGCGATCTGTGTACGCCGCAACTCCTCATTCTGCATCTGCAGCTCAAGCTGGTACATTTGTAGTTCATTACGTAATTCGTCAGCGGGGCGAACTGCGGGCTCCTTTATCAAGGCAGGGTACCGTTGCACCTCGGCTTTTGCCCATAGCGGGTTCCGTTCAATCGTGTCCTTTCTCATACATCACCTTTGCAAGTTTATGGCGTACACGCCGGGTAAAACATTTCGCGGCAATCTACCTTTACTAAGAATCGTATTATCAGCTAATTATAGACTGGTCATTTCCGCAATGAACTGAAAAATCCAATTAAATTTAATTACTTGTCTATTAAATTTAAGAAAAAAAAGAGTACTTTTTAAGTTTAAATTGATGCTGTTAACCTTAACAAAGCACTCGCATAAATTAAATACGTGCCAATACCTAAAGATCGACGAAAGTTTGCCCGTGCAGTAACACGATTTTTAAGCGGGTAGAGAAACAACGCTGTTGGCTAAGAACCATCATTGCCGATTAAAGCGGTCATGGCTGTAATCAGTAAATCCTTACGCAGTACTACTAATTCGTATTACGTCACGGTTGTGATAATGTTTATTGTAACTTGCTAATTTACTATACCTTTTATTTTTCTTTACTGCTTGTCCCCTCAGGCCCCGTGTCTGTTCGCTTTAATGGATTTTCCGAGGACTCCTATGACTATCGATTTTCGAATTGCACTACTGAGTGATGACCCCCATCACTTGGGCTTATTAAAAGGATATTGTTATGTACATCGCTATAATATTTTTGAAGTAGCCATCAACAAGAAATCACTTCATGCAATGGCTCAGATACAGCCAAACCTGGTTATTCTTGCTATGGATCTGACGCAAGATCGCCCCCCAAAAATTGATTTTGAGTTGATTCGCGAGATGAGCTTTAGCCTGCAAATCCCCGTATGCTACTTGCGTGACATTAATAGCGCTTCCAGTTTGGAAAGGAACCTAGCCTGCTGGATTGACGCAATTTTGGATGCCCCTCTTGATCTTAATCAACTGGATGACTATCTGCTCAGCCGATTCAAGCATCATCATCTCTTTACTCAAGAAAAAAGGAATCGTGCAAGGCGAGCCGCCAATGATCGCAGGCTGTTAATGCTTGAGCAGCAAAATGAGGCTGTCTGCAGTAAGCAGTTGGTTTATAGCATACCCAAAACGGGTGATACCGATTACTTCATAGTTGAACCTTTCCAGATTGATCAGCGATCAAAATGTGTCCTGTTAAACGGGAAATCATTGAATTTGACCCGTAAAGAATTTGAGCTTTTCGAGTTGTTGGCAAAAGATGTTGATCGTGTGTTTATGAGTGACGAAATCATCAACCATGTCTGGCCTGAAAATAACCGGGTAACCAAATCAGATCTTTATCAATACATGCACTTATTAAGAAAAAAGGTTGAAATCGATCCGAATAATCCGCAATGGATTTTGACTGTGAAGGGGTTTGGATACAAGCTGGATGTGAGTGCATCTACTAAAGAGAATCCGCCGACATTCAGGAAAATGAAGGTAGTAAACAATATGGCGCAATAGCTTAGGCATTTTTACCGCTAAGGATAATTTTTCTTCATGCTCTTCGTGAAGTTTTTATGTGGTTTGTGTAATATCAGATAGTCATTTATTTTCTTACCCGTAAATTCTAAACCGAGGCGTTGTGAAGACACTTTATTACAGTCACCCTGATTTCCTTTTTCATAAAACAGGTACCGGGCATCCCGAATGCGCTGACCGGCTCAGGAGCATTGAAAAGGCATTGGCAGCGCCCGAGTTTTCCAATTTAATCCGGCAAGCTCCGCCGCTCGGCACAGAACAGCAAATCAGGCTGATTCATCCCCAGCATTATATTGACGCCATTCTTGAAGCCATCCCCGAACAAGGGGAGCACTATTTGGATCAGGACACGGTGCTTTCGCCTGGCTCAGGGCAAGCCGCTTTCCGTGCGGTAGGCGCTGTTTGCGATGCGGTTGACAAAGTCCTGACCGGCAAAGCCGACAATGCCTTTTGCGCGATACGTCCACCGGGACATCATGCAGAACCCCAGTTGGCAATGGGCTTTTGCCTGTTTAATAATATTGCGATTGCAGCCGCTTATGCGCGTCAACATTATCAACTCGAACGCATCGCCATTGTCGACTTTGATGTCCACCACGGCAACGGCACGCAGGCGGCGTTTTACAATCAACCCGATGTGCTGTATGCGTCCAGCCATGAAATGCCCCATTACCCCGGCACCGGACATCCTTCAGAAACCGGCGTCGGCAATATTATCAATGTGCCGCTGGCTGCGGGTGACTCAGGGGTTGAATTTAAGCAAAAATACAACAGTATTATTTTACCGGCGCTGAAAAGCTTCAAACCTGATTTATTACTCATTTCAGCCGGTTTTGATGCGCACAAGGATGATCCATTAGCCTCCATCCTGCTGGTTGAAGAGGATTTCAAGTGGGTTACTCAAGAACTGATGTCCATCGCTGACAACTGCTGCAAAGGCCGGATTATTTCGGCATTGGAAGGCGGTTATAATCTCAAGGCATTAGCTGCAAGTGTTGCCGTTCATGTTAAGGCCCTGATGACTGGCTAGGATAGTCAACTTATTGGATAAGCTGGATAAACGGCAATCTATTTTTGCGTCGTCAACCCACTTGGACTATAGTTTGAAACAATTCCCCAGAATCTCAGCATAAGTAAATGACTACGCAAAAGATCGTCCATCAGTTTGAAAAAAACGCCACCCTTAGTAGCGAATTTTCTGCTGACTTACAAAAAATTATCAACCAAGTAGAGAAGTTAACTGACATCGGCATTGCACTTTCCACAGAAAAGGATACTACGCAGTTATTGGAAAAAATCCTGCTTGGGGCAAAATCTATTACTAATTCGGATGGAGGAACGATATACCGGGTTGTCGATGGCGACACGATCAAAATAGAAATCATTCGCTCAGATAGTCTGGGCATTTCTTTGGGTGGCGGCGGAAATCCCATAAACATCCCGAATATTCCTCTGTACGGAGAAAAGGGGGAACCCAATCTTAAAAATGTCGTCTGTTATTCGTATCACTACAATAAGACCATCAACATTGCCGATGCCTACGATGCAGTTCATTTTGATTTTACCGGCACCAAAGCATTCGATAAGAAAAATAATTATCGCTCAAAGTCTTTCCTATCCATTCCCTTGACTGATCATCAAGGCGAGATCATCGGCATCCTGCAGCTGATTAACGCCATTGATCCTGAAACCAAAAAAATCGTCACGTTTGATTCAATCTCACAACGCTTTGCTGAAGCATTGGCTTCACAAGCGGCAACAGTCTTAACCAAGCAACAACTGATTACCGATCTGGAAAACATGTTTGAGTCGCTGATCAAATTAATAGCGACTGCCGTTGATGAAAAATCGCCGTATACCGGCGGACATTGCCGCCGTGTCCCGGAATTGGCCTCAATGCTGACGGAAGCGGCCCATAATACCGATCATGGTTATTTGCGGGATTTTAAACTTAGCGAGGCAGATCGTTACGAACTCAGTATAGCAAGTTGGTTGCACGACTGCGGCAAAATCATCACACCCACCCACGTCATTGATAAAGCGACAAAACTGGAAACCATTTTTGACCGCATTCATTTGCTGGAAACACGCTTTGAAGTACTTAAGCGTGATCATGAGATTGCCCATCTAAAGCAGCAGCTTACTGATCTGCAAAACAATAAGACCTCATCACCAGCGACCCCCATGGATGGGGAAAGTGCCGCAAGATTGAAGGAACAATCGCGGCAACTGGAACAAATTTTCCAATCCAATATTGCCCATGCAGATGATGCCTTGGCGTTTATCCGCAACTGCAATCACGGCGGCGAAGCCATGTCAGATCAGGATATTGCCCGACTTCAGTCCTTACAAAAACTGACATGGTCTCTGAACAATGTCGATCTCCCTCTGTTAAGTGACGAAGAGGTCTACAATTTGAGCATATTCCGAGGCACGTTGACCTCGGAGGAACGAAAAATCATCAACAACCATATCAACGTTACCATTTCCATGCTGGAAGCCATTAAATTCCCTAAACACTTACAACACGTCGTTGAATATGCGGGTGGCCATCATGAACGCATGGACGGTAAAGGGTATCCCAAAGGGCTTTGTCGTGAAGAAATGTCCATCCCGGCACGGGCAATGGCTATCGCAGACGTATTCGAGGCATTGACTGCTCAAGACCGACCCTATAAACCAGGAAAAAAAATCTCCGAAGCATTGTTTATTCTGAAAAAAATGAAAGAAGAAGGTCACATTGATCCTGACCTGTATGACGCCTTTATCGAACAGAAGATCTATAAAAAATATGCTGAAAAATTCCTGGATGATTTCCAAATCGACATAGACTAAGGATCAAACACGAAAATCTTGTCCGGGTACGCACGCGCACCATCCCCCCAAATCAATGAAGGCTGCACTGCGCACCCTGCTGTCAACTAGGCTTCCTTAATGAAATTCAGTAACAAATGGGTTAAATCCTATCGTTTCCTGGCCTGCGCTCTGATCACGCTGTTATTTATGGCGCACACCGCACATTGGCTGAATATTCCAACGCTACAGCGCATGGAAAATATTTTATATGACTTACGCTTGCGGACGACGGTTGTTAACACCGTCGATCCGCGCATAGTCATTATCGATATAGACGAGGAAAGCCTTGCTAAAGAAGGCCGTTGGCCTTGGCGCAGAGATAAATTGGCCTATTTGGTCGACATGCTGTTTGATTATTACAACGTTAAGTTACTGGGTTTTGACGTGGTTTTTTCCGAGCCGGATACCAGCGGTGGCGTTGAGTTGCTGGAAAAACTGGCATCCGGCCCGCTGCAAAAAGATGCCGGTTTTTTGTCGACGCTGGAAACGATGCGCCCGCAACTATCTTACGATGATATGTTTGCCAAAAGCCTGGAAAACCGGCCTGTGGTCTTGGGTTATTTCGCCAGTCATATAACAGAAAAGACGCCGGAAGTGGGTATGCTGCCGGCTCCTTTGGCAGCGGCAGATGAACACCCGTTCAGCCCTTTACTGTTCAAGGAAAGAAGTTATGCCGCTAATCTGCCGAAACTGCAAACAGCGGCAATGTCCGGCGGCTTTTTTAACAATCCCAATGTCGACGAGGATGGCGTTTATCGAAGACTGCCGCTGTTAATCAATTATAACCATCAGGTTTATGAAGCATTGTCGCTGGCCTTATTCAGAACCTTGCTGGACAAGCCGGAAGTTAAATTTATTACCGGCGAGGGCTATGGCAAAAATAATATCGACAGCCACCTGGAAGGTCTGGAGATTGAAGGTTTTCATATCCCGGTCGATCAAAGCGGCACTCTTTTGGTACCCTATCGCGGGCGGCAAGGAAGTTTCCCTTATATTTCGGCAACCGATGTGCTTAACGGTGCCGTTGACGTAGCCAAATTAAAAGACAAAATTGTGATTGTCGGTACGTCGGCGGCAGGCTTGCTCGATTTACGAGTAACACCGGTACAAAACGTCTACGCAGGTGTGGAAGTTCATGCCAATATTCTCAGCGGCTTGCTTGATCAAACCATCAAATCCAGACCCAGCAACATCCTTGGGGCTGAATTGGCTGAACTACTGTTGATCTGCTTGGTTGCAATCGTTGTATTTCCCCGCTTGCCGGTGTTTTTATCCGCCGTTATATTCGGCGTATTACTGATCAGCGTGGTAGCCTTCAATTTTTACTGCTGGACCATTTGGAACATCGACACCATATTGGCAACACCCATCACTTTATTGACAGCGCTATACGGCATCCAGATATTTTTCGGTTTTTTCTTCGAAAGCCAAAAGAAAAAACAACTGGGCAACATGTTCGGCCAATATATTCCACCCGAATTGGTCGAGCAGATGAGCCAATCGGATGAAGAGTTTTCCTTAAAAGGCGAAAGCCGGGAAATGACCGTATTATTTTCCGATGTCAGAGGCTTTACCACCATTTCCGAAGGCATGGAGCCGCAGGAACTGTGCGAATTGATTAACGACATTTTAACCCCGGTAACCCACGTCATACATGATCACAAAGGCACGATCGACAAATATATCGGCGATGCGATCATGGCGTTTTGGGGCGCGCCGCTGCACAATCCGCAACATGCCAGCTACGCCGTGAGAGCCGGCCTGGCAATCTTGCAGGCTTTGACGACCATCCAACAGGATTTTAAAGCCAAAGGCTGGCCGGAAATCGATATAGGCATAGGCCTTAATACCGGAAAAATGAGTGTGGGCAATATGGGTTCGCAATTTCGCATTGCTTACACGGTGATGGGCGATGCGGTCAATTTGGGTTCGCGTCTGGAAGGACTCACCAAGCAATATGGCGTAAAAATGATCGTCAGCGAGAGTACCCTGCTGGCGGCCCCCGAGTTTACCTACCGGGAACTCGACAAAGTACGCGTCAAGGGCAAACATAAACCCATTGCTATTTATGAACCGCTGGGCCTGACAGCTGACATCAGCCCCGAACAATTACAGACTCTCGACTTATTGAATCAGGGCCTGCACAACTATCGGCAACAGCAATGGGGATCGGCACAAGTCATTTTTGAACAACTGTCAGAGCAGCACCCACATGATAAACTATACTCAATTTATCTAGAACGAATAGCCTACTACCTTCAATCGCCGCCTGAAACCAACTGGGATGGTGCATTTACCCATACCAGCAAATAAAAGTCCCTATAACTATTCCATTAGAAGACCTAAGGAATCTAATTAACAGCCAATAAAATGTAGTAAAATGATTACACTATTCACAGTGGACTTATTACATGAAAGCCTACAGAAAAAAACAGTCTGCGCGCTGCCAATCAGTGTTTAGCGCGAGCCTGCCGCTACGTAGCGTGCTTAACCTGGCTATTTTAGCGCTACTCTACCCTTCTTTTGCTCATTCCAACCCGGGCGGAGCGCAAGTTATCAACGGGCAAGTCAGCATTGATACCTCCACGCCGGGCGTGACCACGGTCACCAACAGCCCCAATGCGATTATCAACTGGCAAAATTTCAGCATCGGCCAAAACGAACTCACCCGGTTTATCCAGCAGAACGGTCAGAGCGCAGTACTCAATCGCATTATCGGCCAAAATCCCAGTGAAATTTTGGGGCAATTGGTCTCCAACGGCAAAGTTTTCCTAATCAACCCCAACGGCATCGTGTTCGGCGCAGGCTCGGTGATTGATACTCAAGGCCTGATTGCCTCCACCCTTAACCTAAGCGACCAGGATTTTCTGAGCGGCAACTACCACTTCATGGCCGGTTCCAGCGCAGGCAACATCGTCAACGAAGGCATTATCCGCGCCGGGAAAGACGGCAATATTATTCTGATTGCCCCAAAAATCGAAAACAACGGCGTTATCAAGAGCGATGGCGGCACCATCACCCTGGCGGCAGGGCATGAACTGACCATTACCAACCTGGACAACCCGGATATCCGGTTTCAAATCCAGGCTCCTGCTGACAGCGTGCTTAATCTCGGCAAACTGCTAGCTGAAGGCGGTGCTATCAACGTGTTTGCCAGCACCATCACCCACAGCGGTGAAATCAATGCCGACAGTGTCCAGGTCGACAAACAAGGCCATATCCAGCTGGTTGCGCAACAAGACATCACTTTAGAGTCGGGCAGCACAATATCGGCCAACAACAGCCAGGGCGATGCGGGGACTATTCACATAGACAGCAAAACCGGCACTACCCTAGCGCAAGGCACAATTGAAGCCCGTTCGACTGGGCTCACGGCAGGCCAAGCAAGCCAAACCGGCAGTTCGCCTCAGCTCACTACAGGCAAAGGCGGCAACATAGAACTGCTCGGTGAGCGGGTTGGCGTACTGGATCAGGCGCACATTGACGCCAGCGGCGAAAACGGCGGCGGACAAGTTTTAATCGGCGGTGACTATCAGGGCAAAAATTCTGATGTACACAATGCTAAAGCAACCTATATAGGTAAAGACACGATCATCAAAGCCGATGCCGAAACTAATGGCGACGGCGGCAAGATCATCGCTTGGTCGGATGAATCGACCCGCGTATACGGCGACATCAGCGCCAAAGGCGGCAGCCTGAGCGGCAACGGCGGCTTTATCGAAACATCGGGGCATTGGCTGGATACGACGGGTATTAGGATCAATGCCTCTTCGGCCTATGGTCATAGCGGCGAATGGCTGCTTGATCCCTACAACGTCACCATTAACGCCACTGGATCAACCACAGCGGGGCCAACGTTCCCTAACTGGACGGCGGGATCTGTTAACTCACTTGTTCTCAACACCGACATAAACAACCAACTTACCAATGGCACTAGCGTCACTATTTCCACCGGTAACTCTGCAAGTCCCGGTACAGATGCGGGCAACATCACCGTAAACGCGGCGATTACACGCTCCACGGTGGGATCTACTCCAGGATCGACTGCTGCGGTGTTTACCTTGGATGCCGCTAAAGACATCATCCTCAACAACGCGATCTCTAATACCAATACGACAGCAGGCGGAAAACTCGACGTGGTTCTTCAGGCCGGAAATAGAATAGACCTGACCAACTCAAATGCCAGCATTAATCTAGTACCCAGCGGCGGAACCGCTGGCGGAGTTAAGCTTGTTGCCGGAGCTGGCGGAATAGATAACGCTAACCACAACAATACGATTCTTACCAACACACTGGAAATCAATTCTGCCGGCAGTGTCCTTCTGGGCGGATCCAATAAGGTCAACACGCTTGCTGCTAGCGTCACGGGGGGGACTAGTTTCAGCTTCACAAACTCTACCGACCTGAACATTGGTTCGGTTGGTTCGACGACAGGCATAACTACCAGTAATCAATCTGTAAGCCTTTTTTCGAATGCCCTGAACATCAATAAACCCATAAATGTCGGCACCGGCAGCGTGGATCTGACCACAGATAAGCTGGCCTGGGATAGTGGGGGCATTGGTAAAGTCTCTGGCAATCAAGTAGGCATCCGCCCCTTAACTGCGGGCCGCCCTGTCACTGTCGGTGCGGAATGTATAGGCGGCGTCGGAACTTGCCTGAGCATAACCGAGTTGTGGAAAGTAACCTCCCCGGTTATCGGCCTCGGTAAACATGATGCGGGAGACATTTTTGTTAGCGGCATCACCTCCGGCAGCTCAACCCTCACTGACAGGAATGCAGTAACCACCCGCATTGGCCTACTAAGCGGGGCTGGCATTACTCAAGGATCGACCGGTATTAATGTACAGGATTTGGGTATTGAAGCAAACGGCACCGTGCTGCTCAGCGCAGCCAATAACATCACCAATCTTGCCGCAAAAACCCTGGGGCAAAGCTTTACTTTTAATAACGCGAAGGGGGTAAACGTTACACAACTGAGCGGCGGTACCGCGCCTCACAATTACGATATAAACGGCATTATCACCAACGGCGGAAATGTATCGCTAACAACCACTTCAGGCGCATTGACCGTACTTAACCCGATCAATGCGGGTGCTGGCGCTGGCAGCGTAAGTCTTGCAGCCGGCACCAGTGACACTCTCTCCATTAATGCGCTTATTACCGCCCCCGGCGGCATTACCCTGAAGGGCGGTTCGCTTACCGGAAGCTATGCCAATTTATATTGGCAATATTTTAATAATGCTTCGGCTGGTGGAAATACCTTATCGAAGCTCACACAGATAACTATCGCCGGGGTATTGGGGACAATGCCATCGATACAGCCATCAGCCGATGAAGACACCGGTGGAAACACAGTACAAACGACGGAAAAAGACAAGAAAACCAATGGAGTATGTACTAAATGATAATTTATTCATCCTCTTTTTGTAGAGAGACCATGCCTGTTCGAATAGCCAATGCCCTTAAACGTTACGGCCTTCGGCTGTGCTTGCCCCTGAGCCTGTCGATAATTGGCTTAGCCGTTGCCCTGCCCGTCTATGCGGGCTCTCAAGTCGTCGGTCATATCAGTTTTGCCAAAGGCAGTAATGCCGCCCAGCAACCGGGAGCTGCGCCGCGAATTCTCGGCAAAGACGCAGAAATTTTTCAGGGCGACAATATCCAGACGACCGAGCGCAGCTTTGTAATCATTGAATTTACCGACGGCGCCAAAGTGACCGTGCGTCCAGACAGTAACTTTACTATCGATCATTACGACAATCAGTCCGCCAACAAAACCGCACAATTAGTGTTGCATCAAGGCAGCGTAAATGCCAACACCGGCGATATTGCCAAAGATAATCCTGAAAGTTTTCAAATAAAAACCCCGACCGCCACTATTAAACCCGAATCCAAAAAAGCTGAATTCAATGTAGGCATTTGCGACAAGGAGTGCGAAGACAGATCCAAAAAAGAAGCCGAAGCCAATGCGGTAAGAACCGAGAAAAGTCCAGTGGCTCGGGTAGTTGAGATAAAAGGTGAGGTAAGCGCTATAAACCGTGCCGACAAGAATGCGAAAGAGCGTCCCTTGTCGTTAGGCAACGCCGTGTATAACTCCGACTCCATTTCCAGCGAACAGGAGAGTTATGCGCTTTTATTATTTCCTGACGGCCAAAAAATAACCCTGAAAGCCAGCAGTGAAATGGATATTAAACAATATAACTATCAGATTAAAGACAAAAAAGACCAGGTGTTATTGCGCTTGGCAACCGGCGGTTTGCGGGCGCTAACCGGCAGCATCGGCAAAGCCGATCACGGCGCCTATACCTTGGACACCCCGGTCGCCACTATCGGCATAAGAGGCTCCGGTTCTGACACTGATACAGACGGGTCGAATCTTAAACAGGAAACCTGGAAAGACGCAACTTTTGTCAGAACTCAGGATAATACAGAATACGATGTCCGGGAGGGGCAAACCCTCTCCATGAAGGATCCGTCTTCAACGCCGCAGATATATAACACACCGCCGTCTAGCCCCAAGCCCAATGACCCGCCCAGACCGGATGCCAATAAATCCGACCCTAAAGACGTATTCAAGGAAAAGCCTGCCGCCGCCAAAGGAGACACGCGCGTTACCCCTATTAGCGGGAATGCCGGCGTTCAGAATAGCAAAGGCGAAAAAACTTCAGTAAAAGAAGGCGAAACCGGCTCCACCAACAAGAATGGCGAAACAAAGACGGCTCCTGTTCAACCGAATGATACGACACACAACAATAATCCATCCGGTAACAATCCGGCTGCCAATGACGGCTCATTTAACAGCACTACAGACGACTCAGCCGATGGTTGTTAATCTCTCTATACAGGAAACGCTGAAACCGATTCGGCTATACAACGCAAAAAAGTCATGAAAAAACAACAAAAAAATCATTGGTTTACAGGCCAGTTAGTTAGAGTAGCCTTATTCGCTGCCGGTCTATGCTTATTAATCCCACCAACACTTTGCCAAGCTGAAGCGCCGCAGGAATTCAAGTTCGACGTTAAGCGTTTTTCGGTTGAAGGCTTGTCGCCGCTTTCCCAAGCATTTATAGACGACTATTTTAAGCCGTTACAAAATAGACCCTACACGCTTAAAGAACTACAGGAAGTCAGCAAGGCGCTTGAGCAGATTATTCGCGAACAAGGCTATCCGTTTTATCGGGTTATAGTGCCGCCGCAAACTTTGGCGACCGGCGATGTAAAACTGCAAGTTATCTCCTTTACCCTGGGCGAAATCGAAGTGACCGGGAATAAATACTTTAGCCAAGACAACATCGTCGCCAGTTTACCCGTCCTAAATAAGCAGGAGTCGTCACCCAATACCCAGGATTTGGCCGAAGCCATTAAAGTAGCCAATAAGCATCCTTCCAAACAGGTGCAAGTCATCTTCAAACCCAGTAAAACCCCTGATAAATTGGACGCTAATGTTGCAGTGTCCGAACATCGACCCTATCAGGCATCTTTAATTTTCAATAATTACGGCACAAAGACTTCGGGTGATTACCGGATGACCGGCGCGTTACAGTACAGCAATTTATGGGGACTGGATCATATCGTCAACGCCAGTTACTCGACCTCCCCTGATCAGTCCGAAAAAGTTCAACAATACGGGGGCAGTTACAGTCTGCCTATCTATCGACTCAAAGGCTGGCTAAGCGCCTATTATGCCAACTCCTCGGTTAATACGGGCACGGTTGCTACCGATTTAACGGTCACCGGATCGGGTGAAATGTATGGCATCCATTATCAGCAGTATTTACCCAAACTAGGCAAATACGAACATAGCCTGGATTTTGGCATTGATAACCGCTATTTCATCAATGATATTCAATTCCAAAATACCCAATTGGGCGCCAATGTCCGCAGTGCGCCGTTTAGTGTGCTTTATAAAGGCGAATATCCCTGGCAAAACACCCATACCGGCTATTATGTACAGTGGGTGGGCAATACCGACTTCGGCGGACACAATACCGATGCACATTACCAAGCGGCCCGCTTTAATGCGAAGCAAAACTGGGACTTGCTGCGCTACGGCAGCAATTTTTCAGTCAATGTTAAAGACTGGCTATTACAAACCACCCTGACCGGTCAGCAAAGTCACGGCCCGCTGATAGCCGGAGAGCAACTCGGCATAGGCGGCAGTTTTGATGTGCGAGGCTATGAACAACGCGAAACAGGAGCCGATAGCGGTCAGATTGTAAAATTTGAAATCACCACGCCCGCGTTACCAACCCTGAGCGCAATCGAAGGGCAAAAAATCAACCTATTTGCCTTTTACGATTATGGACACGGTCGCCTGCAAAGCATAACGGCGGGACAAGTCAAGGACTGGAACCTGAGCGGCACGGGAATTGGCGCGCGCTATCAATGGCGTGAGTATTTCATGGGCAATATTGCCTTCGCCACGGCGCTGGACACGGTTGAGGCGGGGACAACCAAGGCCGGTAATAACCGCATTCATGCCAATATTGTGTTTAAGTATTGACGGTTTAGTCATATTATCTGCAAAATCAAGGTGACGGTGGACTGCCTATCAGCGAATCCACCTTTACAACTTTAGCGGCAATTCAGGTGACCGGACGATGAACTTGTTTAAATTCACCCAATTCATGCAACAGCCCGGCCCCCACATTCTTATTCTTGAGCAGGTTCATTCAGAGAATGCTGCACCCTGCATTAAACAACTTAGCCCTTCCGCCGCTACGTTTTTAGGCTATAGCGGGCAAGATCTGATCGGCAAGCCTGTTGACCTTATCTACGCTGCCGGAAGCGACAAGGCGTTATGGCAAGCAGCTTTTTCCGCCATGGCTGCTGGAAACACCAACCAAAGCTTTGTAGGCGAAATAGTCACCAAGGCAAACAACAAAGTCCGAGCCTTCATCTCGTTAACTGCCTTATCTACCCAGACTCCCAATAAAACCGACATTGTTTTACTGATTCAGGACAAGCCTGTCCTGAGCAACGCCGAAGGGCCTGTCCTGAGCGGAGTCGAAGAGGCTTCTGAATGCCTCAGCGCCGAATCAGCGTTGGCCGAAAGCGAAAGACGTTTTCGACAAATGGCGGAAATGGCCGGCGAGTGGTTATGGGAGCAGGATCCTAATGGCTACTATAACTATAGCAGTGCTGCTGTTAGCCAAATACTGGGCTATAGTCCGGATGAAGTGCTAGGTAAACACTATACCGAATTTTTAACACCTCAGGATAAAGCAAACCAGCAGCGCCACGCGACCAGCCACCGGCCTTTTTATGCGTTGCTGTCCCACTATCAACACAAAGACGGTCGCCAGATACTGACCGAATCAACCGGCTTGCCGATAATCAACGCCGAAGGAAAACTGCTCAAATGGCGCGGGGTCGATCGGGATATTACCGCCAGGATGCATTTTCAGGATGCGCTGATCGAAAGTGAAAAGCGCATTCGCCTGATTATTGAAAGCTCGCTGAACGCCATCGTGATTATGGATTCTTACGGCATCATTACCGACTGGAATCATCCGGCAGAAAAAACATTCGGTTGGACTAAGGATGAAGCCGTCGGCCAGCGTCTTGATGAGCTCATTATCCCACCACGGTTGCGCGATACACATCGTAAGGGATTGGAACATTTCCTGCGCACCGGGGGCGGCCCGTTGATAAATCGCTTGCTTGAGCAAACCGCGATGCGCCGCGACGGTACCGAATTTCCTGTTGAACTCAGTTTTTCCCCGTTAAAACTGGGTAACGCGTATATATTCAGCGGCTTTATCCACGACATCACCGAGCGTAAACGCCTGGAGCAGCGGTTTCGGCAAGCCGTTGAATCGGCGCCCAATGCGATTGTTATGGTAAACAAATCAGGAACGATTGAGATGATCAATTCGCAAACAGAGGTATTTTTCGGTTATTCGCGCGCTGAATTAATTGGCCAACCGGTTGAAATATTAGTGCCTAAGCGCTTTCAAAGTGCGCATATTGGCCTTCGCCAAGCCTACCTTGCCGCCCCTGTGTCCAGACCTATGGGAGTGGGTCGAGAGCTCTACGGGTTACGCAAAGACGGGACCGAGTTTCCCGTTGAAATAGGCCTCAGCCTAATCGATAGCAAAGAAGAAACGCTGGTGCTGAGTACCATCGTTGACATTACAACGCGAAAAGCTACAGAAGCGGCAATTCGCCAAGCGCAAATCAATTTGGCCATTGCTCAAAGTGAAATCAAGATTGCCCAGCGCATTCAGGCATCCTTGTCACCTTCGGCGCCGATCAAATCCGCTCATTTTGAAGTCACAGGCTTCTGCCTGCCGGCCGACCAGGTTGGCGGCGACTATTTTGATTATTTTTACCGTAACGAGAACCGCCTGGACATGATCATTGCCGATGTTTCCGGCCATTCAATCGGCCCTGCCCTGTTTATGGTGGAAACCCGCAGCGCCATTCGATCCCAGGCCAGCGGCTCGGGCACGCCTTCAGAAACCCTGAGCGTCCTCAATAATTTTCTTTTTGAGGATTTGGACAAATCGGACTACTTTATCACCCTGTTTTATTTGCAATATGACATCACCTACCAACAATTAAGTTTTGCCAATGCCGGCCACCCTCCCCCGTTACTGCTCAGCTCTTTTCAAACCGAATGCAGAGAACTGGATGCAGAAGGGTTGATTCTGGGCGTAAACAAAAATGTCGTTTTTGAAGAAAAAACCATCACGCTAACCCACGGCGACTTAATCCTGCTGTATACCGACGGCTTAACCGAAGCTGAAAACGCCGAGGGCGAGTTTTTCGGCCTACAGCGAGTCAGCGAGATTCTTGTCCAGCATTCGCAGCAATCCCCGCAGGTCATCATTGAAATACTGCTGGAGCAACTAAAGCAATTTCGCCGCAGTGCATCCTTTAACGATGATATTACGTTAATGGTTTTTAAGCAGCATTAATAGCTCTCTTGTCAGGGACTGCTTACGCTTCTGTGTGTTAACCTGAATTTACACCAACAATACTTGTGTAGATTGAAGACTAAAGCAATGCTTAGGAAATTGACAAAGGAAGCTTGGGTTCTTTATCTAAAAATCCTGGACGCTGATCGCATTTCAGGATTTTCAATAGAACGCGAAGATAGGATACACAGATTAATCGACCACGTTTATTGCCGATACGTACGACGACGGATGCTTTGGAGCTTCCGAAAATTAGAGCGTTAGAAGAGAGGATCGGGAACCCTGCCCGCGATTTTTTTTTGCTAACCACAAACCAAAGCTAAAAATAACTTGACGCCAAAAACAACAAACCGCCTGCAAACACACCCGCCAGCACATCATCCAGCATGATGCCAAGACCGCCGTGCACCTGCCGGTCAATCCATTTGATCGGCCACGGTTTGAGTATGTCGAAGAACCTGAACAGAATGAAACCCAATACTATGGCTTGCCAGGAAAGGGGAACCAGCCACAGGGTTATCAGGTAACCGGCAATCTCATCCCAAACGATGCCGCCAAAATCATGTTCATCAAGCTTTTTTGCGGCACTATCGCAAATCCAGATACCGGCAACGGTGACGAACAACGTCAACAGGCTGTAAACGTATAAATTGGTTTGCGCAAATAGCCAGTAAACCGGTATCGCCGCCAAAGTCCCCATAGTGCCGGGGGCTTTTTTTGCCAGACCGGAGCCGAAACCGAAAGCCAGAAACAGGATCGGATCGGACATTATCTGTCTGGGTGTCAGTTTGTTTTTACCCAGCCGGGTATTAAGAAAAATGCTCAAAGCCTTTGACCTCTAATGGTTGGATATGACCCGACTTGTTCAAGCGCAAACCCGGCTGGGATTCGATAATGCCGATTTTGGTGGCCGCTACGGTCAACTTGTCTGTCTGCTCGGGACTTACGGTAAAACACAGTTCGTAATCGTCCCCGGCAGTCAGCGGCATGGACCAATCGCCGGTATCGTTGATGTAGGCCAGCACCGCTTCTGACAACGGCAACGCGTCCCAATCGAGACACGCGCCGACTTGGCTTTGCTCCAGAATATGACCCAAATCTCCGGCCAAGCCGTCCGACAAATCGATGCAGGCATTGGCGACGCCGATTATGCTCCGCCCGGCCTTGACTTGCGGTTCCGGCCGGTTAAATCGCGTTAAAGCTGCTTCGGGATCATCACAGTCGTAACCTTGGTTTATCTTTAAACCCAGTCCCGCATCACCCAAAAAACCGGTCATATAGATAAAGTCGCCGGGCCTAGCCGCAGAACGCATCAGCGCCCGACCTTTCGGGACTAAACCCATAGCTTGGACGGTCAAGGTTAACGGACCGGAGGTGGTATCGCCGCCGATCAAGTCCACTGAATAACGCTCGGCCAGATTTAAAAAGCCTTGGGCAAAAGCCGTCAGCCAGTTTTCGTCAACCTTAGGCAGGGTTAATGCCAGCGTCACCGAAACAGGCTTTGCGCCCATAGCGGCAAGATCGCTCAAATTGACGGCCAGCAGTTTATGGCCCAGCAGTTCCGGGTCGGCCCCGGCAAAAAAATGCACGTTTTCCACCATGGTATCGGTGGTCACGGCCAGTTCGAAACCCTCAGGAATGGACAACAATGCACAGTCATCGCCTATGCCCAAGCGAGTTGAGGGATTGGTGATACGCTGCTTGGTGAAGAAACGCCGGATTAGGGAAAACTCGGAGAGTGGCATGAGGTTAGATTAAAGGCTAAAGGCTAAAGGCTAAAGGCTAAAGGCTAAAAGTATATGCCTTTCGTTTCACCTTGCGCCTTTCGCCTTAATTTCCACTGCTCTTTTTTGCTGAGCTACCTTATCCAGTATGCCGTTAATATACTTGTGACTGCCGTCGGCGCCAAAGTCTTTGGCAAGATTAATCCCTTCATTTAAAACAACCCGATACGGCATATTTAATCGGTACAACAATTCATACACGCCTATTCTTAAAATCGCCCTTTCAACCGGATCAATCGTATCGACCGGACGATCGACAAATTCCGACAACGCTTGGTCAATAGCTTCCAGATTTTTAGGCACACCGTAAAACAACTCAACAAAATAACTTTTCTGAGCGTCTTTCAAACGCTCTTCTTCCAGAAACTGCCGTTCGATCTCACTAAGATCCTGACCGGCCATCTGCCATTGATACAATGCCTGTACAGCAGCCTTTCGGGCATTGGTTCGAGCTTGACTCATTATATTTCCAGATTATTAAATAAACTTACCATTTCAATGGCCGACATGGCCGCTTCCGCGCCTTTATTACCGGCTTTGGTGCCCGCACGTTCTATCGCCTGTTCAATACTGTCAACGGTTAATACGCCAAAACTGACTGGGATACCGTATTGTAGGGAAACCTGCGCCAAGCCCTTAACGCATTCGCCGGCGACATATTCGAAATGCGGCGTACCGCCGCGAATCACCGCACCTAAGGCGATAATCGCATCGTATTTTTTCGCTGCCGCCACGCGTTGCACCACCATCGGCAACTCGAACGCGCCGGGGGCCTTAACCAGATGAATATCCGCTTTATTGGCGCCGTGTCGCACCAGCGCGTCAATCGCACCGGCTTCCAATTGTTCAACGATGAAGCTGTTAAACCGCGAGGCTATGATGCAGAATTTTCCGCCTTGAACGAGCAAATTCCCTTCAAAGGTTTTTAATGTTGACATGATGTTCCTCTCGTGTGATTAAGGGGTAATGTTGTTATCTTTAAATAATAGAACACGGATAGCACTGATTAGACGGGTTTAAACGGATTTTTAAAACAGCTAAGCGTTATACGCCTTACAGTATCCCTTAAAAATTTTATCTTTTTATCAGTGTTTATCTGTCAAATCCGTGTCATCCGTGTGCTATTTTTTTACTCGTTGTGGCTAATTTATTCACCCCACATGCTCGGCGACTTCCAAATCAAACCCGGATAACGCAACATACTTTTTCTGGGGACCTAAAACCTTCAGTTTGCGCACACCCAGATCGGCCAAAATTCTGGCTCCTGTTCCGGTGGTGCGCCAATCTGCGGCTCCGGCAGCCTGGACTGGATTAATGATGCCGTTATCTTCCAACTGATAATGATGAATCAATTCCGCCAGCGATTTATTGTCCTCGCTTTGCCGGATAACCACCAATACGCCGCGCCCTTCCTCGGCGATTTTTTGCATCGCGGTACGTAATGAAATGCTGCAATCGCTACGCTTGGAGGCAAATACATCATCCAGCAGATTCCGCGCATGAACCCTGACCAGAACCGGTTCGTCGCCGGAAACCTGTCCCATCACCAGCGCCAGATGCAGGTTGTTGTCGTTTCTGTCCTGGTAAGCGTAAAGTCTGAAATCGCCGAATTCGGTCGGGTAAGCGCACTCGCTGATGCGTTCCAGGGTATTTTCGTGCTGGATACGGTAATGAATTAAATCGGCGATCGTGCCGATTTTAAGATCGTGCTGCTCGGCAAACACCTCCAAATCTGGCCGTCTTGCCATTGAACCGTCTTCATTGAGGATCTCAACGATAACCGCCGCGGGTTCCACGCCTGCCAGCCTTGCTAAATCGCAGCCCGCTTCGGTATGCCCGGCACGGTTTAATACCCCGCCGGATTGCGCCATTAACGGGAAGATGTGCCCCGGCTGCACCAGATCGTCGGCCTTGGCATCCGCCATTACTGCGCACTGAATGGTTCGCGCCCGGTCGGCGGCCGAAATGCCGGTGGTTACGCCGGTTGCCGCCTCAATCGATACGGTAAAATTGGTCGAATGGGCGGTTTTGTTTTCATTGACCATCAACGGCAAGCGCAATTGCTGGCAGCGCTCGGCTGTCAAGGTCAAACAAATCAGGCCGCGACCGTAACGCGCCATAAAATTAACATCTTCAGGTCGCGCAAAAGCTGCCGCCATGACCAGATCGCCTTCATTCTCGCGGTCTTCGTCATCCATGATGATAACCATTTTGCCTAAGCGTAAATCTTCTATAATTTCTTCGATGGTATTCATTTTGCCTTTGGATTGTAGGGGCAATCCCTTGTGGTTGCCCTTAATTGTTACCCTTTTTACAATTATTCGGATAAAAGGGCGGGGACAAGCCCGGCCCCAACGGTTGTTAGCCAAAAAAACCGCTTTTTTGCAATAATTCTTCAGTGACGCCGCCGCAACTTTTAGCCGCCGCCTCACCCTTGATTAACCGTTCTATATAACGCGCCAGCAAGTCCACTTCCAGGTTGACCTTGGTTCCAACCACCGCATCGCCCAACGTGGTTTCCTTGAGCGTGTGCGGCACGATGTTAACACTGAACACAGCGCCATCGACTTCATTGACAGTCAAGCTGATGCCGTTGATGCAGATAGAGCCTTTTTCGGCAATATATTTAGCCAAGTTATCGGGTGCCTTAAATTTAAAGCGGAACGAACGTCCGTCCGCCTGCTTTTCCGTTACCGCACCGATACCATCGACATGACCGCTGACGATATGCCCGCCCAAGCGGGTTGACGGCGTTAAGGCCAGCTCCAGGTTGACCGGCGTGCCGACTGTCGCGATATTTAAAATAGTCCTGGATAAGGTTTCATTGGACACATCGGCGCAAAAATAATTCGCCCCCAACTCCACGGCGGTCAGGCACACGCCGTTGACGGCGATGCTGTCGCCCAGCGCGACATCGTGCAGCGGTAATTTTCCGGTCGCTACGGTCAAGCGGCAATCGCTGGCTTTCTGCTCGATTGCCGATATTTTGCCCACTGCCAAGATAATGCCTGTAAACATGGATGCCCCGCTCCTACAGTGGTGTGTAAGTTAATTTTAAATCCTGCCCGACCTGCCTGACATCGCGCAGTTTTAACTGCTTCTTGTTAGCCATCTGCTGCAATCCAGGTACTTTAAACAACCCTCGCCCCTGATCGCCCAAAATACAGGGAGCCATATAGATGACATACTCATCAACTAGACCTTCGTCCAGCAACGCGCCATTCAGCACTGAACCGGCTTCAACCAGCAGCTCGTTGATTTGCTGTTGGCCTAAAAAATCCATTACCGCAGTCAAGTCCAGCCGTCCGTTTTTACCGGGCAGTTGATAGACCTCAAAACCTGCCTGCTGTAACGTATGTCGTTTTTGCTGATCCTCGGAACACGTCAAAATCAGGCTGCGTCCCGGAAGCTTTGCCATCTGTGCGTTAGCCGGCATGTTCAGATGCGTATCCAGCACCACCCTGACCGGTTGCAAAACCAGTTCATCTACACGGGCATTCAGCGCCGGATCGTCCGCCAGCACGGTATTGATTCCGGTTAAAATCGCCGAGCTCTCCGCTCTTAATCGTTGCACATCGGCCCTGGCCTCGGCTCCGGTAATCCATTTGCTTTCGCCCGATGCCATCGCGGTGCGGCCGTCCAGGCTCATCGCCAGCTTGCTGCGCACAAACGGGTAATTTTGGGTCATGCGCTTGATAAATCCGCGATTTAACGCTTGTGCATCTTCCTGCAAGACGCCGCAGATAACTTCAACTCCCGCCGCTTTGAGCTTTTCCAGCCCACGGCCTGACACCTGCGGATTGGGATCCTGCATCGCCGCAACTACCCGGCTGACTCCGGCTTTTATCAACGCCTCGCAACACGGCGGCGTCCTGCCTTGGTGGCTGCAAGGCTCCAGCGTAACATAAGCCGTTGCACCTTTGGCATCCGGTACATTTTTTAACGCTTCAACTTCCGCATGGCCCTGGCCCGCTTGAACATGCCAACCCTCGCCGATTACCGCATCGTCCCTGACTAAAACACAGCCTACACGGGGATTCGGGTCGGTCGTATAACGGCCTTTTTTAGCGAGCTGAATGGCTCGCGCCATATAAAAAGCGTCGCGTTGTACTGACATTATTTCTTTTGTAAATGTTCAATCATGTCGGTGAATTCGCTGACATCCTGAAAACTACGGTAAACCGAGGCAAACCGAACAAAAGCCACATGATCCAAGGTGCTTAACTCTTTCATGACTTTTTCGCCTAACTCCTTCGCCGGTATTTCCCGCTCACCCAAAGCCCGCAAATCCTTTTTTATCCGATTTATCGCGGCTTCAATATCGTCACTGCTTACCGGCCGCTTTTCCAGCGCCCTGAGCATACCTGCACGCAGCTTATTTTCCTCGAAAGGCTCGCTTATCCCGTCGCGTTTAACAATACGCGGCAGCGCCAACTCAGCCACCTCATGCGTGGTAAATCGTTCTTTACAAGCGTTACATTCACGCCGACGGCGAACCTGGTCGCCTTCATTTGCCAACCTGGAATCAAGAACCCGCGTATCTTGTGCCCCACAAAACGGACATCGCATAATTAAGCCACAGTTTTATATATCGATGACCTCCATGGATGGAGGAAATGCCGACGACTGCCGGGAGCGGTCGCGGCAAAATCGGCCTTCAAATTTGAAAACCGTTAATTTTATAACACTCTGCCTGTTATCTGTATTTTATTTTCTGAACTATACTGTCATCCCGCTCACAGCTACTCAACTACTCAACTACAGCACCCTAATGAAAGAACAAGAAGGCGTCATAAAATATCAGCTGGAGCATACCCAACAGCCGATCCAGGCATTCCCTTTCAGCGGAATCAACGCGTGGCGCACTATCGCCGTCCGGCTTGACTTGATCGGACAAAACCCTGACCGATACGACAACATCGGATTCGGCAATATCAGCCAACGAGTCGATGCTGACAGTGATCAATTCATCATCAGCGGCACCCAAACCGGGCATATTGAACAACTCAGTCCCGAACACTATTGCCTCGTCGTCAAAGCGGAACCCCACCAAAACAGGCTGCAATCCAGAGGCTTGTGCAAGCCTTCGTCCGAATCCTTGACTCACGCCAGCGTTTACGCCCAGGACAATGCTATTCAAGCCGTTATTCACGCACACAGCCCTGAAATCTGGAAGCATACCCTGGCGCTTGGCCTGCCCCACACCAACGCTGACGTACCCTACGGCACGGTTGAAATGGCGACGGCTGTTGAGCAATTATTTCAATCCGGCAAGCTAACGCAACCCTCATTATTTACTATGCTGGGACATGAAGACGGAGTAGTCGCGTTCGGTAGAAACATGCAGGAAGCGGCGTGGGAATTAATCAACTATTTATCGCTCGCTATCAGCATTGAACTACAGCGTATTAATCTATAAAATGATTAATTTTTGCACCCTTTAATGAAATATGCCGGAAATACTGATCTACACGACTAATATTTGCCCTTACTGCATGATGGCTAAACGCCTGCTCGACAAAAAAGGCTTAACCTACACAGAAGTTAATGTGGATGCCGAACCCGGTTTAAGAGAAGAAATGATGCTCAAAACAAACCGCCGCACGGTTCCCCAAATCTATATCGGCGATTATCATGTCGGCGGCTTTGACGAGCTGCATGCGCTGGATCAACAAAAGAAACTGGATGATTTACTGACAGCCGCATAGATTAAAGCGACTGTGTTTTTCACAACTCAGACTTGCTAATCAAGCACTAAATCCATCGCGCCGATCGCCCCCAGTGACGCCCGATTAAGCCCGGCAGTGCTCGCCAATCGGTAGCGCACTTGCCGGCCATTGTTGAAAACATAGACCAGCCGCTTGGCTTTAGTATCGAAATACCAGATAGCGTGAGCGTCCGGCGGTGTATCTGCGAACTCGCCGCTGTAATTTTTCGGACGCTCATTCACCAGTCGTAGCGGATTGGCATTTTCTATCTCGCCGCCGCTAATCGACTGCCCGATCGCATTCCGGTGAGCCCAAAACTCGCGCAACTGCCAACGTATGTTGGCCACGTCGGTTTCCATCATTGACACCTCAACTTGGCTTTGTGCTCGGTTGATATTAGCCAGCACGGTGAACACCAGTATGGCGATAATGCCGTTGGTGATTGCAAAATTGAAAAGGCTTGCGGCTGAAAAATGAAAAACATTTAGCTTCATCGTTAGCTTTTATGCAGCGACGCCCTGCCAAGATCCCAGATGGGCAGGAAAATACCCAAGGCCAGAATAAGCACCAGTACAGCCAGAAATACGATCATAATCGGCTCGATCTTGGCGCCCAAGGTTTTGATTTCATATTCGACATCGCGCTGATACATGTCGGCAATTTCTTCCATCAAATCATCCAATGCGCCCGATTCTTCGCCCACAGCAATCATCTGCAATACCATCGGGTTAAAAACACCGGCATTGGTTGCTGTGCGCAGAATGGTTTCGCCGCGCTCGACACCGAAACGCATTTGTTCCACTTTGCGCGCGATAAAGACGTTATCGACGGTTTGCGCCACCAGATTTAACCCACTCATAATCGGTACGCCGCTTTTGCTGGACAGGGCAAAGCTCCTGGCAAAACGCGCCATGGTTGCTTTATGGACAATGGGGCCGGCAATGGGACTTTTTAATTTAAAACTGTCCCATTGATACCTGCCGTTTTCCGATGCGATATAAGTGAGAAACAGGTACACAGCCCCCCCGAAACCGGCCAGCAAATAAGGCCACGAGGTCACCATGAAATCAGAAAACCCCAATAAAATGCGCGTCATTAAGGGCAGCTGCGCACCCAATCCTTGAAATACTTTCGCAAATGCCGGGATAACAAATATGTTAATAATAACAATCGCCACAGCCATCGCCATCATCACAAATGAGGGGTAACGTAACGCCGCTTTGATCTGATCGCGCATGAATTTTTCGAATTCAAGGTGATCAAACATGCGCAGAAACACTTTATCCAGCGCACCGGTAGTTTCGCCGATGCGTATCATGCTGACATAAAAACTGTTAAACACTTTCGGGTGCAGGTTGAGCGCGGCGGATAACTCACGTCCGCTATCCAGGCTCGAGCGAATCTCGCCTATCACTTTGACCAATGACTTGTTTTTGGTCGATGCCAGCAGACCGCCCAGAGCGTTCATAATAGGAATGCCCGCTTTCAGCAAAGTATGCATCTGCCGACTGAATATCATGATATCTATCGTTTCTATAGATTCTTCAAACAAGCTTGTGAATGGATTGTTCCCGGTGGAAGGTGCTGAGCCGGGTACAATTTCGATCGGCGTAATGCCTATATTGAATAGCTGTTTTGCCACGGCATTACGATCATAGCTTTCCAACATGCCATTTACCAGCTCGCCTTTGTTGTTTCGTCCTTTATATAAGAAGAATGGCATTGGGAATTAAAGGTTAAAGGTTAAAGGTTAAAAACTAACGCCGAAAGACGAAAGGCTAAAGGCAAAGGTCGGTAGCTTAAGGTTAAGACTACTTCAAAGTATTAAACCATGCCGAGAGCGAAGATGAAAACTTCGTGTTCTTCGGGCAAATGTTTGTTAATTCGAAGCTCATCTTTCGCCCTTCGCCTTGTGCCTTTCGCCTTATTTAATTACTCTTCAAACTGATTGCTGATACGCATTGCTTCTGAAACTGTGGTGCGCTTGGCGACAGCCATCGCCACAGCGCTACTGCGCAAGGTTTTTCCAGCTATCTGTTGACGCCCCAGTCTGATAAAAACATTGGTGTCATGGTGATTGACCGCATCGGTAAGCTCTGTATTCATTACCAGCAATTCGTAAACACCTATCCGACCTTGATAGCCTGTGCCATTGCAGTGGGTACAGCCCCTACCCCGGACAAAACTATGCTGATCTAAGGTATCGCCCAATTCAAGTTTGAGCCAAGTCTGTTCGAAGGGCTCCGGTGTAGAAGGCTGAGTACAGCTCTCGCAGACTACCCGCACCAGCCGCTGGGCAATGACGGCCAGCAAGGACATGGCGACCATAAAGCGGGGTACGCCCATGTCAATCAGGCGAATTGGCGAACTGACGGCATCGTTGGTGTGTAGTGTTGATAGCACTAAATGGCCGGTCATCGCGGCACGCAGGCCGATCTGTGCGGTTTCATGATCACGTATTTCGCCGACCAGAATGATGTCCGGATCCTGACGCAGGGCTGAACGCAGTACCCGCGCAAAGTCGAGATCGATCTTTTCGTTGACTTGCACCTGGTTAATGCCTGGCAGACGGTATTCAACCGGGTCTTCGACGGTGATGATTTCGTTAGCGGAGGAATTGAGTTCGCTAAGAGCGGCATAAAGGGTGGTGGTTTTACCGCTACCGGTCGGCCCGGTCACCAGTATCATGCCGTCCGGACGATGCAGCAGTTTGCGGAAACGCACCAGCATCTCGGGCGGCATGCCCAGTTTTTCCAGCGAAAATCCTTCGGCATTTTGGATCAACAAGCGCATTACCACGGATTCGCCGTAGATGGTCGGCATGGTGGATATACGCACATCGACTGACTGTTGCCGTACTTTGATCTGAAAACGACCATCCTGCGGCAAGCGTTTCTCGGAGATGTCAAGCCCTGACATGAGTTTGAGCCGCAGAACCAGCGCCGTAGCAATGGTTAGATTGGCTTCTGTTTGCTGGTGCAATATGCCGTCAATGCGAAAACGGATATACAGCTTGTTTTCTTGCGGCTCTATATGAATATCGGAAACCCGCACTTGTACAGCATCTTCAAATACCGATTTGAGCAGCTTTACCACGGGGGCATCGGCCGCTTCAGCCGAGGTCAGCATCGAATTGAGATCGATATTGTCATCTTCCGACATATCGCTACGCAATTGCTCGGCCAGATCGTTAATTTCCTCGGTACGGCGATAGGACTGATCTATCGCCATGAGCAAATCCGACTCTCTGACTACCGCAGGGTTAATGGTTTTTTTCAGGACACGGCTTAATTCATCCAACCCCATTAAGTCTGTAGGGTCGGCCATAGCCAACAGGACATCAAATTCATTATTTTCCAGCAGCAATACACGAAAACGCCGGGCTGCACTCTCAGGTAATAATTTGACGACTTCAGGTTTACGGGGATACTGTGAAATATCCAAAAACGGGATTTTTAATTGCTGTGACAGAAAATTAAGCAGTTCTGTTTCACTGACAAAGTTTAAATTAATCAGGATTCGACCCAGTTGCCGCCCGGTTTTCTTTTGTTCGGCCAACGCCGACATAAGCTGCTCTTCGGTGATAATCTGGTTTTTAACCAGCAGGTCGCCGATACGAATTTTTTTGGTAATATCCATGGAGGAGGTAGTTGTCAGTTGCTTTAGTCAGCTATAAATTTTTCTGGAGACGAATGGACTTTGTTTATCTATTTGCTCTAAAAATCATTCATCCTACATGGTTGCGCAGGTTTTACCGACCAATTCAGGTATTAGTTTCTTATTAAATTTAGCATAGCCGACAAGAAATACCGATAACTTTCCATATCGAAGTCTCGTCGGATGAGCTAAACACCAACAGTAGGCGCTTTAGGCGATGTGCGGCTGATCAATCGTAAATGATGCGTTTCACTGCGTTCAATACATCCTACAATAAAAAAAGCCCCGGCTGTTCCAAGAACAACCGGGGCTTTCAGATCACTTAAAGCAGTTAAGCTTTAAGGCAGCAAGATTACATCATGCCGCCCATGCCACCCATACCGCCCATGCCGCCCATATCATGGCCGCCATGACCGCCTTTATCATCGCTAGGCGCATCGGCAATCATCACTTCGGTAGTCAGCATCAAGCCGGCAACAGACGCTGCATTTTGCAGCGCAGTACGGGTTACTTTCGCAGGATCTAAAATACCCATTTCGATCATGTCGCCGTATTGGCCGGTTGCTGCGTTGTAACCGAAGTTACCTTTGCCTTTTTGCACTTCATTGAAAACAACTGAAGGCTCGTCGCCTGCGTTGGAAACGATTTGACGTAGAGGCTCTTCCATTGCACGACGCAGGATGTTGATACCGACTGTTTGGTCGTGGTTAATGCCTTCCAGTTTATCAAGAGCTGAAATAGCGCGAACCAGAGCTGAACCGCCGCCTGCAACAACGCCTTCTTCAACCGCTGCGCGTGTTGAATGCAATGCATCTTCTACGCGAGCTTTCTTTTCTTTCATTTCGATTTCAGTTGCAGCGCCCACTTTAATGACAGCAACACCGCCCGCTAATTTAGCCAGACGCTCTTGCAGTTTTTCTTTGTCATAGTCGGAAGTTGCTTCGTCAGCTTGTGCGCGAATTTGTGCAACACGGTTTTTGATTTGCTCTTCAGAACCCGCCCCATCAATGATGGTGGTGTTTTCTTTAGTGATTTGTACTTTTTTGGCTGTACCCAGTTGCGATAATTCCGCTTTTTCCAGGCTCAAACCCACTTCTTCGGAAATAACCACGCCGCCTGTCAGTACCGCGATGTCTTCCAACATGGCTTTACGACGATCACCGAAACCAGGCGCTTTAACAGCTGCAACCTTAACGATGCCGCGAATAGTGTTAACAACCAACGTTGCCAAGGCTTCGCCTTCAACATCTTCAGCAACGATCAATAAAGGACGACCGGCTTTAGCAACACCTTCCAACGTTGGCAGCATGTCGCGGATATTGGAGATTTTTTTGTCGTAGATCAGAATCAATGGATCGTCTAATTCGACGCTCATATTTTCTTGTTTGTTAATGAAGTAAGGTGACAAGTAGCCACGGTCGAACTGCATACCTTCAACCACGTCCAACGAGTTATCTAAGCCTGTGCCTTCTTCAACCGTGATGACGCCTTCTTTACCGACTTTTTCCATGGCTTCTGCAATGATTTTGCCGACAGACTCATCAGAGTTTGCAGAGATGGTGCCTACTTGGGCAATCGCTTTGTTATCTGTGCAAGGGGTTGCAGAGGCAACAATGGCTTCAACGGCTTTAATAACGGCTAAATCAATACCGCGTTTTAAGTCCATTGGGTTCATGCCGGCAGCAACAGCTTTTAAGCCTTCGTTGACGATAGATTGCGCCAATACAGTCGCAGTCGTAGTACCGTCACCAGCTACGTCGGAAGTGTGCGAAGCCACTTCTTTAACCATCTGTGCGCCCATGTTTTCGAATTTGTCTTTTAATTCGATTTCTTTAGCAACCGATACACCGTCTTTAGTGATGGTTGGAGCGCCGAAGCTTTTGTCCAGAATCGCATTACGGCCTTTAGGGCCTAAAGTTACCTTTACCGCGTTTGCTAAAATATTTACGCCTCGCGCCATACGGACACGAGCGTCATCACCGAATAATACGTCTTTTGCTGCCATTTTTATTCCTTAATAATTTGTATGTAATTGACGTGTTCAGGCTTAACCTAAAACGCCCATGATGTCTTCTTCACGCATAACGATCAGGTCGTCGCCGTCAACTTTAACTTCGTTGCCGGCATATTTGCCAAACAGCACTTTATCGCCGACTTTAACTTCCAATGCGCGTACTGTGCCATTGTCCAGTTGTTTGCCACTACCTACTGCCAAAATCACGCCTTGGCTTGGTTTTTCAGCAGCAGAACCTGGCAGTAAAATACCGCCGGCAGTTGTTGTTTCTTCTTCAACACGTTTGACTATCACTCTGTCGTGTAACGGACGTATTTTCATCAATATCTCCTAAACATTAAAATTAAAGGTTAAATTCAGTTTTAAATTTTAGCACTCACCAGAGCAGAGTGCCAACAATAATCAGTTTTTGCAGTCTACCCCGTTCTTTGGCATCATTAAACCCGTAGGGGCAATCCCTTGTGGTTGCCCTAACACAAGCACAAAGCCTATGTGGGCAGGCACAAGGCCAGCCCCTACCTCACAATACAGCATCAACATGACTTATGAATGACAACCAACTACTGCGTTACAGCCGCCAAATCATGCTCCCTCAAGTCGATATTGAGGGACAGCAAAAACTTCTCGCCGCCAGCATATTGATTATCGGCGCAGGCGGACTAGGGTCTCCCGCTGCTATTTATCTTGCTGCAGCCGGTGTCGGCAATATCACTATTTATGATAATGACGTCGTAGACTTAACCAATTTGCAAAGGCAAATTGCTCATCACACACCGGATATTGGGACTGATAAAGTTATTTCAACCCGCCAAACGCTTAACCAGCTAAACCCCGATGTCGAAATCAGAGCAATTAAACAAAGGCTGGAGGGTGAACAACTTGAGTTAGAAGTGATGCAAGCAGATGTGGTTTTGGACTGTAGCGATAATTTTTCAACGCGCTTTGCGATCAATAACGCCTGCGTCAAACACCAAACACCCTTGGTTTCAGGGGCGGCGATTCGCTTTGAAGGCCAAGTGACTGTATTTACGCCGGGCCAAAATAACAGCCCCTGCTACAACTGCCTGTACAACAGCGACGGCGAAGAATTGCAAAATTGCGCGACAAACGGCGTCATAGCGCCTATTACCGGCATAGTCGGCAGCATTCAGGCACTGGAAGCGATGAAGCTGATCATGAATATCGGGGAAGCTTTAACCGGACGGTTATTGCTGCTGGATGGCTTAACGATGGAATGGAATACGATGAAACTACGGAAAAACCCTAACTGCCCGACATGCAGCGGATTATAAACGGGTTGCCGAGGAGCGTCCCGGCTAACAGCATCACTAGGAAAGCCCTCCAACAATTATACTTGTAACTACTCAACCATCAAAGACAATGGAACGCAGATGATAGGGCAATCGCGCTTAAATAAAGCGATATGGTGCAAATTTCTGCTTAGTGATTTTAAGTTCTGCTTTAAAAATCAGGGAAAAACATAAACGGAGCCGCGACTTCAGTCGCGCACGAGTCATAACGCCAGTTGTGAAGGAA
>JAUXTH010000033.1 GCA_030679035.1 Methylobacter sp. | reverse complement strand
GGGGTTTGCCTTGCCTTGCATCTCCTTCATGACTTGGCCGACAAAAAAACCAAAGACTTTCTCTTTACCGCTACGGTATTGCTCAACTTGACCCTGGTTATCGGCAATAATTTTGTCGATAATGGCTTCTATCGCGCCGGTATCGGTGATCTGTTTCAGCCCTTTGGTTTCGATGATTTGATCAGCCGTATCTGCGCCCTGCCACAACTCTTCGAACACCTGTTTGGCGATTTTGCCGGAAATGGTGTCGTCGCTGATGCGCTTTAATAATCCAGCCAGGCGTTCGTAACTGACCGGCGAACCGGTAATGTCCAGGTCGGCTTTGTTAAGCGCAGCCAGAAGGTCGCCAGTTATCCAATTGGCGCACATTTTTGCTTCGCAAGCCGATTCCTTAACTACAACTTCGAAATAATCAGCCATTTGACGGGAAGATGTCAGCAAGGTGGAGTTTTCTTCATCCAGATTGTAATCAGTCTTAAACCGCAGCTTTTTTGCTTGGGGTAATTCCGGCAATTGAGCTTTTATTTGCGCTTTAAAGTCCTCATCGATAAGCACAGGTAACAGGTCGGGATCGGGAAAATACCGGTAATCATTGGCCTCTTCCTTGCTGCGCATGGAACGGGTTTCATCCTTGTCGGAATCATACAGGCGGGTTTCCTGCACCACGGTGCCGCCGCTTTCTATCAGCTCTATTTGCCGCTCAATTTCATGATTGATGGCTTTTTCGACAAACTTGAACGAGTTGATGTTTTTGATTTCCGCCCGCGTGCCGAATTCTTTCTGGCCTTTAGGGCGCACAGACACGTTGGCGTCACAGCGGAACGAGCCTTCCTGCATATTGCCGTCGCAAATACCCAGATAACGCACCAGTTCGTGCATCTCCCTCATGTAGGCCACGGCTTCCTTGGCTGAACTCATTTCCGGTTCGGAAACAATTTCCAGCAGCGGCGTACCGGCACGGTTTAAATCAATCCCGGTCAAGCCGTGAAAATCCTCATGCAGCGATTTGCCCGCGTCTTCTTCCAGATGCGCGCGGGTTATGCCGATGCGTTTCGTTACGCCATCAACTTCAATATCCAAATGCCCGATACCGACAATTGGCAGATCCATCTGGCTGATTTGATAGCCTTTGGGCAAGTCGGGATAAAAATAGTTTTTCCTGGCGAACACCGAATACGGCGCGATATGCGCTTCGATGGCCATGCCGAAAATGACCGCCATGCGCACGGCTTCTTCATTCAATACCGGCAATACGCCCGGCAAGCCCAGATCGACCGCGCAGGCCTGGGTGTTGGGTTCCGCGCCGTATGCGGTGGAAGCCCCTGAAAAAATCTTTGATTTTGTGGCGAGTTGGGCATGAATTTCCAAGCCGATTACTGTTTCCCATTGTTGGCTCATTTGTTTGCTCCTTACTCGAAACCTTTAGGTGTATGTGTGTGCCAATCGGTGACCTGCTGATACTGGTGGGCAATATTCAACAGCCGGTCTTCGGCAAAATAATTGCCGATGATCTGCAAGCCGACGGGCAGGCCTTGTGCAAATCCTGCCGGAACCGACATGGCCGGAACGCCGGCAAGGTTGATCGCAATCGTGTAAATATCGGATAAATACATTTCAATCGGATTGCCGATCTTCTCGCCGATACCGAAGGCGGTGGACGGCGTAACCGGCCCCATCATCACATCGACTTCCGACAGGGCCCTTTTAAAGTCTTCGCTGATCAGGCGACGGATTTTTTGCGCCTTAATATAATAAGCGTCGTAATAACCTGCCGACAGCGCATATGTGCCCATCAGGATACGGCGCTTGACTTCCTTGCCGAAGCCTTCGCCGCGCGAGCGGGTGTACAGATCGGTTAAATCCGCCGGATTCTCACAGCGGTAGCCAAAGCGAACGCCGTCAAAACGCGACAGGTTGGCGGAGCACTCGGCAGGGGCAATGACGTAATAAGCGGGAATGGCCAGCTTAAGACTGGGCATGGAAACTTCCGTGACTTTAGCGCCCAATTTCCGGAACTCATCGATTGCGGCCTCAATCGCTGCCGCCACATCAGCATTTAATCCTTCGCCAAAAAATTCTTTTGGCAGGCCGACTTTCAGCCCTTCGAGGCTGTTAGTCAATCCGGCCATATAATCAGGGACAGGCAAATCGACACTGGTTGAATCCTTGCCATCGAAACCGGCCATGGTTTGCAGCATGATCGCCGCATCCTCTGCGCTGCGGGTCATCGGCCCACCTTGATCCAGACTCGAGGCATAAGCAATCATGCCGTAACGCGACACCCGGCCATAGGTCGGCTTTAATCCGGTAATGCCGCAAAGAGCAGCGGGCTGGCGGATCGAACCGCCGGTATCGGTGCCTGTCGCGCAGACTGCAAGCCGCGCCGCAACAGCCGCCGCCGTGCCGCCTGAAGAACCGCCGGGAACGGTGTTAGTATCCCAGGGATTTTTGACGGCGCCGTAATAACTGGTTTCGTTGGATGAGCCCATCGCAAACTCGTCCATGTTCAGTTTGCCCAGCATCACCGCGCCAGCATTATTAAATTTATCCACCACCGTCGCATTGTAAGGTGCAATAAAATTATCCAGCATTTTTGAACCGCAGGTGGTTTTAACGCCCTCGGTACAAAAAATGTCTTTTTGCGCAACCGGGATGCCGGTTAAAAGTTCCGCATCGCCCTTTGCCAGCCTTGCGTCGGCTTCTTTGGCTGCCTGCAAGGCCAAGTCTTCGGTGACGGTGATATAGGCATTAAGCGTGCTGTGTTGTTTAATTCTGTTTAAAAAAGCCGAGGTCAATTCCACGCTTGAAAACTCGCCGGAACGCAGGCCCTTGGCTAATTCTGCAATTGTTTTGTTATGCATAGCTGTTACTTTTCCCTTTACTCAATTACTTTGGGCACTAGATAAAGTCCCGCTTCTACTTGGGGCGCGATGGCCTGGAATTTTTCGCGATTGTCCCGCTCGGTGACCACATCGGGTCGCAACCGTTGCACCTGATCCATCGGATGAGCCATAGGCTCAACGCCGTCAGTATCTAGATCACTCATCTGCGTCATCAAATCCAGCATCCCGGACAAGTCTTTTGCATAAGAGGCAACATCTTGCGCCTCGATTCCCAGTCGCGCTAAATGCGCTATTTTCTTCACATCATCGGCCGTTAAAGACACGGTTAACTCCCAATAAAAAATTTCAGAGATTCTATATATTATTACGTTTATAATACTTTATATCTTGCTCAAACACCCGCTTGATTGATAAAGTAATACAATTTCTATTCCTTATAAGGATACAGCTAAAAATGTTCAAAAGAATTCGCGGCCTTTTCTCCAACGATCTCGCTATTGACCTAGGAACCGCCAACACATTGATCTACATCCCCGGCCAGGGCATTGTGCTTAATGAACCGTCGGTTGTCGCCATCAAAGAAGACCGTGTCCGCGGCGCTAAAACGATTGCCGCTGTCGGCCTTGACGCAAAACTGATGCTGGGACGCACGCCAGGCAATATTACCGCAATCCGCCCGCTAAAAGACGGAGTCATCGCCGATTTCGCAGTCACCGAACGGATGCTGCGATTTTTTATCGAAAAAGTCCATCAAAGCAAGTTGCTGCGCCCCAGTCCGCGTATTTTAATCTGCGTGCCTTGCGGCTCAACTCAGGTTGAACGTCGCGCCATTCGCGAGTCTGCGGCAATGGCCGGTGCGCGCGAGGTTTATTTGATTGAAGAGCCCATGTCAGCCGCTATCGGCGCAGGCTTGCCTGTCGAAGAAGCCTGCGGCTCCATGGTTTTGGATATTGGCGGCGGCACCTCCGAAGTGGCGGTCATCTCAATCAACGGCATCGTCTATTCCTCGTCTGTCCGTATCGGCGGCGACCGCTTTGACGAAGCCATTATCAGCTATGTGCGCAGAAACTACGGCACCTTGATTGGCGAGGCTACCGCAGAAAGAATTAAGCATGAAATCGGCACGGCTTACCCCGGCAGCGAAGTCAGGGAAATCGAAGTCAAAGGCCGCAATCTGGCAGAAGGCGTTCCTCGCAGCTTCTCCTTAAACAGCAATGAAATCCTGGAAGCGCTGCAAGAACCGCTATCCGGCATCGTCGGCGCGGTAAAATTGGCCTTGGAACAAACCCCGCCTGAACTCGGCTCGGATGTAGCAACCCGCGGCATATTCTTAACCGGCGGCGGCGCATTATTGAAGGATATAGATCGATTAATATCCGAGGAAACAGGTCTGCCGGTTTATATCGCTGATGACCCGTTAACCTGTGTTGCCAGAGGCGGCGGCATGGTGCTGGAGATGCTGGATAAAAAAGGAGTCTCGACTTTTTCCCTGGAATAATCAACTAATTACCGCTCTTCCTTTTAAAGCGCTTGCTGAGGCAGCAACAAAAACCGTAGGTTGGGGCCAGCACCTCACCCCCAACCTTACAAGCATTCCCATCATTTTTTTAACTGGATAAAGAGGCATCCCGCTATAAAACTTTTATTTGCTACCGGCCCCTCCATCAACACCCGTCTGCTTGTGGCAATAATCGCTTCAGTTGCCTTACTGATAACTGAACACCAAAGCCATAAATTGGACTCGCTACGAGCCGCATTATCCGTTGTTGTCGACCCGTTAAAATATCTGGTTGATTTACCGACAGTATTGATTGAGCAAGCCACCGACGCTGTTAGCTCTTATTCGACCTTAAAAAAAGAAAACACCCAATTACGCGACGAACAATTCATCGATAAAACCCGATTGCTTAAATTCGACTCCTTGGAAAAAGAAAATATTCGTCTGCGTGCGTTGCTGGAAAATTCGTTCAAGCTCGGTGAGCAACTGCTGATTGCAGAATTGCTGTCGATCAATACGGCACCCTACGAAAACATCGTGGTGGTCAACAAAGGCACGCGCTTTGGCGTCCACCCCCAACAACCGGTATTGGATGCCAACGGTGTGGTCGGACAGGTTTTTCGCGCGTTGCCGTTCAGTTCCGAAATCATGTTAATTACCGACCCGAACCATGCCATCCCGGTACAGGTCAATCGCAACGGCCTGCTGACCATTGCGGTAGGCAGCGGCCAGCTGAACCGGCTTAACCTGCCCTTTTTACCGAATAATGCGGATATTCGCCCCGGCGACTTACTGATAACATCGGGCTTGGGAGGCACTTTTCCATCGGGTTATCCGGTTGCCGTGGTCGATGATTTCACCCCGATTACCAACAAGCCTTTCGTCAATATTACCGCCACCCCCAAAGCCATGCTGGACCGAAACAGAGAGTTGCTGATTGTCTGGAGCGACTCATCTCCCGTTTCGCTGAGCACCCCCGCATCAAACGAAAAAACGCCCGCAGGGGAACGGTCAGAGACGAACACTGCTGACCAATCCGCAGGGAACGAATTGACACGCAAAACACCCGCAGCAGAACAACCAGGAACAGCCGGTAACCAGCCCGCCAAGAGCGGACTAACACACAAAGCGCCCGCAACAGAACAACCAAAAGCAGCCGGCGATCAGCCCGCCAAGAGCGGATTGACACACAAAGCGCCCACAGCAGAACAACCAAAAACAGCTGGTGAACAACCCGCCAAGAGCAGCTTGACGCAGAAAGCGCCCGCAGGGGCACAGCCAGAGGCCGATCTTGATGAATAACTACTTCAGCTTTGGCCGCATTATTTTGACTGTTATCGTGGCGATGTGCTTGAGAATTACCCCCTGGCCGGGTTTTTTGACCGACATCAACCCGGACTGGGTGCTGCTGGTGCTTATCTACTGGGCGCTTGCCGTACCGGAACGCGCAGGCATCTTTAATGCATGGACAGTCGGGTTGCTGACCGATGTATTGACCGGCAGAGTATTCGGTCAATATGCACTGACCTATACGTTGATTATCTATTGCTGCCTGATACTGCACAAACGGTTGCGCCAATTTCCGTTGCCACAACAAGGCTTGTTTATTTTCTTTTGCTTACTGTTTTCCCAAATGCTGCTGTTCTGGCTAAAAAATATTCAACAACCCACTCAACTGCATACGTCTTTCTGGCTACCTGTTTTTACCGGCACACTCTGCTGGCCCCTGATCTATACAGCACTGCGCCGCGTCCGTTTATCACGTCGCGCTGCTAAATAAAACACGCCGTAGCTGTTATGTCACGCATCTATACCATTAAAAACAAGCTGGAAGAGAGCCGTCTTTTTGTCAACCGCATTATTGCTGCCTTTATCGTCATACTGCTATTAACTTCAGGCCTGATTGTACGCCTGGTTTACCTGCAAATTGTCGGGCATGAGCATTACGCAACACTGGCAAAAGACAACAGCATCAAAATCGAACCGCTGGTGCCGACCCGAGGCATTATTTATGACAGGCGCGGCAAAGTGCTGGCCGACAACACACAATCTTTCAGCCTTGAGTTGATTCCAGAGCAAATCAAAGATCTTGACGGCACCCTGTTGCGCTTACAAAAACTGCTCAATATCTCCGACGAAAAAATCGACCAATACCAGAAACAACGCAAACGACAAAAACGCTTCGTCAGCACGCCTTTGTTAATCAGCATGACCGACGAGGAACTCGCCAAATTTGCGGTAGTCCGGCCTTATTTCCCCGGCGTCGACATTCAGGCTCGCCTGGTTCGACATTATCCCTATGCTGACTTGGCATCTCATGTTGTCGGTTATGTGGGCCGCATCAACGAAGCGGAAATGAAATCCTTGCCCATCGCCGAATACCGTGGCTCGACTCATGTCGGCAAAATAGGCATCGAAAACACCTATGAAACCGAGCTGCACGGCAAGACCGGCTATGCGGAAATAGAGACCAATGTGCAGGCGCGCGCGATCAATACGGTGAACTCGGTTCCCCCCGTGCCAGGCGAGAATCTTTATCTGACACTGGACATCGATCTGCAAAAAACCGCTTATGATGCTCTAGGCGACTACAATGGCGCAGTAGTCGCTATTGAAGTAAAAACCGGCGGCGTGCTGGTTTTTGCCAGCCGCCCCGGTTTTGATCCCAACCCTTTTGTTATCGGCATCGCCAATGACGCATATCAGGCCCTGCAATCCTCCGAGAATCAACCGCTTTACAATCGGGCACTGCGCGGCTTATATCCGCCAGGTTCAACCTTTAAACCTTTTGTTGCACTGGCCGGACTTGAATACAATGCCATCAGCGCCGAGCATAAGCTTTTTTGTCCCGGTTATTATCAACTGCCCAATGTCAGCCACCATTA
>JAUXTH010000032.1 GCA_030679035.1 Methylobacter sp. | reverse complement strand
GGGGTTTGCCTTGCCTTGCATCTCCTTCATGACTTGGCCGACAAAAAAACCAAAGACTTTCTCTTTACCGCTACGGTATTGCTCAACTTGACCCTGGTTATCGGCAATAATTTTGTCGATAATGGCTTCTATCGCGCCGGTGTCGGTGATCTGTTTCAGGCCTTTGGCTTCGATGATTTGATCGGCTGTCGCGGTGCTCTGCCACATTTCTTCGAACACTTGCTTGGCAATTTTGCCGGAAATGGTGTCGTCGCTGATGCGCTTTAACAAACCCGCCAGACGTTCATGACTAACCGGCGAATCGGTAATATCCAGGTCGGCTTTGTTAAGCGCGGCAGACAACTCACCTCTCACCCAGTTGACACATATTTCTTCATTGCATCCCGACTCTTGCTCCAAAGCTTCGCAATAATCGAGCTGCGCTGGAGAAGCATTAAGTTTCCAAGTCCTATAGTCATCTGGAGTTAAATCCGGACTACTTACAGTTGTCACCGAAGAAAGGTTGTCCACTTCGAGTGTGTAGCTTTTTAAACGAGCTCGTCGAGCATATCGCGATTTCTGCAATTCGGGCGTTTCTGCGCTTATCCGAGCTTTAAATTCCTCGCTAATAAACACAGGCAACAGATCAGGATCAGGGAAGTAGCGGTAATCATTGGCCTCTTCCTTGCTGCGCATGGAGCGGGTTTCATCCTTGTCCGAATCATACAAGCGGGTTTCCTGCACCACTTTACCGCCGCTTTCTATCAACTCTATTTGCCGCTCAATTTCGTGATTGATGGCTTTTTCGACAAATCTAAACGAGTTGATGTTTTTTATTTCGGCCCGTGTGCCAAATTCCTGCTGGCCTTTGGGGCGCACCGACACATTGGCGTCGCAGCGGAACGAGCCTTCCTGCATGTTGCCGTCGCAAATACCTAGATCAGACACCAATTCATGCATTGTTCTCATGTAGGCCACGGCTTGTTTGGCCGATGTCATAACAGGCTCGGAGACGATTTCCAGCAGCGGCGTACCGGCGCGGTTCAAATCGATTCCGGTCAAGCCGTGAAAATCCTCATGCAGCGATTTGCCCGCGTCTTCTTCCAGGTGAGCGCGGGTGATGCCGATGGGTATGCTGTCGCCGTCAACATCAATATTCAAATGTCCTTTACCGACGATAGGTAGCTCCATCTGGCTTATCTGGTAGCCTTTGGGCAGATCCGGGTAGAAATAATTTTTCCTGGCGAACACCGAATACGGCGCGATATGCGCTTCGATGGCCATGCCGAAAATGACCGCCATGCGCACGGCTTCTTCATTCAATACCGGCAATACGCCGGGCAAGCCTAAATCGACCGCACAGGCCTGGGTATTGGGTTCCGCGCCGTATGCGGTGGAAGCCCCGGAAAATATCTTTGATTTTGTGGCGAGCTGGGCATGAATTTCCAAGCCGATTACTGTTTCCCATTGTTGGCTCATTTGTTTGCTCCTTACTCGAAACCTTTAGGTGTGTGTGTGTGCCAATCGGTGACTTGCTGATACTGGTGGGCGATATTCAACAACTTGTCTTCGGCAAAATAATTGCCGATGATCTGCAAGCCCACGGGCAAGCCTTTGGCAAATCCTGCGGGAACCGACATGGCCGGAACGCCGGCAAGGTTGATCGCGATCGTGTAAATATCGGATAAATACATTTCAATCGGATTGCCGATCTTCTCGCCGATACCGAAGGCGGTGGACGGCGTAACCGGCCCCATCATCACATCGACTTCGGACAACGCTCTTTTGAAGTCTTCGCTGATCAGGCGGCGGATTTTTTGCGCCTTAATATAATAAGCGTCGTAGTAGCCTGCCGATAGCGCATAAGTCCCCATCAGGATGCGGCGTTTGACTTCCTTGCCAAAGCCTTCGCCGCGCGAGCGGGTATAAAGATCGGTTAAATCCGCCGGATTTTCGCAGCGGTAACCGAACCGTACGCCGTCGAAACGCGACAGGTTGGCGGAGCACTCGGCAGGGGCAATGACATAGTAAGCGGGGATGGCCAGCTTAAGGCTGGGCATGGAAACTTCTGTGACTTTAGCGCCCAATTTCCGGTATTCGTTGACAGCAGCTTCTATCGCTACGGCCACATCAGCATTTAATCCTTCACCGAAAAATTCTTTGGGCAGGCCGATTTTCAGCCCTTCGAGGCTGTTAGTTAAACCGACGCTATAATCAGGGACAGGCAGATCGACACTGGTTGAATCTTTGCCATCGAAACCGGCCATGGTTTGCAGCATGATCGCCGCATCCTCGGCGCTGCGGGTCATCGGCCCACCTTGATCCAGACTCGAGGCATAAGCAATCATGCCGTAACGTGACACCCGGCCGTAGGTCGGCTTTAATCCGGTAATGCCGCAAAGGGCCGCAGGTTGGCGTATCGATCCGCCGGTGTCGGTGCCTGTCGCACAGACCGTAAGACGGGCCGCGACAGCCGCCGCCGTGCCGCCTGACGAGCCACCGGGCACGGTATTAATATCCCAGGGATTTTTGACAGCGCCGTAGTAACTGGTTTCGTTGGATGAGCCCATCGCGAACTCGTCCATGTTCAATTTGCCCAACATCACCGCACCGGCGTTATTAAATTTATCCACCACCGTCGCATTGTAAGGTGCAATAAAATTATCCAGCATTTTCGAGCCGCAAGTGGTTTTAACGCCCTCGGTGCAAAAAATGTCTTTTTGCGCAACCGGGATGCCGGTTAAAAGTTCCGCATCGCCCTTTGCCAACCTGGCGTCGGCTGCTTTGGCTGCCTGTAAAGCCAGGTCTTCGGTGACGGTGATATAGGCATTAAGTGCGCCGTGTTGCTTGATCCTACCTAAAAAGGCCGAGGTCAATTCCACGCTTGAAAACTCGCCGGAACGCAGACCCTTGGCTAATTCTGCAATTGTTTTGTTATACATAGTTGTTACTTTTCCCTTTACTCAATTACTTTGGGCACTAGATAAAGTCCCGCTTCTACTTGCGGCGCGATAGCCTGGAATTTTTCACGGCTATCCTGCTCGGTAACCACATCGGGTCGCAACCGTTGCACCTGATCCATCGGATGAGCCATAGGCTCAACGCCGTCAGTATCAAGATCACTCATCTGCGTCATCAAATCCAACATCCCGGACAAGTCTTTTGCATAAGAGGCAACATCTTGCGCCTCGATTCCTAGTCGCGCTAAATGCGCTATTGTCTTCACATCATCGGCCGTTAAATACACGGTTAACTCCCAATAAAAAATTTCAGAGATTCTATATATTATTACGTTTATAATTCTTTATATCTTGCTAAAACACCCGCTTGTTTGATAAAGTAATACAATTTCTATT
>JAUXTH010000012.1 GCA_030679035.1 Methylobacter sp. | reverse complement strand
TAAAAAATTATCTGGAACATCATTTTGAACCCAAAGGTGATGATAATTTTAGGACAGAATCATGAACGGGTCTTATGACCCGTATCCGGACTTTAGTCCATTATACGAACCCACCAGCTTTAGCTGGTGGTTGTTCAGTATTCATTCTCAGTTCAACAAAATAAGGTGAAAAGGGGCTATCCATTTAATGCAAACGAACGCCCGACACGTTTTGATTTGGGTAAGTGGAGCCGGTTAAATAAGACATGGCTAAAACGCTAGGCGGGAGGTTGTAAACCCTGTCCCGTGTGGTAAGAATGATGGGCCTCGTATTGCCTACGGCTTTCAGGATAAACAATTTCATCCAACATTTAAGGTCTGCGTTTGAAGTTGTGGGTTACAATAAAATCAGCCTCAGTCTATGATTAGGGTGTGGCGCATAGGCCGGACAAGCGTAAATCCTAGAGGTATCGATAACTTATAATCTTTTTCTTTACTGGGGAATTTCATAGCCTTGTATAACCAATACTTCCATTTTAGCGAATCGCCGTTTTCCATAGCGACTGATCCGCACTTCGTTTATATGAGCCCGCGTCATCAGGAGGGATTGGCTCACCTTCTTTACGGCATCAATTTTGGCGGGGGCTTTGTTGCTTTAACCGGCGAAGTGGGTACCGGCAAGACGACACTTTGCCACTGCCTTTTGCAGCAAATTCCGAAAAATATAGATATTGCCCTGATATTGAATTCAAAGCTTAATGCCATCGAATTATTGGCTACCATCTGCGATGAACTGGGCATTAGCTATGACAAAAATCAGCAATCGTTAAAAAACCTGATCGACCGTTTAAACCAGCATTTGCTCGCCACCCATGCCAACGGCAGACGTACGGTTTTGCTGATCGATGAAGCGCAGAATTTAAGCATGGAAGTGCTGGAACAAATCCGCCTGTTGACCAACCTGGAAACCAACAAAACAAAATTATTGCAGATCATTCTGGTCGGTCAGCCTGAATTGAAAGAATTACTGAAACGACAGGATTTGCGCCAGTTAAATCAGCGCATTACCGCCCGTTACCATTTATTGCCGTTATCGCTGGATGAAACCCAGGCCTATATTCGCCATCGACTGACAGTTTGTAACGGTCATCCGGAGATTTTTAAACAAAGCGCGATACGCAAAATTTACAAACTTTCTTCAGGCATACCCAGAGTGATTAACATCCTCTGCGACCGCGCCTTGCTTGGCGCTTACTCAGCCAACACGCATGTTATTACGCCCGCAATCGTTAGCGATGCCTCCGATGAAGCGCTGGGGGTTGCTGAAAAAAAATCTTCATACCTGGCCCCATTATTAGTCCTGCTGTTTCTGACTTGTGTTGCCGCCGGCACTTTTTTTCCAGGGTATTGGCTCAAGACAATTAATCACGCCCCGGTTAACTTGGCGGCACTCTCTCCTGCCATCCAGGCAAAACCCGAAATCATCAGCCCAACGAAGCTGGCGGATCAAAAAGAACCGCTCCCTATTGAAAAAACCAACACCGTCTTTGATGCTAAAACAACATCGTTTTACGACTGGATCAATAATCCCGAATATTCTTTAAATGCCGAATTAACCAGCGCGCTGAAGATCTGGGGCAAGCCCATCCCTGAGAGTCAACAGGCTGATTGCCATTACGTGGAAACGACGGGGTTGCGTTGTGTATTTGGCAAAGCCAGCTGGAAAGACCTGCTGGCAATTAATCGCCCGGCCATATTGGAGTTCTCATTAATAGGTAAAGAAAAGCGCCATGCCTTACTGACCGGATTAGGACAAAACCAATCGATAATTCATTTTAAAAATAATGTGGACTTTCCGGTAGCGGATGTTTTGAAGTATTGGAATGGCTATTATTTAATACTGGAACCGCCGCCCATCCCGGATAACGAATTGATACACCGTTACCAGACCTCGGATAATGTATTATGGTTACGTTATCTATTAAATAATGTTGACGGAAAAAATGAAACCGTAGAACAGCCACGTTTTTATGATGATAAGTTAATCGCTCGCGTTAAGAATTTTCAGCATCAGCATCAATTACCGGAAGACGGTATAGTGGGAGACAAGACTATGGCCCATCTTAAAAATATAGCACGTGCTCTGGACACCCCTCACTTAGAAACAACCGATTAATCATGTCTTTTATTCTAAATGCCTTACGTAAATCAGAACAGGAAAGACAAGCTCTTCAGCCTGAGACCGTAACCGACAGAATCCTACTACCTCAACCGCAACAAAGGCACAGTAAGACAACGAAACTATTAGCTTTTCTGGTTATCGCTAATGTGCTGGTTATTGGCTACATCGTCTGGTTTGTCCGAAATAACCCGGCACCGACACCTGCCGCAACAGCGCCGGCTATTTCACAACCTCTGTCGGTGCCGGAAACAAAACTTGAGCCTAAAACTTACCCGGTAAGACCGCCACAAAAAGCGGAATCCGAAACAGCTTCTATTGCAGAATTGATTGAAGGGGAAAAGCGGGAACCTGCCCCGTTACCGGCTAAACCTGTTATCACAAAAAAACCGGAAGCTGACACGATTAAGCAACCGGAAATTGTCAACAAACCAGCGCTACCGATACCAACCATTCCGGCACCGGCCGCGGTCGAAGTTCAACCGACTCCGCCCGAACAAAAAGACATCCCTTTTTTAAATGATCTTTCGTTTGAATTTCGCCAGACGGTGCCGAAACTCACCATCAATGTATTTGTCTATTCGCAGCAACCCGAAGAACGCTTCGTCATGATTGATATGGTCAAGTACAAACAGGGACAGCAAATAAAGGATGCCATGTTGCTGAAAGAAATTCGCCCTGACGGTCTGGTTATTGATTACAAAAATCAGACATTCAAGATTAAGCGGCCGTAAATATTATTGCCAAAGCAAGGCCGAGTTTTCGGGCTCCACCCCAGTAGTAGCCGGGCACCAAAAGCAGGTAGGGTGCGCATCGCGCGCCATGAATGCTTAGGAGTGTCGGCCATAAAAAGCATGCCCGACATCAGTACTCTTTTACGCAATGGCCGGTTTCAACATCGAAGTTTTCCCCACCATAATATCCACCGCTTTCAACAACCTTTTAAAAACCGACTGTTGGAGATAAGGAATGTTATGTTTTTTGCACAACGCCCTCACTTGCGGTTGCACTTTCTGATATTGGCTCAACGGCATATCGGGCCACAAATGATGCTCGACCTGATAATTCAACCAGCCGTAAAAAAAGTCATTAAAATTAGAGCCGGTCGGATAATTCACCGAACCTAAAATCTGCCGCAGATAAAATTCGCCTTTGCCTTTGGCCTTTTCGTCAAACATCATCACATCATCCCCGGCATGATTCGGGATCATCACCAGGAAGCTGTGCATATTGGTGAAAATTTCCGCCAGAATCGAATTAATCAATACGCTGATAACAGCAAAACTTCCCAACGGTAAAAACAGCAAAGGCAGCAACACAAAGCGATAGGCGATGTAAGGCAAAATACTTTGCAGCCAGAAGTCTCTACCCTGATTGGTAAACAGACTCCACGCGCCGATGCGGGTCATCACGGGTTTAGGCTCACGCTGTTGTCTGGCAGAATTTAAGTGCAATTCCTTATGGGTTCTGGGCGTGTAATAAACAAATTTCCATATACCGGAAAAAAACGCCACGATCACGTAGCGTAGCCACATCGGCAGGCTTGATTGTCTTAGCCATTCCATATTGTGTTGCGCATTGTTAGGGTCAGCTTTTTCACCCAAACTGTAATGATGCAATACGTCATGCTCATGATGCCAGCCAGCGACAGTAAACCAGTCCGGCCAATCCAAAAACCGTCGCCAACCATGTGCGAATTTTTTGCTGGTGTAATTTTTATCGACACCTTCAACTTTGTCGTAGGCTCTATGAACAACCGGGTGCCCTACTTGAGTCCAGCGCGTGAAACTGCCTTGGCTGATTAACAGCGCGGAAATCGGATTGGGGAAGATCCAAGCCGTGCCATAGCCGATGATGGAACAAATTTTCCCCCAGCGTTCCATTCTTGTTAAATGCTTAAAATCGTCTATGCCGATATTGGCTAAAGCTTGTTGGTGAATTTCGCCGATGTCCTTGGCTAATTGCTCGCGATCTACCGATTGATAACTGTGTAAACTCAAAACTTGCTGCCCCTGTAAGTGCAATGGTGGGAGGTTGACTAACTTCGCTGCTGCGGTGAAGTTTGTGATGGTTGAAAAACCGGACAGGATAGGGCTTTATTGGTTATTTACCTAATTATATTGTCGTTCCGGCGCTCAGTGGCGCTGTTCGCAGTTAGGAATTTATAATTTTATTTTCAACAAGATATTTTGCGGACGGTGGATTTTCATTAGGCACCGGTAATTTAGACACGTAGCCTGTATGGGAGCGTAGCGGAATACGGGGTGATCGGAGTTACAAAGCCCTGGATTTTGCAGGCTTCATCCAGTCTACTTGCTTTATAGGGTATCCGGCCAAAGCCGTGCGGCATGGATAACGGCAAGCACTTGAATTTCATTTCCGTGAATCCGGTACGCGACGATGTAAGGGGTATGCGTGATAATCAGTTCGCGGGTGCCGTCAACCCGGCCCGGACGACCCAAGGAAGGATTTGCCGTCAGACCGGCAAGGCTGTTACGAATTTTGGTAATGATTCGAGCGGCAGCGTGGAAATTG
>JAUXTH010000197.1 GCA_030679035.1 Methylobacter sp. | reverse complement strand
CGGTATTATGTAGCAACCGCACAAAGCAATCCACCACGTAAGCCATTAATATAACACCTGTTCCTTCACTTCCAAACAGGTGTCACATGGCAGAATCTCACATTATTTCAGGTCTTGTTTCTAAGCGCTCCGAACTGGCCGGACTCGTTCAGCATTATCAGGTTGAGATTAGTCGAATTACTGGCGATCTTAACCACATTGATGCCACCATCAAGCTGTTCGCCCCGGAATTCGACCTGCGTACATTACGCGCTAAGGAACACCGAGAACGCAATCAATATTTTAAGCATGGGGAATGTCCCCGGATAACTTTGGATATTCTTCGGGAGAGCGGCGACGCATTAACCAGTCGACAGATCGCGGCGGACATGCTGCGGCGCAAAGGGCTGGAACTGAGTGCAGAAAGAATAGATCAGTTCCAGAAAAGTGTCTTGAATGTATTGAAGAAGCTAGAAGACAAGGGACTGGTTGTGCAGGGTGGCACCAAAGGCGTATCGCGTACATGGCGAATCGCCTAAGCTACCCATCACCAGCTGAATCAGACATTGACGAGCTATTTTTGAATCAAAACTAACGCTGAAGTGATGTGGCAGTTAGTTATCTATCAATTCAAGAATAACGGATGATTTAAAAAAATACGATATTCCAGAGTGTTGTATGTTTTCGTGATTTAGATGTCCAGCATTTACTCCAATTAATTTGCATTCTCGGTATCCATTGAATTTAATCCCCGCTCCCGGTTCGAGACCTTTTTGTAGGGCAAATACTGGACTTCCAGACGACCCACCAAAAGAGAAAGCCTCATAAGCAATTTTTTGTCCTTCAGTTTGCCCGGAGTATGAATAATTTGACCTGGGGTCACTAGAAATAGTGCCGGTTCGAAAAATTGGGCGCTGTTCTGCTTTATCATGCCACGGTGGAAATCCAGGGAAAGCAACAAAATCACAAACGGTTAGTTTTGTATCTATCCATGAGTTATCGGCAATCATTTCATGGCCTACAAAATGGTCGGAACGAAAACCTTGCGTTTCTAGTGTAGCAACCTGGGGGTTGATAATTACACCAACGTCATTTTTGTAATCAACAGAAAATACCACGCTGTTGTTACTGGCCGGCAAAAATGCGAGCGACCTTGTTTTTGGCATAGCTTCTTGCGATGAAAGGTCTGCTAAGAATACCTGAATTTCAACTGAGATAAGTTCGAAGCCTGAATATTCCCCTGGCTTTTTATCATATCCGATATCTAACATGTGTCGATTTGTTACTAAGCAAGGTTGTCCATCTTTATTTATAACAAAAAAACCAGTACCTGACACTGCTTCGTCCGTGGCGGTAGATTTTCTGTGGAAGTGACTTGTCAATTTTATAGCGGAATAGAGATAAGCGTTAAATATGCCGTGGTACATAAGGTTAGTTAATAACTTATTATTTAGATTAGAATTGTATGCCTTTTAGATATAATGTCTATTACAGTTCTGGCAATGAATATGGTAAAGGCGGCACCATGTATGACGAAGCAAACAAAATAGACCCAAAGGGCGTCTCTGCATCACTTAAAAAGCTTCATTTGCTTGGGGACGACCTGTATTTACGCTCGCAAGCTTTCAACCTTGGCATTGTCGATAATTTCATTACCGATCTTGAATACAAGGTGTTGCATGAGCTGAACAAAATGGAAAGAACACCACCAGTAACGTTCTTTTTGTCTGCGCAGTCTCAAATGTGGATATTCGCTGCTTACGAGCTACTGAGGACTTGGCGACAGCGTGCCAAAGAAATGGTGAAGTGGGCTGATAACGGAGGACTCGAACAGAAGCTGGCGACGTTGAGAGCTAAGAACGATGGCTACATGCATTTCGGCCGCGAAAATCGAATACGACAGATCGAAAGCGTCCTAAATGAGCCTAGTCTTGTGCCGCAAATTAAGAACCAACTTCTTCATCTACATATTCCGTTTGTTCGCATCGAGTACATCCGGGTTTCCATTGCAAAGCACGAAGTGAGGGGTGACAGCAAATCAATTGCAATGACGCCAGGATATGGACGCATAAATTCTTGGTGTGGCTCACTCGATTATGAGCTTGTGAACGGGCGCGACAGTATGGGATATATAAGTCGCCGAGATATTGCAGACAGCATTCGGTCTTTAGATTGCAGCCAAGCGACACCGACAGAAGACATACTCAATAGTTTTGATGATTTCATGAAAGAATTTCAAAAAGGGTTTCAAACACCGCCAGTTTCATAAGAGGGTTCGTCAACAATCTGTCGACAAAATCCCGAATTATTTTTTATCATATTAAGATTAAATCTGAACTAAATATAGGTCAGGATTTTGTCAGAGACTTAAGCCGCCAACCTTTCCGCTTGCCGTTTGTTTCCTTGCCAGTATCCGCACCAGTCACGATTCGTCCGTGTCAGGGCGCATTTCTTCACAACATCCATAAAGATTTCACCGTTGGGCAAGCGCCGGGTATCTTCCCGGTAAGCGGCTTCATTGGCGTAGTTTGCCAGATACAGATTGCCGAACTTGTGCGTCTGGCCATACTGCATCCGACGGAAGCGGGAAAAGTAGGATTCGGCTAAGTTGTTAGTGATTCCAGCATCGCTACGGTATTCCTTAGCGTGATTCACGCGGCGAGTATCAAACTTGGCATGCAACACATCATAAGCGTTGGATTCGTCGGCGCAAATCACAGAACCTTTTTTAACAAACTCGGTAGCCAACTTGTTCACATCTGCTTGATTCTCGCTCTTGATGATGAATGTTAGTGTTTTATTAGCCCCTTTAGTTTCGCTTGTTTCTGCTTCTTCGCGTTGACGCATCACGAACACGCAACGCTTGTCAGGACGTTGGTTTTCAGCCAATCGGCGATCTATGCGATCTTCTTTCTTGTTTTTGGGGCGGATACACCCGTTAACATAAGCGCCGTCCATGTGAATCTCACCGGATAACTGGCGGTCGTCGCGCTGTTCCATTAGCGACTCTCTGATCTTGTGTGCCATGACAAAAGCGGTTTTATATTGAACGCCAAGGTCACGGCCTAGTTGCAGAGCTGAAATACCTTTTACCGCATTGGAATAGATGGCAATAGCACCCAGGTACACTTTCAGCGGTAACTTGTGAAAGGCGAAGATCGTACCGGAAGTTACTGAAAAGGTGTGGTTGCAATCCTTGCAGCGCCATTGTTTACGTGTCCGTAAAAAGTAGTGATTACCAACAGTCGCGCAATCAGGACAGGCTACTTCACTGCCTTCACCCCAACGGACTTCCTTAAAGAGCAGAAATGCTTGATCGTCAGTCAATTCCATAACCTTGCGAACGGATAAGGTGCGGGCTTTAGCGGATAGTAAGAAATGTTGGGACATGGCAAACCTCTGTTATTTCATATTTGACATTATTATATCGAATATAAAACACGCTTGCAACACAATTATGTTGTATTTGACATTTAATAAGCAAATGTATTATCTTTGAGTAATGTAAAAAAAATAATTGTGGTGCCCAATATGGATGAAGATGAATGGAAAGAACATGCTAAAAATATGCTCAAAGCAGAACTGAAGCGGCGAGGGATTGATTACGAGATGTTGGTTACGAAACTTAAAGCGATTGGGGTTGATGAGAACTACAATAGTATCAACACAAAGCTTAACCGTGGATCATTCAGCTTTGTGTTTGCCCTGCAATGCTTCAAAGCTATAGATGCAAAAGAAATTCGCTTGAATTAAAAAACTACGTTGCAAAAATATGATCTACAAATGAGTTATCATTGGGTAATTCCCGATTCGGAGAGAATATGAAAAAAGCGCACTACGGAAGCATAAACGGTCCAATGGTTGAACCAAAGGAGTTCTTTGATAAAGCGACTCCAGAGCATAGGAAGCGCGGTATTTTCCCCTACTGTGATTCTTGCCGTGAAGTAGTTCACCTGTATGGCGTACACACCCCAAATCCTAACACAACCCCACGCTTCGACCACGCAGACATAGCGCCCGATGCAGACCCGCTTGACGATTGTATATTAGCTAACCGAAATCAACGTTATCGTGGACTGGAACCTGACGGTTGGGATGACAGTCGGGGCGCTGTCATGCGAAAAAGATTCTTCGAAGATGACAATCTAGCTCAAGCTTATGCATTTTGCCTTAATCTTTGCCGCCACGGCAATTTGCCCAAGGTTAAGTTTTTGTCAATGCTTAATCGCGCAGATCGAAAGAGAGTATGGGCATACGTTGACATCCCTCTTTGGTCAATTCCATACGTACTGCTAACGCTAGAAAATTTTACAGATAAAAAAAAGGGATATGAATTTCATTTCTCATTTATCAAACCGGTGGGCAGTAATATTGCTGCTCTATGGCAAAACCCCGAAGAGTGCAAGATCGTCAAACTCTTCTCCAGTAATAGCAAAGTAGTAGAAACTAGCGATAACCCTTATCCAGTTTCGGAAAAGGCTATTTTGGATAAAGCTGGGGATACTTCGTGGATTCGTCCGGGTTTTTTACAATAGACAAAGGTATAGGCATCGGGAAAGCTGGATAGCAGCCGCATTCGTCGCGTGTATCAGTTAGACCATAAACATTCATAATCCGCAATTCTGGTGGGCTATTGGCATATGGCCCATCTTCATCCCCGGATCGTTTGTCAAGATCAAAGCGAGTGACCATTCTTGCTAAATTACTTGCAGCTTTCTCTATTGAACTGCTTTCTTGATAGGCGTCATCAGAATTTTGCACTACACAAGAATGGTATTCGAGGCGATCCTTTATCCAGTAATGGAATCGTCGAAAGAGCAATGGCACAGTCTGCGCATTTACTAATTTGTCTGACCAAACAATCATAGAAACAAACATCGCCGCATTTTGTGGGTGCCGAACAATATGCCCATACCAATAGCCAAAGTACGAATCATCAGCGTACAACAGAGCAAGAATTTCTGCCTCACCGGAAGGGCCGCGTGGAACCCCGAAAACCTTCTTCTGTGTGATTAACCCAGCCGCACATTCTGGGTTACTATCTAAAGCCGCTTCAACACAACGAACTGCCGATTCGAGACTCATAAATCAGCCTCGACCCAGCGGGTGATTGGCTTTGTGCGGCTGCTACATAATACCG
>JAUXTH010000185.1 GCA_030679035.1 Methylobacter sp. | reverse complement strand
TCCGTCGCACCTTGCAAGCTGCAAGGCGGCGATCAAGCTTGCAATGAAGTCATTCTGCAACTTACCGAAGCCGAACAAGTCTTTACCCTTGAAGATTTGGCCGAGCAGCCCGTAGTATCCATCTTAAGAGGCTTTTCAGCGCCGGTTAAACTGGTGATGGAGCGCAGCCTGGACGAGCTGGCGTTCTTATTAAGCTACGACAGCGACACATTTAATCGCTGGGAAGCCGGACAGCAACTGGCCGGGCAGGTTATTACCGGACTGATTGCCGATCTGCAAAGCGGCAGGGAGTTACACGCCAATCCCATTATGGTCGCCGCCTTTAAACAGGTGTTGGAGCAACCCTGGGATGACTTGTCGTATTTTTCTTTACTGTTAAGCCTGCCCTCGGAAACCTACCTGGCCGAACAAATGCAGGTTGTCGATGTGGATGCCATCCATGCCGCCCGCGAATTTGTCACGCGGACCTTGGTCGAACAGCTGGAAACGCAATTCCAGGCGTTATACCGGAACAATCATAAGGATGAATCAGGGCAATTCGACTCCGGCGCAATAGGCCGTAGACGCATCAAAAACACCTGTTTAAGTTATCTAAGCAAACTGGAAAACAGCGCCATCCATCAACTGTCGCAACAGCAATTTAACACCGCTAAAAACATGACCGACCAAATGGCGGCGTTAGCGGTTATCGTCAACAACCCGCATCCGGTCAAACAGCAGTGCCTGGACAGCTTTTACCACCAATGGCGGGATGAAGCCTTGGTCATCGACAAATGGTTTGCGCTGCAAGCCTCCGGCAGCATGCCCGACACCTTTGCGACCGTGCAGGCGTTGATGCAGCACCCGGCGTTTGATTTGAAAAACCCGAACCGGGTCAGGTCCTTGATAGGAGCTTTCAGCCAGTCCAATCCGCTGCATTTTCACGCCGCCAACGGGCAAGGTTATCGATTCCTCGCCGACCAGATTATCGCACTGAACACCTTGAACCCGCAGATTGCCTCACGGATGGTCGGCGCCTTAACGTCGTGGCGCAGATATGACCACGGCAGACAGACGCTGATCAAAGCTCAATTGGAACGAATCATGACCACGGAGGCTATTTCCAAAGATGTGTATGAAGTAGCGAGCAAAAGCTTGGCTCAGCAAGCTTGATGAATACAAAGGCAAAAAATGTATTGATTGCCGGTGCCGCTAAACGTATAGCAAGCGGGGCGGGGTTTGCAACCCCGCTCCTAACGTTTGCGGGGCTCCTAAGCAAAGTGGTTGCATTTAACCAACGCAAAACGTTTCGGACGGGGCAACATGCCCCGTCCGGCGTGGTGTCTTTCGTGCTTTTCGTGGAAAAATTTCCGTTTTTACTATGAAAGGACATGCCAAAAATGTATTGATTACCGGCGCAGCCAAGCGCATAGGCGCGGCTTGCGCCCGGCGGCTGCATAGCGAAGGCTGCAATGTTTTTCTACATTACCGGTCTTCGGCGGCAGAAGCCAAGCAGCTTTGCGACGAGTTGAACCACCTGCGGCCCGGTTCGACAAAAATCATGCAGGCCGATTTATTGAACATGGCCGAGCTGGAAGCGGTTGCCCGAGAGGCCGAAATGTCCTGGGGCGGCATAGATGTGCTGGTCAATAACGCCTCATCCTTTTATCCAACGGCCATGATGGATGTGACCGAACAGCAGTGGGACGAGTTATTGGGCGGTAATTTAAAAGCGCCGTTTTTCCTGGCGCAAGCCTTGGCGAAGACTTTAGCCGACAATAAAGGCTGTATCGTCAATATTATCGACATCCATGCCGAACGTGGCTTAAGCGGTTATCCCGTGTACAGCATTTCGAAAGCCGGACTGGCCGCCATGACCAAGGTCTTGGCCAAGGAATTGGGGCCGACTGTCAGGGTCAACGGCGTGGCTCCGGGCGCGATACTCTGGCCCGATAATGATCTATCCGAATCGGCCAAGCAGGAGATATTGCAACGGGTCGCTTTAAAACGTAACGGCGAGCCCGACGATATTGCCAAAGCCGTGCTCTTTTTGATTAAGGATGCCGACTACATCACCGGCCAAATACTGACCGTCGATGGCGGCCGCACCCTATTTTGTTGAAGCCCAGGACGGCGTAACACGCTTTTGCCTGAGATCGGACTTGTCGAACTTGTCCCAAAGCTCGGCATAGCTGATGTGGCTGATCGGATGTTTTAGGTCCGGGGCAATTTCCGCTAAAGGCTCAAGCACAAAAGCGTAATGTTCAATTTCATCCCGAGGTATTTGCAAACGGCCATCGTTGACGATCAGATCGCCGTATAGAATCAGGTCCAGATCGAGGGTGCGCGCAGCAAATTTTCGGCTGTCGCGAGTGCGTCCGTTATCCAGCTCAATTTGCCGAAACTGCTTGGCGACCGCCTTCACCTCCAGATCGGAATCAAAACCAACCACAAGATTATAAAAAACATCGCCGGTAAAGCCGACAGCTTCGGTTTCGTAAATACTTGAAACCGTCAGTTCGCCAAAGGCTTGTTCAAGCGCCCTGAGGCTGGCAGGAATGTGCTCATCCTTGTTTATATTGCTGCCGATGCTGATGTAGCCTTTGGTCACGACGTTCTTTCTCCACGCTCAATGATAATGCCGACATCGCTGGCACCACGGATCGCGCCTTTTTTATTCAGGGTGACTTTCACCCATGGCACGCTAAATTCGTTACGGATAATGTCGGCTATTTCCGAGATTAATTTTTCAACCAGGAAAAACTGGCTGGCCTCAACAAAAGAAATAATGCGATGAGAAACGGTTTTGTAATCAAGCGTGTATTGAATGTCGTCGGTTTCTGCGGCTTTTTGAATGTCGAACGCCATTTCAATATCAAGAATAACGGTTTGCTTGGTCACCCTTTCCCAGTCGTAAATGCCGATGATAGTTTCAATTTCCAGTCCGCCTAAAAATATGATGTCCATTGTGTTTTCCGGTTATGATGCGTGTTTTTTTAAAGCCGTAAGTATCAGGGAAACGCCCTTTGCTTACAAGTTCTGAATGATGAAAAGGTTACTCAATGGTTGAATGGTTGTTTGTTCCGGCCGCCTATTTGATAGGCTCAATTTCCAGTGCAATTATTATTTGCCGCCTGATGGGATTGCCCGATCCCAGAGAGCAGGGTTCAGGCAACCCCGGAGCGACCAATGTGATGCGCATAGGCGGAAAAAAAGCGGCGGCGATCACACTGCTGGGCGATTCGCTGAAAGGGTTAATTCCGGTCTATGCCGCGAATGTGTTGGGACTGCCCGCTGAGTTAGTTGCGGCAACCGGTTTGGCGGCGTTTATAGGTCACCTCTACCCGGTGTTTTTCGGTTTTAAAGGCGGCAAAGGTGTTGCGACATCGGTCGGCGTATTGCTCGGTTTTTTCTGGGCACTCGGTTTTGCGTTCATGGCAACTTGGTTTTTGGTTTATAAGCTGGGCAAGATTTCATCCTTGTCCGCATTAGTCGCCTCGGCCCTGTCGCCGGTTTTTGCATGGTTTATAGTCGGCGACGAGGCTATCGTTGCCGCTTCCGTGGTGATGACGGTTTTCTTGTTGTGGCGGCATAAGAGCAATATTCAGCGGCTGCTGGCTGGAGAAGAGTCGAGCAAGGCTAAAGGCTAAAAATCAGCCGGCAACCAAGTTTAGTCAATTTTCCACCTCGTAGGGTACGCTGGCCGGACAGGAAGGCTGATTAGACATTAATTTAAAACATATCACCACGAAGAAAAATCAAGGTAAAAACTTCGCGCTCTTCGTGTCTTCGTGGTGAATTAATCCACCTTCATTGTTATTGACTGTAAGACTGAATGATTAGCAGCCAGATAACTCACTAATCGGCCAACGAGGGCGGGCATAAATTTCTAGCCCTTGCTGCTGTCCCGCCATTAAACGCTGACAACCCGCATAGGCGATCATCGCGCCGTTATCGGTGCAAAATTCGAGGCGGGGGAAATAAAGCTGGGCGTTTTCCTTGGCTACCATTTGGGTCAAACTAGCGCGAATTTGCTTGTTGGCGCTGACGCCTCCGGCAATAACCAGTCTTTTCAAGCCGGTTTGCTGCAAAGCCCGCTTGCATTTGATGCTGAGTGTCTCGGCGACCGCCTGCTGAAATGCGGCGGCGACATCGGCTTTATCCTGATCCGTCTTTCCAGAGGCATTGATCGTATTCATGGTGAATGTTTTTAAACCGCTGAAACTAAAATCCAAGCCGGGGCGGTCGGTCATCGGGCGGGGGAATTTAATCTGCGGTGTGCCCTGTTCTGCCAATGCGGACAGTTTCGGCCCGCCGGGATAACCCAAGCCCAGCATTTTCGCGGTCTTATCGAAAGCTTCACCAGCCGCATCGTCTAACGATTCGCCTAATAGCTGATAGCGACCGATACCCTCGACCTGCACCAGCAGGGTATGCCCCCCGGAAATCAGCAACGCGACAAAAGGAAATTCCGGTGGGTTTTCTTCCAGCATCGGCGCCAGCAGATGCCCTTCCATATGATGAACGGCAATCGCTGGAATTTGCCAAGCCCAAGCCAGGCTTCTGGCCGTTGCCGCGCCAACCAGCAATGCTCCCATCAGCCCCGGCCCTGCGGTGTAGGCAATGCCGTTAATGTCGCTGCCGGCCAAGCCGCTTTCCTTTAGGCATTGCTTGATCAGCGGCACTAATTTCCGAATGTGGTCTCGTGATGCCAGCTCGGGAACGACGCCCCCATATTCGCTATGCATGTCGACTTGGCTGTATAAAAGATGGCTGCACAAGCCGTGTTCGGAGTGATAAATTGCGACGCCGGTCTCGTCACAAGAGGTTTCTATGCCTAAAACATACATTGAATTTTTGAAATTTATAAAAGTAAAGGTATAATTAAGGGTTCTGTTTGTTCAGTGGATTGAAAAATCCTAACTTTTAAATATTAACATATTCGGGTCATTATAATGCCGTCAGTAAAAATCAAAGAAAACGAACCATTTGATATTGCGATTCGCCGTTTTAAACGCGCTTGTGAAAAAGCGGGTGTATTGGCAGAAGTGCGTCGCCGCGAGTTTTACGAAAAACCAACCGCAGAGCGTAAACGCAAAGGCGCAGCTGCTGTTAAACGTCACTTGAAAAAATTAGCACGTGAGCGTTATGCGTTGAAAAACTTACGTCGTGGACGCCCTGCACTGTAAAACTTAAGGTTAATACGATGGATTTGTTAACAGATCGTATCAAGGAAGAGATGAAAGCCGCCATGAAAGGCGGCGACAAACCAAGGCTAGGCGTGATTCGCTTGATCTTGGCCGCCATTAAGCAGGTCGAAGTCGATGAACGCATTGTTTTGGATAACGAACGGGTTATCCAGGTTCTCGACAAGATGCTCAAGCAACGCCGCGAATCTATCCGCCAATTTGCTGACGCCGGTCGAGATGACTTGGTCGCCATTGAAGAGGCTGAAGTTCCGGTGATTCAGGAATTTTTGCCGCAAGCTCTAACCGAAACCGAAATTGACTCAATGGTTAAAGACGCTGTTGCTGAGTCTGGAGCTGAATCGGTTAAGGATATGGGCAAGGTTATGGCATTGCTTAAGGCAAAAATGCAGGGCCGCGCCGACATGTCGGTTGTGAGTCTAAAAATCAAGGCTGCACTGGCGTAGGGGCAGGTCTTGTGCCTGCACTTTCTGCCCTAGCCCTATTTGGGCAACCACAAGGGATTGCCCCTACATTGCTTACCCCCCGCTTTCGTGTAGCTGTCGGAGCATTGCATGTCAGGTAGAATCCCCCGCGACTTCATTGACGACCTGTTGGTACGGGTTGATATTGTCGACTTGATTGATTCGCACGTCCCTCTCAAAAAAACGGGCAACAACTTTGTCGCCCGCTGTCCTTTTCACGTCGAAAAAACCCCCAGCTTTTCGGTAAACCGAAAAAAACAATTCTTTCATTGCTTTGGCTGCGGCGCTAGCGGCAACGCCATTAGTTTTCTGATGGATTTTAGCCATCTTGATTTTGTTGAAGCGGTTGAAGACCTGGCAGGATTTGTCGGGGTCGAGGTACCCAGAGAATCCATCGAATATCCGTCAACGGGACAAAAGAAAGAAGACTTAAGCAGCCTGTATATGCTGATGGAGCAGGTAGCCGCCTTTTATGTGGGGCAGCTGCGGAGCAGCGATGAGGGAAAAAAGGCTGTTGAGTATTTAAAAAACAGGGGGGTCAGCGGCGATTGTGCCGGTGATTTCATGCTGGGCTACGCACCTGATGAATGGAAAGCTCTGACATCCCGATTTAACCCAAAATTATTGCTCGAAGCCGGATTACTGGTCGACAAAGAAGGAGGTCAGCCCTATGACCGTTTTCGCGGTCGACTCATGTTTCCGATCAGGGACAAGCGCGCCCGGATTATAGGGTTTGGCGGACGAGTCCTCGACGATTCCTTACCCAAATACTTGAATTCTCCGGAAACGCCCCTATTTCACAAAGGCAAAGAAGTTTACGGCTTATATGAGCTTTTGGAAAAGAATGCCAAGCCCCAAAGAATTTTGATTGTCGAGGGCTATATGGATGTTATCGCCTTGGCTCAGTTTGGCATTCATTATGCGGTTGCAGCCCTAGGAACGGCGGCATCGCAAGCGCATCTGGATTTATTATTCCGGTTCTCATCAGAACTGGTGTTTTGTTTCGATGGTGACAAGGCGGGGCGGGAAGCGGCGTGGCGAGCAATGGAGCCGGCTTTTTCCAGTTTAAAAGATGGGCGACAGATACGCATCATGCTGTTGCCGCAAAATCATGACCCTGATTCACTGGTGCGCGAGGAAGGGGTTGATGGATTTGTTGAGCGCGTACAGGCTGCTGAAACGCTCTCGGAGTATTTTTTCGGGCATTTCTCGAATGAGCTGAACCTGTCCGAAATGGAAGGCCGAGCACAATTAGTCAACAAAGCCAAACCGTATCTGGATAAATTGCCGGAGAGTGTTTTTAAAGAGATGATGTTTGCGCGGTTAAAAGAACTTTCCGGATGGGTCGGCCTGGATGTTTTGGAGAATGCGGCTACACTTGCTTCTAAACAAGTTTCCAAGCAACATTCGAAGGCAAACAGAAAACAACCTCAGGATAAAGGCAGGCTATCATCAGCGCGTGTTGCAATCGCCTTGCTGGTTCAAAATCCCAGGCTGGCTGAGCTGGTTGAGCAGCGGGATATTGACTGGAACGGACTGGAGTTTTCAGGCGCAGATCTGTTTAAAGAAATTCTGCAAACGATTGTGGACAAGAACCCAGCAAGCCAAGCTGTTTTACTGGAGTGTTATCGGGGACATCTCGATGAAAAATCCATAAAAGCATTGGCCTTGTTGGATTTGCAGGTTCCAGATGACAAAATAGATACGGTGTTTTGCGACGCACTGGACAGGTTATTGACTCAAGCCAGAGAGACTGTTTGGGCCAGATTACTGGATAAAAGCAAGACAGAAGGACTGGATGCACAGGAAAAAGAACTGTTGCGTAAAATGCAGGCAGCTAAATTGTTTGGTGCAAAATGATAGGAATTTGTAGTATAATTTTCGGTTCGGCGAAGTCAGGCCGAACCGAGTCTTCCGCGAGTAAATGATGAATCAAGAACAGCAGCAGTCCCAACTTAAACAATTGATAGCCAAAGGCAAAATGCAGGGTTACCTGACTTATGCCGAGGTTAACGATCACTTGCCCAGCGATATTGTTGATCCTGAGCAAATTGAAGATATCATTGGCATGATCAATGATATGGGGATTCAGGTTTACGAAGTTGCCCCGGACGAAGACTCCCTTATCACTGATTCAGCGGCTGTAACTACGGACGATGAAGATGCTGAAGAAGTCGCCGCTTTAGCTTCTGTAGATAGCGAGTTCGGCAGAACCACGGATCCGGTGCGCATGTACATGCGGGAAATGGGCTCGGTTGAATTGCTGACTCGCGCGGACGAATTGAAAATCGCCAAACGCATTGAAGAAGGCCAACAGCAACTGGTCAAAGCCATTGCCCGCTCCTGCATCGTTGTTGAGGATTTTTTACAATCATTCGATGACATCTCCGGCGAAGAAGGCAGCATTCGCCTGACGGATTTAGTTACCGGCTTTGTGGATTTAAGCGAGCCTGAAGATTTTGTCGCCACCCTGCCCGTCAGCGACGATGTTGAAGAGGCTCCCGCTGAAGAAGAGCCGAAGGGGCTTAACTACGAAGAAGTCAAAGAAAAAGTTGATGTGCTCAGGAAGCAGTTGAAAACGGCTTCCGCAGCGATCAAAAAACATGGCTATTCAAGCGATAAAACTGAAAAAGAGTTTGAGGCTCTGGCCGATCTGTTCATGGAATTTAAATGGACACCTCAATATTTAAAGAAATTGACCGGGATCATTCCTAATGGCGTTGCCGCCGTGCGTGAGCAGGAAAAGCTGATTATGGATGCTTGCGTCAATCATGCAAAGATGCCGCGCAAGGAATTTATTGCCTCTTTTACGGAACATGAAGCCAGCTCAGAATGGTTTGATCAGCAGCTGAGTGCCGGAAGCAAGTACTCGACAGCATTAAAAGATCGCGAAAAAGAAGTTCGCAAATCCCAAAAGATATTGGCCGATATAGAAGCGCAGTATGGCTTGACCATCGGCGGGCTAAAGGATATTAACCGACGCATGTCTATCGGCGAAGCCAAAGCAAGACGCGCGAAAAAAGAAATGATCGAAGCTAACTTAAGGCTGGTCATTTCAATCGCAAAAAAATATACCAATCGCGGATTGCAATTTCTGGATTTGATTCAGGAAGGCAATATCGGTTTAATGAAAGCCGTCGATAAATTTGAATATCGTCGCGGATACAAATTTTCTACCTATGCAACCTGGTGGATCCGGCAGGCCATTACCCGCTCTATCGCGGATCAGGCCAGAACGATTCGTATTCCGGTGCATATGATCGAAACGATCAATAAATTGAATCGTATTTCCAGACAGATACTTCAGGAACTGGGCCGGGAAGCCACGCCGGAAGAGCTGGCAGAACGCATGGAAATGCCCGAAGATAAGGTTCGCAAGGTATTAAAAATTGCCAAAGAACCTATTTCAATGGAAACGCCTATCGGTGACGATGAAGATTCTCATTTGGGAGATTTCATAGAAGATGCTAAAGTATTGTCCCCGGTTGAGGCGGCAACGATTGCCGGTTTGCGCGAGTCGACACAAAATGTGTTGGCGGGATTGACCGCAAGAGAAGCGAAAGTTCTGCGCATGCGTTTTGGTATTAATATGAATACCGACCATACGCTGGAAGAAGTGGGCAAGCAATTTGACGTGACGCGCGAGCGGATTCGCCAAATTGAAGCCAAGGCATTGAGAAAGCTCAGACATCCTTCAAGATCAGAGCAATTAAGGTGCTTTCTGGATGGCGAGTAAATAATACAAGGGGCCCTTAGCTCAGTTGGTTAGAGCGTCCGACTCATAATCGGCAGGTCGTAGGTTCAAGTCCTACAGGGCCCACCATACATTAAGAAGGCTGCCTAGGCAGCCTTTTGTACATTTGGTTTTTACATTTCAGCAGGGTGGTATCGTGAGCAATAATTATACTTTTACATCAGAATCGGTTTCAGAAGGGCACCCTGATAAGGTTGCGGATCAAATTTCAGATGCGGTACTTGATGCCTTATTGGCACAAGATCCTCGTTCACGTGTTGCTTGCGAGACACTGGTAAAGACCGGCATGGTTATTTTGGCCGGCGAAGTCACCACCAATGCCTGGGTTGATCTTGAGACCCTGGTGCGAAAAGTCGTTTGCGACATCGGCTATGATCACGGCGATATAGGTTTCGACGGCCAAAGTTGCGCTGTTTTAAACGCTATCGGCAAACAGTCGGCTGATATTGCGATGGGCGTCGATGAGGCCGATGACCACGAACAAGGCGCAGGCGACCAGGGTTTGATGTTTGGTTATGCCAGCAATGAAACCGATGTGCTGATGCCGGCTCCGATTACTTATTCTCACTTGCTGGTCAAACGGCAGGCTGAAGTCCGTAAAAATAAAACCCTGCCTTGGCTGCGTCCTGACGCAAAAAGCCAAGTTACCTTCCGCTATGAAAACAACAAACCCGTAGCGATTGATGCGGTTGTTTTGTCTACCCAGCATTCGCCCGAAATTGCCACAAAAGCATTGCATGAAGCGGTGATGGATGAAATTATCCTGCCGATTCTGCCTAAAGAATGGCTGCATAAAGATACTAAATATTTTATTAATCCAACCGGCCAGTTCATCATTGGCGGTCCTGTCGGTGACTGCGGCTTGACCGGCCGTAAAATTATCGTTGATTCCTACGGCGGCATGGCAAGACACGGTGGCGGCGCGTTTTCAGGCAAGGATCCATCAAAAGTTGACCGTTCAGCAGCCTACATGGCGCGCTATGTAGCAAAAAACATTGTTGCCGCCGGATTAGCTGAGCGCTGTGAAATTCAGGTTTCTTACGCCATTGGTATTGCAGAACCTACTTCTATCAGTATTGAAACCTTCGGCACCGGCAAAATCAGTGAAGACAGAATGGTGGAAATTATCAGAGATATTTTTGATTTAAGACCTAGAGGCTTGATTGCTATGTTGGGATTGTTAAAGCCTATCTACCAAACAACGGCTGCATATGGTCATTTCGGTCGCACCGAAGATTCCTTTAGCTGGGAAAAAACCGACAAGGTTGACGCATTAAAAGATGCGGCCGGTCTTAACTAAATACCAAATAAAGGAAAAATAATGAGCCAACCAGATTATAAAATTGCCGACATTGCTCTGGCAGCATGGGGCCGCAAGGAAATTAATATTGCCGAAACTGAAATGCCGGGCTTAATGGCTCTGCGTGAAGAATTTGGCGCTGCACAGCCATTAAAAGGCGCACGTATCGCCGGCTGTTTGCACATGACTATCCAGACAGCGGTATTGATTGAAACCCTGACCGCATTGGGCGCAACCGTGCGTTGGTCTTCCTGCAACATTTTTTCCACCCAAGACCATGCAGCGGCAGCAATGGCGGCGGCAGGCATTCCTGTTTTTGCCTGGAAAGGCGAAACCGAAGAAGAAGCCGAATGGTGTATTGCCCAAACTATTGACGGACTTGACGGCTGGCGCCCGAACATGATCCTGGATGATGGCGGCGACTTAACCGTCATGATGCATGAAAAATATCCTGCATTGATGGCCGATATTAAAGGCCTGTCCGAAGAAACCACCACCGGCGTTTTGCGTCTGTATGAAATGGTCGCCAAAGGCACGTTAAAAGTACCTGCTTTTAATGTTAACGATTCGGTCACAAAATCTAAATTCGATAACCTGTACGGTTGCCGCGAATCGCTGGTTGACGGCATCAAACGCGCCACCGACGTGATGATCGCCGGTAAAATCGCGGTAGTCTGCGGTTACGGCGATGTCGGCAAAGGCTGCGCGCAATCCTTACGCGGCCTGGGAGCTACGGTATTGATTACCGAAATCGATCCGATTTGCGCATTGCAGGCAGCTATGGAAGGTTACCGCGTAGTCACGATGGAAGATGCGGCACCGCTGGCTAATATTTTTGTTACCGCGACCGGCAACTTTAACATTATTACCCATCAGCACATGGTTGCGATGAGAGACCAGGCGATTGTCTGCAATATCGGCCATTTTGATGCAGAAATTGACATTGCATCATTGCGTCAATACACCTGGGAAAACATCAAGCCCCAAGTCGATCATGTGATTTTCCCTGACGGCAAACGCCTAATCATTTTGGCAGAAGGCCGTCTGGTAAACTTAGGTTGCGGCACCGGACATCCAAGCTTTGTAATGTCTAACTCATTCTGTAACCAGGTTCTGGCGCAAATGGAACTTTGGAAGAATGCTGCGCAGTATGAAAACAAGGTTTATATCCTGCCTAAGAAGCTGGACGAAAAAGTCGCAAGATCGCATCTTAAACAACTGGGCGTGAACTTGACCGTGTTGACTGAAGCGCAAGCCAAGTACATCAATGTTCCGGTTGAAGGACCGTTTAAAGCTGATCATTATCGTTATTGATTAATCATCTCTCTCACGGTTCCCGTGGGAATGCAGCCCGTGTCGCACCTGCGGCACGGGCGCAATGAGTCTACACCGGTTGAAGCCGTGGGAACGTCCGTTTCAGCAAATATCTGTCCATGCAGTCGTTAGATTCCCGTCAGTGAGACCATAAAATGCAATCACAAAAAAACCATCCCCAGCTATTCAGTTTCGAATTCTATCCACCAAAAACCGAGGAAGGCGCGGCAAGCCTGCAAGTTGTTTATAGCAAACTGGCCAAACTCAATCCCGATTTTTTTTCGGTCACCTTTGGTGCCGGGGGCTCGACCCGCGACAAGACTTTCGCTACGGTAGTCGACATCCAATCCAAAGGCATCTCCGCCGCACCGCATTTATCCTGTGTTGCCTCAACCAAAGCCAATATTCGCGCGATTCTGAAAGACTATCAGGACAATGGCATTACTAAAATTGTCGCTTTAAGAGGCGATTTGCCTTCCGGCATGATGTCAGCGGGAGAATTTCGCTATGCCAATGAGCTGGTCGAATTTATTCGCAAGGAAACCGGCGATCATTTTCAGATTCATGTAGCCGCCTATCCTGAAGTGCACCCACAAGCCGCCAACGAAGTAGAAGATTTTAAAAATTTCAAGCGTAAAGTGGCTGCAGGCGCCAATGCGGTCATTACCCAATATTTTTACAATGCTGAAGCGTATTTTTATTTTGTAGATGCCTGCGAAAAGAACGGCATAACGATTCCTATCGTGCCCGGCATTATGCCGATTACCCAATATACGCAATTATTCCGTTTTTCAGAAATGTGCGGCGCGGATATTCCCCGCTGGCTCAGAAAACGCCTGGAAAGTTTTGGCGACGACAGGGAATCGGTACAAGCATTCGGCCTGGATGTGGTCAGTGACCTATGCCAACGTTTACTGGAGGGCGGCGCGCCGGGACTGCATTTTTACACCATGAATCAGGCCGCACCTACCTTGGCAATTTTGGAGAATTTGCACATCAAGCCTCAAGACTAAAGGTGTCACTAGGGCAAGGCCGTGCTCCAAATCCGCATTTGCAGTAAGCATTACACTCGTTCCCAAGCCCCATTGGGAACGACTATCAACCTGAGCCTTTAGCTTATGTCGTCCAACCAATCCCTTTCCAATCTCGACCTTTCCGTATTGTGGCATCCCTGCACACAAATGAAAGATCACGAAACCTTCCCGATTATTCCGATCAAAAAAGGGCAGGGCATTTGGCTGGAAGATTTCGACGGCAATCGCTATCTCGATGCGATCAGCTCATGGTGGGTGAACCTGTTCGGGCATGCCAATCCTGCGATCAATGCGGCCTTAAAGGACCAACTCGATACCCTGGAGCATGTGATATTTGCCGGCTTCACCCATGAGTCAGCCGTCAAACTGGCGGAAAAGCTGGTCGAAATAACCCCGGAAGGGCTAAACCGCTGCTTTTATGCCGACAATGGCTCTTCTGCGGTAGAAGTCGCGCTCAAAATGAGTTTTCATTATTGGCGCAACCTTGGGCAAATCCAAAAAACTCAATTCATCACACTGGAAAACAGTTATCACGGCGAAACCTTAGGCGCGTTAGCCGTCGGCAATGTATCGTTATATAAAGAAACCTACGCGCCGTTATTGATGGACGTCATCACCGTGCCCGGTCCGGACTGTTACCACCGCGAATCGGGAGAATCATGGTCGGATTATTCGACCCGCCGCTTCACGCTGATGGAACAGGCGCTGCAACAACATAGCGATACGGTTTGCGCTGTCATCATCGAGCCTTTGGTGCAATGCGCCGGCAATATGCGCATGTATGATCCGGTCTATTTAAAATTGCTGCGCGCCGCTTGCGATAAATACCATGTGCATTTGATCGCCGATGAAATCGCGGTCGGTTTCGGGCGCACCGGGACGTTATTTGCCTGTGAGCAGGGAGCAATCAGCCCCGACTTCATGTGCTTATCAAAAGGTTTAACGGGTGGCTACTTGCCGTTGTCGGCGGTGATGACCACCGATCAGATATATCAGGCATTCTATGCCGATTATCAATCGATGAGCGCATTCCTGCATTCGCACAGCTATACCGGCAATGCGCTGGCATGCAGAGCCGCACTCGCCACCATCGATATTTTCCAGCAACATAACATCATCAGGAAAAATAAATCCTTGGCTGATAGTATGGCGAAAGCGGCGATACGTTTTCATGACCATCCAAATGTCTCCGAAGTCCGGCAAACCGGCATGATCCTGGCGATTGAACTGGTCAAAAACAAGCGTACCCGCGAACCTTACCCCTGGCAGGAACGTCGCGGTCTTAAAGTCTATCAATACGCGCTGTCGAAAGGTGTATTATTACGCCCTTTGGGCAACGTCATTTATTTTATGCCGCCCTATATCGTAACCGAGGAAGAGCTCTTGTTAATCGCCGAAGTCGCCTGGCAAGGCATACAACACGCGGTTAAAGACTGATTATGCGGATCTCCAGATTATATACGCCAGCGCAACTAACTACAGGCAAACTGATCGAATTGGATGACGACAACGGCCATTATGTCAGAACGGTATTGCGGCTAAAAAAAGACGCGCCCATCATTTTATTTAACGGTCACGGCGGCGAATATAGTTGCACGGTTACAGAAGTCAGCAGGAAAGCCGTGCTGGTTGCCGTCGAGCAATGGAATGACCATAGCGTGGAATCGCCATTGCATGTGGCTTTGGGCTTGGGCATCTCGCGGGGCGACCGAATGGATTTGACGGTACAAAAAGCCGTAGAACTAGGCGTCAACCAGATCACGCCGCTATTGACCGAACGCTGCGTGGTACAGTTCAAAGGCGAGAAAAAGCCGCAACGCTTATTGCATTGGCAGAAAATAGTGCAACATGCCGCCGAACAAAGCGGCAGAACCGCCTTACCTGCATTGCAGGAAGTCGAAACGCTGCAAAACTGGGTAGGGCAGCAACAAGGGTTGAAGGTGTTTCTCGACCCCTATGCAGAAACGACATTATCGGAATTAACACCTGAAACGATGAAATCCTGTCCTGAGCTTAGCCGAAGGGTAACCTTACTCACCGGCCCAGAAGGCGGTTTTTCCGATCAGGAACGAGCCATAGCAAAAGCCTCCGGATTTATACCCGTCCGCTTAGGCGCTCGCATATTAAGAACAGAAACCGCATCGATTGCCGCCCTAGCCGCTGTGCAGCTGTTATGGGGCGATTTTGGCAAAGGAAATAACGGATGATCAGAAAAATTATTTATTCAATAGTGCCTTTTTTGGTGCTGCTGGCTGCTGCATCGTTAGCCTGCATCGTTAGCTATTTTATTTTTCAGGCTATAGACGGTCAGCTTCCTTTATCAAAAATAATCACCAAAGCTACGCAGTTATTTTTAGTGCTGAGTATTTTTCCGGCTATGGCCTATCTGAAATTTAACAAGCACGATTTAGGGTTTGCAGAGCAAGCCGTATTTTTAAAGCAAATATTGTTAGGTTTTGGCTTGGGATTTATCACCCTGATGCCGGTATTTATTACCTTGTATATTCTCGGTATTGATGTTGTTGATCAATCGGAGGCGTGGACAGCCGGTTTCATAGTTAAAAAAACAACCCTGTCTTTGTTGCTGGCGCTGTTAATTGCGGTATTTGAGGAATCGGTTTTTCGAGGGGTGCTATTAGCCGGTTTAAAAAAGAACATGCCGGTCATAGCGGCAGTTTTGATCAGCTCAACTTATTATGCGGCGTTGCATTTCCTGAACAGCAAAACCGAAATATCTCAACAGGACTTTAATTTATTCAGCGGTTTTATACTGGTAGGCGAAGCGTTTGCCAATGTGTTGAACCCGAAAAATGCATCGGCATTCCTCTCATTGCTGGTTGTCGGTATTTTTCTTGCGGTACTCAGAACGCAGGTAAAAGAAAGCTTAGGTCTGTGTATCGGCTGTCATGCCGGTTGGGTGTGGCAAATAAAAATGAATGGCACTTTATTCAATCCGGATTTAAACTCGGAATATCTATATCTGGTCAGCAGTTATAACCATGTCGTCGGGCCTTTAGTGACCGTCTGGCTCAGCCTCACCATCATCGGCTATTTTGTTTATAAAAAGGTTCAGGGATAAATTTTAGTCCCTAAAATTCTCAAACTGCAACGGCATTTCCAGCTTTTCTTCCCTGAGCATTTTAATCACATCTTGCAGGTCATCCCGGTTTTTGCCGGTGACCCTGACTTGGTCGCCCTGAATGGCGGCCTGGACTTTCAGTTTTTTATCCTTAATTAATTTAACGATTTTTTTGGCCAGCGTCGAATCCAGGCCCTGCTTCATAATGATTTCCTGGCGCACCGATTTGCCGCCGGGCTTGGGGTCGCCAACCTCCATGCAGGCAATATCCACGCCGCGCCGACTGAGTTTCGAGCAGACCACACTGAACATTTGCTGTAACTGAAACGTTGATTCAGACGTCATAATCAATTTATCGTCAGTCAATTCAAAGCTTGAGTCGGTGCCCTTAAAATCAAAGCGCGTGGTCACTTCTTTATTGGCTTGGTCGACGGCGTTTTTAATTTCGTGTTTGTCGAATTCTGAAATAATGTCGAAAGAAGGCATGGTTATGATGTCAGGGTAATAAAAGAAAACACACTATAATGATCTTTAATGCATTATTCAACAGCCTTCAGTCCATTGACTCCGACTTAATAAACTCGCTAACGGCCTTAATGCGCAGGCGGCGTATCGCCTCGCCGATCTGCGCGCCTTTAAGCTCGCCGCCCAAAATAGCCGAGGTATCAACGGATACGGCTGCCTTGGCTGCACCGCTCAGCAGTTCAGCTTGAGGATAGGGTACATTTTCAAACCCGGTTCTGCCTTTGGCATCAGCCTCGCAGGCCAGCAAAAACTCAGGCAATTTATGGGTCGGCTTGTAAGCTCCCAAAGCGGCCAGCATATCGGTTATTGTTGTAGCGCGTAATTCAAAAGCCCGGTGGCAGTGGGTATGGTATTGCATAACCTGCGAAGCCAGCGCTTTAAACGAGTTAGGCACGCGCAAGCGCTCGCACATTTGTTCCAGAATGGGCAGACCTTGGGTTTCATGCCCATAGTGATGCGGCCAGTTTGCTTTGGGCGAGATGCCCTTACCCAGGTCGTGGACCAATGCGGCAAACCTGACTTCGGGGCTGGATGACAAAAGCGCAGCCTGCTCCAAACAAAGCATTACATGAATGCCGGTATCGATTTCCGGATGGTGTTTTTCCGGCTGCGGCACACCAAATAAACAACTTATTTCCGGAAAGATTTTATCCAGCGCCGCGCAATCTTTTAAGGTATAGAAAAAAGCGCTGGGCGATTTCTCGTTAAGCGCCTTAAACAGCTCCGCCCAAACCCGTTCAGAAACCAAGTGATCCACCTCCCCTGCCGTCACCATGGATTGCATCAAAATACGGGTCTCCTCAGCCAACGTGAAGCCGAGATGGCCGTATCGGGCCGCAAAGCGGGCGACACGCAATATCCGCACCGGGTCTTCGGCAAAGGCCGGTGAAATATGCCGGAAAATGCGTTTTTCAAGATCAACTTGCCCGCCATAAGGATCAATCAGCTGACCTTTTGGCGTCATTGCCATCGCATTGATGGTCAGGTCGCGGCGTATCAAATCCTGTTCCAGAGTGACGTCCGGCGCTGCGTGTACCGTAAAGCCTTTATAACCGGGCGCGGTTTTTCTTTCGGTTCTGGCCAGCGCATACTCTTCATGCGTTTTCGGATGCAAAAACACCGGAAAATCCTTGCCTACCGGCCTGTAGCCTTGTCGCGCCATGGACTCCGGAGTCTCGCCGATCACCACCCAGTCCCGTTCCTTGACCGGAAGCCCAAGTAATTTATCGCGCACCGCGCCGCCAACAAGGTATATTTCCACTACGTTACTCAAGCCGTTTATAAATGCGCCTAGAATAGCACAGCCGTATTCAAAAAAAGGCATAATGCCAATACAGCCGATCAACAGAAAACCAGGGGAATTAAAGTGATAGCAATTTTTTTAGCCAGTATTTTATTGGGCGCAGCCGCGGGACTCATGGCGGGACTTTTCGGAGTAGGCGGAGGCCTGATAATTGTACCGGTTTTAGCGATGCTGTTCGCGGCGCAAGGGTTCCCCGCAGAGCTGGTCATGATCATGTCGGTGGCTACCTCGCTGGCGACCATTATTTTAACCTCGGTCTTTTCAGTGCTGGCGCACCATCGTTTAAATTCGGTATTGTGGCCTAAAGTGCTGGCTCTGGGGCCGGGGATTATGGTCGGCGCCGCGCTCGGCTCGGTGATTGCGGATCATATATCCGGCAGCCTATTACGCTTTATATTTACCGTCTATTTGTTAGTAGTGGGCGTACAAATGGCTTTGCAGATAAAGCCGAAAACCGGTCAGAAGCAACCCTCCAGAGAGTTGGATTGGGGCGTATCAGGCATAATGGGGCTGTTGGCGTCACTACTGGGAATAGGCGGCGGTACGCTGATTGTGCCTTTTTTAGTACATTTTCAGACGCCGATGCGCAATGCCGTAGCCGTAGCCAGCGCCTGTGGCTTGCCGATAGCCGTAGTCGGAACGATAGGCTATGCCCTATTGGGCAAAGATGTATTGCAGTTACCTGAGTGGAGCTTAGGTTATATCTATATCCCCGCTTTTCTGGGCATTGTGCTGACCAGCACCTATACCGCTCCGATAGGCGCAAAACTGGCACATAAACTGCCTGCGGAGAAATTGAAACGCTATTTTTCGCTGCTGCTGTTTGTGATGGCGGCCAAGTTGAT
>JAUXTH010000184.1 GCA_030679035.1 Methylobacter sp. | reverse complement strand
CCGGGAACTTCTGTGCGAGCTGTCAGCCATGGCCGTACGGCCCCGAGAGATTCGCGACCTGCTGACGCCCGATCTAGCCGACTACGACCCGCGCATCCACATCGACAACAGGCTTCGGGATGTCGAAGGGCTTGCTCCGCTCGATCAGCTTCGCTATCTCGATCTGGTGTTCAAGCTGCCGGAACAGACACTGTTTAAAGTCGATCGTGCGGCCATGGCGGCATCGGTCGAAGCCAGGGCTTTTTATCTCTATCATCCGCTGGTTGAGTTCGCGTTGTCGCTGCCCACAGACAGGCTAATCCAACAGGGCGACAAGTCTTTGTTCAAGCGCTGTCTTGAACGCCATGTGCCGGAAGAAAATTTGGATCGTATTGAGCGCGGATTCGGCTTGGAGCGGGTCAAGCCTAAAACCTGGCTTAGCCCGGCCATGCAAAGCTACCTGCGCGAGAGAGCGGGAATCAGTTATGGACCGGTGTTGGCGCGAGGCAATTCAGAACGCGCCAAGCGCCTGTACTTTGGAGCCCGCTCGCTGTATGAATGGCTGGATAGCCAAAAATCCGGGGTGCGCCGTGAGTTTGATTCGTCAGTTAAATGACAACAGAGCTTGCTGCTTGTTTGGGGCTATATGCTTTCCGTTGCCTTACATGGTTTTGTTGCGTTCCCATATAAAAGGTAATTGCTCTCTTTGAGGCGACCAAAGCAAGCTTTGGACTCCAGAAAACTTGAATACTGGAGTTCAAAGCTTGCTTTGAACTTTATGAATTTAAACAGGGCGTTTTGTGACATGCTGAAGCGAGCATTAGCCAGGGCGAGTAGTTATGCTAAAAGAAGCTGGTCAGTGACTCAAAAAAGGTTTAAATTCGGTTCGCTGTAAAATTTTCAAAAAAACGATATTTTAAGGAAACTAAATAATGAACAATAATAAAGTATTATTTTCGGCCGGAGTAACAACCTTAGCATGCTCTTTTTTATTGGTAGGGTGTAATTCCGCAACAAGCGTAGGGCAGGGGCTTCTTAATCAATCGATTAGCCCTGCTTCAGCCTCAGCCCAGCCGCAGGCTGCTGCGGGCGGTTCAGCGGCTTCTGCCGAAGCGGTCACTTATAAAAATAAAGACCGTAATTTTTCTTTCGTTATACCGGCGGGTTGGTCGAAGCAAAGCGGCGATGTTAATTCCGACACGGTGTTATTCATGCAGGAGCCGCTGACCAAAACGTGCAGTTTCCAGTTTAATATGACTCGAATGCAAGGGGATTTTCCTGCGGAAGCTTCGGTTAAGGCCTCTTTAGACAGCGCGAAGAAAGACATCAAGATCGATAAAAACCTTTCCGCTAAGCGCCGCGATGAGTCAGGTATGGAAAACGGCAAAAAAGTGCGTTTCACTCGGGGTTGGGAGCTGACCGAAAAAGGCAAGGCCGGGGGGCACCAGCGCATTATTTATCAAGCCTACGACCGTCAGAACTATTACCTCAACATGATGGCCGCTGCGGAAACCGAGCACTTTGAAGAATGCCGTCCTGCCTTGCAAAAAATCATAGATTCGATCAAATTCGGCGGTTAGTCGTCATTCAGCCGGTATAAGCGGTCTGTGTGTTCAGGTTGCTTTAAGTCGCATGTTATAAAAATGTTCGTCATCCCGGCAGGGATTGCCGGGATCCATGACACAGGGATGTGAACGGTTATGAATTGCATAATTCCCTGTAACAAAACTTGTGCCCTGCTTTGATATTGCCATCCATGGCTTCTGGATCCCGGCAATCCCTGCCGGGATGACGGTGCTGATTGAAGCTTCTTGTTAATTAAGATTTAACCGCAAAACTAAGATCACGATACCTGCTTCAACTTGCCCATGCCGTTAGGTTGTTTGACCACTTGCAGCTGGGCTTTAAAGCGTTTTTGGACGCCTTCGACATGGGAAATAACGCCGACGGTTTTACCGTGGGTATGCAGGCCTTCCAGGGTGCTGATGACCGTGTACAGCGTTTCCGAGTCCAGGTTGCCGAAGCCTTCATCAAGAAACAACGAATCCACGGACTTGCCGTTATTGGCCAATTCCGAAAGACCCAGCGCCAGCGCAAGACTCACCACAAAACTTTCGCCGCCGGATAAGGTCTTGGGCAGCCGGTGTACATTGCCCTGGTACGTGTCTTCCACTTCCAACGCCAAGCCCTGCTCACTGGGCGTTTGCCGCAGATAATAGCGGCCGCTGACTTTTTCCAGCACGGCATTGGTCTGCGATAAGAGCTGATCGGCAACCCGTTTTTGCACCCTGCGACGGAAAGCCATGCCGCTTTCTTCGGCTATTTGGTCTGCCTCGGCCTTGCATTGCCTGGCGATTTCTTCTTGATCCTGTAATTGAACCAGGATCGCATCGGCCTTTTGCTGGAATTGTTGTTGCTCGTTCAGCAGACGTTCCAAACGCTGCACTTCCAAGTCGGCTATCGCCAGTTTTTCGGTCACGCTTCTGAGCTGGATGTTTAGTTGTTCAGGGTTGAGTTCGGTTGCAACCTGTGCATTTTCAGTTTCCAATTCGAGGCGGACTTGTTCCAGTTCTATGGTTTTGGCATCGATCTCCTGCTCCAGTTCCGCCAGATGCCTTTCCAGTTCCGGCTGATGTTGCAGCAGTTCCAGCATTTCAGCCAGCTCATGCAGGTCGGCAAATTGCGTTCCTTGTATTTTGGCTTGCAGCGCCTGTTTCAGCGCATTGAGCTCGGCTTCGTGTCCGGCAATCTGCTGTTCCTTGTCGGCAATCAGCTTTTGTTTTTCTATCAAGGCCAAATGCAGGCCTATGATTTCTTCGCGTTGTAATTGGCTGCGGTAATGTTCGAGTTTGTCATGGCAGGCCGTTATTTCCGCGTGGCAATGGTCGGCTTTTGCCGCCAAGGATTCCAGTTCCTCGGTCAGGATTTTTTGGCGGAAAACATAGCCTTGATAATCCTGTCGACGCGCATTCAGCCGGTCGAACAACGCGTCTTCTTTGCCTTTGGAGGGCATTTTTTCGCCCAGCAAGGCCAGTTGTGCGAGCACTTTTTCGGCCAGTTGTTGTTCTTCCTGTTGACAGGTAGACAATGCGGCGTCGTAATCGATTTCTTCCTTGGGGCGCGCCTGCCACTCGGCCTCCAATTGCTGCGTATTTTGCTGCAAGCGTGCAACCGTGGCCTCGCCCTTGGCGATCAATGCTTTTAGTTGATCAATGCTGGCCTGTTTGTTTCGATAGCTGGCGACCACGCTGGTGACGGTATTAAATTCGCTGACTTCGGTGTTTAACAGGCGTTTCATCAAGCGCAATTTATTGATGTTTAGGTCTTCGCTCGCCGTGTTCAGCCGATTGCACAAGGTCAGCCATTGGGTTCTGATCCTGATCAATTCCGTCTGGTTGGCCTGATTTTTTTCGGCCTGTTTTTTTACCGCTTTAATCTGCTGCGACAGTTTGCCGGAAGCTGTCATTAAGAGCTTTATTTTCGCCTTTTGATCGGTCAAAGCCTGTTGGGAATTGGCCTCTTT
>JAUXTH010000180.1 GCA_030679035.1 Methylobacter sp. | reverse complement strand
TAAAAAATTATCTGGAACATCATTTTGAACCCAAAGGTGATGATAATTTTAGGACAGAATCATGAACGGGTCTTATGACCCGTATCCGGACTTTAGTCCATTATACGAACCCACCAGCTTTAGCTGGTGGTTGTTCAGTATGCTACTTAAAATTAACTTAAATATCAATGCAATAGGCATTCATACGTAGACCTATAAAACTCAGCGAGAACCATCATTCCACATTATTTGCCCATTACGCCAAGCAAATCTGGCAAATATCTTATAGTGAAAGCGGCATGAGTCAGCTCTTGAACCGAGTCGGGTTTGGCTATAAAAAACCAAAACCATTCCGGGCAAAAGCAGATGTTGAAAAACAACTTGCCTTTGCCATCCAATATCAAGAACTCAAGGCCAGCAAAGCGCCGGAAAGAATCCCATTTTTCCACGCTGTTTTACACGCTCGTTTTTTACAGAACGTCTGTATCTTCATGTTTTACATTGTCCGTTAATGCGCAACTCCCATTAAGTATTTGTACTAATTGTAATGGTGGGGCTAAAAAGGAAAAATAACCATAAAGGCAATCGAGGCATTTTTAGCGTGTCGTGCCTGTATATAGGCGGTTTTTTTGCAAAAGCCCCCTTTTTGTACTGCTCAGGAATATAAAATCGAATTCATTCCATGGCAGTGGCGTCTATTTTCATAACCCTTTTATTTTTAATAACGCCTTAAGATCATGTTTGTTCGTTATTTTCAATGTATTAGTCGATATGGATTTTTTAGAACTCTAAGAGAGACCTGGGGTAGTTACTAAAATTCCATGAGTTTTTTAATACATTAAATTGCTAACCCTGTCGTTAGCGTTTGGGAGGCTTGTAATGACATTTTTTCCTGTTTTTCTGTCTGTTGTATTCGTCGTACACAACCAGTCAGACCATATTGAAACAATACTATCAGACGCTGCTATCAATATTTCTCCCTTGGTCAGCGATTATGAACTAATCATCGTAGACAACGCTTCGAATGACAACAGTGTTTCTGTCCTAAAAAACTTAACGGGAGAGGATGGACAACCCAATTTGCAGGTGTATGCACTAACCAAAGAAGTGGATAACGATACGGCGTCATGGGTTGGTTTGGAAAACGCATTGGGTGACTTTGTCGCCGTCATTAATCCGTTGATAGACGACATCGGCTTTCTGCCGGAAATGCTCGACAAGGCGGTCAGCGGTGCCGATGTAGTGTTCGCCTACAATCAGAAAAGCCTTCTCAGAGCCTTGCCTATCGGATTGCATACGCTGTTTTTAATGGACTCTACAAGGGTTCCAACGGCATCAATCTAACCAAGGAGGCGCCGCAGTTCCGCGTCCTGAGCAAACAAGTCGTCAACTTCATTCTTCAGCATCCTCAGCCTGCCATAGCCTATCGCCATCTTCCGGCGACGGGGGGATTTACGCGAACCAATCTTAACTACAGTGCAACGCCAAGGGTTTCATACACCAAGCGATTGAGAGACTGCTTTGACCGTGGTATACGGCTGCTGGTTTCAACAACCCGAGCGCCGATGCGACTCGTCACCTCGCTCTCTTTGTTTGGAGCTTTCTCCAACCTTGTGTATTCCTTCTACGTTGTAATCGTCGGTTTTCTGAAGACAGATGTGGCGCCCGGCTGGATCAGCTTATCCCTACAGCAATCCGGAATGTTTTTCTTGATCTCATTGGTGTTGCTAGTGCTAGCCGAGTACATCCTGAACATGGTCTATCTTCAAAATGAAGGCCCGCTTTATCACGTAGGGCAAGAGTTCACCAGTTCGAGGATTACAAGGCGCGAGAAACTCAATATCGAGGAAGTGGCGTTAAAACCGGTACCGACGCCAAGCGCTTACCCTAAGCGAGCTGCCTGATGTCGGTCCCCGATATAAATCAAGATGCGATCATTATCGGTGGCGGATTCTATGGCGCGGCTATTGCCATTTACCTTGCCAAAGAACGTGGTCTCAAGCGCATCGTCCTTATAGAGCGTGAGCAAGCACTGCTCACGCGTGCTTCCTATAACAATCAGGCCCGCGTTCACAACGGCTATCATTATCCACGCAGCTTTACGACAGCGTATCGAAGTCGGGTCAATCTACCGAATTTCGTGCGCGACTGGCCCGATGCGGTAAAGCAGGATTTCACCAAGTTATACGCCATTGCACGTCGCAATTCCAAGGTTACGTCCAAACAGTTTGTACGCTTCTGTCGGGACATCGGCGCCAAAATTCAACCTGCGGATCAGGCGTTGAGAACATTATTTGAACCGCGCCTGATTGAGGATGTGTTTTTGGTCGAGGAATATGTTTTCGACGCCACAAAGCTGGCAAGCTGGGCTGAACGTGAACTGGAAGAATGTGGCGTGCAAATCTGTTTCGAAACGCAAGTGACTGCCATTTCAAACGAGCCGAATGGGACATTGCGCGTTGCCCTGCAACCAGATCATGGTATTGAAGAACTGATCTCCGGTCGCTACGTATTCAACTGTACCTATAGCGGGCTCAATCAATTCCAAGGAGATTTTCCCGGCACCAGAACCGGTCTCAAACAGGAAATAACTGAAATGGCACTAATGCAAGTATCGCCTGCACTCCATGGCTTGGGTATCACTGTAATGGACGGTCCCTTTTTTTCCATGATGCCGTTTCCTGCCCGCGGGCTGCATACGCTTTCTCATGTCCGCTATACCCCGCATCTGCACTGGAACGACAAGCAAGGCATCGACCCTTACCAAAAGCTCACTCAATACGAAAGAGCGACTCGTGTTGACCGTATGGTGAGGGACGTCGGCCGGTATCTGCCCGCCGTACTGGATGCGAAATATGTCGATTCGCTCTTTGAAGTCAAAACTGTTCTTGTGAAGAACGAGAGTGACGATGGAAGGCCTATTCTTTTTGAGAAACACCCTGAGTTGCCAGGTTGCTACTCCATATTGGGTGGAAAAATCGACAATATATATGATGTATTAGAAAAACTGGAAGGGGAATGCTTTGTTTAAATCGATGAGAAACTTATTTGTTCCTACGCTGATTGCTTTGGCAGCATTTCTTTCATACAACAACAATTTTTTTCTAGTTACTGCTGATAAATTATTCGTGGAACATGGGTTATATTCTGAGCAACTTGTTCTTGATGGGATTTTACATGGTCTTGATGACAATAGTAACCTAAGGTTGGGGCGTTATTCCCGTCCAGAAATCAATGACCGGTATGTTTTAGCTCATCAATTATATGTAGACAAGAACAAAGACGGAGAGTTTTTTTATTATAAATCACAATTTGGCCTTCAATTATACTTATTCAACTTTTTATCAAAATTTTCCCATTTAGATATAGGCTTTCTTCAGTCTTTTTCAGCACTGATGATGAGCCTTATAGTTGCTTTGTTTTTTGTTGCAATCAGCCGAGAATTCTCCCTAAGTCATGCAGTTTTTTTCTGTGTACCCTTAATTCTTAGTCCTTGGATTGTGATTTTTGCAAAGAATCTTTATTGGGTTGAAGCAACATGGTTTTTACCCACTGTCATCACATTCTTTTTTGGCAAAAGTTCCCTCTCATCAGTTAATGGGGCTCTAAGAATGGGAGGAATGTTATTCGTAGCATTCCTCATAAAACTTCTCTGCGGCTATGAGTACTTGACTACAATTGCTTTATCAGCATGCGTTCCACTTGTCACTTACACAGTGAAATATCGAGTTGGAGTAAAACGTGGCCTTTTACAGCCAATCATCTGCGGCATTAGTCTGTTTCTAGCCTTTTTGATTGCCGTGAGTCTCCATGCTCGCGTATTGAGTACGGGATCAGACACTCCGTTCAATGATATTGTCCTCATTGCAAAGAAACGACTCGCAACTCAACATGCTGATTCGTTGGAATTTGCATTGAAGGAAGCATGTAAAAACGAAGATAACCCAGAGGAATGTCAAGATCTAGTTAAACAGTCTTTGATCAGCAATCCATATCTTGTAACTGCAAAATACTTTGTTATGCCGCACTTTATTCCTTGGGTTGACTATGCAACCTGGAATTCTTCCGATAAAGACGCTATCAAAATGTTAGTCAACGATAAATTAACGCTCGAATCAATTCAATCAGCAATTTCTAGAACCAGCTTTCAGGGTGCACTTTTTTTAGTATGTTATACCGCCTCCATCTTGGGATTTATATTGTTCAATATTTATGTTTTTCGAGTAGCTTATAAGCGAATGGATTCCCTTTCGGCAGGTCTGTTGCTGTCATTTTTAGCCCCACTGTCATGGTTTTTTTTGGCTAAAGGTCACTCTTATATTCATTACACTCTAAATTACGTTCTATGGTATTTGCTTTATGTGCCATTTGGCATGCTGCTTATTGTTGATGAAATAGACTTCGCTCGCTCAAGTTTTCGGTTTTTCCCTCAACTAATCCCTTATATATCGCGCTTTCAAGAAGATAAAAACCGAAATTATGACCGCGTGTAGTATTGCTAAAAAAACAGATGAGGACTGATCAAATATGATAAGTGCATTGATAGGAGAAACTGGGTTTGTTGGGACCTCGTTAAAGAAGCAAGCCGTTTTTGGAGCAACTTATCGCTCAATAAACATTAGCGATATCGATGGGCAATCCTTCGATACCGTGGTATGCGCCGGCGCGCCGGCGCAAAAATGGATCGCAAATAGCGAGCCAGAAGCGGATCTGCATAATATTAAAAAACTAATCTCACACCTGAAATCGGTGCGATGCAAGACCTTTGTTTTAATCAGCACTGTCGATGTATTCAAAAGTCCATTAGGGGTTAATGAAGCCACGCGTGTCGATGAATCAGGACTTCACGCTTACGGTTTGCACCGTCGACTGCTGGAACAATTTGTCGAAAGCCATTTTCCCAACTATCTGATTGTTCGGCTTCCTGGATTGGTCGGGCCTGGACTGCGTAAGAACGTTATCTTCGACTTCTTGAATGACAACAATCTCCACGCGATTGACAGCCGAGGTATTTTCCAGTTCTACCCGATGGTTCACCTCTGGTACGACATTCAAACTGCGCTCAACGCCGGTTTGCAGTTGGTACACCTGACCGCAGAACCGATCAGCGTGGCGGATGTTTCAAAGTATGGTTTTGGCAAATCGTTCGATCACGTTTTGACCAATAGTCCAGCCATCTATGACATGCGAACCCGTCATGCTCAAATTTTTGGTGCCTCTGGGTATTACCCGTACAGCGCACGCGAAACCATTCAAGCTGTTAGAACTTATGCACAGTCCGAGCCGCCCGCGCTCAAATCCGACGCGGGGATGAAAACATGAGACTAGCTATTTCAAACATTGCCTGGGATACCGTTGAAGATGAAGCAATAGCCAGACTACTTCATCGTTTTGGTGTTGATGCAATTGATGTCGCGCCAGGTAAGTATTTCCCTGAACCGACCAAGGCAACAGACGAAGATATCGCCCGTATCAAGAACTGGTGGTCTGGACGTGGTATCGAAATCACCGGCATGCAGGCACTATTGTTTGGCACAACCGGCTTGAATGTCTTTGGCCTACCAGAGGTTCAGGACGCGATGCTGCAACATCTCACTGCGGTGTGCCGTATCGGTAGAGCCTTGGGTGCCAAGCGGCTGGTGTTTGGCTCGCCAAAGAATCGAGATCGCAGCGGCTTGAGCGATCAGGTATCGATGGATATGGCAGTCTCTTTTTTTAGACGCCTTGGGGACATAGCCCAAAATCATGGCGTGGTGATCTGCCTTGAGCCCAATCCAACCTGTTATGGCGCCAACTTCATGACCACCAGCGCAGAGACGGCACTGGTGGTGGATCAGAGTGCCCATCCAGCTGTTTGGATGCAATTGGACACAGGTGCTGCCGCCATCAATGGCGAAGATCCTGCTGCCGTGCTTCAACGCTATGCACCTCTCATTGGACATATCCATGCCAGTGAGCCCGATTTGCTTCCTTTGGGAGACGGTGGAGTCGACCACTGCAAGGTGGTTGCAGCCTTGGAACAGCATCTACCTAATTATGTGGTTTCCATTGAGATGCTGACGACCAAGAATGAGCCGCATGAAGTATCGATAGAGCGCGCACTGAATGTGGCGATTCGGCATTACCGCAATAATAACGTTGAGGCTAGCATATGAAGTGGCTCATCCTGATTCTCGGTATTACCTCAAATGCCTCAGCCAGCGTCCTGGTCAAGATGGCTATGCTCCCTCCTCGTAAATTCCCTGCTTTAGACGATTCAATAAGGTCGGTTATCAGCAACTGGCCATTCTGGCTGGGTCTGGGACTTTATGGCATAGCATTCCTGCTTTACGCTGCCGCCTTGGCCCGCTTACCACTGAATGTGGCGCACCCTGTGCTCACATCCGGGGCCATAGCCGCCGTAGCATTGTGTTCCTTGCTGATCTTTCGTGAATCTTTCCACTGGACAACCATCGCAGGCATTCTGCTGATAGTTGTCGGTGTGGGACTGATCACGGTTCGAGTATCCTAACAACAGAGAAAATAGAAGATGAATTACCCTGATATTGCTCCAGAAGCCCGCGCCAGTTGGCAAGTACCCACCTTTGAGACACCTCTATGGCTTGGACGACAGCAGCCATGGTGCGTTGTCATTCCGGTTATTAATGAAGGCGAAAGAATCAAAAGCCTGCTTTCCAGAATGGCAACTCTCAAAATCGACGACAGCGCCGACATCATCATTGTGGATGGCGGTAGTTCCGATGGATCGCTGGAGCTGGAGTCGCTGCAACAGAAAGGTGTGCGCGGAGTGCTGGTCAAGACGGAGCCGGGTAAATTGAGCGCCCAGCTTCGTTGCGCCTATGCTTTTGCGCTTGATCAAGGCTATGAAGGAATCGTTACCATTGACGGTAACGACAAGGATGATCCTGAAGCGATACCTCGCTTCATTGAAGCATTAAAACAAGGTGTGGATTTTGTGCAGGCTTCCCGTTTCATCGCAGGGGGGATGGCAGAGAACACACCTAAGGCACGAGACTTTGCCATCCGTTTCATACATGCGCCCATGTTGAGTCTGTTTTCCGGCTTTAGGTGGACTGACACCACGCAAGGCTTCCGCGCTTATAGTAGGAAGATGCTGCTTGACCCCAAGATAGCTCTGTTCCGTAAGATATTCATGGCCTACGAATTGCTTGCATATCTTTCCTATCGCGTGCCTAAGCTTGGCTATCGCTGCCTTGAGTTGCCGACTATTCGGAAATATCCCAAAGGGGAAGTGCCGACAAAGATTAATAGTATCAAGGGAAATTTATCGGTGTTGCAGGTGCTTTTTCGGGCTTGCTTCGGAGGATATAACCCTCCAGCAGAAAATCCAATTATAAGAAATGAGGTAACTACTCAGCAGGGCTGATTTTATAATCAAACACAGATAAGACATATAATTGCGAATAAAATCAATAGGATGAGATTTAATACTGCATTCTTCTGGCGTCTAACAGCGAGAAGGGGGAAATCACATACCTTTATGCGCAAATGTTGGCGACCGTCATCATCTTGTGCAATTTCGCTATTAACAGTGTCTATAAATTTAGTCATGCTTGAGCATGGAGAGGTAATCGTGAACACCATCAAAAAAGAAAAAACACTTCTAATATTTCTTGTGGCTTTTGTCCTTCGCTTAACTGTTTTCTTGCTTTTTCGACCATGGGACATCCAAGTTCAGACAGAAAGCATCTTCGTTGGCGACGCTCCTGGATATCACACGCTAGCGGAGTGTATTGCCAGTTATTTCACCTTCTGCGGCGACACCTTCAGAACTCCGGGTTATCCATTCTTCATCGCTATTTTCTATGCATTTTTTGGCGCTAAGCCCTGGGTAGTTTTGTTCGCGCAGATTCTTGCCGATCTGGTAACGATATATTACGTATTGAAAATTGGCGAAATGATCTTCTCTAGGCGAGTCGGCATTATTGCCGCGACGTTCCTCGCCATCAATCCAAATTCGATATTTCAGACCACTAGTCTTTACAGCGACAGTCTATTTGTTACATTCCTTTCGGCTTGCCTATACTTCTATTTGCGTGGCCTGAAGTTAGGTGAAGGGCGGAGTTTTCTAATTGCAGGGGGGCTGCTGGCGATTGCTACCTTAGTCAGACCAGTCGCTCAGTATTATTTTTTAATTTTATTTTTTTTCGCCCTCTTATGGCCGACAAGAAATTTGGTGACTAGGCTAAAATGGGGGCTTCTATACGCTCTTGCCTTTACAATCACAATCAGTCCATGGTTATATAGAAATTACACCCTCTACGATACAATAAAGCTCTCTTCGGTTCAGGGGGAGACTCTCCTTTTCTGGCAGGTTGGATATATCCGAGGCTGGGAGACGCATCAGCCCCGTAAGACAGTTGCCACCGAATTCAAGTCACAAGCCCAGGCTTTGGGCTACTCAGAAAGTAGCAATCCTTTTGCGAACGAAGCCATTGCGCAGAAGCTTGCGGTTCAGTATATCAAGACGCACACACTCGTTTTCGCATCACGCTGGATCAACGGTATGATTAACACCTATACTAATCTGGGCACTGCCGATATCGCCAATAAGTTAGGATTTACGCGTACGGAACTGCCGCCGGACGCCTTCGTTAATGAGAAAGGGTTCAAGCTTATCTCGCTTTTCTTTAAAACGAAGAGCTTACCTGAGATTGCGGCGGGGTTGATCGTATTGGGTTGGCTCTTGATGAATTATTCAATGTTCTTATTAGGTGCTTATGTCTTGATAAGGCGCCACCAATGGGCAATTTTTTCTTTATTCGTTGTAAGTATTGCGTTTTTCACAGTCCCCGGCGGCCCAATGGGGCTTGCACGGTATAGATTGCCCTGTGAACCGTTTTATTTTCTCGTTGGAGCCTTTTATATTGATCAATTTCTAAATCGTCGCTTCGAGGTCGCGGCCAGAGTAGATAAACCGTCTTTGCAAGCCGATAAGAAAAACCCCATTGGATGGCTTAAAACACAACAAACATAGACATGCCATTGGGCAACCGTGGTAGCGACACTTTTCAATATAAACATCCCCTCCCCCTGTTTTGCTGCGCAATGATTAACATCAAGAGCAGCAATATATTTTGATGTTCCACTCTTTTTTTTGCGACAAAGCGGCGGAGTTTATCCGTAAGAATAATTCATCATTATCTAGGTATTTTGCGATATACAAAAACCTAGTCATTTGACTTAGTATGAATCATCAGTAGACATGTGTTCAATTCGAAACTTCCGAAGCTAAGGAAAGGAGTTGATCCCCTAACGCCAAGAAAATTAACTAAGCAAGCTTTCCGGGGAGTCGCTATTTTTGCGAAAACTTTTATGGGCATCCCAGCGCCCAACAAGCTGCAAAAACCACGCAATCGCTAATGACTGAGACCACCCCAGCCGTCATCTGCTCCCTTAGCTTTGTGCCCAATATAAGGGTAACAACTTAAACATGCAATGACTCGACGTGATGTCGGAAAGCCTGCATTTTCATTACTCAAAAACGCTTCGTGAAAACACACGCACTATCACCTCTGAGGACTACTCGACTTCTGTCTCTCAGCAGGTGCATTGGTTCAAGAAAAAAATCTTTAACAAGTACGATGGGAGGCATAGCATGAAAATTTTGGTGACAGGCGGCGCGGGTTTTATCGGCAGCCATACTTGTGTGGAATTGTTAAACTCAGGCTATGAGGTGGTGATTATTGATAACCTACTCAACAGCAAAGCCAGTGTGGTGGATCGGGTAGCGGCCATTACGGGCAAGCAGCCCAGGCTGGTACAAGCAGACGTGTGCGATCAGTCGGCGTTGCGTGGCATTTTTTCAGAACACAAGATCGACGCGGTGATACACTTTGCAGGCCTCAAGGCGGTAGGCGAATCGATCCAGCAGCCCTTACAGTATTACGATAACAATATCGGCAGCACCTTGGCCTTATGCCGGGTGATGGCTGAATTTGGCGTATTCCAGCTGGTATTCAGCTCATCCGCCACAGTTTATGGCGATCCGGCAAGCGTACCGATCAGCGAAGATTTCCCGCTTAAGGTGACCAATCCTTACGGCAGGTCGAAGCTGATGAATGAAGAGATCCTACGCGATCTGTTTGTGTCCGATGCACGTTGGCATATCGCACTGCTGCGCTATTTCAACCCGGTGGGTGGGCACGAAAGCGGCATGATCGGCGAGGATCCGAACGGCGTTCCCAATAACCTGATGCCGTATCTGTCGCAAGTGGCAGCGGGCAAACTAAGCGTGCTTTCGGTGTATGGCAATGACTGGCCAACACCAGATGGCACAGGTGTGCGGGATTACATTCATGTATCTGACCTGGCCAATGGCCATAAAAAAGCCTTGGAAAAAATCAAACTGATGCCTGGCGTTTATACCTACAATCTTGGCACCGGCCACGGCTACAGTGTGCTGGAAATGGTTACGGCCTTTGAACGGGTGACAGGGCAACCCGTACCTTATCGCATGGTGGACAGGCGAGCGGGCGACATTGCAACTTGCTATGCTAATACTGCATTGGCCAAGGCAGAGCTCGGCTGGGAGTCAATACGCGGCCTGGATGAGATGTGTGCCGACTTGTGGCGCTGGCAACAGTTTTGCGCGAGGGGTGTTGCATAACATTTATGTCCGTCCTTCAACGAGAAAGCGCATCTTTGGCAGTCACATCAAAAGGTCATAGATCCCCATTTCTCACTATTTTACAAGAACAAGAACTCGACTGATCCAAGGCGCTGCTTGTTTGCTGTAGCAGCGCCCTTCCTCTCAAAGCGATACCAGATCAGGATAATTGTCTGCCGAACACTTGCAGCGTCGCTGCTGTAAGCGTTCAATATAGTTGTATAGGTTTAAATAGCCTGCCTCGACTGAGTAAACCTCAGTACATATGAGCAGCCGTCAACTTGACCGCCGAGCGCAAATAAGAACGCTTAAAGATCCCATCTCAGATTTATCAGCCCGGAAAGCATCCGCAAGATAGGGAGCTTCTTTCTCGACACGGGAGCAATCAAGTTTGGTTAGTGTACGCATGGTGACATCCTGCCAGCCAAATTTTTCAAACAGCTCCTTATACTCGTAAGGCCTTATTCGATTGGGTGTCCCTTTAAAATAAAACTTGTTATACAGCCAGTCAGGGTAACGGTAAATATTGTTTGGATCCTTATCACGTATCCATCTGGAATGGGTTTGAAGGTCAACGCTTATTACCGCTACAGCATTACTCGAACACCCTGCGCTCAAGTCCTGGATTGTACGCTGAACGTCGTCAAAATGTTCAAATGCGGCTTGACTAAACACAACATCCACCTTGCCCTCCCCCACTGCATCAAGAATATTGAAATCCGGTCTACAGTGAAACTTCAGTCGATCTGATACACCTTGTCGCTGCGCCATGAGCTCGTTCTTCAATACATTCGCGTCAAGATCAGGATTCTCCTTTTGCAACCTGTCGAATAAACACTCATAAAATTGCATGGGTACGCTTTCGATCAGGTTATTCACATCAATTGCACTATAACTTTGAGCCCCATGCGAAAGTATTGTAAGCCCGCTGCCAAGATCTGATCCTGGACCAAGTTCTAATACATTTTTCCCTACTAGGGTCCCTGGCAAGCCCACATAAGCGTCTAAAGACTCAATCCATTCGTTAACCGTTCTGATGTCATACTCAACACACCGATCCACCTCAGATACTCCGAATGGTTTAGGCGTCTTGTAACCTTCCAGGCTATGCTTAACCTTAGCAAGAAGCAGAAAAATTATGCCTGCAACAAAATAAAAATAATTTGAACATAAATTACGCATTGGCAAATCCTCTTTTCCTGATTAATGACATATATAATTCCAGTATCCTGTCTTAGCTCGAGCCTTTTTTAACAGGGTCGTGATCAGTTTGCACCGAGACAGCTGTCGTAAAGCCTAACTGTTTTCTCGGCTATATCGCGCCAGTCATAACGCTGAGTAACCCATACCCGAGTGCTTTCGCGTGCAACAGTGGTTAAATCTTTAATCGACTGTAGCCTGATTTTATCTGCAAGCACGTCGATGCTACCCAGCGGGAAATAATGTTCCGCTAACAGACCTACCTCCAGATTTGCCGGAATATCGCTTGCCAACACCGGCAACCCATAACTCAATGCCTCCAACAATGCGATGGGTAAGCCCTCGTGCGATGAGGGCAACACAAAAAGCCCCGCATTCGCATAAAGCTCTTGCAATGCCAAGCCATGCTGGAAGCCTGTCATAACAACACCCGCTTCGGCTGCCTTTTGCATCACTTCACGTTGATAAGCGTCAGGATGATCTGCCCCCCCCACTAGCACCAGCTTCCAATCTGCCAAGTTGGCCTGCTTGAATGCCGCGATCAAATCCAAGTGGCGTTTTTCCGGCACCAGCCGACTAACCAGCAACACATAACGGCCACGTGTCAGACCGAATGCATCAAGCGTCACGATCGAATTCGGTAACGGCGGCAAAACCACACCATTAGGAATCAGCGCCGACTCCATACCATGTTTGTCACGAACCAAATCAGCGATAACCTTCGAAATTACAATGCGCCCATTCGATCTCCGCATCCCCACGCGCTCGCCCAGCTGAAGAATGAAGCGGGCAAAGCGCCCCCATTTTTGCCGGTCGTAGTCCGGTCCGTGATGCGTCACCACCACCCGCAGCCCCATCAACCTGGCAAGCAGTGTCATAGTGGCAGGGCCGATAGCCTGGATGTGCAAAATATCCGGGCGTTTAAAGCCCGCATAGAGCACAGCCACAAAGCTGTGAACTATAGCTTCCAGCCCTTTGAATTTAGGCGCCCAAAGCCTCACAAACTTTACATCCTTCCATTCCTCCGCCCCCCCGGACGGGTGATACGGCGAACGAACCAGCACGGTCACATCGCAGCCCATCTTTACCAGTAACGGGCATAAATTCTCTGCATGCGTTTCCACCCCCCCCTGCACTCCGGGGAAACTACGCAAGCCCAACATCATCACGCGGATTGGCCGATTCATTTTTATCCTGCCTTGGCAAAAACAGCCAATACATCACGAGCCAAATTCACCCAGTTGTAATCCGATTCGAGCAGTGCGCGGCCATTCCTGCCCATTTCAGCCGCCAGTTTAGGCTTAGCCAAAAGATCCAGCACCTTGCCTGTCATCCCCGGAAAATCGTTGGGCTTCACCAGTGAACCTGTCCGTCCCTCGACCACCAACCCCCGATAAAACAGAAAATCCCAAACGACGGCAGGCAACTGCATCGCCAACGCCTCCAAACAGGTTCCCGGCAACCCTTCGTAATAGGACGTTGAGACATATACCCGACTACGGCTGTAGTAACTCATCATTTCAGCAAAAGGAACCTGACCCGTCATGATGACGTTCCCGGCGAGATCGCCCAGCTGCTGCCGAACCCAGTTTTCTTCATCGCCATACCCGACAATGTAAATCAAAATATCTTTTTTCTTCTCCACCAATTGGCGGCAAACCTTCACCATTCCCTTACTGCCTTTAAGATGTTCTATCCTTCCGCAGAACAAAACATCAATGTCTTTGGTGTCGTCCGAGGAAAATTTGAACTGGTTTAAATCAACGCCATTAGGAATGATATTGATCGGCTTGTCGTATCCATATGCAAGAACCTGTTCACGGCCAAACTCAGTCAAGGTAATGGCCATTGAGGAGTTTTCATAGATTCGCGACTCCATCCACATCTTTATTTTTAAAATGAGCCAGTTAATATCGCTGTCATAAAGCTTTTCTTGATAAAAATCACCGGAGAAACCAAGATAGGTTGAATGTACCGTCAGCACGACTGGAATATGCCGAGGCAGAAACAGACCGGGAATCAGTGGCGGAGAATGCAGGTTAACCCATTGAATCTTGCCTTCATCATAGAGACTTATCAGCTTGTTGCGTGCGCTCAAACTCCAGAAAAAAAGACTGAATCGACTCTGATTGCATGGAAAATGGATAATTTCCACGCCCGGATAATGTCGTCCATCCCGATGCTCGTCACTGGTAATCAAGTAAACAGGCGGGTGGTCTGTCGGCAGATTGGAAAGAAAAGAGTCCAGGTATCGGGCAATCCCGTGGACGCCATAGAATTGAGGGTTAACTATTGCAATCATTGTCATTCCATCTCTTAATTATTGATTAACTCAATTGATGGCATGGTAATTCCGCCAATTTATAAAAAATAATTGTTATTTTGACTGAGGCAATTAACCCAACCATCAATTCAACAATTGCCTGCATCCAATAAAACGGCAGTACCATAGGATAGTCGACATTTGATTAAAGCATCGTAATCACCTGATTATGCGGAAAAATACATTAAAAACCCATGATACCAATCCACTCAAGGGTGTTCGAACAGATAATTAACTCGAGTTTCAAAGTTCAAATTTGACCCAAATAATTATCTTTTGTCTGTATTAACAACCTCTAAGCGCAAAGTAAAGGCATCTCATAGCAATGCTTGCATAATGAAATTGTTTAAGCTCTTTTAAATAATCAATAACCGACATCACAAATTAACGAATTTCCCATGGAAAGTTCCGCAGAAATTACCACCATCGCTTTAAAATCGACAAACACCTTACTCTGTCAATTTAATTATTGCCGGGTAAAATTGACTTTAACTACCCCAAATTAGCCATAAAAACGTCATATAGCACCCGACAAATATTGGCTGCGTGTCCTATTTGGGACTTATGCGCTGTTGATCCAACTTGAACATTGTTCTGCCATCATCCGCCGTGTAAATTGGCACAGCCCTTTCAAAGCGCCCCCAATCTTTTAATAGTTGCGCAAATTCATCCGGTGCCGGATTGAAAAAAACCTCTTGCATTTGCGCCTCGCCTGGAAGATGCGCCTCAAAAAATAGCGTCCCAATCCGAACATTATTCATGAATTGACGAAGCTTCTCATACCCATCTTGGGTTTTGATAAAATGATGAAAAATATTCAGCGCTAACACGACATCAAAAACCGGGGCGTTATGTGGCTGAAACTCTTCTAACGTTAAGATATCGCCTGTTAACACCTTAAACTTTCGGTTCTCAGCAGTGGCTATTTTTTTTGCAACATAAGCACACTCCGGTAAATATTCAACACCAACACTGGAATAGCCAACTTCTTCCAATTTATGACAAAAAAAGCCTAGATTACAGCCAATATCGAGCGCAACACCCGATGCCGGAATAGCAATATGACTTTTAATAGCGTCCCATCGATCCTCACAAGAGTGAATACTAGGAATATCGACAAGATCAAAGTGGAGTGGACTTTGATAAAGAGTTCCTAGTGGTGAATAACCCCCATCATCACGTGTCGCCATTCGCTTCAAAAACTCACGAAACGATACCCATCCTGAATGCCTTACTAGAACCTGTACGGGAACCTGTTTAAGCCCAAGTGCGAGTGCAATAGCTAACCGATGCCTGCCATCCTGAAATAGGCACAAACCGTCCCGACTAATATTAATAATAATTTCCCCGTATCCAGGACTAACTGGATTAATTTTATCTGCGGACCTCTCAAGGTAGCCATGGGTTTTTATTGATTCAATCAAATTATCAATTTCGTCGCAACGCTTATCGAAGTCTGCACGACTTGAACACCCCCATAACTCCCGTCCACCTTCAATCTGCCTTACAGCGCACTGATAATATTCCGTAGTTTGCCAGGCATTGCCATGATGAATGCGATCATGAATTGCTCGGAATGCTCGCATATCAGAAACGCGATGCTCTGGGATATCCCAGTCACCGTCTTGAATCTTAGCGACTGGTTTACTCTGATCAAATACTAAGTCTTCCCAATCAAGAGAATCTCGCTTGTAATTTGTATGAAACTCAATTCGGGCAGGGTCTATCCAATAAACTGTATAAGGACTGGCTAAGGTTGTCCCCCGTAAGCGATTACTTAAGTCACTAATTAAAATTTCTTTCTTAACTAGAGTCTCCCGAACCATTTTTTTGATGAAATACCCATTATCAGGAAATATTTGGAGAGAGGACTTCGCCAAGTTAGTAAGATTCGCCATATTATGCTACTCCCATAACAAGAGTTTGATGCTCGTAATATCGCTGAAAACTCGTATTCTGATAAAATATAATCGTCGAATTGAATAAGTTCATAAGTTACTCCAGGTTAGAGATTAAAAATTCACGACTGGCAAGGTTTATTCTATTTAATTTAGTATATTAAACTACCTTATCCGGGTTAAATTGGGAAAGTCGGGCAGACCGCCTATATATTATTTTATTTCACATGCTGAAATGAGCTGATGAGGATCTGTGGCTTTCTTAATAAAACCAGAAACGGCAGCGACAGCGTAAAAATGCCAAGCGACAATAGCAAACAACGCATCTGTAAGGTCACGTTTTTTCTTCCACAATACTAGAAACACCAGACTCCAAAACAACGGGACTGAAGTTAGTATCGCTCTATACGGCTCAACGCCAGCACTTGCCAGCAACCATGAAAAAAGAACAGCCAAAAGATCAAGTGTAGGTGCTGCAAAAACGAACCAAGCGTAGCTAACACTTGCCCACCACCAAGGTCGACCCAACGCACTACGCAGGAGTATGCCATGCGCCCGCATGCGTTCATTACGCCATAAACGACGAAGCATCCCCATTCTCGATTCATTGTGCCCAGTATGCTTAACAGCCGGCAATGGCAGTCGAACCAATTGCCATCCCACAGATATCAAACGTATACCCAAATCGTACTCTTCGCAGTCTTTCAGCCAACGGTTGGCAAGATAATCAACGGAGGCTATCGCATCACGTCGGAACAACCCTCCACCCCCAAGATGATCCACAAACACAGCGTCACTTATTGACGAGTAGTACTCTGCGCGGCGCTTGTCATCAGGTGTAATTTCGCGGGTATCGATAATCAACCCGCCGACACCCGCAACCAACTTGTTGGCCTCCAAATATTCAATCGCATGTGCAATAAACCCCGGCTGCAACTCCATGTCGGCGTCAAGCACATATATAAAGTCACCTCGTGCATATTGGTAGCCCAGTTGAACAGCTGCACCGCATCCTCTATCTTCAATTTGTTCAAACTGTATTATCCGAATCGGATATTGCCGCGCAATAGCCACTGTATTATCCGTTGACAGAGAATCAACCAGTATTACTTCTCCTCCAAGAGCTTGAGCTTCAGGGACGGCAGCATCAAGACAGGCAGCAATATGCCGCTCTTCGTTGAGAGCCTTGATAATAATAGATAGACGTGGTTTAAAGGTGTCATAAATCATAATGTAACCCCCTATTAATTCAACCTTAAAGCATAATAATGCCAAATAACTAACATTCGTTTATATTAAAATACTATTATTAATAAATATAAAACGATTATTTATTCAAAAATACCATAATATTCTTTGATCCATGCTTGGGACGTTTTAACCGAAATAACCTAAGTGATTCGCAGATAGAAGTTTCACCAAGTCCGAATGCGTTGCCGCCGCCAATGTTCCCAACGACTTACAACAGCTGAAGAACAAGCCAGGCACATCATTAAACTAATCCACCACCTTTTTGAGACCATTCCACGCCATGTATTTAGTAGTTGTTTAATAGCCGCGTATCGTCGTCCATCCATTAATGTAGTACGCACTATCGAAATCTTATTCTCGTTAACTAATCTAAGGGCGGAACTTCGAAGATTGTCCGGCAATTGTCGATCAAGCACTCGTTGTTCAAGGCGGATATAGGCCGGCATTAATAAACGTGGATCATAGTTTGTACAAAGACTACTATCCACATCCTTTCTATAACCTACGAGCTGCGCTGGACAGTATGCAAGACAAGACTTCTCAGCTAATCTAAACCATAGATCCTGATCTTCCCCCAATTGCTCACCTGGCGGGAAATAAGGTTTGAATTGAGTCAAATGCGACCGTCTAATAGCGACTGAACCAGTAAAAAAGAATGGGGCAAATCGCCAACGGTAAAAAAGATCGTCAACTAACTCGACAGTACTGGTATCGCCTGGATCCCAGGACATGTTTGATTTATTCAGGTTGCTAACGCTTTTAAAGGAGGTGGCAAAAAATTCTATTTCTGGATAACGCACTGCCATTGAAACTATTGTTTCAAGGTACGTGGGCAAGTACCAGTCATCCGCATCCAGAAAACATACGACATCCCCTTTTGCTAGCTCAATACCCTGATTTCTCGCACACGAAACGCCTCTGTTGGGTTGTTGAATCAGCTTAATACGGTGATCATGAATGGCTCGGACTTGGGAAGCGCCATCATCAATAGATCCATCGTCAACAACTATCACTTCGAAATTCTGATGACTTTGGTTGCGTACGGATTGAATGGCTGTGGTAATAAAACCTGCATTGTTGTACAAGGGAATAATTATTGAGCAAAGCATCAGTTAATACCTCTAAAGGAAACAAATACGTGGTGTTTCATTGGTGAATCCTTAGGTTTTCTTATACTATCGGATTTGAATTGAGCGGCAACAATCATCAAGAGCAGCACATGGGCGAGTCCCTCAAGATTAAAATAACCAGTGACGTCTATCGAAACTTCACTAATTGATCGAAAGAAAAGCATCAAGAAAATGGCAATCGTTAATCCTTGACTCGATCTGGCAGTTTTCAAAGTGAACCAGAATAACGTCGTCACATAGATTAATAAGCCCGTTACACCCACAATCCCCGCACTAGCAAGCGTTTGATAAAACTGACTATGCGCACTAACTGCGAAACCCATGCCAATCTTTGCTCGATGCGCTGCATCCCAAATGGTTAATCCATATCCAAAAAGGGGGCTGTTGTGCCATTCATTTAACGCAATTTCCCAGATCATGGTTCGACCTGTCATTGTCATTAGATCGGCGCCTACACGTGTAGAAAAAAACGAATTAACTTTATCCCCTATATCGCCAAGCATAGCCACACCCGACATAATGATGCCTGTTATCATTGCCATAAGGATACAAATCGCCGGTAAAATAGGACTCTTAAAATCGAAAAAGCGCTGTTTTAAAAGGGCACCATATTTGAAATATCCTAAACAGGACATGCACACCATAAAACTAATCCAGCAAGTTTTTGATTGGGCTAACACTAGGCTCGAATAGCCGATTGTCCAAGCCAAAACATTGATCCATCGACTGGAAAATGGTTTATTCCACAAGCATAATAAAAATAAAGTGGTAATTAGACCTAAAGAGTTAGGATGAGAAGTCAATCCAGCATAACGGTAAGTTAATCCTGGAATAAGTCCCTCAAGATAATCGTTGTCAATTACTAGTTCAGGTTTCCAAAATATAAACCCTGCACTGATTACCAGAAAAATAAAGTAGGCGTTACGAGCCATACTGATAGCTGTTTCTTCTTCCCCTTGAACGAACAATAGAGAGGCCGTACCCACTAAGACTAAATATACGTATTCGTGTTCAAACGACGGATGAGCACTAAAAAATGCGGCGGTGAACACGTTGGTAAAGAAGAAAAATAAGAACGCGATAATCAGTAAGGTTGGTGTCTTGGGTGTGCTCCCGTAATGTGTTAATCGTTTGGCTATACGCTGACAGGCTGAAAAAAGAACAAGCGCCGTGTTGATTCGAGCGATCCATATAACATAGGATGAAGGTTCTAAACTGATATCCTCAGGCTCGGTTAAAACAAACAGATTCCGCCCTTGATTTATTATCATCAGTGTATTTATAAAAGTCGATGTATAAAAAATGTACGGCAAGAATCCTTCCTTGCTACGAAACACACGCATAAGTCCCATCAAACAGAATGTTGCACCAATGGCAGCCAAAAATGCTGCTAAGAACAATACTGGAGCTATCAAAAATTCAATCATTTCCCTACCGCCGCTAATTGTTTTGAGCCGGATTTGGTGTTCTCACTTAGTGCTTGATGTAATCTCGGACTAAACCGACCCAACATATCTATCACCTCATCACCAAGCAAACGGGGGGAAACAAATATGGCCGCTAATAAAATAATGCCTCCAAAAAAAACACCTCCAAGAAGTGGAAGTAAATAGGGAGTGACAGGGATAAAGTTAATATTGATGCCGGCAAAAGTAGGCGCAATCATATTAAATTTAGTGTCGATATAAATATTAACTAGCACACCCAGTTTAATACCACTAAAAGTACCGGCTGCGGCAAGTCCCATCATGACAATCCCGCGAACAGCAAAAGGCAATAAGTCTAGAGCGGAAACATTTACCTGCCGGCAGGCTGCGGTAGTGATCACAATAGATCTGGTGAAAAGGAGGCCAGCGGCTATTAACGTAACAATCACAATTCCCTTGCCCGCAAAGCTGTAGAAGGCATACCCAGCTATTGCCAAGATCGGCAATTGCAATAAGCTCTCAAAATGTTTCTTCCCGGTATTCCACAAAACAGGCGTAGACATAGCCCAGGTAATATAGGCGGGCATAGATAGGGCTAAAATAGCCAATACCCTGGCCGAGGACTCCCATGCCGGCCCATATAAAAAACCAACTAAATTCTGGGAAATCATTGCGAAAAAAACAAAGAGAGGAGCAATAAGTATCCACACCGACGCAATGACCGGAAGATAAGCTCGACGCAAACGATCTGGCTCCGATTGAAGACGGGAACCCGCAGTAAGAAAGGCAGGTTGCAATGCGCCAATAAACAGATTATTTGGCGTATTAGAAAGATTGTAGCCTACCGTATAAAGCCCAACTGCATGAGAATCAAGAAAACGGCCTAAAAAAATACGATCCATATTATTGAGTAACCAATTGCAGAGATTTGTTACAAATACCGTTATACCAACCTCTGACATGACTTTAGACCCGCTATACCAAAATAAAGGCTTTATGGCATGGGGATGCCGACTAAAGGTCATTACCATCATGCTAAAAGACTGCGTAAGCCAAGCTGCGACAAGAGACCAGACGCCAGCACCTTGATAAGCAAGCGGAATACCAATGCCAAGATAGCCAATGCTATAACTTGTAATTTGAATGATATTAATCCAGCGGAAATCGAGATTTCGTCTGAGCAGATTGCTGGCAGGTGCCGTAATGGCACTAAATATACACGCCAGGCTTAGCCAGCGAACAATAGCAGCAACTTGAGGCTCTTTAAAATAGTTGGCAACAAAGGGGGAGAGCAAATAGAGTCCGAGCGCAACCATAACGCCAGCAATAAGTTGCCACGTAAATACAAAACGAATATCCTCTTCAACTAAGTCCTGTGCTTGAATTAATCCCCAAGCAAATCCAAAATTAGAAAAAAAATTACTGAACGTAAGTACTATAGTCCCCATAGCAAACAATCCGTAGTTCTCAGGTCCCAAAATTCGAGCCAGCACGATTTGCGCACCTAACGATAAACCATATTGGGCTATGCTTCCAAGTGCGCTCCACTTTACGGCACTTACGCTTTGCTTAGTAATATCTGGAGAAGTAGTTTTCATGCAAGCTTTAAAAATGATAGTAGTTGCAAAATTTTTAAGCTAATAACAAAACTCGTTATCAAGCTATACGAATAAAATAAGCTGGATATTCCTGTCTGGTTTGTCCACTTCCAGCTCCTTACGTCTAGTAGATCCTGCGAGCAGGATATTTTGTAAATTGAGATAATGAATGACATATCAGCCTCCGATCCCGGTGATGACACCGAACAGACTAAACATCCACAGCATAATAAAGCTATCTGGTTAAATTTACTTGAAAGCATTGAGTAGCATTTACCTCCGCCGAAATGCCTGCGGTGCAAAACAAGACTCCATCCATCGTCATCTCTGTCAAGCCTATGACAGCGAATAACTGAGCGGTGCGATTAGATTTACTAGTTAGCTGTGAGTTTAAAAAAATCATATCCACTTCTTCCCTTCTTTTGTTTTGAACATGATGCCGCTCACTTCCATCACTCATTCAAAAAGCCGCCTGTAAATTAACGCCAGCCGATTGAGTTTCGTAAGACTTTAACCGTCGTTAGAATCGCGTTTTTCATAGTTCATCAGGACTGATACTGTCTGTAATAGGTAATATCAAGTGGCTTTAGAATAGAGAATTTAATTTCTTCAATCAATAAGTGCGATTACCTATCAGGCGACCTCGCTATTAAGCTAAATGCCTTGCATCACTGGGTTCTTTCTAAGTGATTTCTTGGGAGACGATATTTTTGTAAAAGCTTGTTTTTAGCATCCCTGCCCCAAGCGGCAAAAATCATGCGACAGACTACTGACAACGGTGCCCCCAATAGTCCCGCTTCCCTAATTTTATAGCCAACAGAGGCCATAAAACTGAATACTCAATGACTCGACGCAATTTTGGAAATTGCCTGCATTTTCACTACGCAAAAAATGCTTCGTAAAATACATGCACTATTGCTTCAGGAGACTCCTCGACCTCTGTCTCACAAAGACAGGATCAAGCCCTGATAAGCCTATTCATCAAGGGGAGGCAGGAATAAGTTGGCAAGAAGAAATGATTTACGTCTTTTAGTCTCACCTAAGCGAGAAAACGTCTAATTATTAAAAAACGATCAAATCTAGTGATTTAGCCGGGCTTACAGCACCAAGACTTGATTGCTTTTTAGTGAGAGGGAGTAATTCTGTACTTTCTAGGCTTCCCAACCTTGAAATACACGGTGCTGAAACGTATTTTACGGATCATATCTCTTCCTTAAGATTTTCTGTTTTGATAATATTTTTATTAACGGCCTACAGAGCGTGTTTATGCGCTCCGAGGCAGCGTTATTCAAAAAGCCGCCTGTAAATTAACCCCAGCCGATTTGGTTTCGTAGGATGCAACAGGGTTATTGGAATCACGCTTTTCGTAATTCAGCACTGGGCCGATGCTGATGCTGTCCAATGGGTGGTACATCACATTAAGGCCAATGCTGCCGACATTGTCTTTTTGTTGTTCAGAACCAACAGTATTGCTGCCAGTGCCGCCCAAATATTGTTGCTGTTGGTAGGACATGGGCAAAGTCAGGCCAATTTTGGGGGAGGACTGCCAAGCGAGGCTAAACCATACCCCCTGGGTTAGGACAAAACTGGCAAACCGGTTGTCGGCTTGGGCGATTTCACGTCTTGTGGACAGCTCTAGCGATGTTTTGTCGCTGGCTTGCCACTTTAGATTAAGACGTGCGATTATGTCGGAAAAATTGCTGGCGCTGAAATTCGCATAGTCTTGCTGTGTGTAGCCGACATGCCCATCAATACGCGTTTTACTGCTGGCCTGCCAATCCCAAGTCGCCGCATAATTCATTCGCGTGTACGCGTTATCCTGGGTGCTGTTAGCGGTTAATTGGCGTTTTGGATATTGACCATCAGTTGCAAGCACCCGCACTCCAAAAATGCTGCCAGTAGGGCTTAGGTATTGCAAGTTGAATTCGGCATTGTCTTCAATGTTGTTGCTGAATTGCCGACTATTTTCATCAAACTGTCTCTCTACTCTAAACACGCCAAGCTTGACTTTACCGTTAGGATGAAACAGGTAACCGGCGTTGGCAAAAGAACGTTGGTTATTTTGCAAGTTGCCTACCAGACTATTCAACTGAACAAAACTACCCAATACTTGAGTGTTGGTGTACCCGATTTCGCCATCCAGATCGTTCCTGACATGCCAGTTCCATTGGGCCTGTGTGTCCCAGCCAGTGTAATCCAAAGTGCTGAAGTTTTGAAACCAGTTCTGGTTAACATTAGCTTTAACGATAATATGCTGCCTGCTGATTGTCCAGTCCATATCCAACCCGGCTGCGACTTGTTTAAGAAATTCGCTTTTATCGCTTTTACCGGTAACCGCAACAGAATCGACGCTGTCAGATAATCGCAAAAAGTTGCTGTCGTATAGCAAGCTGGAGGCAACGTAAGGCTTGATAGTATCGTCTGGCGATGCTACGGCATAGCTTTTACTTGGCAGCCCCCCTATAAGGAACAGGAAACACGACAATAAGTACCGGTTTTTCGTCGCATTATTTTTGCTAAATTTCATAAGCAATGACTTTAATCTATTAACTTTAATAAAAACATAACGTTATTATGAAATGTTAATATAGTTTGTTTTCTGTAATTAAGCAATTTAGTTTTAATTTTTAATATTTAAAAATCCGTTAATACAACGCCGAGGCATTGACTGCCCGTGTCTTGCAAAGCTTCTTTTAAATGCTGTAAATCATTCAACCGAGTTTTGTCTTGCCGCGCCACTAACAGGGCACCGCCACAATTTGAGGCGATAATTTGCGCATCTATGCCCTCCTCTGCTGACGGAGCATCGATCAGAATTACGTCAAATTGGGTTTGCAACTGTTGCAGACAGTTTTTTAAACCTCGACTGAGCAACTCGACCGGATTAGGCGGCACTGTGCCCGCCGGCAAGATCGATAAATCCCGGAAGGCCGGAATTCGTGTAACAGCCGTTAGATCGGAGCGTCCTGCCAATACATCCGACAAGCCATAGCCGCCTTGTAACTTGAATAACGCTTGCTGCCGCGAATGTCGTAGATCAGCATCGATTAACAGGGTGCGTTCACCAAGCTGGGAAAAAACAATCGCCAGATTAGCAGCCATATAACTGCGCCCTTCTCCTCGACTGGGGCTGACCACCGCCAAGGTTTTATGGACATCGATAAACCAGCGCAGCATCAATTGTCCGCGTACAGCTCGAAGCGCTTCCACTTGCGCACTAAAGGGCTGATACGCTGCAACCAATTCCCGACTAAAATGCTCTTCGCTTGCCGTCAGGAATGGAAAATCAAATTGATGCGACAAGGCTTTTTGTATGTCGCCATCGTTGATCAGCCCCAGCGCCTTCGCTGCATCGCCAAATTGCATGCCTTTCTGTTTTTGCAAGATGATAATGCGCTCGGCATCATTAGCATTGATTTTCCCCGCATCCAGTAATAAAGCCCCCATGGAAGTCCCTATGGAAGCAGTGTTTTCTGTTTTGGTTATTTCGTTGATCATTTTGTTATTAAAAATAATTTTCGCCGTTTGCATTTATGCGGTACCTCGCTCATTATATTTATCACGGAGATTTTCAAGACTAAACTGCCAAGGTATTTGCTTTTGCTTGGATGCGGAAACGATAGCAAAAACAGGAACATCCAATACCTCCGAAATATCAAAAGCAGAGCGCACTCGACGATCCATCAATTCTGCCAATAACGCCGCCCCCACCCCTAACATTCCGCCCAGAAAAAACGACAGAATCATGTTTAACAACACTTTGGGCTTGGCTGGTTTTTGCGGAGGAATGGCGTAATTGAGGACAGCGATATTGGTCTGGCTTATTTCGCTTTCCATGCGGCTTTGCACCGCACGCTGCATGGCGGCATCATAGACCCGCTGTGCATTTTCCACCTCACGATTAAACACCATTATTTCATCATGCTGTTTTTTCAACTCCAGCACCTTGGCTTTTTGCTCAGCCAAGGCATTAGCCACTATCTTGTCACGTTGTATGGAAGCAGCAGCTCCACTGGCGATACTGCTTAACACCATATTGACTTCGGAGTGCATTTTCTGTTGCAGGTTGTTCACTTCCGCTTTTGCTTGCTTGTATTGCGGATGATTTATATCAACTCGTTTGGACAATTCGGCAAAACCAGCTTCTGCTCGTGCCAATTCCGTCTTCAGCGATTGAATCAGCGGATTGCTCAACACTTCTTGTAGCGACTCAAGTGAGCTGCCTTGCTTGACGGTGCTCGTCAGCAAATCTTTTCTTGATTGCAATTCGCTGGTGCGCGCCTGACCTTCCACCAACTGCTTTGATAGTTCAGCCAGACGGGAATTTTCCAGGTCAAGTCGATCATCAATCGCGACGATACCATGTTCTTGTTGATAAGTAGACGACACCGACTGCGCATGTTCCAAACGCTCTCGCAAGGTAGCCATTTGCGAATCGAACCAGTCTGCACTCATCTTGGCCGGTTGAACCTGCAATTCGGTACTGGTTTGAATGTAGACATCGGCAAAGGTGTTGGCGATAAGCGCGGCAAGTTGTGGATCGTTAAAAGTAAAATCAACCTGCATCACACTGCTCTCGCGTGAAGGCCTGATTTCCAGTTTTTTCAGCAACAAATCCGCAACCCAGTCCCTGATGTCGCCAATGCCGTCGGATTTTGCAAAGTCTTCCTGCATTTTTGGCATCTCGTGGAGTTTTAGTTTGTCCACCACTTTACGCGCCACCTTATGACTGGAAATCACGTCAACCTGTGTCGCTATATACCCTGGCAACAGCTGTACCGGCAAAGCCAGGCCCGTCACCCGGTCGACACTGCGTTGATCAACCACTATTGAAGTCGTGGCTAGGTATTGTTTGGACAACAACAGACTCACCACCAAGGTCGTGATTGCCGTCATCATCAATGCCCACAGGACAACCGATTTGCGTGACCAAAGAATGTTAATAAATTGTTGAAAATTCATGGTGTTCCTTTATTTTATTGATTCAATCTAAGTAATCCGATAAGGATGGCACGAAAACGCATCCTGATTTGCAATAGGCTAAAACCAACGCTCACCAACATAAATCACATCATCTTTTAACACGGCATCACCCAACTCCACATCAACTTCCTGTAGTTCGCCGCTTCCGTTCTTGCGTTTAACAACTATGCCGTTTTCAGTACCGCGCAATGTCAGCCCACCACCGATCGGCAAGGCCTTTACCACCGAAATATCCGGTTCAAGGGGATAACCGCCAGGATGCTGAACTTCACCATAAATATAAAATAGGGATGCCTTGGGCACATACACCACATCACCTTGGCGCATCTTAAAGGGTGCGATATTTTGGCCGTTTTCCAGATAAGCTCTCAAATTCAGCTCCTGCTTTTGCGGCTTGCCGTCCACAATACGGGTAACCACTGCCTTAGTGCCACCCAACTCATCAATGCCTTCGGCCATGGCAATCAAATCGACTATTGAACTATCGGAATCCAGGGGATAACGCCCCGGTTTATTAACATAGCCCAACACAGAGACCTGTTGACTGACACGATCCACCACCGTGACACTGACCTGAGCCTCCTGAATAAAGCCGCCGCTGATTAGACGCACGGCAATAGCTTCTTCCAACTCCATACTGGATTTCCCGCTTGCCGTGACGTCACCGATTAACGGAAAGCTAATCCGACCATCGGCTGAAACGCGGGTTTCAGCTTTTAAATCGTCATGACCGAACACAGAGATGCGCAAGACATCATCCGGACCAATGTTATAAGCAGCGATACCTTGCTGAATAGGCAACAGCAGCAGTAAAGCCAACAACAAGAAATAGTGTTTATCAAGCCATTTAAATCTTTTATTAGTACGCATTTTGATCCTTAATCACCACGCCAATGGTTTTAAAAATAATCAATAAGTCGAGAAACAACGACCAGTTGCGCAGATAATCCAGATCGTAATCGATCCGGCGCTGCATTTTTTCTTCAGTTTCAGTTTCACCCCGAAAGCCGTTAACCTGCGCCCACCCCGTAATGCCGGGCTTTACCTTATGCCGCACCATATAGTCTTTGATTATATTGCGGTATATTTCGTTATGGCTGATAGCATGTGGTCTCGGGCCAACAATGCTCATGTGACCTTGCAGCACATTGATAAATTGCGGCAACTCATCCAGAGATGTTTTTCGTAAGAACGCCCCAAACCGGGTAATTCTCGGATCATTTCGAGTTGCCTGGTCAACCTTCTCGCCGTCTTCCATCACGGTCATGCTACGAAACTTATAAATCACAATTTCCTTGCCATCGACCCCGTAACGACGCTGTTTGAATAACATCGGGCCTGATGAGCTAAACTTTATGCCAATGCCGATCAACAGCATCAATGGCGCGATCAACGACAAAATCGAAAGCGATAACACCACATCACTGATCCGTTTAATCCTGCTGTTGATACCAACAAACGGACTTTCGCAAACTGCCACGACGGGAATGCCGTTGATGATACTGATGTTGGCCTGAATTAAATCAAACGAAAGTATATCCGGTACAAAGTAAATCGATGCAGTGGTATCGCGCCGTAAGTTATCCAATAATGCCTGAATCCGCGGCTGTGCAGACATCGGTAAAGCGATGTAAATGTGCTGAACGTTATGAGTTTTAACAAATTCAGTCACCGATGTAATATCGCCCAGCAGTGCTTCGGATCGGCGTTCCTTTTTTCCTGAAAAGCGCCCCGGTCCACGATCATCAAAAAAACCCACACAGTCCACTCGCAGCACCGGGTTTTTCTTAAACTGATAAGTCAGTTTGCGGCTTAAATCGCTAAATCCGACAATGACTGCTCTGGACGCCCCGCTCTCAGAAAATGACCGTCGATGATGCAATAACCCAAGCACGGTTTTCTTCCAAAAAGTTTTATTGTTAGACTCAAAAGCCATGACATCACTTAAAGAATTTAAATTCCATGTCGAGCTTTCATTCTTTGGGTAGTACTGGTCAATGCTTGCAGGTACGAATGAGCTTACAGGCAATGAACCCGCCTTGATAAATTCCATAGTAAACTCCTAAAGGATTATGAAAAAATTCGCCGCATCAACTAATCAACTTACATGGGTTTAGACTGTGATCTAACTAAATAAGGTTCAATCAGAAGTGCTGCTTTTATCCTAAAAAACTCAGTTGGAAAGATAGAAACGGCTCCAGATTATCGGAAACAAATTTTTTGTACAATTAGTAGAAATACCTAACGGGCGACATATGCTTGATTTCCGGGGCATTATGCCGCTATACCAACCCATCATCGGCTGTTGCACTTTGATCTTGAATCCGCCCACAAGTCGGAGTTATTCTGGTTTTTTAAATTGGGTATGTTATTTTGTCTCCATTCCCAACACATCCACCTCATCAAAACCCATGAAAACAAAATATCGGCCGTTCGGTTTATTACTTTTGCTGCTCATTTTACTAGGCTGTAGCAAGACTATCACTTCAGCGCCGGACGTAAGTTTTACTACCCTCACAGGTGAAAAAATCGCGCTGAAAGATTTACGCGGCAAGCCGGTTATCATCACGTTCTGGGCGACTGATTGCCCTTCTTGCATCAAAGAAATCCCGGATTTAATCGATCTTTACACCCAGTATCATGCATCGGGGCTTGAGATGATCGCCGTTGCGATGTATTACGACCCGCCGAATCACGTCGTCGATATGACTAAAGCCACGCAACTGCCTTACCCTGTGGCGCTGGATTTAAATTCGGAACATGCCCAGGCTTTCGGCGGCGTCATGTTTACGCCCAGCACCTTTTTGATTGCCCCGGACGGCTCGGTTGTTAAAAAAGAAATCGGCCTTTTTGACTTGGCAAAAATGAAAACTAATATCGAATCACTACTTAAAGGCTAGCCCATGCTCTGGTTAAAAGCGTTACACCTGATTTTTATGGTCACTTGGTTTGCCGGTCTGTTTTACCTGCCGCGCCTGTATGTTTATCACGCGATGAGCGATGACGCGATCAGCAATGACCGCTTCAAGGTGATGGAGCGCAAACTGTTCTTCGGCATTATGACGCCGGGCATGATAGCGACCTTGCTATTCGGCATCTGGATGCTGGTTGCTTACGACTGGGCTGTTTATGCCAATGCCGGTTGGCTGCATGCCAAGCTGGCGCTGCTGGCGCTGACGCTGGTTTATCACTATTTCTGCTATGTATGGATGCTTGATTTTAAACATGCCCGCAACCGGCGCAGCCATGTTTTTTACCGCTGGATGAATGAAGTGCCGGTTTTATTTCTGGTCGGTATCGTAATCCTGGCGGTTGTTAAGCCTTTTTGATGCGATAAATGCTTTACAATACGGTACCCATATTTTATTGAATACGAGTGGAGACTAACGCCATGCAAAACTTACAAATCAGCGACCAAGCCGCGACCAAACTGCATGACATGGCTGAACAAGAGCACGTTTCCAGCAGTGAACTTATTGAGCTTCTGATAAAAAAACACAGCGATGAATTGACCAAACAACGTGAATTAAAAGACTTTTTTAGGGCATTCCAAAAGGATATGAGCAGCTTTAGCTTTGACCGGGAAGATGCTAATGCCAGGTGAATTTGTTGATACCAATATTGTTATTTACAGTTTCAGCCAAGACGAACACAAGCAGAGCAAAGCATTAGCGATACTGGCAATACATCCTGTTATGTCGGTCCAGGTATTGAGTGAAACCGCCAATATCATGAAGCGTAAATTAGGCTTTGATATTACCGCTATCCGCACCGTTATCAATCGTATCAGTCAAGAATGCAGCGTACTGCATCCCATTAATTTAACCACGCTTAACGACGCCTTTGACATAGCCGAACGTTACGGCTTTTCACATTACGATAGTTTGATTATTGCCGCTGCATTGCAAGCTGATTGCTCAACGCTTTATTCAGAAGATATGCAGCACGGACAGATTATTGAAGAACGGATGATTATCCTTAATCCGTTTTTGCAACCCGGCTTAACCGGAAACCAAAAGAGAAAAATATGAATCTATCCGACTTTACCCACAGCGCCTATCTTGCCAGCCTCTCGGGCGGCTTATTGATCGGCATAGCCGCTGCCATGTTTGTGTTATTGAATGGCCGAATTGCCGGCATCAGCGGCATTTTGGCCGGTCTGATTCAGGTCGGCAAGGGAGACAAAATCTGGCGTTTGATGTTCGTGCTCGGCTTGGCAGCAGCACCTTTCATATATCAACTTGCCTCCGATCTGCCTCCCGTGACTATCGAAGCGGGAACGGCGCAATTGATCATTGCCGGTCTGCTCGTGGGTCTGGGAACCAGCTACGCGTCAGGATGCACCAGCGGCCATGGCGTCTGCGGCATTTCCCGCGGGTCGATCCGGTCCATTGCCGCAACGCTGACTTTCATGATGGCGGGTTTTATCACCGTCTACCTGACTCGCCACTTGATAGGGAACTAACCATGTTGAATCTTAGTGCTTTTCTCGCCGGATTATTGTTTGGCCTGGGCCTCATCATCTCAGGCATGACCAACCCCTCGAAAGTCATAGGTTTCCTGGATTTGACCGGTGAGTGGGACCCATCTCTCGCATTCGTGATGGGAGGCGCAATCCTGATTGGATCCGGCGCCTTCGCTATCGCTGAAAAACGTCAGCGCAGCTTGTTGGGGGCGCCCATGCGGCTGTCCTCTGCAACCAAGCTGGATGCACGCTTGCTATTAGGCAGTCTGGTTTTTGGAATCGGCTGGGGAATGTCTGGATTTTGCCCAGGGCCCGCTGTGGTAAGCGCAGCAGCCGGTCAACCCAAGGCATTGATATTTGTTGCATCCATGCTGTCTGGAATGGCCCTGTACCACAGGCTTGAGAGGCGTGGAAAATAATCCGGTTTGCCCCCTCACTTTATTAAGAACTGTTACTCGTCCTTGTTAATCAAAAAATAAACCACCGGAATCACCAGCAGCGAAAACAGGGTCGAGGCAAAAATACCGAAAATAAAGCTCCATGCCAGCCCTGAAAATATCGGGTCCAGGATGATCACAAACGCACCGAACATGGCCGCTCCAGCAGTCAAAAATATCGGCCGCAAGCGTATCGCACCAGCCTCAATCAAGGCTTCCGCAAGCGTCACATCGGCACGGGCGCGAATGCGCTCGATAAAATCGATCAGGATAATCGAATTGCGCACTACGATACCCGCCAACGCAATCATGCCGATCATCGCGGTGGCGGTGAAATAAATCGGATTGGGATAACCTGCGATAGGCGTGGTAAACAAGTTAAGCAGCCAGAAGCCCGGCATGATGCCGATGACGGTCAGCGGGATGGCTATCATCATCACCAGCGGCACGCTCAGCGACCCGGTTTGGCCGACCAGCAAAACATAGATCATCACCAGCGCGGCAGCAAAGGCTAAGCCAAGATCACGAAATACATCAACGGTGATTTTCCATTCGCCTTCCCCTGCGAGTTCGGCGGTATAGCCTTCCGGCAAGGGGCGTTCATCCATCACGTCATTCAGGTCGAAAACCGCTTCCACCGGACTGCGACCCGCCATTCCGGCAATCACATAACTCACTCGTTGCAGATTCTTATGGAAAATAGGCTGGTCTTCGCTTTCTATGTCGGCGCTGCCTATTTCACTTAACGGTATCAGATCGCCCTGCCCGGTTTTAACGTGCAAAGCCAATAAATCGGCAACGGACGAGCGTAGCGCGCGGGGCAGTTGCAGGGTGATTTCCAGCGGCTGGCGTTCGCTGTCTACATGCACAATGCCGACCGTCTGGCCTGCTGCGGCGATGCGAAGGGTTTGGGCAACTTGCTCGACGCTGATGCCGGACAACGCGGCTTTCTCCCTATTCAGGTGGAAATGGACCTTGTCATGTTGCGCTTCGGAAAAGTCATCGACATCGACCACGCCTTCGGTTTTTTCCATATCGGCCCTGACGCGCTTGGATACGGCGACCAGGCTGTCAATACTAGCTTCCGGCGGGCCGTAAACTTCGGCGACCAGATCGGAAAGCACCGGCGGGCCCGGCGGGATTTCCGTGATTTTAAGATTTGCGCCGTATTTCTTGCCGATCTGCTCTATTTCAGGCCGCATGCGCAAGGCGATTTCGTGCGATTGCTGTTCACGCCGGTCTTTAGGCAGTAAATTGATCCTGACTTCGCCCACATAGCCGCCGCTGCGTAAATAATAGTGACGAACCATGCCGTTAAAGTCCATCGGCGCGGCGAGCCCCGTATAGGTTTGATAATCGGTGACTTCGTTGACGGTGGCAAGATAGCTGCCAAGGGCGCGCGCGACTTCATCGGTCTGCTCCAGAGTCGAGCCGCGCGGCATATCGATCATGATTTGCAGCTCGTTTTTATTGTCGAACGGCAATAACTTGAGCGGCACGGCGCGGGTCACGGCCAGCAGGGTCGAGGCCACGAAGGCTATCAGCACGATCAGCAGGAACAACTTTGCGCGTTTTGAAGTCTCAAGCAAAGGCCCGAGTGCGGAGCGGTAAGTCCGGTAGATAAACGTCTGTTTGAGCTCCAACGGCACTTCGTCGCTATGGCTGTGGTATTCGCTTTGCAGCAGCTTGAAACTCGCCCATGGCGTCACGGTGAATGCGACGATCAACGAAACAATCATCGCTATCGGCACGTTAAACGCCATCGGCGCCATGTACGGCCCCATCATGCCGGTGATGAAAAACATCGGCAGGAATGACACGATCACCGTGAAAGTCGCCAGGATAGTCGGCGGCCTGACTTCATCGACCGCCGTCAACAGCGCTTGTAGCGGCGATTCTTTGCGCAATTTATAGTGCCTATGGATATTTTCGACATCGACGATCGGGTCATCCACCAGCAGGCCCAGCGACAGGATCAACGCAAACAAGGTGACGCGGTTGATCGTGTAACCGGATATATAGTCCAGCAACAGGGTCAACGCCAAGGTCATCGGCACGGCGATCGATACGATAAACGATTCTTTCAGCCCCAGCGAAAAGGCCAGCAACACCACGATAATCACGATGGCAAAACTCAAATGCTTAACCAGCTCGTTGACTTTGTGGTTGGCTGTTTCCCCGTAATCGCGGCTGATGCTCATTAAAACATCCTCGGGAATCAGCGTGCCGTGCAGCTTTTCCGCCGTGGCAATAACGGCTTCGGCGACGTTGACTGCATTGCTGCCCTTGCGTTTGGCGACAGCAATGGTGACCATCTGCCGTTCCTGCCCGACTTGCGGCTTGTTGCCGGTGGCATGGCCTATCGTCGGCATCTCATCGACCGCAGGGCCAAAGCCGATGCGGGTGTAATGATCGACATCGGCCGGGCCGTCTTCAATTCGCGCCACATCGCGCAGGTAAACAGGCCGTCCCGCAACGCTCTTAATGACGGTCGCTCCCACTTCGTTCGACGACTCAAAATGCGGCCCGGCTTCGAGCAGGATTTCACGGTTGCCGCGTTCGATGCTGCCGACTTGCAGGTTCACGTTGGCATCAGCCAGCGCCTGGGTGATTTCAAGTAAGGTTACGCCGTGCGCGGCCAATGCGGCAGGGTTGGCATAAATCGATACCCGCCGCTGCTCGCCGCCGACAACCCAGCTTTTGCCGACATCGCCGACACTTCTCAAGGAAGTAATCAGCTCATCGGCGATACGGCGCAAGGCCATCGAATCGTAATTATCGTTCTGTGCGGAAAGCGTCATCAAAACGATAGGCACGTTATCGATTTCGACCGGCGACACTTTCCAGTGGGCGACGCCAGGAGGAATAAGGTTCTGGTTGGACATCAGCCTGTCCCAGGTCTTGACCAGGCTGTCTTCAAACGATTGGCCGACGAAATAACGCACAGTAACAACCGCCGCGCCGGGTCTGGAAATGGAATACACATACTCCACGCCTTCAAGCTGTTTGAGCAAAACCTCCAGCGGCGTGGCAACCAGTTTTTCAACTTCCTCGCTTGAAGCGCCCGGATATTCAACCAACACATCCATAACCGGCACGACAATCTGAGGGTCTTCTTCGCGGGGCGTCAAGATTAACGCCGCAGCTCCGGCCAACAGGGAAATAATCAGGAACAGTATCGAAAGCTGCGATGTAGTAAAAATCTCGACAATCTTGGTCGTCAAGCCACGCTTGGGGCTTTCATTTTGCAGGCTATCCATTTATTGCGCCTGCTGAGGATGGGTTATGACGGTTTCACCGGCATGTAAGCCGGAAATGACTTCAATTTGCTCGCCGAAGGTTTTACCGGTCCTGATATGACGCATCAGCTGCCGGCCTTCCGATACGACCTTGACCACTTCCAGCTGGCCGATATGTTGCACAGCGGTGACAGGGATTAACAAGGCTTCATGCTGACCGCAGGCTTGTTCCAGCCAGCCGAAATATCCCGGTTGCAGGCCTTCGATAGCAGGCAGTGCGGTTTTGATCAGTTGGGTGCGGGTTTGCGGGTCGACTTCGGGACTGATCTCGTCAATTTGCGCGCGGGTGGTTAGACCCAAGGTATCGATGCGCACCGTAACATCCATGCCGATGCTGTAACGCCCGGCGCAGGTGCTCGGCACATCGACCTCTAGCCTTAATCCTTGCGGTGTCTGCAAAGTCGCCACGGGAACGCCGGGCAGCCCCATGTCGCCGGGTTCTTGAAGACGTTTGACAACAACGCCGTCAAAAGGAGCAAGCAGCAGCGTATCGGCCAGATGGGACCGGACTTCCGTTACAGCGCTTGCGGCCTGATTTGCGCCCGCTTTTGCCTCTTTTGCGCTGGCAACTACGGCATCAAAATTTTCGCGGGTCGCCGCCTCCTTGCTGTACAAGCTACGGGTGCGCTGTTCGTCAGCTTGGGCGCGATTGGCTTGGGCATTGGCTCCGGCAAGCGCGGCCAAGGCTGCATTTTCTTGAGCCTTAATGTCGCGCTCATCCAGGCGGGCGATAACGTCGCCCTTTTTGACTTTGTCGCCCGCATTGACCTTAATCTCGATAATCCTAGCCGTCATTCTAGGAGCGATATTGGCTACAGTTCTCGACTTTACCGTGCCGGGCCAGCTGAGAATGTCCTCAACCTGCTTTTTTTCGACAACAGCCGTGTTGCTTTGCTGCGCGTTTGCATCGCCGGGCAATGGGCTTGATCCGGGCGACACTTTGCTGACAAAACTGCCTTGCATATAAAGTAGCAACAAAATCAAGGCTAAAACGGCAACGGAAATAGCGACGATTTTGTTGACGTTTTTGGGTTCGATTTGAGACATAAGGTTTCCTTTGTCTTAAAAAACATTTGTCCACGAAAGACACGAAAAATTATCGTTCCCACGCTCCGGCGTGGGAACGCAGTGGTAGACGCTCCAGCGTCCCGCAACGCTGGAACGTTGCAGACTGAATTCCCACGCCTGAGCGTGGGAACTATTAGTTATTTATTATCTACTTCCAGTCGCCGACCGCTTTTTTCAATGCGGCTTCGGCACTCAGGGCATCGTAATGCGCTGCAATCGTGTTGGAATGGGCTTTATTTCTGGCTACTTCAGCCTCGATATAACGGGTAACCGTCACTGTTTCCGCGCGCCGTTGTTCATTAACCAGCCTTAACGCTTCGTCGGCGGCAGCCACCGATGCTTCGGTGACGCGCATACGAGCCAGAGCTTCCTCCAACTTCAGGGAAGCAATTTTGACTTCCTGTTCGATAGCCAGCTTGGCTTTCCGTTCCGTTTCGCGAGCTTCGGCGGCTTTTCGTTCCGCCGCGCTGACGCGGTTTTTGGTCTCCAAACCGGAAAACAAATCCATTTCGACGCTGACTCCGGCGGTGACATTGTCTTTGCTGCTGGAAAATCCGGGAGATTGGCTGTTTTGACCGTAACTCACATAAGCATCGGCTTTTGGCAAATAAGCGCCCTGCTCGCTTTTTAACTTGGCTTGCGCTATTTCTACCTTGGTGGCGGCCGCTTTAACCTCCGGGCGTTGCGTCATCGCCAGTTCGAGTAAATCGTTAAACGATACCGTCATCTTGGGTTCGGGTAACTTCGAAGATGCTGACGAAACCGTAAACGCATGATCCGTTGCCAGACCGAGCAAGGTGGCGATACTCGTTTTGGATAGTTCGATGCCGTTGGCGGCCCTGATTTCGGCTTCCTGCGCCTCAGCCAGTTTCACTTCCAGCGATAAAACATCGGATTTGAGTACGGTTCCGGCTTCGTACCGCAGTTTCGATTGCTTTAGCTCGCTGGAAATTGCGGCAATGGAATCCTGGGCGACTTTATGCGCCTCGTGAGCGGCCAAATAGGCATAATATGAAGCGGTGACAGCTTCAATCAAGGCATTGCGCACGGTTGAGCGTTCAAATTCAGCCGCGTCTATGCCCAGCTCCGCCGCTTTACTGTTGTGATAATCCTGGCCGCCACGGAACAGGGACAGCTTACCTATGATTTCGGGACGGAAGTTTTGCCGGTAACCGGGATTGTTAATGTTATTGATAGAGTTGGAATTGAAATCCCGTTGCGCCACGATCATCGAAAAGACCTGCGCCGGATTGTTGGAATGGTCATAGCCAACTTTTGCGGTTACTTGCGGATAAAACGCAGACAGCGCCACACCTAGCTGAGCTTCAGCCTGACCGATGCGTTCTGCGGCGATTTGCAGATCAGGGTTATTGGATAATGCGTAATCAATGGCCTGATCCAGTGAAAAGGATTGGGCGGTTGCTTTTTCCGGCGCGGCTTGATCAGCTACTGCCAACCAGTTCGATAACATGAGTAACGATAATAGACTTAATGCCAGTTTGTTTTTTATTGTTTTAAGCATCATCTTCACGTACCTGTGTCAGGTTTAACAATACCCATTACGCTCGTTCGCTGGAGCTTGGGAACGAGCGGCAATAGAACACAGATGACACGGATTTGACTGATAATCACTGATAAAAATGTATAAAAAAAATCCGCTTAAATCCGTCTAATCTGTGTCATCCGTGTTCTATCTGAATGAATTAATCAGAATGCACTACCCGGCTTAACACCCAATTTTTTAAGTATGATTGCCATCGGGCAAAACCCTGTAAATGCCGATTGCAGCAAATTAGCGCCGACAAAAGCGGTGAACCATAGCCACAATTCAGAATGATAATGCGCCAATAATAAGCTAATCAAAATAAAACTGCCTGCAACGGCTAAAACTAAGCGATCAATAGTCATTTTACTTTCCTTTTAACCGGACTACGCCTATTAATTTGAGCATCATCCTTTCATAAAAAGGTTCGCTGATGCCTCTTCTGATTTTACGCATGAAATATTTCTCGAAACCGATTTTAGCCCAATGCACCCATTTGCCTTCGGCCGACCAGGTCACGTTACGCGGCGGAATTTGCGGTTTGGCCAGAAATGCCACCCCGAAATCGCCAAAATCGGCCAGACATAACGCATTCAACGTCGCTCTGTGTGTCGGCTCTTTGCCGGCCAATTCATCGGCAATATTGTGCGCGGTGGCGGTGACCATCGACTCGATCATATAGCCGGTTTTCGGCGCGCCAACCGGCAACGGTGTCTTTTCAACAGGCGGAATGGCAATGCAGACGCCGACGGAATAGATATTTTTAAAGGTAGGATTACGCTGATGCTCATCCACCAAAACAAAGCCGCGCGGGTTAACCAAGCCTTCAACGCCGACATTGCGCACGGCGTCAACGCCGGTAAAGGCAGGTAACATCATTGAGTGTTTAAAGGGTAGTTCATGTTTTTTCTTGTCCTTGCCCTCATCATCGACTTCCGTGACATACATCATGCCGGGTTCGATTTTGTCGACTTTGGCGTTAGTTATCCATTTGATGGTCTTGTCACGCAAGGCGCTTTCCAGCAGGCCTTTGGTATCGCCGACACCGCCTAGCCCCAAATGCCCGATATACGGTTCTGCGGTCACAAAAGTCATCGGTACTTTGTCGCGAATTTTCTTTTTGCGTAATTCCGCTTCAAGAATCATTAAATATTCATAAGCAGGTCCGTAGCAGGAGGCTCCCTGAACCGCGCCGATAACAATCGGACCGGGATTTTCCATAAACTTATCCCAATCTTTTACAGCAACTTCGGCATGATCAATATGACAAACCGAGGAGGTATAACCATCCGGCCCTAGACCGGGAACTTCATCGAAAGCCAGGCGCGGCCCTGTGGCGATAACCAGGAAGTCGTACGCAACGGCGGAACCATCGTCCAGCAGCACCTGATTATTAACCGGGTCAACTTTTGCTGCGGCTTTTTGAATAAATTCTATGCCCTTTTTTTTAAAAATTGGGGCTAATTCAATCTTCAACTCTTCAGGTGTTCGCCATTTGGGTGGAACCCAGGGATTTGACGGAACAAAATGAAAAGTAGGGCTATCGGAAATCACGATAACATCATGATTTTTTCCTACCGTTTCCTTCATTTCGTAAGCCATTGGCACGCCGCCAATGCCTGCACCTAAAATTACAATTCGAGCCATGATATTCTCCTCATTAATAATTATTATTACGTGCCGTTTTTTTTAATTGCTCCAAGGTTAATTGGAAAACTCATTAAAGTGAATTGGTAGATATACTGACCCCGAGAAAAAGAAAAGTCATTAAACCGTAACCAACTTAGATTAAAGTACCGAAAAAAAAATTAGTCTATTCATGAATATAGATAGACAGTAACACGATTCTATCTTAGCATCCAAGTCTAATTGTTAGAGTAAAATAAAACTCAGACGAGAGTTTCTTTTGAATGTAAGTTGGTTTAAACGCAAAGGGTATTGGTATATCTTGCTATCCATTCCCATTTATCTCAATGTCCTGTCTACAGGACTGCAACCCATAGGAGAAATTTATGATTTCAGAGGCCGTGGTTGATTTATCGCGCTGGCAGTTTGCGGCAACCTCTCTATACCATTTTTTGTTTGTTCCGTTGACATTGGGATTGTCGTTTTTACTGGCAATTATGGAATCGACTTATGTCATGACCGGCAAGGAAATTTACAAGGATATGACCCAGTTCTGGGGGAAATTATTCGGTATCAATTTCGCGCTGGGCGTCACCACCGGCTTGACCATGGAATTTCAATTCGGCATGAACTGGTCATATTTCTCGCATTATGTCGGCGATATTTTCGGTGCGCCGCTTGCCATTGAGGGCTTGATGGCGTTTTTCCTGGAATCCACCTTCGTCGGCCTGTTTTTCTTCGGCTGGGACAAGCTAGGCAAGGGACAACATTTGTTAGTGACCTGGCTGGTTGCATTGGGCACCAACTTATCCGCGTTGTGGATTCTGGTCGCCAACGGTTGGATGCAATTTCCTGCCGGAGCCGAGTTTAATTATGAAACCATGCGCATGGAGATCACCAGCTTTGGCGATCTGTTATTTAATCCGGCCGCTCAGGTTAAATTTGTCCATACCGTCGCCGCCGGTTACACCACCGCGTCTGTTTTCGTGTTAGGCATCAGCGCTTATTACATGCTGAAAGGCCGTGATGCGGCCTTTGCGCAACGCTCTTATACCATCGCCGCAGGGTTTGGACTGGCAGCCATACTGTCGGTCATTGTGTTGGGTGATGAAAGCGGCTATACCGCCGGCGAAGTACAAAAAACCAAACTGGCCGCTATTGAAGCCGAATGGCACACCGAACCGGCACCGGCAGCGTTTACCGCCATCGGCATACCGAACCAGGAAACCATGGAAACGCATTACGCAATCAAAATCCCCTGGGTATTGGGCTTGATAGGGACGCGATCCATCGATGAGCCGATTACCGGTTTATCGGAGATTCTGGAAAAAAATCGCTTGCGTATTCGTAGCGGCATGAAAGCTTACGCACTATTGCAAACCTTAAGATCGGGTAACAAGGATGCCAATGTCCGTGCCGAGTTTGACCGTTACAAACAGGATCTGGGCTATGGTCTATTGCTTAAACGCTATACCGAAAACGTAGTCGATGCGACCGATCAACAAATAGAACTGGCAACTCAATACTCAATCCCCAGAGTCGTGCCTTTATTCTGGACCTTCCGGATCATGGTAGCTTGCGGCTTTATCATGCTGGGAATATTTATTTTTGCTGTGATAGCCAGCTCAATTCGTAAATGCAGACAGGACTGGCTGTTACGTGCAAGCCTTTATATGATGCCGTTGCCCTGGATTGCCTCTGAATTGGGTTGGTTTGTGGCCGAGTTCGGTCGTCAACCGTGGACTATTGCGGAAATTTTACCGACCTTCTTGAGCACATCATCCCTGACCGAACTCGATATATACCTGAGCTTGGCTGGCTACATCGGCTTATATACGGTATTTTTGATCATCGAAATGTTCTTGATGCTTAAATTCATCAAGTTAGGTCCCAGCAGCCTGCACAAAGGCCGCTACCATTTTGAAATCGCCACAGGAGCATCACTATGATTTTCGATTATGAAACCCTGCGCCTGATCTGGTGGGCTTTATTAGGCGCTTTATTGATCGGCTTTGCCATTACCGACGGCTTTGACCTGGGCGTGGCAGTTTTATTACCCTTTTTAGGCAAAAACGATAGCGAACGCCGCGTGATTATCAATTCCATAGGCGCAACCTGGGAAGGCAATCAGGTTTGGTTCGTAACCGCAGGCGGCGCGCTGTTTGCTGCCTGGCCTATCGCCTATTCCGTCGCATTTTCGGGATTTTATTTTGCCTTATTGCTGACCTTGTTTGCGTTATTCTTAAGACCGATAGGCTTTGATTACCGCAGCAAACTGCCCAGCCAAACATGGCGCAGCAACTGGGATATTGCGTTGTTTGTCGGCGGATTCGTACCGGCGTTGATTTTCGGCGTCGCATTCGGCAACTTATTGCAAGGCGTACCGTTCCACTTCGATAACGATATGCGTATTTTTTATACCGGCTCGTTCTGGGCATTATTAAACCCATTTGCATTGGCGGCAGGACTGCTCAGCTTATCGATGCTGGTTATGCATGGTGCGGTCTATTTACAGCTCAAGACTGAGGGCGACATTAACCGGCGCTGTAAAACAGTGGTCACTGTTTCTGCAATCATAACGCTGGCTATTTTTGCCTTGGCCGGCATCTGGGTCGCCAATATCGACGGTTACCATATCACCAGTGAAATTCTCCCTAACGCACCATCCAACCCGTTAGCCAAAATAGTGTCCAAAGAACCGGGATTATGGCTGGATAACTATGCGCATTGTCCGGTGTTGTGGATCATTCCGGCGCTGGCTTTTATTGCCGGAGCGGCGACCATCGTGCTGTCAAAAATCGACCGCACAGGTCTGGCATTTATAACCAGCTCATTGGTATTGGCTTCGGTTATTTTAACCGCGGGCGTGTCGATGTTTCCGTTCCTGATCCCGTCAAGTTCGGCTTTGAACAGCTCATTGACGGTATGGGACGCCAGCTCCAGCCTAACCACCTTAAAAATCATGTTCGTAGTGACGGTGATTTTTTTACCCATCGTTGTTGCTTACACTACTTGGGTGTTCCGTGTGTTACGCGGCAAAATCACGCTGGAACATATTCAACACAACGATCATACGGCTTATTAGGAGATTGCTATGTGGTATTTCACCTGGATACTTGGATTATTGTTGGCCTGTTCGTTAGGCATTATCAACGTACTGCGGCTGGAGGCGCAGGAAACATGGGATAGAGAACATATCCCCCTAGACCCGCTAACCCAGTTAATGACCAAAGACACGATGCTGGGCCGGTTAACGGAGAAAGTCGAGAACTCCAAACGCAACGGCTTTCCTTTTTCCATTCTTTTTATCAGCTTAAAGGGTTTTAAAACCAGGAATAATAATTTACCTGAACATGAAATGGACGCCATATTACGTGGCGTGGCCGATTGCGTTAAAGAAGACATCAGGGCGGGCGTCGATATTGCGGCAAGAATGGATGACCAGGATTTTCTTATTGCGATGCCGGGTTCTCCATTGAAAAAAGCCGAGCAAATCGCGGCGCAGATTAAAAACGAGATTTCAGAACGCGTTAAAGCGCCCGGCTTGGTTGTTGAGGCCGCTGTTGGGGTTGCCGAGTACTCCGCGCGCCCTGAAGAATTTTCTGCTACGACGAGTGAAGTGGATGAATTGATCAGAGTTGCAACGGCAAAGAGCGGCTTATAAATCCCAGACTAACGATGTGACTGTAGGAGCAAACATCACGGACGGGTTTATAAGAACCCGTCCCAATTTAAGGTTAACTCATTGGAAAGATTATCCATGCACAGTAAAACCGTTCTAATTCATAAAATCGGCGACATCCTGGTCGATACCTTTCACTATCTTGCATTATTTGTTATTGGCGCCACGATAGTCTGGTCTGCTGTTCATGATTATATCGAGATGATGAAATCAGGACATGCCCGTTTGGAAGAGATACTTTTGCTGTTTATTTATCTTGAATTAGGCGCCATGGTCGGTACTTATTTTAAAACGCGTCGACTGCCTGTACAGTTTCTGATTTATATCGCGATCACTGCGTTATCACGCCATTTAGTCATTGATGTACAGAAAGTAGCGGATAGCTTCCATCTTTATTTATTGCTTAGCATCACAGTCGCAATTGCCATACTCAGCGGTTCTATATTGATATTATCTTACACGGCCAAACATTACGGTTGCCCGGAAGACAATGAGCTTAAAGACGAAAAGTAGGGCATGTTTCGATCTCCATGTTTCGCATTACCAAATGACAGTTCATGTTTGATACAAATCATCATGATTCCCCCCACATTGACCGCAATAATTTCCTGTTCGGTGATGATCATTTCCAGGGTTATACGATAACTAATATAGATCAATGCCGAACGCAAAGCAGCCAACTTGCCTGTTAACGGATGCAGTCGCAGTGATGAATGGTAAGGATTTTGAGCAGGCAACAGCAATGTTTTATGGTTCTTTACAAGATGTCTATTAGTAAAGCTATTTTCTGCCCGCTCCTAATTAGATGATCGCGGTAAGGCGCAATCCGTAGATTGCAATAGGCTTTAGCCGTATTGCACCACATGTTGTATTTTGAAAATGCCAACATGCCCCATCCAGTGCAGTAGCGTGCGGTAACGACTGCATGGATGCTGGAGGTAGAGCAGCAATGCCGAGAGCAATTGCCGAGGAATGAACCGCACCGTTCGCATTCCTCGATTGATGCGATTCACTGGGTTCACCACATATATGGACTCCTCCGTTTTGCAAGCTTTTTCTCTTTGATCGCTACGGTCAGTCAACGCAGTTGCTGCCATATATCCGGCCTGTTAATGAGGTCTTTACTACCTCTGGCCCTGATGGATTTCCGCGTGTTTTCATCT